>NZ_JBFTIM010000009.1:0-286452 GCF_056394765.1 Mycoplana sp. 10N416 | reverse complement strand
AGCGAGCCGACATGGGTGCCGGTGTCCTGGGCGCTCTTGTAGTAGCGCAGCCCGGTGATCTGGCCGCTCGCCGAGGCGACGAACTTCATCCCGAGCTCGACCGGGGTGGCGTCGTTGTTGGAAGCGATGCTCGGCGTATCGGTGAGCGAGAACAGGCTCGTCGCCGTCGAGGGCGGGTTGACCGTCAGGCTGACGGTCGCCGATGCGGTGCCGCCGCGGCCGTCGGAGATGCTGTAGCGGAAACTTGCCGGTCCGCTGTAGCCCGCCGTCGGCGTGAAGGTGACGGCATTCGTCTGGCCGTTGAAGGCAACGGTGCCATTCACTGCGTTGTCCACCCCGGTGATCGTCAGCGGGTCGCCGTCCGGATCGTTGTCGTTGGCGAGCAGCGCCGACGCCTGGATCGTCGCAGCCGTGCCGGGCGTGGTGGTGAAGCCGCTGTCGTTGGCGGCCACCGGAACCGCGTTGGCGGTGGAGCGCTCGAACAGGACGTCTACCCAGTAGTTCGTCGAACTCCAGCTCGAGGTCGGAAACTCGTTGAGCGAGCCGACATGGGTGCCGGTGTCCTGGGCGCTCTTGTAGTAGCGCAGCCCGGTGATCTGGCCGCTCGCCGAGGCGACGAACTTCATCCCGAGCTCGACCGGGGTGGCGTCGTTGTTGGAAGCGATGCTCGGCGTATCGGTGAGCGAAAACAGGCTCGTCGCCGTCGAGGGCGGATTGACCGTCAGGCTGACGGTCGCCGATGCCGTGCCGCCGCGGCCGTCGGAGATGGTGTAGCGGAAGCTCGCCGGGCCGGTGTAGCCGGTCGTCGGCGTGAATGTGATCGCATTCGTCTGGCTGTTGAAGGTAACGGTGCCGTTCACCCCGTTGTCCGCCCCGGTGATGGAGAGCGCATCGCCGTTCGGATCGGTATCATTGGCCAGCAACGAAGCGGCCTGGATGGTCAAGACCGTGTTCTGGGTAGCCCAGTAGCCCGTGTCGTTGACGGCAACCGGCACGCCGTTGACGGTCGAGGCGTTGAACACCACGTCGACCCAGTAGTTTTCGCCCCGGTACGAACTGTTCGGGAATATGCCCGCGTTGTTGCCATAGGCGTATACGCCACCGTTCTGGCTGACGCTCAACGGCCCCCGCGTGTAGGCAGAGTCGAAATATCCAGTGCTGCTCGAATAGTAGCCATTGGTGTGGTAGGAGGCGACATAGGTCGTCCCCGCGGCAATGTTGATCGGGCTGGAAAAAGTCACCGTCTGCCAACCGGAGAGCGATTCACCGGTCGATGTCGCCGTCCCGAGAAGCGTCCCGTTTGCGGTCCAGAGGCTGACCTTGTGCTCGCCGATATTGTAGAAGCTCTTGTAGAAGCGGATTCCGGAGATGGTGCCGTTGGTATTGGCCTGGAAGCGGACCCCCAGTTCGACCCCGTCGGGTTCGAGGTTGGTCTCGACGGCCGGCTTCGCGGCCAGCGTCCACAGGCTGGCGGTCGAGGGCAGCGTCACGCTCACCTGCTTGCCCGCCGCGGGCGTCTCGAGGTTGACGCTGTCGTCGACGGCCCGCGACATGATCGTGTAGGTGCCGCTGGCCTGGACGACCCAGTTGTAGCTCCAGCTCTCCCGGCCGGTCGCCTTGAACCAGCTGTTGCCGCCGTCGGTGGACACCTCGACGCCGGCGATGACGCCGCCGCCGAGATCCTGGGCGGTGCCGGTGATCGTGACGTGTTGGCCCTCGACGAAGCTGGCGCCGATGGTCGGCGAGGTGATCGTCGAGGTTGGCCTGATGGTGTCGGTCGATTGCGTCGCGAGCGCAAGGCTGGAGACGAGCGTCGAGGGCTGGATGCCCATGTCGGCGAACATGTTGACCATCGCCTGCTGGACGTTCCGATCGGTCGGCGTCGTCGCCCCTTCGTGCTGGGCATCGAGCGCCCAGGACCAGAAGACCGTGCCGGCGCTGAAGACGAGGGCGCCGCTCTCGTCGCGGTACATCGTCAGGCTGTGCGTAGCGTCGGCATTGCCGATGGTCGTGCCGTAGTCGCGCAGATAGGTGTTCACCGAGACATTGGAGAGCGACAGATTGACGAGCCCGGCCGGCCGGAAGCCGTTCTCGACGTCGGAGTTCCATTCGTACCCGAGGATGTTCTGCGGCAGGCTGTAAGTCTGGCCGGGCTGCAAATTGGCGACGTCGGTGTTGCGCCAGAAGCGAAGCTTTGAAAAATCGTAGGGAACGGTCATCGTGTCCTGGCGATAGCTGTCGACCGAGAACATGGTGCCGATCAGGGCGTTTTCCGGCTGCTGGCCGGGATCGGCATAGCGCGGATCGCGCCAGGTGCCGGTGCCGACATTGCTCGGATCGGTGCTGCTGCCCCAGGTCTCCTTGTAGCAGACCATGGTACGGTAGGGGGTGCCGTTGCCGTCGATGCTGGTTTCCCAGCGAACCTTCCAGTAGCAGTCGTTGCCGCCCCAGAAAGCCAGGTTGACGCCGGCGTCGCGCGCGGCCTCCACGTTGCTGCGCTGCTCGGCCGACCAGTACTCGTCGTGTCCGACGGAGAGGAAGGCATCGTGATTCAGCAGCTGCCCGCCGTTGCGGGAGGAATCAACGCCGGAGATGTAGGAGACATCGTAGCCGTTCTGCTCCAGCCAGCGGATGGCGGAATGCTCGGCGCCGAAGATGAAATCGTGGGTGCCGCCGAACGGACTGGTGTTGGTGATGAAGGGGCGGTTGTAGCTGACGGCCGACGCGCGGCCGATCGCATTCAGGCCGCAGCTGCAGTTGGGGGGGCGATAGCCGACCAACTCGGCCGGGTCGACTGGAACCTCGCCGTAGTAGAGACTGGCACCGCCCCAGGCGTTGTAGGCCTGCCAGGTGGTGTCGGACGTCTGGAAGACGATATCGCTCGTGGAGCTGTCGTCCCGCACGACGAAGGGGATCAGGCTCTGCCCCGCGGTGCCGTCCTGGCGAACCAGCTTGGCGATGTAGACACCGGAGACCGCGTCGGAGGGGATTGCCCAGCTTGCCGAGACCGACCAGTTGCCGCAATCGATCAGGCCCTTCGACATGTCGACGATCGGATGCGGCTGGATTTGCGCGGAGGTGAGCGACTGGTTGATCGTGCCAACCTTGCGGGCGCCGTCGCCGCCGTAATAGCCGAGCCGGTAGATGTCGATCCGGTAGTTGGTGGAATCGGTGGCGATCTTGAAGTCCACCGTCTGGCCGATATTGGTGCTGATCTCGGTGGCAAAGCCCTGGATGTTGGCATCGCCGTCGCCGTCGACGCCCCATTCGCTGCGCGGGTTGCCCTGCTTCATGTTCTCGAGGGCGATCTTGTTCGGCGTCGCCGCCGCTGCCGCTGCCGGTTCCGCCGCCAGCGCCACCATTGGGACGGCCAGCGTATCGGTCGCAGGTTCGGCTTCGGTCGCTGCGGCTGAAGATGCAGGCATGACCGACGATCCGGTCGGCGTTTCGGAGCCGGCCCGGTTGGTCCCCTCGGCCGTTGGGGCCGCATCGTCGAAGCGTTCGGCGGTCCCAGACATGCCGGTGGTTGCAGGCGCAACCAGGGTCACGCTCGGTGCAAAGGACACTCCGCCAGCGGGCGAGGCATCGCTGGCCCGGTCGAGCGCCGGGCTGGTGGCAGCGCTGGACGCGGCGGCCGTATCGGGTCGGAACGAGACCGATGCAGGGGCCGATGCCTCTGGTGCGATGCTGTCTGAAGACCGGTAATGCACCACCGAAGCGAAGCCGTTGCCGGACGGCGCGCTTTCCGGCGCCTGGTCCGGGCCATCGGCGGACATCGACGGGCCGCCCGCGTCTGCGGACAAGCCCCTGGCCACGCTGAACGGCGAGCCGAAACTCCAGGACAAGGCGTAACCACCGGGCGATTGGAAGGCCGACATCCATCCCGGCAACGCCGGCAGATCCACAGCAGATACGGCTTGCGACCATGCCGCCCGCATGTCGGATGCGCCCGGGAGGTCGGGCTGGCTAGTGCCCGTTGCCACCGACAGGCTCGAACCCTTGCTAGCCAGATGATGTCGCGCTGCCCCATAGCTGTTGCCACCGGACATGCTCAACAGGTCGTGGTTTCTGATGTGAAGCCTGAACATGTTTCGCCTCCGATCCGCATCGAGCTGCGCGGACATGGGTGCCGGTTGGAATGAAATGGATCGTCTCCTCAATGGCTCATTCTGCCAACAATCCGGTGCCGGCGTACTACATCAATCGGTAGTAGCTCGCCCGGGGGAGCCCTCCTCCCATTTGACGATCGAATCCGTGTGCGGCGGTTGTCGCACCCCCATTAGCGTATGTGTCATGACCAGCGCGCCGCGCTGAAGCTCGCCTTCCGCGGTTGATGTTCCAAAGGCCGAGGCACCGAAGACGACAGGCGCATCCGATGGTGGAGGAGGCGGGTGTCTCGTAAACTTTTGCGATTGTGTCGATGCATCGTCACGATCGACAGAACGTTACCCCCTATGAAGTATGCGGAAGTTCGAACTCCGACGGAATGGCAGATACTGTTCCGGATCGAGGCCCTTAGAATGGGTGTCGAATGTTTCAGGCGAGGGTCGCCCGGAGCCGGGGGTGCCAGGCCAGCGGCCTTCGGATCGTGCGCGGATTTGAATCGAGACCGCGTCGGGCTGGAGCGGAGCATGCTGCGGACAGTGAAGGCGGACGCGAGTTGCGGGCACACGAACTTGGAAGTCTCAGGCATACCGCGCGCGAACCGCGTTCGACACGGCAGGATCGCTTTGCCCAATCACGCCGTTCAGAAACAGCCGTCGCCGATTCGAAGGGCGAAAAGTTAGGTTCTTGGCCGGCATGGCCGATAAGGTTCTTTGTCGTTTCCCTCTTTGTCCCCTGGCTGTTCGATTTGAGTGGGCTGATCATAAGCCCGTATAGACTCGTTCTCCTTGCCATGGTGCTTCCATGCCTGTTCCGATGGCTCAGCGGCGCTGCCGGCCGGTTCCGCGTCGCCGACTTCTGCCTGTTGTTCTACTGTCTGTGGGCGGCGATCAGCATGGTTGTCCGCGATGGATTCGGAGCTGCACTGGAGGGTGGCGGCATCCTGTTCGTCGAAACGATGGGGTCCTATCTCCTAGCCCGGTGTTTCGTTCGAAGTGCCCGCGACTACTACAGCGTGGCGCTCCTGTTCTTCCGCTGCATTCTGTTGTTGATGCCATTCGCCGTCTTCGAAACCCTCACGGGGAACAACATCCTGCTTGAAGCGACACGGGCGCTGTTCACGACGCACTATGCTGTCCCCGACACGCGCTGGGGACTGACGCGCGTTCAGAGCGTCCTGGAACATCCAATCCTGTTCGGTGTGGTCGTCGGCAGTGCCCTAGCGCCGGTGCATCTGGTCCTTGGTTACGGGCAGAGCGTGGTCAAACGCTATTTTCGAACATCGGTGGTCGCCGTGACGGCGTTCCTGTCCTTGTCTTCAGGACCGCTGACCGCCCTGTCCGTGCAGATCCTGCTGCTCACCTGGAATGGCCTGCTGGCGCACGTAAAGGAACGCTGGAAACTGTTTTGGGCTGTAATGTTAGCCGGCTACGCAGCCGTCGCAATTGCCTCCAACCAGAGCGTCTTTCAATTTGCGTTTACATACTTCTCCTTCAGCCCGGCGAACGCCTATTTCCGTGTGCTGATTTGGCACTTCGGCTCCTCGTCCGCACTGAACCATCCGATCTTCGGCACTGGCATGGAGGATTGGGAGCGACCGGAGTGGATGCCGCCAAGCATCGACATGTTCTGGCTCTACCACGCAATCGTCTATGGCATCCCCGCCGCGCTTGCGATGCTTGCGGCGTTTCTCGCTATTTTTCTCAGCGTTTCGACGCGGCCTGCGTCTGCGGATCCGAAGCTGATGGCCTATCGCCTGGCCTATCTTGCGGCGATGGCCAGCCTCTTCTGTGTCGGCTGGACGGTTCATTTTTGGAATGCCACCTACGTCCTTTTTCTGTTCACGCTGGGAAGCGGTGTCTGGTTGCTTGAGGGCGAGGAACCGGCAACGCGGGAGCACGGCATACGGCCGGTCCGCGGACGCAGTGTTTCCTCGTCCCGTCCCGCCACGGAGAACAGGCGCGGACGCGCGACAAATGGGCCCACTTCATCTTGATTTGCCATGATAATCCGCCCTGTTGGAGAGTTGGCTTTTTGCAAATTCAAGGCGGGCTTTTTTAGTACTGCCGTAAGTGATTGTTAACTGACGTCTGCAATCGTACGGTACCGTTCATTGTTCTGGCCGTCACCGCCACTTCGTCGCGTCTGCCGAATGATCGATCACGGATCGGACGAGGGCTGCGGCGCAAGGGGGAGTGCGGTGCAGCGGTCGTGCGACAGGCAGAGCGCGCGGGCTTGAACCGCAAGCAACAGTGCCAGAGACGTCTGGCGAACGTGCAGGCCGCATGACGGCGGCCCGACCTCCAGGTGGCAGGATGCCGCCTCCCCGACACTGACTAAACCCATGAGGAACCACGATAGGTGGGGAAGGGTCTATCTATGACGAACGCGCTTATTTCCGGAGGCATGGCGGCTGGGCCAAGTCCTCTTGCAGCGAAGGCTTCCAGCCGGATCGCAATCACGATCCGCGCCACATTGCTTCTGATCCTGTCGGCCTTCGGCGCGACGCTGCTGGTCCTGGCCAGCATGAATATGTTCTCGACATGGGATAGCATGCGCAGCGCGCAGGCCATGCGGACGAACAATGAGATCGGCGATCTCTTCCTGGCAAGCGCCGGCTCGCTCGCGAGCGAACGGGGAATGATCAACACCGCCTTCGGCAAATCGGCCAGCGCCGCACCGGAAACGGTCGCGAAGATAGCCGAGCATCGCCGACGGGCGGACGAGGCGCTCGAAGCGGCTCTCGACCGGCTGAAGAACTCGCCCGACTTCAAGGAAAAGGACGAGATGATCTCAAAGGTCCGGCAGGACCACGACGCCCTGAAGGTTCTGCGCCGCGACATCGACGGTCAACTGGCTGTGGACGGAGCTGCGCGAAATCCGGAGATCCAAGGCCAGTGGGTGCCGACGGCGACCGCGCTCATCATGTCGTCGCAGCATCTGCGCATCGACGCGCAGGTAACGCCATCGTCGGCGCTTGCCCGGACGCAAATCGTCCTCGACCTGAGGCAGGCCATCTGGGTGGTCAGCGAGTATGCCGGACGCGAGCGTGCCGCAATCGGTGGTGCGATCGCGCGCGGCGCCCGACTGGACGACGGTACGCTCGCAACGCTTTCCGAATATCGTGGACGGCTCGAGCAGTCCTGGGTGTCGATCGAAAGCTATGAGGGCCGCGACTTCGCCGACCCGTCGGTGCTGTCTGCGATCGCTGCGGTGCGCTCGGAGTACTTCGGCACGTTTCAGGATGTTCGCAAAAACATCTACGCCGCCAGTGCGCAAGGCCGCGATTACCCGCTGACCGGTGACGAGTGGATGGCCTCGGCGACAAAGGCCATCGACGGCCTGTTGGCGCTGTCGAACGTCATCGGCCAATCTGCAGGCTCCTATACGCAGCAGATCGAGGACAGTGGACGCAACGGCTTCATCGCCAGCACGGCGGTGCTGATTGCTGCCGTGGTCCTGGGCCTGTTTGCCTTCTGGATCGTCACGACCCGGGTTACGCGGCCCATCCAGTCGCTGACGGAAACCATGTCCCGACTGGCCAACGGCGACCTGGAGACGTCGATACCGTCGGTCGAGAGCAGGGATGAGATCGGCGAGATGGCGCGCGCGGTGGAAGTGTTCCGCGAAGCCGGTCGCAACAATCGCCGACTGGAGGTAGAAGCCCACGAAGGCCGCGAATTGACTGAACGCGAGCGGCGCGAGCGCGAAGCGCAGAGAGCCGTCGAGGCGCAAAAGATGCAGGAAGCGGTCGACGCGCTCGGTACTGCGCTTGGTCAACTGGCCGAAGGCAACGTCGGTCATCGGATCGAAACGGTGTTCGCGGAATCTCTCGATCGCTTGCGGACCGACTTCAACCAGTCGGCGAGCAAACTGGAAGAGGCGCTGCGTTCCGTCGGTCACAACGCCGCTGCCATTCATTCCGGTTCGGAGCAAATCCGGGCCGCAGCCGATGATCTCTCCAAGCGCACGGAAATGCAGGCCGCCTCGGTCGAGGAGACCGCCGCTGCCATCGAGCAGATCACGACGGCGGTACGGGACACGAGCCAGAGGGCGGGCGAGGCCGGCGGTCTGGTCGAGCGGGCGCGCGAACAGGCCGAACGCTCCAGTGTCATCGTCGAAAAAACGGTGACCGCGATGGGGGCGATCGAGACGTCCTCCCGCGAGATCAACAACATCATCGTCGTGATCGACAACATCGCCTTCCAGACGAACCTGCTTGCGCTGAACGCCGGGGTGGAAGCAGCGCGGGCCGGAGATGCCGGAAAGGGCTTTGCCGTCGTCGCGCAGGAGGTGCGTGAACTGGCACAGCGATCGGCGAAAGCAGCGCAGGAGATCAAGGCGCTCATCACGAGTTCGGCCGAGCAGGTCAACACCGGCGTGGCGCTCGTCGACGAGACCGGCAATGCGCTGCGGACTATCGCCGCTGAGGTGCAGGAAATAAGTCACCACGTCACGGCGATCGTCGAGGCCGCCCGCGAGCAGTCCGTCGGCCTGGGTGAGATCAACACGGCCGTCAACCTGATGGACCAGGGCGCGCAGCAGAACGCTGCAATGGTGGAGCAGTCGTCCGCCGCCAGCCACAGCCTCGCCTCGGAGGCGGGCGCGCTCAACGAGCTGCTCGCCAAGTTCCGCTTCGGCGAGGCTCGGCAGACGGTGCAGGAAGAGCCAGCTCCGGCCGCTCGGTCGCCGGCGCGCGCATTGATCCAGCGAGTAGCAAGTTTTGCGGGCCGCAGCGGAAACGCGGCAGTCGCGCCGCGCGAACGCTGGGAGGAGTTCTGATCCGCCCCAATCGACAGGGGTAAAGAGGACCTAACCCAGGCACCGGCCATCGACTGGATGGCCGGTGCTTTTTCGTCTGAACACCCCCTGCCATCTTCCTGCGGAGCCTTTCGTTCCTGACGGCAAGCTGACGACGATCGCCGACTTTCTTCAGAGGCTCGTCAGTTTCGGGGGTGATTGTTGTTGCGTGGACAATCGCAACCGAGGAGTTTGGATCCATGAACAAGGCACTGACAACGCTCGCTTTCCTTGCTGTTCTGCCGGCAACCGCTGCCGTGGCTGCTGATGAATGCCGCGTCCCTGCGGGGCAAGAGCAGTCTCGCGAAGCGCTGACGCAGCTTACGACCGAATTTGGTTGGACCATCAACAAGCTCAAGATCGACGATGGCTGCTACAATCTGCGGGTGACGGACGAGAGCGGCAATGTCTTCAAGGTGAAGATCGATCCGGAAACGATGGACGTCATCGACGGTGAGGTGGAAAGCTTCGGGGACGGCAGCATTTAGATCACTCGCGATCGTGCTGACAGGGGAGGTGCTCAGCTTGCCTCTGTCGGCCACATGCCTGACCGCCATTCAGATTCGAGACGGCTAAATTTTGCGAGGGACACATAGGCGACCCTGCTCGCATTCCAGGTCGACACGGGGCCAGTTTCCCGTGTCGGCGGCTGCGCGGTAGGTTGAGTCGAGGAACAGCAGCAGCGTCCGCTCGGGATCCCCGCTCCGGCGCACTGCCTCGTACGGAAGCAGGAACTCTCCGAGCGTTTCATCGAACCAGGCGTCGGCAGGTTCGACCTTGCGATCGGAGAATCCTTTCGGCGCGGGGTAGGCGTAGGAGTAGAACATCGCGTCGTCAGCTCCGGCGCCTCCCGGCCAGAACCCGGCCGAAGACACTTCGTGGCTGTAGGCTTCCTGCGAAACGGTGTCGGGGAGGTTGGGTACGCCGCCAGGATGACGCGGAGCTTGCCGCCCTGAAAAGCGTGTAATTGCCAGATCGAAAGATCCCCAGAAGAGATGCACCGGTGAAACCTTCCCCAGGAAGCTCGTCCGGAACTGTTCGAACAAGCGCGAGGCGCTGACCAGCGCCCGGTGGAAGCGACAAACGGCGTCCGCGTCGTAAGGGCGCTCGGCATGGTCCTCGGCGAACGGCACGGGATCGGCGACCTCGTTCGGGGTCCCGTGAATTGTCGGCTGTCCGCCAACCGCCAGGATCGCTTTCCTGGTCCGGTCGAGGAACTCGGCGACGCTCATGGGCTCCAACCGAAATGTTGCCCGCGCGCCGCCCTCCGCCTCGGCCACCAGGACATCATCGCAGAAATCCAGGCTCAGGGTCACCAGCCCGGTCTGATCCGGAACCGGTCCAGTCGTCAGTCCGCGGGGCGTGACGTAAAGCGTCGCGTGCCAGGAATGGTTGACCCATGGCGTGTGAGCGAGGCGGTACTTGCCCACGATCTGGCACCACAGGTGAAGTGCGGTGCAGGTTTCACGCCATTCCGGGTACCTGATTGAGGGCCATCGATCCATCATAAGGTAATCCCTCCGATATGATCCGACGGCTCAGATCATGAAGGCTGGACCGGTCCTTGTACAGTAGAAGTCGCGGCCACGGCAGAGTCTCCGCGTGACAGATCCATCGAGCAATGCTCGGCTTGCGGAGTTGCGACAGCTCCTGCGGTCGGCCTTTCGCAGGTGCTCGCCGTCTCGTCGCTTTGTCTTTGCAGCCCGTTTCTTGGCCGCCGCAGCAGTCGAACTCACCCTCCGACCCTTCGCCCGGTGTCCGCATCGAACAGGTGCATCATGTCTGGTTCGAAGGAAAGGCTCAGTACCTCTCCTGGTTCCACCCGCGCCCGCGACGGCAGGCAGGCGACGATCTTCTGCCCGCCCGCATTCGCAGAGACGACGAGCTCCGGTCCGGTGAGTTCCACCACCTCGGCGCGGGCATCGATGGTGATGCCGGGCCCACGGCCTGGCTGCAGTGCCTCCGGCCGAATTCCGAGAACAAGGCGTTGGCCTTCCTTGAGGAGGGCGTAACGTTCGGCGGGCAAAGGCAGGGCGATGTCGCCGAACATCAGCGAACCGCCCGACGCGGTGACCTCGAGGAGGTTCATCGGCGGCGCGCCGACGAAGGTCGCCACATAGAGCGTCGCCGGCCGGTTGTAGATTTCCTCCGGCGTGCCGAGCTGCTCGATCCGCCCGTCGCGCATCACGGCGATCCGAGTCGCCAGCGTCATCGCCTCGATCTGGTCGTGCGTGACATAGACCATCGTCGTTTGCAGCATTTGGTGCAGGCGCTTCAGCTCGGTGCGCATCTCCATGCGCAGCTTCGCGTCGAGGTTCGAGAGCGGCTCGTCGAACAGGAACACCTCCGGCTTCCGAACGAGCGCCCGGCCGATCGCCACGCGCTGGCGCTGGCCGCCCGAAAGCTGGGAGGGCTTGCGGTCGAGCAGGTTTTCGATCTGCAGGAGCTTCGCCACTTCACGCACCGCCCGGTCACGCTCGGCGGCGGGTACCTTTCGCATTTCCAGCCCGAAGCCGATATTGCGATGGACCGACAGGTTCGGATAGAGCGCATAGGACTGGAAGACCATGGCAATGTCGCGATCCTTCGGATGCACGCCGCGCACCGACCGCCCGCCGATGCGCACGTCTCCGCCGGTCGCCTCCGCAAGGCCCGAGATGATGTTGAGGAGGGTCGACTTGCCGCAACCGGACGAGCCGAGCAGCACCAGGAACTCGCCATTCTCCAGCGTGATGTCGATGCCCTTCAGCGTCTCGACGTCGCCATAGGCCTTGCGGACATTTACGATTTCCAGCGCGCTCAAGGCGTCGTCTCCCCGAAGTGAATGGACCCGCCATAGCTGCGCGGAAGGGTGGAAATGGCGTGCGAGGCGAGATCGGTCCCGGCTTTCAGGCAGGCTGCGAGCGGCTCGTCTCTGGCGAGCGCGGCCAGGAAGCCGGCGTTGAAGACGTCGCCCGCGCCGATCGTGTCGACGACCGTCACGGCCGGTGCCGCCTGCGACAGGAGCATGCCGTCGGAACCGAGCGCAATCGCGCCGTCCGGACCGCGCTTGATGACGACGGTCGCACCGTCCGGCATCAACGCACGGAGCGCTTTCGCGGCGGTCGCCGGGTCGTCCGTATCCGTGAGCGTCGTCGATTCCACCTCGTTCATGATCGCGATGCGGCAGCGCGACAGCCAGCCTCGTGCGGCCGACTTGTTCGCCTCCGTCCAGCCTTCGAGCGGCCAGCCGGTGTCGAGTGCAACGGCAATGCCGTACCGGTCCGACCAGTCGAAGAAGGCGGGATAGTCGGCCGTCAGGTCGTCGGTCAGGAACGAGCCGCAGAGCAGCGTGTAGCCGCCGCTGAGAGCGGGGCCGTCCAGCACCGAGAGCACGTCGGCAAGGCTGAGGCGCGCCAGATGCCCGCGGGTGGTGAAGAAGGTGCGTTCGCCGTCGGGATGGGTGATGCCGACCGACAGCGTTGTCCCCTCCGGCCGCACCGGCCACTTTTCCGCGCGCCCGCCAAAACCCTCCTTGAGCCAGCGGCCGAACTGGTCGGAGCCGACATTGGCGGCGATGGCGAAATCGACGCCGAGCCCGTCCCAGGCGAGCGCGGTATTGCCGGCCGCGCCTCCGACGCGAAGCTCGTCATGGTCGACGATGATCTCCGTGCCCGCCTTGGGCCAGGGCGCGGCGGGCCCAAGGATCAGGTCGACATTGACGTTGCCGACGACAGCAAGCGGACGCATCATTCGCTCCGCGTAATCTTGGTGGTGCGCACCGGGGTGCCGACATCCTCCACCCGTTGCCAGGCAAAGGCGATCATCAGGCGCTGCGCGACCGGCAACATCGCAAGCGTCGCCGCCAGCCCGGTCGCGGGCTTGAAGGCGAGCGTCACAGTTCCTGGAACTGCTGCTTCGCCGGATGCGTCGAAGACCACGACCGGTGCTCCGGTCGCGACCGCAGAAGCGGCCATCGCCGTGACGAGACCGGCCGTCGGGTCATTGCCGCGGAAGAGCACGACGCCGACGCTCGGCCCCAGCATCTCCATCGGCCCGTGGCGCAGTTGGCCACCTTCCAGCGAGAAGCAGGGGCGGCGGGACAGTTCGGTAAGGCCCAGCGCCAGCGCCTCTGCCGCACCCTGAAGCCGACGTCCGGACGTGACGACGACGCCAACCTCGGCCAGCGCTGCCACAGCCTCGGAAATATCCGGCTCCTGCGCATCCTGCAGAGCGGCAAGAGTGGTCGCCGGATCGTCTCCCAGGGCGGCGAGGACGGCGAGATGCAGGGCAAGGCTGATCGTCAGGCTCCGGGTGGCGGCAAAGGCGAGCTCAGTGCCGCCGGCACCGACGAGGCAGGGCGCGCTTCTTGCAAGAAAGGAGTTCGCTTCCAGCGTCAGTCCGAAGGTTTCCGGCGTTCCCCCGGTTTCGGCAAACCAACGCAAAACCTCGGCGCTCTCGCCCGATTGCGACGTCAGCAGGATGGTGCTGCCATCGACGCGCAGCGGCTGGCCGAGCTGCTCGGACAGCGGCAAGGCAATGGCATCGATGCCGAGCGCACGGTAGAGCGGCTCGACGGCACGGCCGACCGCATGCGAACCGCCCATGCCGAGCAGCAGCAGCCGGCCGGTCCGCCGAAGCGAGGCGGCGATCGTCATTGCCATGTCGCGCGCATTGTCGAAGGAGGCGATGGCATCGGCGCGCTGCCGCGCCATTTCGCGATCGATCGCGACAAGCCCGGCCGGGCGTGTTCTTTGTACCGTCATGCTCATCCCCCGGTCATCCCTTGACGCCGCCACTGGTCAGCCCGGAAATCAGGGCGCGTTGCATGAGGAACCCGATCAGCACCGGTGGCAGGGCGGCAAGCACACCGGCGGTCGCGATCAGGCCGTAATCGGAGACGCGGCCGCCGGCGAGATCGGCAATGGCGACCGTCAAGGTCTTGGCGCGCTGGTCGGACGTGAACAACAGCGCGTAGAAGAACTCGTCCCAGGCGAGCAGGAACGCGAACAATGCCGACGTCGCCACGACCGGCGCGGCGAGCGGCAGCGTAAGGATCCGCAGCGTTTGCCAGAGGCTTGCGCCGTCGATCATCGCGGCGGCCTCGATTTCGCGCGGGATCGTGTCGAAGCCGGACTTCATCAGCCAGGTGGTGAAGGGGGCAAGGATCGTCAGGTAGACCAGCGCCAGCCCGAACACGTTGTTCAGCAGCCCGAGATAGGAGAGACCCATGTAGAGCGGGACGGCCAGCGCCACCGGCGGCAGCATGTAGGTGGCGATCACCAGCGACAGCGACCAGTTGAGCGCGGGCGCGCGCGACACGGCCCAGCCGGCGGGAATGGCAAGCGCGATTGCGGCGACCGTCGCCATGCCGGACACCATCAGGCTGTTGCGCAGCGACGCCGTGAAGGCTGCGCCCGCGCTGTTTGCCACAGTCGACAACAGCAGCTGATAGCGCGAGAAATCAGCCGATTGCGGCCACCAGCGCAGCGGCTTGGCGGAAAGATCGGCCGCCGGCGAAATGCTCATGACGAACAGCCAGACGAGCGGCGCCAGGATGACCGCGGCCAGCAGCAACGCCGCAAGGTGGATGAATATGGAAAAGGCAAGACTCTTTCGTTCCATCAGGCGGCACTCCCCGCGGTCCTGCGCACCAGTGCCGCATAGGCCAGCGCCAGGACCGTCACGATCAGGGTGACGATCAGCGCCAGCGAGGCGCCAGAGCCGGCTCGCTGGAACGAGAAGGCCTCCTGGTAGACGAGGATCGACAGCGTACGCGTGCTGTTTGCCGGGCCGCCGCGGGTCATTACCCAGATGATGTCGAAGACCTTGAAGGCCTCGATCGTCCGCAACACCAGCGCCACCATCAGGGGACCGGCGAGATAGGGCAGGATGACGAAACGGAATCGGGAAAACGGGCCGGCGCCGTCGACGAGCGAAGCGGCGGTGATGTCGCGCGGCACCGCCTGCAGGGCGGCCAGCGCGATCAGCGCCACCAGCGGGAAGTTCTTCCAGCAGTCGGCAACGATCAGCGCGGTCAGAGCCGAGCCGGGCTCGCCGAGCCATGAGCGATAGCTGTCCAACAGGCCGATCTGCGTCAAGGCTGCGTTGAGGGCGCCGTACTCCGGATTGTAGATCAGCCGCCACAGCGTGGCGTTGACGACGGTCGGCAGAGCCCAAGGCAGGATCATCAGCGCGCGCAGGACGGTGCGGCCGCGGAATTGCTGGTTCAGCAGCAGGGCTGCGAGAACGCCGAGCACCATCTCCGCGGCGACCGAGATGATCGCGAACCATGCCGTCGTCACCAGCGTGCGCTGGAAGTTCGTGCTCGACAGCATCTTCGTGTAATTTTCGAGGCCGACGAAATTGCCACCCGTTCCGACGAGCTTGGCATCGGTAAAGGACAGCCCGACGGTGTCTACCAGCGGCCAGCCGATCACGGCGATCATGACCGCGAGCAGAGGCGCCATGAGCAGCCATGCGCGCGTCGTCATCCAGGTGCCGGACATCGGGCAGCCTTTCCATCAATGCGACCAGTCGCGGTCCATCGGGCCGATCTGGTCCCAAAGCGGATCACGTCCGGCGCAGTCCTGTCAAATACGCACCCTACTCACTGGGCGGTGCCTGCGGGCGGCGGCGAGCGCCACCCGCATTCCTTGCGTTTTGGCTCAGAGGCCGCTGTTTTCCGCAGCCGATTTCAACGCATCCTCTGCGGAAGCCTGGCCAAGCAGCGCCTCCTGGATCGCCTGCTGCAGGGCGGTCGAGAGTTCCTGGTACTTCGGCGTCGTCGGGCGCGGATACATGGCGGCGAGGCCGAGCTTGGCCGCGCCGATCAGCTCTTCCTGGCCCTGCGTCACGGCCGGATCCTCGTAGGAGGAGGCCCAAATCGGCAGGCTGAGCTTGGCGTACTGGTTCTGCGTGTCCTGCGAGGTCATGTGGACGATGTACTTCCAGGCTTCGTCCGGATGCTTGCTCACCGAGGTGACGCCGAGACCCATCGAGCCGTTGACGGCCGACACTTCGCTCTTGCCGGCGACACCGGGGGCGGGAACGACGCCGACCTTGCCGGTGACCTTGCTGTCCGCGCCGCTGTTGGCGAGGTTGTACATGTAGGTCCAGTTCAGCGCGAAGGCGGCTTCGCCGTTCTCGAAGACCTTGCGCACGTCCTCCTCCAGGAACTCCTTGGAGTTCGGGTTGGTGAGGCCGGAATTGTAGCTGGTGACCATGTAGTTCAGCGCGTCCAGCCCGCCGCCGCTCTGGAAGGCCGGCTTGCCGTCCTTGAGGAATTCGCCGCCATAGGCGCTGACGAGGGTGGTGTAGTCGCAGATCGCGGCTTCCGCCTGCGACCAGCTCCAGGCGATCGGCGTCTGCAGGATGCCCTTGTCCTTGATGGTCTTTGCCTGTTCGGCCAGTTCGTCCCAGGTCTTCGGCGGCGCCGTGATGCCGGCTTTCTCCAGGATTTCCTTGTTGTAGAACAGATATTTCGTATCGAGGATCCAGGGCATGCCGTAGGACTTGCCGTCATACTGGACGGTCGTCCAGGCACCCGGAAGGACGCCCTTCTTCATATCGTCGGTGACGCGGGACGAGACGTCGACCAGCACGTTGTTGGCCGCGTATTCCGCCGGCCAGATGACGTCGAACAGCACGACGTCGTAGCCGCCGCCCGATCCCTGCGCCAGCACGGTCTTGTCGTGCAGGCCCTCGTAGGGGACGAACTCGAGATTGACCTTGATGTCCGGATTGGCCTTGGTGAAGGCCTCGGTCATGGCACGCACGTCCGCCTCGCTGTAGGCGGCCTGGGCCATGAACAGCGCATTCAGAGTGGTTTCGGCAAAAGCGTGGTGAGCGAAGGACGCGCTCAACAGCGCTGCCCCGATAAGGGCTTTGGTGATCGAATTCGACATCTCTACCTCCTAGTTTTCAAGCGCGACAAACAGCGGTGCCGCGAAAAGCGGCGACGACACTCCGCGAACGGAATGCCGAAACATGCAGTCATCCTGCCGGATCGGCCGGCATCGGTTCCCTGGAGCTCTTACGGCCCCTCATTAAGTCAAATAACTTGACTTAAATCTTTCCCAGTCTCTTAGTTCCTGTCAAGAGGAATTGCGGGATGACCGACCCACGGCAGATCCGTGCCAAGAGCGGCACGAACCACGAAGGCACGAGTGCCCACAACCGTCGTGTGACGATCGATGCGCTGCGGGTGAACGGCGCGCTTTCCCGCGCCGATCTTGCCCGGGCCACGCGCCTGACGAAGCAGACGGTGTCGAACATCATCGAGGAACTGGAACGCGACGGTCTGGTCGTGCCGCAGGAGGCGGTTCGCAACGGTCGCGGGCAACCTTCCACACCCTACGCTCTTGTCTCTACCGGTGCATTTGCGATCGGTCTGCAGATCGACCGGTACGTGACGCGGGCCGTTGCGGTCGATCTCGTGGGCACGCAATTGGCGCGCGCTGAGGCCGACTTGCCGGCCGGCGGACCGGCGAATGGGACAAAGGTCGTGCTCGACCTGATCGCCGGGGTGAGGGGGGAACTGGCAAAGGTCGCCGCGGAATCGGAGAAGCGTCTGGTCGGGCTCGGCGTCGCCATGCCCGGCCCCTTCGGCGTGGAAGGGGCAGACAACGATCAATGGATGATGGAGGCCTGGCAGAAGTTTCCGCTGCTCGAGACGCTGGCCGCACGCACCGGATTGAAAGTCAGCCTGCGGAACGATGCCGCCGCCTGCGCCACCGCGGAGCGGATGGTCGGCGCGGCCCATGGGCTGGACAATGCCGTGTGTCTCTATCTCGGCTACGGCATCGGCGCCGGGTTGATCCTGAATTCGGAACTCTATAGCGGGGCGAACGGCAATGCCGGCGAGATCGGCATGGCCCTGCTTTCAGCGGGCGATCCGAAACGGACGGCGCTCGAGCATCGAGCTTCACTCGCCTCGCTCTACCTCCACCTCGGCATCGATGCGGCCGCGCATGGCGTCCATGGCGAGATCGGCCGGCTCGCGGCCGAGGACGATCCGCGTATCCTCGAATGGGTGTCGCACGCAGCCAGCAACCTGCGTTGGGCGGTACACCTGGTCGAGACGATCTTCGATCCCCAGACTGTGATCGTCTGCGGGGGCGCGCCCGAAGCTCTGGCCCGCCGATTGCTCGACGCGATGGAGCCATTGCTGCCGTCGATCGCCGACCGGCCCGGAAGAAACCTCCCGCGCCTTACGCTTGGCATGACCGACCCCTGGTCGGTGGCCCTTGGAGCCGCTGCCGAGCCTATCGGGCGTGCTTTCGATCCGCGCTTCTCCGCGATCATGAAATAGACCGAGCGCGCAGCGGCCCGCATACAAAGCGCGCCGTCAGGCGAAGGTCTCGCGGCAACGACAGACACTCCCCGAATATCCAGGTTCTCCCGTCGAGTTAGGAATACTTGTGCGCGTCAGTCTTCGGACGGTTGCCTCAGAACAGATCGATCCGGCTTCGGCGCCGACAAGATTTGCCAGTCATTTGGAACCTGCCCGAGGGTCCGGAGGTTAGCCATTCGAACACGGAGAAAGATCTCGAGAGGAGACACGTTTTGATTAGTTCAAACCGACATCCAGATGCCGCCCAACCAAAACCGGCTTTGAAAGTGGGTGCTGTCCAGGCCCGCCAGGGGCCGTTGGGCCGCCCCGTTGCGGTGGTCCTTGCCGGCGGGCTTTTGCTGGCCCTGATTGCCTGGGGCGCCGTGGAGTATTGGGGCGAAACACTGGATTCGTCCGTAACGGGTTCGACGGCACCAGCCGTGAGCCAGCCAGCGAACAGTCCAAAGCCCGACGCCGGGACGACCTCCGAAGACAAGACGACCCCGGAAAACACCGCTTCCACTGACCGTGATCCCACGTACCAATCTGGCACTGGCGGCCCGTCGCCGGTTGTCACCCCTGACGGCACCCAACGTTGAGACCTCTTTCGGGATGAACGTCCCGAGGTCGAGGCATCGGCACATCTTCGCCGTGATGTTGGCCACGGGTCCCGCCGACCCGGACTGCAGGGGAGGGCGTGCAAAACAGAACCCGCCGAAAGATCGGCGGGTTGCAGAGTTCGGACCCGGCCATTGGCCGGGTCCCTTTTCTCGTTCGCTTCGTGCACGTCCTACTGTGCGATCGGGGCGTAGTTGCCGTTGGTCCAGCGGTTGATGTCGTAGCTGGCGTTCTTCAGGTCGCCCTTTTCGTCGAAGGTGACGGTTCCGACGACGGTGTCGATCGGCTGGCCGTTCTTCAATGCCTCGGCGACCTTGGTCGGATCATCCGAGCCGGCACGCTCGATGCCCTGGGCAAAGGCCTGGATCACCGCATAGGAGAAGAGCGTGAAACCTTCCGGCTTGAAGCCGCCGGCCTGGATCTTCTCGACGGCTTGCTTTGCCTCGGGCTTGGCCTGCGGGTCTGACGGGAAGACGAACATCGTTCCTTCGCCGGCCGGACCTGCGACCTGCCAGAATTCCGGCGAAGCGATCGAGTCGGGCATGATCAGCTGGAACTTGTAGTTCTGCTCGGCGGCCTGGCGCAGGATCAGGCCGGCTTCCGGATGGTAGCCACCGAAATAGACGACCTCGACCTTGGCATCCTTCAGCTTCGTCACGAGTGCGTTGTAGTCCTTCTCGCCGGCATTGATGCCGTCGTAGAGGACTTCCGTGAGGCCGCTGTCGTTCATGGTGGCGCGAACCGCATCGGCAACACCCTGGCCATAGGCTGTCTTGTCGTGCAGGACGGCGACGTTCTTGCCGGCATATTTCTCGGCGATCCACGGACCGATGAAGGCGCCCTGGGCGTCGTCGCGGGTATAGAGGCGCATGATGTTGGTCCAGCCCTTGGCGGCCGCATCATCCGTCATGACGGGGTTGGAGGAAGCCGGGCTCATCATCAGCGTGCCGTTTTCGGCATAGACCGCCGAGGCCGGAATGCTCGAGCCCGAGCAGGCATGGCCGTCGACGAACTGGATCCCGGCTGCGGTAATGCGGTTGGCGACCGAGACGGCCTGCTTCGGGTCGCACTGATCGTCCTCGAACTGCAGCTTGATCTGCCGGCCCATCACGCCGCCCTTGGCGTTGATGGCATCGGCGGCAGCCTGCGCGCCCTGCCGGAACTGGTCGCCGATCGTGGCGAGCGGTCCCGTCAGCGGACCGGCCACGGCGAAAGTCAGGTCTTCCGCCCGTGCCGCGGTGCCCATGAGCAGGCCAAGCGCCGTGCCGAGGATCAGAATTCTTCTCATTGTCTCAACTCCCCTTTTGTGCCCGCATCAGTGCGGGTCGCTCCTCCAGAAATGAACCTACTCTTGCAAAAAGAGTGGTTGCCATTGGAACCACTCCCAAAGGTAGGCGGCAAGCCCCCGATCCACATGAATGCGCAGGGTCTCGGTATCGCCGTGGCGGTATACGGTGCCCATCACGCCGCCAAACGGCATGGCGGCGCAGGGGCCCGGATTGTCAGGATCGATCGTCGTCGCTCGCGCCAGAAGATCGCGAACGCCGTCCCCCCTCGCTTCGAAGAGGCGCAAGGCGGAACTGACGGTCGAGACCGCATAGCCCTCGTCATGCCACCCATCCCGCAAATCGGAATCTGGCAGTCCGATAATGAGCAACCGATCGCGGGCGACACGCACCGCATAGCGGTCACCGAAGGCAAGCCCAAGCGCGCCGACGTCCTTGCCGAAATCATGGCGGGCGAGGAAGCGGTCGATGTCACCGCTGACGAGGCGTTGTGGCACGCCGGTGACGGCGCCGACCTCGATGGGGCGGCCTGCGAGGCGGGCATGTGCCCAATCCGGCTCGGTCTGCCATTTGGCGGCGGTGTCAAGCATGAAGGCGGCTCCCTTCCTCATCAAATGCGCAAGCGGGGACGATGCGCGCCCGCCTGACGTTTCGGAGGTGCTGCAGTTCGATGACGTCGCCCATGCGGGACAGGCCGCGCTCGATCAGTCCGAGCGCGATCGGCCTTTGCAGGGCTGCGCTGAAGTAGCTCGACGTGACATAGCCGGTGCTGCGAAGACTGTGGCCATGGCGCTCGATGCCATGCGCGCCGGTCGGCAGCACACCCTTGCCATCGATCGCTTCCAGCCCGACGAACTGGCGACGATCCGAGCGGGCGGCATCCTCGGTGATCAGCGAGCGGCGACCGATGAATTCCACCTTCTTTCGTTCCAGCGGCGCGGTGAGGCCGAAATCCATCGGCCGGCTGGTGCCGTCGGTGTCCTTGCCGATGACCACATAGCCCTTTTCCGCGCGCAGGATCATGAGCGCTTCGAGGCCGAGCAAGGTCGCGCCAAAAGCCTCGCCGGCCTGCTTCAGTCTCGCCCACAGTGCGGCAGCGTGGTCGGCCGGCACCGAGATTTCGTAGGAGCGCTCGCCGGTGAAGCTGATACGGGCGATCCGCACCGCAACGCCTTCGAATGCGCCGGACACGACGGCCATGTGCGGCAGGGCCGCATCGTCGAGCGTGATGCCGAGATCAACGGTCTCCAACAGTGCCCGCGCCCGTGGGCCGGTGACCGTCAACGTCGCCATCGCGGCCGTCGCGTTGTGAATGAAGACGCGCCGGCGATCGAAACGGTCCTGCCGCCATTCTTCCAGCAGGGCATGCACACCCGCCACATGCGAGGAGGAACAGGAGACGACGAAGCGGTTTTCATCGAGCCGCACCAGAACGCCATCGTCGTAGATGTTTCCGCCCTCCGTCAGGATGAAACCGTAGCGGCAGCGACCGGGCGCCAGCGTCGACATGGTGTTGTAATAGATGAAATCGAGGAAGGGCGCGGCATCGGGGCCGATGACCTCGATCTTGCCGAGCGGCGAGCCGTCGAAAAGCGCGACGCCCTCGCGCGCGGCCTTGGCTTCGGCCTGGATGCATTCTTCCGGTGCCTCCGTGCCATAGAAGGCTGGCCGCAGCCAACCGCCATAGTCGCGGAACACTGCCCCGTCGGCCCGATGCATATTTTCGAGCGGAAGGCGGCGCAGCGGGGCCATGCGCGTGCTGGAGCGGGCACCGGCGAAGGAGGTCAGCGGCACCGGCGTGAACGGCGGACGATAGGTCGTCGTCCCCACCTCGGGGATGCGCCGGCCGGTCAGTTCGGCCATGAGCGCCAGACCGTTGACATTGGAGGTCTTGCCCTGGTCGGTCGCCATGCCGAGCGTGGTGTAGCGCTTCACGTGCTCAACGGAGACGAAATTCTCCCGCACGGCCAGTTCCACATCCTTGGCCGTGACGTCGTTCTGCAGGTCGATCCAGACCCGTTCCTTCGCGCCCGGCTTCGGCCAGGCCGCGACGATGCCGAGGTTCCGGTCCGAACCGTCGGCAAGCGCCGCCGGCAGGTGGAAATGCCCTGCAGCAGCGCCAACCACCTCGACACCCTCGACCACCCGGCCGGGAACGAAGGCGAGAATATCGTCGCGCCAGTCGAGTTTACCCTGCGCCTGGCAATAGAGATGCACGGTCGGTGTGAAGCCGCCCGAGGCGAGCACGGTGTCCGCTTCCAGTACCGTGCCGTCGGAAAGTTTTACGGCGTTGACAGCACGGCGGCCGATCGCAGTTTTGACGGTCAGTCCCTTCAGCACCCGCACACCGGCGGGTGCCGGGGCATCGCTGCGGTAGTCGACGACCGTAACATCCGCACCGGCCGCCGCCAGCGCTTCGGCAGTCTCATGGGCAAGCCCGTTGTTCGTCGCAACGACGACCTTGCGGCCGGCAGCGACGCCGAAGCGGCGGAGGTAGACCAGCGCGGCCTCGGCCGACATGATGCCCGGCAGATCGTTGTTACCGAAGGGTAGTGGTCGTTCGATCGCGCCGGTGGCAAGCACGATAGACTTGGCCCGAATCCGCCAGAGTCGATCCGGCGCACCATCCGGGCCCTTCTGGTTGAGGCCGACGAGATGGTGGTCGTAGATGCCGAAAGCCGTCGTGACGGTCAGCACCAAAGCTCCGGCCTGCTCCAATTCGGCGGCGACATCGGCTGCCCATTCCGCACCCGGTTTGCCCTCGATGGTCGCCGCGCGGAAAAGCAGGCTGCCACCCACGTCCCGGCCATCGTCGCACAGCACGACCCGCTTTCCGGCGCGCATCGCGTTGCGGGCGGCAAGCAGACCTGAAGGCCCCGCACCAACCACCAGCACGTCGCAGTGATGGTTGATCTGCTCAGCGAAGGCCGGCCCTGTTGTCGTCGCGTCCAGGGTCCCGAGGCCTGCCATCTGCCGGATGCGCGGCTCGAAGAGGTGCCAGTCGGGGAACATGAATGTCTTGTAGTAGAAGGCGGCCGGGATGAAACGCGAGAAGGCGTCGAGGAAGGCTTGGCGATCCTTTTCCGCGCTCGGCTCGGCATTCACGCTCCGCACCCTAAGACCGTCCGCGGCGAGCGCCTGCGTGGCGCGGGTGTTCGGCATGCCGCCGGCAATATCGACAAGCGCATTCGGTTCTTCGACGCCGGCCCCCCAGAGGCCGCGCGGACGGTGGTATTTGAAGCTGCGGCCGAGCACTGAAATGCTACCGGCGAGGAGCGCCGAGGCGACGGTATCTCCTGCAAAACCCTCGATCACTCGGCCGTCGAAGGTGAAGGCGAGCGGCCGCGACCGGTCGATCGCCGTGCCGCCGTCAGTGCGCCATGCGGTCATCGCCGGCCTCCTTCCCCAAGTGCTGCGGACTGCGCCACGCGGTGATGCACGGTGTCGCGCTCCATGCAGAAGATTTCGCCGCAGGCCATGTGCATCCAGATTTCGTTTGCGGTCCCGCGCGGGTTGTTGCGCTCGTAGAGATAGGCGGTCCACTCACCGTCCGTCACATCGCGAAACCCTTCCGGGCGATGGTTGCCGGCATCGCCCCCGAAGCGGAATTCGCTCTCGCTCCTCGGTCCGCAGAAGGGGCAGGGGAAAAGCTGCATGGTGGCCTCCTAGTGGGCGATTCCGGAGCCGGCGGCCTCGTCGATCAATCGCCCGCGTGAAAAACGGTCGAGATCGAAGGGGCGGCTGACGTCGTGATGTTTTCCCGTCGCCAGCAGATGGGCGAGCAGCGTACCGCCGGCGGGGATGGCCTTGAAGCCACCCGTTCCCCAGCCGCAGTTGAGAAAGAGGCCCGGCAGCGGGCTTTCGCCGAGGATCGGCGAGGAGTCCGGCGTCACATCGACGATGCCCGCCCATTGCCGCATCAGCCGGAGCTGGCGGAAGCTCGGGAACATTTCGAGCAGCCCCGCGATGACGTCTTCCAGCACCGGCAGGTTGCCGCGCTGGCCATAGGAGGGGACTCGGTCTAGGGCCCCGCCGAGAACGAGTTCGCCCTTGTCCGACTGGCTGGCATAGGTGCCCGTGCCTGGAGACAGTACGACGGTATCGAGCACTGGCTTGATCGGCTCGGAAACGCAGGCCTGCAAGGCGTAGGAGGTGATCGGCAGGCGGAAGCCGGCCTTTGCCGCCAGGTGCGAGGAATGGCCGGCGACGACCATGCCCGTCCGCTCAGCACGGATCTCGCCGCGGCTGGTCTTTACGCCGCGGCAGCGCCCGCCTTCGATCAGAAATTCCTCCACCTCGCAGGACTGGATGATGTCGACACCGAGCCTGTCGGCGGCGCGGGCGTAGCCCCAGGCGACCGCATCGTGTCGCGCCGTGCCGGCCCGGGCCTGCCAGACGCCGCCGAACACCGGGTAACGCGCCTCCGGCGAAAAATTCAGGAGCGGCAGGACGCGGCGCACGTCCTCGACGCTGAACAGCTCCGCATCCGTGCCGTTGATCTGCATGGCATTCGCAGTCCGCGCCGCCATTTCCATCTCCGCTTCGCTGTGGGCGAGCGTAACGATGCCGCGCTGGGAAAGCATGATGTTGTAATTGAGGTCCCGCCCAAGTGTCTCATAGAGACGGAGGGCCAGGTCATAGAGCGCCGTGCTTTCCGGGAAGAAGTAGTTCGAGCGGACGACGGTCGTGTTACGTCCGGTGTTGCCGCCGCCGAGCCAGCCCTTCTCGATGACCGCGATGTTGCGAATATCGTGCGTCTTCGCGAGGTAATAGGCCGTCGCCAGCCCATGCCCGCCGCCGCCGATGATGAGAATATCGTAACGCGTCTTCGGCGCCGGTGAACGCCAGGCCTGCTGCCATCCCTTCTGGCCCCTGAGGCCCTCCTTGAAGAGCGAAAAAGCAGAGTAGTGCCGGGTCATCGCAAAACACCCGCACGCGCTCCTGCCGAGCGGTGGAATGGCAAGGCCGAGTGCTGCTTCATGCGCTGCCCCATGGATGAAGATGAAGGAACCAGTCGACTGATCTGCACTATCCGTATCACTCTGGACACAAATGTCCAGAGACTTGCAGCAGGCTACGCCGCCCGATTGATCTTCTGTCCGCTATTGCCTTGGATCTTGGGGGGACACCCGCGTACAGATATGCCCACCCTTCAGCCGTCCGGCTGAACACGCCGCATCAGGGTTTCAAAGGCCTGGACCTCATCATCCGATGCCTGGCGGCCGGTGAAGCTGAGGAGGTAGGGACGCAAGAGACGCAGCCGCATTTCCCGGTCGTCGCGCATGCCGAGTGTGAAGTGACCGATCTGCGTGAAATAGAGAACCCGGGCCCGGATGAAGGCCTCGGATTCCGGATAATCATAGCGCAGGAACATGCGTGTGAGCGCGTCGACACGTTGGTCATCGGCCTGGTCGACAACACCGCGCACGGCCGCGTCCACCTGTCCCCAGGATCGCACCGCCGCGTCGAGGCGCGGGTCAAAGAGGGTCGGGTCCACCCAGCATTCGAAAATCTGGCAAACCGCCTTCGTCACGGTCGGCGCGGGGCGAAGGGCGTGCTTTAGGATCGGGCTGGTGTTCTTGCGGAGCCAATAGTCAAGCAGTTCCCTGTGCAGTTCCTGCAAATCGGCAAAGAACCAATAGAAGCTAGACCGCGACACCGCGAGTGTCTTGGCCATGACCTGGATCTTCACGTTGGCGATACCCTCGTCGGTGAGCGCCGCGATGCCCGCCTCGATCCAGGCCTCGCGGCTCATGCGACCGGCAGCCTGCCTGTTGGCGCGGTTTCGTGTGCCCGAGGGAGTCGTTGTGCTCGCCATTCTTCTCCCTCAATCGATCGTGTCACCGCATCTGGCGGATTGGGACGTCATGATGCCTAATGGCAAACGGATATCAAGTTGAGAGCGCAGGCCGCGGTGCTTTGTCTAAAGAGACCCATGGATGTATTTCATCAAAGGGAACTTCCTGCGCCTTAAATTGACCGGATGCTTGCTATCGCGGCGATGAAATCCGCCTGCCGGGACATTCCCGATTTGGACAGGATAGCCTTCACATGCGTCCGTACCGTTTCCGGGCTGACGGACATTTGGAGTGCAGCAGAAACGACATTGTTTCCGGCTGCCAGCGCACGGGCAATTTTGGCCTCTGCGGGCGTCAGGTCATACAGTCCCTGGATGGTTTCCGCCGTCGGTACGCGCGTCCGGTCTATCGGCGTAACAACGAGGAGGGCGGCCGCGTTGGTGAAGATATCTCGCGCGTTGCCTTCGACGGCGACAATGTGCACAACGGCTGGCGGGTGCTGTTCGATTTGCGGCAATGGAAAAGAGCGGCTCGCCAGACTGCCGTGAACCCGCCGTTGTTCCAGCCCCTCGGCCAGCAGTCGGTTGGCGGCGGCATGATGGAAGTAGAGGCTGTCGTATCCTCCGATCGCGATCTGGGGGGCCATTTCCTGCAGGAGTTGATTGGTGCCCAGGACGCGGCCGTCGCGGTTGAGCACTGCCGATGGCAACCCGCTCAGTTGCAGGGCCTCGACTGCCGCCTTGATCCTTTCGAATTCAAGCCGGCTGGACATCATTGCCGCCCGTGCCAGGTGGGGGCGAAGCTGGTCGAGATAGCCGATCGCGGCAGGTGTGACGGGCCCCGTGCGCTTCTTCTTCTCCACCGCGAAAATCATCCGGTCGCCGCTCGGAGATGTGATGAATGTCGATGTGCCGAATCCGTAGCCGAGCGGCTTCATCACCTCCGTAAAAATGGGCTGCGTGTTGTAGTCGTCCTCGGTGAAGTAATCCGCCTCGTCGATAAAGCCGTGGTGATCGATAGTCAGCAGCTTAGCAGCCCTGGTGTTCCTGTTGATCCAGCCTTCTTCCAGCATCTTCTGGCTGAGATCATCGAGTGAAGCGGAACTGATGACGCGCATGCTGGTGGCGCTGGTGTTGAACAGGGCCGTGCCGTGGGCGCCGGCTCCCTGGGCCATCACGTCGAGAACTTTGTCCCAGGTCTCCGGAACGAAGGCTGCCTCGTAGATCAGGTCCAGTGCTTTCACGACCTCATTCATCACAACCCCGGAACGGCGGACTACTCAGGCACTTCCTTCCAATTACTGGCATCCGATTCTGAATTCCCGGTAAACGTGCGCGAGGTATTGTTATTCCGATGAGACAGATCGAGGGGGTGAAACTTACATGACAGAGGCGGAAAACGAGGCCAAGCGCCTCCGGGGCATGCACGTCAGTGTGGCCGACATCATGCGACAGACAGGTCTCAGCATGTTCAAAGTCTATGAAGTAACCGAAGGCCGCGATACGGCTGTGGCGAAGACGGCCCGCCTCCACTTCGTCAGGGGAACGGGATGGCCGTAGGACCTGATGGTGGTCGACCCTGACGATCAGCGCCCACTGTCAGGGGAGCCAGCGCTGGACGCAGCGAGAGCAGTCGTGGATCTCTTCCGTGGAAGACGATCGCGGTGCCGATGAACGAGATCGATTTCAGTGGTCGTTGGCCCACTGGCGAGCGAAGCGGCGTTCCACGATTTCGTGCAATTCCTGGGGCACCAGAACGCTCTAATTGAAGCGGGCCGATCTATCTGGCTCAGATCAACCCGACCAACCTGCATGCGTTCCAGAATGCTCCCCCAACCCTTGACAGGTCCGCCAAACTCGCCGATGACTGCGCCATGCCATTTGCGGGTATGATGTAATGGTAGCCTGTCAGCTTCCCAAGCTGAACGCGCGGGTTCGATTCCCGCTACCCGCTCCAGGCGCGCTTCATGCCGATGCAGCAGCTGGCGCCGAGCCGGGATTGGTTAGATCGCCGTTCGCGACCGCGGTCGGTCGGTGGGCGGTCTTGTTCCAGACAAACGGCTTGTTGCGCAATTCCCCCACCGCGCGCCAGGCGGCGACGGAGATCAGCATCCAGTAGGGGGCGACCAGCCCCCATCGCCAGCCGACGGCGGTCCGTTCGCGCCGGTCCATCGGAGCGCGGCCGAGGGCGATAAAGACCGCGTAGCTGCCGAAGATGTTGGCAATGTCGATGAAGAAGAGCGACAGGTGGAAGGCGCCCGGCGCGTATGGGCCTTCGCCCGCCATCCGCCAGGCGACATGGCCGACATAGGCGATCAGCAGGGGATGGGTGAGCGAAGAGAGCAGCAGGCCGCCGATCAGCACCTGGAACACGGCAAACGGCATAACGCCCATCTCGCCCACGAGACGAACGGGCTGGCGCATCAATACAAGCCAGGTCTGCAGCCAGCCCTTGAACCAGCGAGTGCGCTGGCCGAGCCAGGTGCGGATGTCTTCCGGGGCATCCTCCAGCGTCGGCAGCTCCACCGTGCCGCACGTATAGCCCATGCGGTACAGCCGCAAGCCCACGTCGGCGTCTTCGGTCACATTGTGCGGATCCCAACCGCCGCAGCGCTTCAAGACCTCGGTGCGGAAGTGGTTGGACGTGCCGCCGAGCGGCATGGGGAGACGTTTGGCGGCGAGCAGCGGCAACAGACGGCGGAAGAGGGCCGCGTATTCGAGCGCGAACAGCGCGCTGATCCAGGACGCCCCCGCGTTCGAGATTACCAGCGGGGCCTGCAGACAGGCCAGTTCTGCCGGCCCCGACCGGAATTTTGCCCAGGCCTCCGTGAGCTGCCGGGGGTGGGGGCGGTCCTCCGCGTCATAGACGACAAGGAATTCGCCGCGCGCGGCCGGCAGCGCGTAGGACAAGGCCTTCGGCTTCGTCCGCGGCAGGCCGGGAGGCACCGTGACGATCTCGAATTGCGGCCCGAGCGGCAGACTTCGCAGGACGCCGAGCGTTGCTGCGTCGTCGGCCTCGCAGATCAGCTTGATGTCGAGGCGGGAGCGCGGCCAATCGAGACGCTCAAGCATTCCGACCAACTGCCTCGCGACGTCGGCCTCGCGATAGAGGGCGACGAAAACCGAGTAGACGGGCCGCGCCACGGAGGGGGGAGCGAGTTTTAGTGGCGGGCCGCTGCGACGCGGTCCGAAAAGCGCAGACAGGCGAATGACCAGGGCGGACAGGAAGAGAAGGGACAGGATTACATGCAGCACCGCAATCGCGATCAGCGGCACGGTCGCAGCGGCGAGCAGGGCCCCCGACAGGCCTATGCCGGCGTAGAATCCCTGCCGACCCCAGACGGTGAGCCGCGCACTGTGTTCCGGAGTTCTCTCGAACAGCTGGCGGGTCGTCTCGCGCGAACGCCGTGCCGCGCCGGCACTCCAGACGGCATAGCGCATTGCCTGCGGAGTCGTGACTGCCAGGCGGGTGCGCAGCAGGGGAAAGCGCTCCAGCGTGTCCTGCAGGAGTTCGATCCGCCCGGCCATCGGCACGATCGCGGTCAGCGGCGGTTGTGCCTTGAACGCAAGGCGCACGTTCTGCGGCCGCACCAGCTGGGTGTCGATACCTTCGACGTCGACGATGTGCGCCGGCTCGATGCTGTGCAAGAAAGGCAGGCCGAGGATGTCGGCGAGCGCCTCGTAATAGGCCTCGGCGCGCACCGATCCGCAGGACAGCAGTTCCGTCTCCAGCGACGTGCCATTGCGTGTTGCCTGCAAAAGCAGATCGGCGATCAGCGGCTTGGCGAAGCCGAATCGTTGAAGGACCCTGGCCTCGGCGAGGAGATGCGGGGAGATCGCGCCGATCGGCGCGGGCGAGCCTGTCCGGTCCGCAGCAAATGGGATTGCTGTGGAATTGGACGTCTGATCGGGATAGTCTGCCAGTCGCATGCGGCCAGCGTCGCATCCTCATGATGCGGCGTCCCCTCTAAACCCCAAGTTGATTATAATGCGGCAAGGCGGAATTTCTTCAAGAAAAATTTGCGTACTCGTCGCGCTATGCGTGCTGATCGGCCTTGCCAGCGGCAAGACGGCCGCCGCTGACACGGCCGAGCCAGCCATCTTTCCGACGAGCTTCGACAGTCGGGAGCGGATCCCGAAGCCGGACTTGTCCGCGGTCGCACGGCTTCGGTTTCTGACGGCGGTCGATTTCCCGCCGTTCAACTTTATCGATCAGACCGGCAAGCTTGCGGGGTTTCACATCGATCTCGTGCGGGAGATCTGCAAGGAGCTGGATATCATCGCAAAATGCCAGATACAGGCGTTGCCGTTTTCGGAACTGCGCGAGAGCCTGACGGCGGATGCGGGCGAGGCGGTCATCGCGGGCATGGCGGTCACGACGGGACTGCGGCGCGATTTTGCCTTTTCCCGTCCCTATCTGCGGCTGCCGGCACGCTTCGCAGTCCGCGCCACCGCGGTTCCGGAGACCGGAACTGCGGCGGCACTGACGGGGCGCCCCGTCGGGGTCGTTGCCGGCAGCGTGCACGAGGCGATGCTGAAAGCCTATTTCCCGACACTGAGCCCGGTGCCGTTCGGTACGCTCGCAGACATGCAAGCTGGCCTGGCGGCGGGCAAGGTGGATGCGGCGTTCGGCGACGGCCTGCAGATGGCTTTCTGGCTCGGCGGCCCGGGTGCCGGGAATTGCTGCCGGCTGTTCGATGGCCCCTATTTTTCCGATGCCTTCCTCGGCGAAGGCCTGACCATCATGACGCGCAAGGACGAACCTGCGGTCGGCGGGGCAATCGACCACGCGCTTCTGTCGCTTTCGCGCAGCGGCCGGCTCGCGGAAATCTACCTGCGCTATTTCCCGGTCGGCATCTACTGAGGGAGCCGGTGGCAGCCTGAAGGCGGCTCGCCGTCAGTGCCGGCGCAAACGGGCGATGGCGGCGCGCTCGATGGCCGCGCAGGTGAGCTTGTCGAGACCGAGCCGGTCGCGCAGCATTTGCAGCAGGCGAATTTCCTCGTTGCGGATGCGCTGGTCGGCGGCTGCGATTTCGACGGCGAGTGCATAGGCCGTGTCGACAAAGCGGGCGGGAATGCGCTCGCGAATGACCTCGAGCGTGACGTCGAGACCCTCGGGGGCCGCAAGCAGGACCGTGCATTCGCGGGCTGCGTGCAGGATTTGCGCTTCGTCGAACCCGTCGAAGACGGGCAGGGAGCGCGCCAGGCGGCCGATGCGGGCCAGTTCCGCATCGGTCATCGCATTGTCCACAGCCGACATGATCACCATCACTTGGACGAGGGCTTCCTGCAGGTCGTAACGTTCGTTCATCGGGGTCTTTCAAGGCTGCTGGTGTTGGGTATCGCTCATGGGGTCGCCATGGCTGGTGCTGTCTTGCGGCCTGGTTCCGCGGCGGCGCGGATCAGGACTAAACAGCCCAAGGCCGGCCTGCCGTGCGGTTTCGGCACTGGTTGCGAGGGGCGAGTGAGGACGGGCTTCGGCCCAGCCGTTTTCCACAAGCCACTGCGAAAGATCCTTGCCCGCCAGCGTGCAGCGGGCGATGGCCGTACCGTTCCATTCTGCCGACGGCACCTCGCAGTCGATCGTGCGGCCGCGCACCAGATTGGCAAAGGCCGTGCGCGCCATTCGCCCGCATGGCCATCCTTCACCGGATGTGTCCGTGCATTGGCGATTGACCGGGACCGGAACGATCCGGTCGAGCTCCAGAACCTTGCCGCCGATGCTGAATCGGCCGGCGGCAAGCACGATCGGGCGCGCCAGCGCCACGGGTTCGGCCACCGGTGGGGGCAAGCCGCCCGGAGAACTGTCCGCATGATCGGGCTGCATCTCGGCCGGGTCCGCTGCCGGGGCCGTTTGCGCGACGCTGTCCGCTCCTGCGCTGTCGGTTGCTGCCGCGCCTGCTTCCGGCAAGGGCATGGGAATATCGTCCTCGCCGGCCGGGCCGATGGTGCTGGGGTCCGGCACCTCGAGCGTGAACTGCGGACCGCCGGCAGCTTCACGGTCTCGGATCTGTCCGGCGCCAAGGGCAATTATGAGCACCGTCGCGCCGATACAGGCAAGGCCCCCGGCAAACGTCTGGCCTTGGGACTTTGCCGCAGACGACGTCAAGGAAACCTCCGCATCACTGACTGGCCCAGATGATCCGGGCGATCCACTCGATGTCCCGGATGTCGAAAGACCGGTTGGGGTGGTCCGGATTGAGCGACAGCAGTTCGATCGAGCGCGGGCTCTGCCGGTGCAGGACCTTTGCCATCACCTCGCCCTCCCTGGTTTTGACGACGACCCGATCGCCCCGGCGCACCTGCGCGGCCGGCTCGACGATCAACACGTCGCCGTCACGATAGAGCGGCATCATGCTGTCGCCCTGGACTTCAAGGGCGTAGACGCCCTGCTTGCGCTCCGGCGACGCGGGGAAATCGACGACATCCCAGCCCTGGCCGGCGGGAAATCCGCCGTCGTCGAAGAAGCCGCCGGCGCCGGCCTGCGCGAAGCCGAGCAGCGGAATAGAGCCCGATTGGGGTGGAAAGGTGCCTTGGGGCAGAGTGGCGGTGCGGTTGTAACCTGAGGTTTCGAGACCGATGAATTCATCGATCGTCGCCCCCGTCGCGTCCAGAACCTTTGCGATCGATTCCGTCGAGGGCCAGCGCAGCCGTCCGTCCGTGCCCAGCCGTTTCGACTTGTTGAAAGATGTCGGATCAAGCCCGGCACGCCGGGCGAGCCCGGACGGCGAAAGCCGGTGGCGTTCGGCCAGGGCATCGATTGCCGCCCAGATCCTTTCGTGCGAAAACATCGTCGTTCGTCCTGCTCAGCGGCGCAGGTGAACCTGCGCCGGTTGGGGTCGAGCATAGCGAAGCGGCGGTTCTTAGTAAAGAAAAAAGGAAAATAATCCTCATGGCTCGCGGTTGACTTTGCGCCGGGCGACGACGCTCTCGCGCCAGATGGTGAAGATGCCAGCGCCGACCACGATGGCCGAACCGACGATCATGTTGGGCGTCAGCCGCTCGCCGAAAAGGGTCACGCCCATGATACCTGCAAAGACCAGTTGCAGATAGGTCAGCGGCTGGACGGCGGCCGCATCGAGCAGGTCATAGGCGCGGATCAGAAAATAGTGGCTTGCCATGCCGGTGATGCACAGCAACGCCATCCAGCCCCAGTCGACCGGCGCAAGTCCTGTCCAGTAGAACGGGCCGACGAACGAGAGGGTGATCGCGCCGACGGTACCGATGTAGAAAAAGCTCGTGGTGGCCGAATCGTCGCGGCTGACGAGCCGGGTGGCGATGACATAGAGCGAGAAGACCGCGGCCGCGGCCAGCGGGAGCAGCAGCATCGGCTCGATGCCATCCCGACCTGGATCGAGGATGACGAGCACGCCGATGAGCCCGAGAAGGATGGCCGTCCAGCGGCGCCAGCCGACCTTCTCGCCCAGCAGCGGCACGGAGAGGAGGGCGACGAACAGCGGCGTTGCGGAAAAAATCGCCTGCGAATGCGCCAGCCCCACCTTGGCCAGCGACGTGATGACGATGACGATCTGTGCTGCCAGCATGACGCCGCGCAGGATCTGAAGGACCGGCCGCCTGGTCGCCGCCGCAGTCCGCAGCCCGCCCTTGGAGCGCGCAGCCATCAGGATGGTGAACGCGGCGAAGGCCCAGAAGCGGATCATCGCGATAAAGGCCGGCGGGTAGAGAGCGCCGAGATGCTTGGAGATGCCGTCCTGTATGGCGAAGATGACAATCGCCAGGAGGGTGAAGATGTAGCCGCTGCGTTTCATATCCATGGCTCCGCCATATACCGCGGCAGCCCGCAATGCACCTGCAATCCGCTCTATCAGGGAAAGCGGACACGGCGGCTGGGCAACGGGGGACCCCGGCGGACGAGCACAGGGAAGCGCCTCAGGAGATCGCGATGGGCTATTTCTGGCCTCTTTCGCAAGCCCGCCTCCGGCGCTATCAGTGGCGTGGGCGCATTCGGTCTCGCGCCCGGAGTCCCACCCGTGCACAAGCGCATCCTTTCCGGCATCCTGCTGACGAGCTTTTCCTATTTCCTGTTTTCGGTCCAGGACGCTTCGGTCAAGTGGCTCGTGGCGGCCCTTCCCATCTGGCAGGTCCTGTTCGTGCGCAGCGTGACGATCTTTGCAATCTGCGCCGTATACGGACGCGGACCGCTTCTGCGTCGCGCGTCCGTATCGCCAATTCTGAAGCCGATGTTCGTGCGCAACCTGCTGCTGCTCGCAGCCTGGCTCTCCTACTACACGGCCTCGCGCGATCTCGGTCTGGCGGAGTTGACGACGCTCTACTACGCCTCGCCGATCATCGTGACCGTGCTGGCCATCCCGATCCTGGGCGAGGCCGTGCCGCTGAACCGCTGGGTGGCCGTCCTGACCGGGTTCCTCGGCGTACTGATCGCCTGCGACGTGTTCGGCAAGGGGATGACCATCTCGCTTCCGGTCTATCTTGCCCTGCAGGCGGCGGTCTTCTGGGGGATCGGCACCATCCTGCTGCGGAAGACCGCGCTTCAGGAAACCACTCTGGTGCAGATGACGATCTCCAGCGGCTTTCTGATCCTGTTCACAGGACTGGTCGCCCCATTCGTCTGGCTGCCATTCGCCCTTTCGGACTTCGCGCTGATGATCGGAACCGGCGTTCTCGCCGGTATCGCGCAATTTGCGTTGTTCGAGGGCATGCGGCGGGCGGAGGTGTCGCTCCTGGCGCCCTTCGAGTATTCCTCACTGGTATGGGGCTTTATCCTCGGCTTCCTGATCTGGAACGAGGTCCCGGCGCACAATGTCTTCATCGGCGCGGTGCTGATTTTCTCCGCCGGCATGATCATCATCGCCGCGGAGCGCTTTACACGTCAACCAACCGAAACACGGACGTAGCATTGTTCGACCGGCCGATGCCGGCTGGTGGCCGAACGGTGTCGGCGAACCAGCCGGCGTCAGAGGTCGGTCATTGCAGTTTCCCGTCGCCGCTTTTGTCTGCCGCGGCGAAGTCGGCCATCACCCGGTTCATGAACTCGGTCTGCGTGATGCTGCCGTTGGAGTTGGCGTCGGTGGCGGCGAACTGGTCGGCGTTCAGGACGCCCGTGACCTCCGAATCCACCAGCACCCCGTCCTTGTTCTTGTCCAGGTTGGCGAAGGCCCTTTTCATGAAGGCCTGGTATTCCGAGCGCTGCACCACTCCATCCTTGTTGGTATCGAGTTGATCCTTCTGACCCTGGTGCATCTGTGCCGTTTGCGCCTGGGCAACGGCACCGACACCCTGGCACGCCACGAGGGCAACCACAAAAATTGTTAGCCTCATGCGCGCCTCACCTGTATCTGCAAGTCAGGAGATTGCCGACAACCCCGCCGACACCGATACCGCCACCGATGGCGGCAATCTGCCCGGTTCCAGCACCGATGGTGGCGCCGGCGAGGCCACCGACGATCGCTCCGCCGACCGTTCCGGCGACGCAGGCAAACTCGGTGTTACGGTCGATGACGCTCTGGGAGACCGGCTGCGATGCGCAAGCCGACAGGGCGAATGTGGCACCAACGAGAATGGTGGCCGTATATTTCTTCATCTTACCCTCCAAGTATTTCTCTTCGCTTCTCACGGAATCGCCAATTCGGGCCGCAATGAATACCGAGATTAGTCGTAGCTTGGATGACCCTTGGCGGCTGATCGTCGATTGCATGCATCCAGCTAAAGGTTGCCGTCAGCACAATGCAATTCATGAGCGCGGGCCAAACGGCATCCGCAACTCGGGGGTTCGATCCACGCCTTCGGTGTGGACGCCGCCATCCTACAATCGACGCGAAGTGATGGCAACTCGACCGCGATCAGGATCTATTACAGGCGTTCACACCGCCCGCCAAAATCGGCAGATCGGTATGGCCCGGCGGTTGCGCTGGCAACGCGTGTACGATCCCGGCCGCGAGAAAAGCCACGAATGCGTGGCCCCCGCTCCGAAGCTACGGAGAGAGGGCGATCGGTCAGAAAATGTTTGCGACCGAGTGGCCAAGCGCCATGGCGCCGGCATATTGGGCCTGCGGACCCGGCTGCAGCGGGTGGAAGCGGGCGCCCTGGATATCGCGGAATCGGCGCTCGAGGCCGAGGCTGCGGTAGAAGCCGGCTCCGCCCGCCAGTTCCATGGCGAGCTCGACGGCCGCGATTGCATTCTTCGCCACCAACGAGCGGCCGATCATCATCTCGTTGACGCTGTCTGCAGACGGCGTGTTGCGCTCGACGGTCTCGACCATCCAGCGATGCGCCATCTGCGCAGCCCTGAGCGACGTCTCCATCCGCCCGGCAAGATCAAGCATGGTCGGACTGGGGTGCCGCTTGCGGGCCGTCTCCAGCGCGATGTCGCGCGCGCTCTCGGCAACGCCGAGATAGACCGCATAGATCAGCGGAAAGGCAGTGGTGGCGATGATCTGGAACACCGGATGCCACTCGCCGGCGCGGCGCGTCAACGATATCCCTGCATCCGGAATGAAGAGGTTGTCGATGATGACGTCGTTCGAGCCCGTTCCGCGCATGCCGAGCGTGCGCCAGGTCTCGACGACGCTGACTTCCGGCGCCTTCATCGGCGCAGCGAAATGGATAACGGCGTCCGGTCCCTCGGCCGTTTCGACGACCGCGCCGGTCATCAGCAGATCGCCGGCGGCGGCGCCGGAGGTAAAGACCTTGCGCGCCGAGATTCGGTATCCGCCCTCGACCTTCGTCGCCTTGCCCGAGCCGCCGATCCAGTCGGAACCGCCGCTGGACAGCAGGATCAGCTTCTCGGCGGCGACCCGCCGCAGCAGCGGCTCGACGGCGGCAACCTGCTGGTGTCGCCAGCGCCAGGCGGGGATAGCCACCTGATGGGTGTGCATCGAAAAGGCCAGCGCCGTCGAGGAGCAGGCATGGGCCATCACCCGCAGCATCTCGGCCAGTTGGCGAACCTCGGCGCCGCCGCCGCCCAGTTCACACGGCACGCCGGCTTCGACCAGGCCCGATTGCCTCAGCAGGTCATAATTTTCCGCGACGAACAGATCGCCTTCATCGTACCGGGCCGCGCGCTCGGCGAGCATGGGCGCCAGGGTCTTCGCAATTTCGACCGGATCGTCATGATGCTTGTCGGACGTCTCTGCCATTGTATTCATTGGCTCCTCCTCTTGCTGTGTCGCTCCTGACTGGACGCGAAAGCAGCAACGCTCTGGACGGCGCATAATCCTCTCCGAGAATCGGTCCGATTTTCGGAGCTATGCGCTGGACCATGGCAGGCTCCTCCCATCCAGGATTTTCGTCCAGTTCACGAACTGTACCACCCGTTGGCCGCGGCCGGCATTTTGGACTATGATCGCGGCGGAACTCTACCGCCGGTGATGATCATGGAAGAGCATGGAAGCTACGGCCAGTTCTGTCCCGTATCGATGGCCGCCGAAATACTCTGCACCCGCTGGACCGTGCTGATCCTGCGCGAGTTCCTGTGCGGCACAACGCGCTTCAACGACCTGCGTCGCGGCGTGCCGCGCATGTCGCCGGCGCTCCTGTCCAAGCGCCTGAAGGAGCTGGAACGCGCCGGTGTTATCGTCACGGCGGCGGGCGAGAAGGGCGTGACGGAGTACCGCCTGTCCCCGTCCGGCGAGGACCTGCAGCCGATCATCATGGGCATGGGGCAGTGGGGACAGCGTTGGGTGGATTCGCAGCTTTCGCTGAAGAACCTCGATCCGTCGCTCCTGATGTGGGACATGCGCCGCAATCTGAACCCGCAACCGCTGCCGAAAAGCCGCTGCACGATTCAGTTTCTGTACCCCGAGTTGCCGCTCGCCCGGCAGAATTGGTGGCTGGTGGTGGATGAAGGGGCCGTCGATCTGTGCGGGTTCGATCCCGGCTTCGAGATCGACCTGCTGGTGACCAGTTCGCTGCGCAGCATGACGGCGATCTGGATGGGCCTTTCCGTCGTTCGCCGGGAGGTCGAGGCCGGAAACGTCGAGTTCGATGGCGACCCCAGCATAGCCAATGCCATGCAGCAATGGCTCGGGCTCAGCAAGTTCGCCCCGGAGCCCCGCCGGGTCTCCTGACATTTACGTGATCGCGGGGCGCGAGAAAAAGCCGGCCGCGACCTTACACTCGGAAACGCCAGACCCTATATCGCGCCGAGGCGCCTCGATGGCGTGGGAACAGACAATGGGAAGGCTTGGCATGCAGCGTTTTGGACGAATTTTCGCGATGATCGGCGTCGCCGTCATGGTGATGGTGACTGCGGTCGACGTGGCGGAGGCGCGCCGCGCGGGCGGTGGCGGCTTCGGCAGCCGCGGCACGCGCACGTTCTCACCGCCGCCTGCGACGCGCACGGCACCGACGCAGACAGCGCCGATCGACCGGAGCATGACGCAGAAGCCGGCGGGCCAGCAGGCCCCCGGTGCCAACCAGCAGGCGCCGGGCGCTAATCGGCCCGCGGCCCAGCGGCCTGGCATGTTCGGCGGTCTCGCCGGCGGATTGCTCGGCGGCCTGATGATGGGCGGCCTGATCGGCATGCTGATGGGCAACGGCCTTGGCGGCGCAGCCGGCTTCCTCGGCCTGCTGCTGCAGGCGGGCCTGGTCATCGGTGCAATCATGCTGGCCATGCGCTTCTTCGGCCGCGGCAGCCAGCCCGCGCTCGGTGGGGCAGGGGCATCGATGTCGCGGACGGCGGCCGCGGGTTCGACCGGTTCCGGCGTGCCGTCCTTCTCAATACCCCGCATCGGCAGCGGGCTGGGTGCGGGCTTGGGCAGTGCCTCGGGTGGCGCGTTGGGTGGTGGCGCAGCGGCCGCCCCGCAGCAGCCGGACGAGATCGGCGTCCGCCAGGAGGACCTCGAGCAGTTCGAAACCATGCTGAAGGGCGTCCAGGCCGCTTATGGCGCCGAGGACTATGCGGCGCTGCGCAAGCTGACGACACCGGAGGCGATGTCGTGGCTCGCCGAGGAGTTGAGCGACAACGCCACCAGCGGTGTGAAGAACGAGGTGCGTGACGTTCATCTCGTCCAGGGCGATGTCGCCGAGGCATGGAATGAGGACGGCGCCGACTACGCGACGGTCGCGATGCGCTACGAGAGCATCGACGTGATGCGCGACCGGGCGACCGGTAAGGTCGTAAGCGGCGATCCGGACAACCTGACCGAGTCGGTCGAGGTCTGGACCTTCGTGCGCAAGCCGGGGTCCGACTGGCTGGTGTCCGCCATCCAGGGCACCGAGGCGGCGTAGCACGACGCACATTCTTTGAGAGCGAAGGGGCGCAGCCGTGTTGCGCCCCTTCGTCGTTCTTGCGGTGGTGGGCCGAGCGGGATAGGGATGCCGTCATGAGGAACATCCACTTCCGCAAGGCCGAGCCGCGCGAACTTGCCGCCATCGTTGCGCTTCTTGCCGACGATCCGTTGGGCGCACAACGCGAGATCCGGAGTGAGATGCCGGACACCGCCTATGAGGCGGCCTTCGCGGCGATCGACGCCGATCCGAACCAATTGCTCGCAGTCGCCGTCGATGGCGAGGAGGTCGTCGGCACCCTGCAACTCACCTTCATCCCGGGCCTGTCGCGCGGCGGCGCCTGGCGAGGTCAAATCGAGGCGGTCCGCGTCGAAAGCGGCCGGCGCGGGGAGGGGCTGGGTCACCGCATGTTCGAATGGGCGATTGCGGAATGTCGCGACCGCGGCTGCGGGCTGGTGCAACTGACGACGGACAAGAGCCGCCCCGACGCGCACCGCTTCTACGAAGGCCTTGGCTTCATCGCCAGCCATGTCGGCTACAAGCTTTCGCTCTGAGCAGGCTTGCCCTGGCTTCGTTTCTGGCTTCAATGAAAGGTCCAGATGCGCGGCTGATTTTCTGTCAGTGCGCCTTTGGTTTGCAATCCGGATCGGAGAATCCCATGTCGTTCAAGACCTTCGCCGCAACCGCGCTTCTGCTGCTGACCGTTTCCGGATGCGCCAAGAGCGCAGCCAACAACACGGACTACGCCCGCCCACCGGAGCCCGGCGGCGGAATTCGCATCCCGATCAACTGAGTTAGTTGCTCTCGACTTCCGCATGGCCTCGATCGGGGATCCTTGCGGGGCCCGGTTGTATGCCCTAGACTGGATTGGTCTTGCACGTTTAACAAGGTTTTGCGGTGCGCGAATTGATCGCGCGCCGAGCAGTATGCGATCGGGGATTTTCTTCCCTGCAATGGATTGATCGAAGCACACTTCCTTGGAGGGGTCGATGATTCGTGCCACGCAGATGCTGACTGTTCTCATGTTCACCCTCATTCCGGCGACGGCGTTCAGCCAGAGCGCACAGCCGGCACCGGCCCATGTTCCCTTGCAGAAAACGATTGGCCAGGCGAAGCCCGATATCGTGCCCTCGCTGATCGTTCTGAATTCGGACGGCGCCAGCCTTACGGGCGACACGCTGACGCTGACCGGTGTATCGACGAACGCCGTCATATTCGCCGATCGTCCGGTACGGTCGGCGGGCCACGCGCTGACGGATCACCTTCTCGAGGAATGGGCGGAAGGCAGCGACAGTTTCGCCAAGGACCCGCCGAATGCGACGGTCTCGGCTTTCAGCAAGGACGGCAAGACGATCCGGGATGCCGTCGTCGTGCTCAAATCGCCCAAGCGCGAGGGTGATCGGCTGGCCTTCGCCGTGGAGGTCCTCGAGGGGAGCCTCGACGGTGCCGATGGCCCGGCATCGATCTTCATCGACATCATAGGGCTGCCGAGAACGCCCGCGTCCTTTGCCGGGGTCGCGCGTCGGACCGCCTATCGCGGCGCCTGGTATGCCGGTGCGGCAGCTGGCGCCGGTTACGCGGCCGCCCCGTATTACCGCCCCTACGCGCCGGCCTGCGGCTACTACCCCTATCCGCCCTGCTACTGAGCGGAAGACGCGTGGACAACTGCGCGCTGTGATGCCGGAAACAAGGGCGGGCGCCGCGGCCCCCGCCCTTTGGTGAGATGTATCTGTTGCGGTCAGGTACGACGGCCTATGCCGCCGCCTTCTTTCCAAACGGGTCGAACCGGCCATAGAAGGTCTCGCCCTTGGCGGCCATGTCGAACAGCAGCGGCGTCGGCTTGTACTGATCGCCGTAGCTCTTGGCGAGCGTCTCGCACAGCGCCACGAAGGTCGCCACACCCATGCCGTCGATGTAGGAGAGCGTGCCGCCGGTATAGGGGGCAAAGCCGAAGCCAAGGATGGAGCCGACATCGGCCTCGCGCGGATCGGTGACGATGCCTTCCTCGACCGTGCGGGCCGCTTCCAGCGCGATCGTCACGAGCAGCCGCTCCTTCAGCACCTTCACGTCGACGTCTTCCGGCTTCTGCTGCGGATAGAGGTCCTTCAGGCCCGGCCACAGGCGCTTCTTGGCCGGCTTCGGCGGGTAGTCGTAGAAGCCCTTGGCGCTCTTGCGGCCAAGGCGCCCGTCCTCAACGAGCTTCGTCACCAGGTCCATGTGACGCGGGTCGACGGACTGCGGGCCGAGGTCGGCGATCGCCGCCTTGAAGATCTTGTAGGAGAGATCGACGGCCACCTCGTCGTTGAGCGACAGCGGCCCGACCGGCATGCCGGCCATCTTTGCCGCGTTCTCGATCATCGCCGCCGGTACGCCCTCGATCAGCATGTCGTAGGCCTCGCCGATATAGCGGAAGACGCAGCGGTTGACGTAGAAGCCACGCGTGTCGTTGACGACGATCGGCGTCTTCCTGATCGCGGCCACGTAGTCGAGGGCGACGGCCAGCGCCTTGTCACCCGTCTCCTTGCCGAGGATCACCTCGGTCAGCATCATCTTCTCGACCGGCGAGAAGAAGTGGATGCCGATGAACTGGGCCGGGCGGCTTGAGTTCTTCGCAAGGCCGGTGATCGGCAGCGTCGAGGTATTGGAGGCGTAGATTGCGCCCTCCGGCAGAACGGCCTCGACCTTCTCGGTGACGGCCTTCTTCACATCGCGGTCTTCGAACACCGCCTCGATGACGAGGTCGGCGTCGGAAAGCGCGGCATAGTCCGGTGTCGGCGTGATCAGCGACAGCAGTTTTTCGCCTTCCTCCTTGCTGATCCGGCCCTTGGCGACGCTGCCGGAAACGAGACCCTCGCAAACGGTCTTGCCCCTGTCGGCCGCCTCCTGGTCGCGGTCGATCAGAACGACGGGGATGCCGGCGGCAGCAGTGACATAGCCGATCGAGGCGCCCATGAAGCCGGCACCGACGATACCGACCTTCTTGAACTCGCTCTTCGGCACGCCGGCCGGCCGGCGCGCGCCCTTGCCCAACTCCTGGGTGGAGATGAACAGCGAGCGGATCATCGAGAAAGCCTCGGTGGTCTGCAGGATATGGGTGAAGTAGCGCTGCTCGACCTTCAGCGCCGTGTCGAAGGGCAGTTGCAGGCCCTCGTAGACGCATTTGAGGATCGCGAGGGCAGCCGGATAGTTGCCGGCCGTCTCGCGACGTAGGATGGCCGGGGCGGCCGGCCAGAGCTGAGCCGAGGCCGGCGTCCAGATGCCGCCGCCCGGAACCTTGAAGCCCTTCTCGTCCCAGGGCGCGACCGGCTTCAGGCCGTCCTTGATCATCTGCTTGGCGGCAGAAATCAGGTCTTCGGGAGCGACGACCTGATGCAGGAGATTCATCGCCTTGGCGCGCGCGGCCGAAAGCGACGAGCCGGTGGTCATCATCTGCAGCGCGTCTTGGGTGTTCGCCAGCCGCGGCACGCGCTGGGTGCCACCGGCGCCAGGGAAGATGCCGACCTTGACCTCGGGTAGCGCGATTTTGACCGACTTGGCATTCGAGGCGACGCGGCCATGGCAGGCGAGCGACAGCTCGAAGGCGCCCCCCATGCAGGTACCGTTGATGGCGGACACCCAGGGCTTGCCACAGGTCTCAAGCTTGCGGAACAGCCCGCTCATCTGGCCGGTCAGCGCGAACAGCTTTTCGACGGCTTGGGCCGGATCCTTCGCCTTTTCCTCCTGCTGCAGCGTGAACATCGACTTGATCATCGACAGGTCGGCGCCGCCGGAGAAGGAGGACTTGCCGGAGGTGATGACGACGCCTTTGACCCCAGCGTCGGCGACCGTCTGGTCGATGATCGCGTCGAGTTCTTCCATCACCTCGACGGTCAGCACGTTCATCGACTTGCCGGGCATGTCCCAGGTGACGAGCGCGATCCCGTCGGCGTCGGTTTCGATCGTGAAGTTTTTGTATGCACTCATGGTGGGATTCCTCTCCCTTAAACTCTTGTCCCCTACCAGAGGACGGCGATCGCAAGGCCGGTGATGCCGACAAACAGGGCGGTGAGAAGCATGAAGCCGCGGAGTTCGGCCTTGTGCACACGGACTTCCTCCTTGGTCTCGACCCGGGTGAAGGCCTCATAGTCGTCCTTCATATCCCTCTCGCGATAGATATGGGCGAGCTCACGTTGCACTCCGTTTCTTTCGTCTCTGTATAGCTCCCGATCCGGCCGCACCTTGCTCATGTGTCAGACGCGCTCGATGATCGTCGCCGTGCCCATGCCGGCGCCGATGCAGAGCGTCACCAGCGCGGTGTTGAGGTCGCGACGCTCCAGTTCGTCCAGCACCGTGCCGAGGATCATCGCGCCGGTGGCCCCGAGCGGGTGGCCCATGGCGATCGCGCCGCCGTTGACGTTGATCCGGTCGTGCGGGATCTCGAAGGCCTGGCAGTAGCGCAGCACGACGGCGGCAAAGGCCTCGTTCAGCTCGAACAGGTCGATGTCGGACAACTGCATGCCGGCGCGCTTCAGGAGCTTCTCGGTCACGTCGACCGGGCCGGTCAGCATCAGTGCCGGATCGGAGCCGATGTTGGCGAAAGCCTTGATGCGGGCGCGCGGCTTCCTGCCGAGGATCGCGCCGCCTTCCTTCGAGCCAATGAGGACGGCCGAGGAACCGTCGACGATGCCGGACGAATTGCCGGCATGGTGGACGTAGTTGATCGCCTCGATCTCCGGGTGCGCCTGGATGGCGACGGCCTCGAAGCCGCCCATCTCGCCCGGCATCTGGAAGGAGGGGTTGAGCTGGGCAAGCGCCTGCATGTCCGTGCCTGGGCGCATGTGCTCGTCGCGGTCGAGGATAGTCAGTCCATTGATGTCTTTGACGGCGATGACGGAGTTCTTGAAGTATCCCTTGTCCCAGGCGTTGGCGGCGCGCTTCTGGCTCTCGACCGCATATGCGTCGACGTCGTCGCGGGAGAAGCCGTATTTGGTGGCGATCAGGTCGGCGGAGACGCCCTGCGGCATGAAGTAGGCGGGGAAATTGACGGAGGGGTCCATGTACCAGGAGCCGCCGGACATGCCCATGCCGACCCGCGACATGCTTTCGACACCGCCGGCGATGACGAGATCGTCGGCGCCTTGCGCAATCTTGCCGGCGCCGAAGTTGACGGCGTCCAGGCCGGAGGCGCAGAAGCGCGAGATCTGCATGCCAGGGGCCCTGGAGGAATAGCCGGCCTCGAAGGCGGCCGCCTTGGGGATGACGGCGCCGGCGTCCATCACCGGATCGACGCAACCCATGATGATGTCGTCGACCTTCGATGTGTCGAGCCCGTTGCGGTCGCGGATGGCCTCGAGCACTTTCGCTGCGAGGCGGACGGAGGGCACCTCGTGCAGCGCCCCGTCCTTCTTGCCGCGCCCGCGCGGGGTGCGCACGTGGTCGTAGATGAAGACGTCGGTCATTAATCTCTTCTCCCTATCGGCGCGGCTGCGCCGTCAATCTCTCTCTTCGTCCGCCGGCCCCTCATCCGCCTGCCAACACCTTCTCCCCGCAAGTGGGGCGAAGGGACGATGCCGCGGCGACTGTACTCCCTCTCTCCGCAAGCGGGGAGAGGGTGGGGTGAGGGCAAACTGTTAGAATGCCTCGGCCGGAAGCGCCATCATCGTCTCGGCGCCGGTCTCGATGCGGGCCTTGCGCAGCGCCGTTTCCGGCATGATGCGCTCCATGAAGAAGCGGGCGGTGATCAGCTTGTTGCGCAGGAACGCCTCGCGCTCGCCGGCACCGGTCGTCAGTCCTGCCTGTGCTGCCTTCGCCATCTTCGCCCACATGTAGCCGACGACGACGAGGCCGAAGAGGTGCATGTAGTCGGTGGAGCCAGCGCCGGCATTGTCGGGCTTGGCCATCGCGTGCTGCATGAACCACATGGTGGCGGCCTGCAGGTCGTTCAGCCCCTTTTTCAGGTGCTTGGTGAAGAAGGAGAGGCTCTCGTCGGCGCGGCTCTCCTCGCAGAAGTCACCGATCTCCTTGAACAGCGCCATGACGGCGCGGCCGCCGTTCATGCCGAGCTTGCGGCCGACGAGGTCGAGCGCCTGGATGCCGTTGGCGCCCTCGTAGATCATGGCGATGCGCGCATCGCGCACATACTGGCTCATGCCGTGCTCTTCGATATAACCGTGGCCGCCGAACACCTGCTGAGCCATCACCGCGTGGTCGAAGCCCTTGTCGGTCAGAACACCCTTCAGGATCGGCGTCATCAGCCCGAGAAGATCGTCGGCGGCCTGCCGCTCCGTTTCGTCCGCGGCGCGATGGGCAATGTCGGACTGCAGCGCTGTCCAGAGCAGAAAGGCGCGCCCGCCTTCGTTCCAGGCCTTGATGGTCAGCAGCGCGCGGCGGACGTCGGGATGAACGATGATCGGATCGGCGCGCCTGTCGGGTGCCTTCGGCCCGGAGAGCGACCGGCCCTGGATGCGTTCGCGGGCATAATTGGCGGCGTTCTGATAGGCGGCCTCGGCGACGGCGAGCCCCTGCAGGCCGACACCCAGGCGCGCCTCGTTCATCATCACGAACATGGCGTTGAGGCCCTTGTTCTCCGCGCCGATCAGGTAGCCGGTGGCCTCGTCGTAGTTCATCACGCAGGTGGCGTTGCCGTGAATGCCCATTTTGTGCTCGACGGCGCCGCAGGAAACGCCGTTGCGCTTGCCCGGTTCGCCGTTCTCGTTCAGCAGGAACTTCGGCACGACGAAGAGCGAAATGCCCTTCGTACCCTCCGGCGCGCCCTCGATGCGGGCGAGCACGAGATGGACGATGTTCTCCGACATGTCGTGTTCGCCGGCGGAGATGAAGATCTTCTGCCCGGAGATCCGGTAGGAGCCGTCGCCGTTCGGTACCGCCTTGGTGCGCAGCATGCCGAGATCGGTGCCGCAGTGCGGCTCGGTGAGGTTCATCGTGCCGGTCCAGGTGCCGGATACCATCTTCGGCAGATAGGCCTCTTTCTGTGCTTCCGAGCCATGCACGAGGATCGCCGCGATCGCGCCCTGGGTCAGGCCCGGATACATCATCAGCGACATGTTGGCCGACGACATGTACTCAGCGACGGCGGTGTGCAGGACATAGGGAAGTCCCTGGCCGCCGAATTCTTCCGGGACCGCGAGCCCCAGCCAGCCGCCCTGCCGGTAGAGGTCGAACGCCTCCTTGAAACCCTTCGGCACGCGGACCGAACCGTCGTCGCTGCGCTTGCAGCCTTCCTGGTCGCCGGAAAGGTTGAGCGGAAACAGGACCTCTTCGGAGAGCTTGGCGGCTTCGCCGGCGATCGCCTCGATCATGTCCGACGACGCTTCGGCAAAGCCCGGAAGGTTATTGAAGCGCTCGATGGCAAGCACGTCGTTGAGGACGAACATGGTTTCGTTCACGGGGGCCTTGTAGATGGGCATTGTCTCGCGTTCCTCGGCTCTTCGACGGACCTCTGTCCACGCATTGACAGGGATACTAGGAAAATTTGACGTTTGCGTAAACGTCAAATTGGTCGCACGCTGAGATCACGAGTGAGCAAGGGCAGATCGGCGACCGAGCACTCTCCCGCAACGGTTGTGGCGTCCCAACGCGATACGTTCGGCCTTTTCTATGAGCAAATCGTTAAAAAAGTTCGACCGTGTTAACGGCTTATTTACCATGTTCCGTGAATTGTGGCGCTTGAGGGCAGCTCACGAAATAGTTTCATCGTTTCAGATTTCGCCTGCCGATCGGAGCGTCAGGTCCGGGAAAGATGTGCCTTCTAAAGGTTTGTCTCCCGCCTGTGCATCAGAATGGAAGCGCCGGCACCAAAATCCTGCCGGCCCATAAATCAGCAAGGCGGCGCGCACCGAGGACGGTCGGCGCGACGCAGGTTCTCCGGCGAGCCGATGGGCTCCCAAGCGAGGCGAAAACATGAACGGATCGCGAGCAAATCCTCCCCGCTACGGCGACAGGTCTTCATTCGACGCGCTGAACCGGACAATAGAAGGTCTGGAGGCGCGAATCGAAGGATTGATGGGCGGACGGGAACGCGGGCGAGAGGCCGGCCATGGCCGGAGCGAGCCGCCGCGGCAGGAGAACGCGCGGGCAACCCCCCTTCGCGATGATCCGGTCGGCGAAATCATGCAGCGCCAGCGCGCGCTGGAGGCGGGCCGCGAACGGCAGGCCGTCCGATCTGACCCCCGTCCCTCAGACAGGTATCCTTCGCAGCAGCAAGCCGCACAGCATGCAGCACAGCAGGCTGCCCCCGACTACGCCACGGCGGAGATCGCTCGCGCCCTTGTCGGATTGCGGCAGGATCTGAAGCGCGACATTTCCGACGGTCTCGGCCGCGAGATGGACACGCTGCGTGCGGAGATGCGCGCCATTCGTCAGGCCGCTGAGGCGCGCGACCATGGCGATGACGTGCGCGAAGATTTGCAGCGGCTCGCCCAGGGCATCAACCAGCTCGGTCGGCAGTCCGGCCGGTCAGAAGCCGACGGCCTGCGCGTTGAATTCGATCAACTGCGCTCTGTTCTCGACGGCCTGGCCCGCGAGGATTCCGTCCGCCGCATGGAGGGACGCTGGAACGATGTGGAGCAGAGGCTCACCGCCTCCGACCAAAGCCGCGACGACGAACTGGTGGCCCTCGCCTATCGGCTGGATGAGCTCAAGGCGCAGATCCAGACGGTCAGCGCCACTCCGGCTCTGCGCGATCTGGAACGGCAGCTGCATGCGATGGGGCAAGCGGTGGAGGCACTCGGCCGCAGCGTCCAGCAGGACGACCGGCGCTTTTCCCCGCAGTTCGAGGGGTTGGACCTAAGGCTCGACGAGATCAGTCGGGCGATCGCCGCAAGCGGTCGCGCCCAGAATTCTGCCGCCGAGGCAGCGGTGTTTCAGCGCATCGAAGGCCGCATCGGCGACCTTGCCGACCAACTTGACGCGATGGCCCGCCGCCCGGCGGCCGAGCAGGGGCTCGGCCAGCGGCTGGAGACCCTTGCCTACCGGATCGAGGAAATGACGCACGAAAGGGCGGCCATCCGTCTCGAAGAGCGTCTGGATCAGCTGTCGGCGATGATCGAGCAGGGCCAGCGCGCACCGGCGATAGGCGCCGATCTGACGCACCATCTCACTGATATTTCCCGCAAGATCGACGCGCTCGACCAAGGCGCGGTCAATGATGTGCTGGCGGAGCGGCTCGACCATCTGGCCCGCCGCATCGACGAATTGGACGTTCCGGCCGAGACGCCTTTTGCCAATGACCGTTTCTCTTCGATCGAAAGCCGTCTGCAGGCGATCGCCGAGCGGCTCGACCGCACGGGCGCGGCGCCGGCGGACGATGGCGGTGCATTGCGCAGCCTGGAAGCCCAGATCGCCAATCTCTCGACCCTGATCAGCACGCCGCAGCCGCCGCCTGCGGTCGCGCTGCCGTCGGACTTCGACAGCCGCATGGCGACGATCGAAGACTACATGGCGACGAACGACGAATACATCATCGAGGCGGCCCGTCAGGCCGCCGAGACGGTGATGCAGGCGTATCAGCGCCATGGTGACGCGGGTGCCGCTCCCTCCGACATGGCGGCGATCTCGGCGTTGGCCGAGGACCTGCGCACGCTGGAAGACGTGATGCGTTCCAGCGAGGATCGTACGGCTCGAACCTTCGAGGCGCTGCACGACACGCTGGTCCAGATTGCCGGGCGGCTCGAGCAGTTGGATGCGCCGGGCGAGCGCTATGAAGCGCCGCATGACCGCTACCCCGAACAGGAGCGGCAGGCCGCGCCTGCGATGCCGCCGGTATCTGCGCCGATGCTCATGCAGGACGAGTATCCGTTCGTCGACGACGGCTACGATACCTTGACGTCTGGCGACGACCAGGCGATGGATGAAGCAATTGCCGACCGCGAGGTCGAAATGGCCGTTGATGTCGCCGGTTCCGTGATGGTCGATGGCGCCGCAAGTGCGGTCGCAAAGCCCGCCGCCGAGAAGGCCGGCCGGACCAGCCTGATCGCCGGCCTCGCACGCCGCTTCGCGCCGGCGAAGGAGGAAGCGCCGCTTGTGGCGGAGCGACAGCAGATCGATCCCGCCCCGTCGATCGACCCGGGCGACGAAATCGCCCCCGAAGTGGCAAACCAGCTGCTGGAGCCCGGTTCCGGTGCGCCGGATGTGCGCAAGATCCTTGAGCGTGTCCGCGCCAACCAGGTCGCGGAAGGCAAGGCTGAATCGGCCGATGCCGGCAAGGCGGACTTCATCGCGGCGGCTCGTCGCGCGGCTCGCATGGCGGCGGAGGAAACCGATCCCCTCGTTCGTGTCGCTCCGGAAAAGAAGGGGACCGGCTCCGGCGCGGCTGCCGCGACCTTCGGCCGCCATCGTCGTCCGATCCTGATGGCCGTCGGCGCGATCCTGCTGGCGATCATGTCCTATCCGCTGGTCAATACGCTGGTGCGTGGCGACGAGGCGCCCAAGGCTTTGCCGGTCGCGCAGGCGGACATCGCCGCGCCCGAAACCGCCGACGCCAAGCCGGCCGCGGGCGAAGTTGCAAGCCAGGACGACGTGGCCGCGATGCCCGCTGACACGGCATCCGTCGAAATTCTCGAGGAAGCTGCCCCGGCGCAGGTCGCCGCTGCTGCGGGTGAGGCCATCACCAAGCCAATGGTCGAAAACACCGGCATGGACACGGCCTCGCCTGCCTTGGCAGTGACCGGCGCCGAGCAGCTGACACGGCCGGCCGACAATTCAATCGCCGTCCAGACCGGCGGTTTCGAGCCGGTCGCAACGATGGCCAAGGCCGTCAATGATATTCCGCCCGGGGAGCAGACAGTTGCAAGCGCTGGCGCTCCGTCCGGCACGATCGCCGACGTCATCACCGTGCCGCCGACCATCGAGCCGGCATCGCTGGCCAAATCGGCGGGTGACGGCGACAGCCTGGCATTGTTCGAGATCGGTGCGCGCTACACCGACGGCCGCGGCGTCTCGATCGACATGGCGGAATCCGCGAAGTGGTACACATTGTCGGCCGAGCGCGGTTTTGCTCCGGCTCAGTATCGTCTCGGCAGCCTTTATGAAAAGGGACAGGGCGTCGAGCGCGATCTCGACAAGGCTCGCAGTCTCTACGAGCAGTCCGCCAGACAGGGCAACGCCAGCGCCATGCACAACCTCGCCGTCCTGCTTGCGACCGGCGGCGGCAAGGCGCCGGATTTCGCAGCCGCCTCCGAATGGTTCAAGAAGGCGGCGGACCTTGGCGTCCGCGACAGCCAGTTCAACCTGGCGATCCTCTACGCGCGCGGCAATGGCGTCCCGGTCGATCTCGAAGAGTCCTACAAGTGGTTTGCGGTCGCCGCCCGCGACGGAGACAGGGATGCCGCCGAGAAGCGCGACGAGGTCGCCAATGCCATGAAGCCCGAGCAGCTTTCGAGCGCGAAGGCCAAGCTGGAGCTTTGGAAGGAGCAGCCGCTCGACGACAAGGCGAACTCGGTGGACCTGCCTGACGAATGGGTCGGTAAGGGCACCAAGACCGCGTCCATCGATATGAAGAAGGCGGTCCGCAACATCCAGGCCATCCTCAACAACAATGGCTTCGATGCCGGCACGCCGGACGGCAGCATGGGGCCGAAGACCGTGCAGGCGATCAAGGCCTTCCAGAAAACGGTCGGTCAGCCGGAGACGGGCAAGATCGATGACAAGCTCGTCAATGAGTTGCTGAAGCGCAACAAGCCGCAAGGTTGACTGTTTGCCAATGCGCCGCGGCGCATAAAGCCTGATGGTCGGCCGTTGAGCAGTTGACGGGCCGCCTGAGCACGGGCATGACGGATCATGAAAAAACCACAAGCCGCTTCAGAATGATACGGGGGCGGCTTCCATCTGCGTGCGGGTGCATGGCGCTACCGTGAGCGATGGAAATTGCGAACGGGCAGGCATCATGCGCGCCCGCAGAAAACCTGCATGCCGGGCGTGCTCTCTGACCCAGAACACGTGGCGGCCGGTCCAGACTTGGTGAGGGGTGGCGTCAGGGGGCGCCGAAAGTTCCGGGCCGCCGGCCCATCGGGGTAATGCTGTGACAGTCTATCTGCCCATCGCCGAGCTCTCGGTGAATATCTTCATCATCCTCGGCATGGGCGCAGCGGTTGGCTTTCTCTCCGGCATGTTCGGTGTCGGCGGTGGTTTCCTGATCACCCCACTCCTGATCTTCTACAACATACCGCCGGTCGTGGCCGTCGCGACGGGCGCCAACCAGGTCGTCGCCTCGTCGGTTTCCGGCGCCATCACCCATTTCCGCCGCGGCACGCTCGACATGAAGCTCGGTACGGTGCTGCTGGTCGGCGGCCTGTGCGGCGCGACCGCGGGCGTGTGGCTGTTCGCCCTGCTGAGGCGCCTCGGTCAGCTCGACCTCGTCATTTCGCTGCTCTACGTGGCGCTGCTCGGTACAGTCGGCGTCCTGATGCTGTTTGAAAGCATCCGAGCGTTGCGCCGTGCCGCCAAGAACCAGCCGGTGTCGCTGCGAAAGCCGGGCCATCACAGTTGGATCCACGGCTTGCCGCTGAAGATGCGGTTCAAGAAGTCCAAGATCTACCTGAGCGTCATTCCGCTCGTCCTGCTCGGCTTTTCGATCGGCGTGCTGACCTCCATCATGGGTGTCGGCGGCGGCTTCATCATGGTGCCGGCGATGATCTATCTTCTGCGCATCCCGACCAACGTGGTCGTCGGCACGTCGCTGTTCCAGATCATCTTCGTGACGGCTTTCACCACGATCATGCAGGCGACGGCGAACAACTCGGTCGACATCGTTCTCGCCTTCATCCTGATGGTGGCAGGCGTCGTCGGCGCGCAGTACGGCGTGCGTGTCGGCCAGCGTTTGCGCGGCGAGCAATTGCGGGCCCTGCTTGCGCTTCTCGTACTCGCGGTCGGCATGCGCCTTGCAGTCGATCTCGTGCTGGCGCCCGAAAACATCTACTCCGTCGTCAGTGAAGGGGGGCGCCGATGAGAAGTCTGGCGTACGCCCTCCTTGCCGCAGCCGTCCTGGCATTGGCCGGTCCGGTCCGCGCGCAGGAGAAACAATCCGAAAACACCGAGCAGCTGGAAATCGGCATCTCCACCGACGAGATCGCCATCTCCTCCGATTTTCGCGGGGCCGACCTCACCATCTTCGGCGCCATCGGGGGCTATGATCCGAACCTTCTGGCGCAGAGCAAATACGATATCGTCGTGGCGCTGGAAGGACCGAAGGACAACATGACGGTCCGCCGCAAGGAACGCGTGCTCGGCGTCTGGGTCAACCGTCACTCGATGACCTTCGAGCTCGCGCCGGAATCCTACTCCCTGTCCAGTACGCGCAATGTCGATCAGATCGCATCCGAGCAGGTGCTCAACAGCATCGGCGTGGGCCTGCAACATATCCGGCTCGACCCGATCGGCTTCATCGGGGACGGCAGCAGCGTCGCCGCGTTCCGCGAGGCCTTCCTGCACCTGAAGGAAACCGGCGGCTATTTCCAGCGCGATCCGGGCGGGGTGCAGTTCATCAGCGCCAGCCTGTTCAAGGCGACCGTGAAGCTGCCCGCCAACGTCCCGAATGGCACCCATGTCGTGCGGGCCCAGCTTTTCCGCGACGGTGTCTTCATCAGCGAGAAGGCGCTACCGCTAAGAGTCGTCAAGACCGGCCTGGAACAGATGATCTCGAATGCCGCCTATAATCGTCCGGTCTCCTATGGCGTCCTCGCCGTCGTGCTGGCCCTGTTGACCGGCTGGATCGCAAGCGTGGTGTTCCGCAAGGACTGACGATCACGCCAGAAGCATTGCAGCCTTCCTGGCGAGAACGGCTTCATAGGCGCTCTGCAACTCCGCAAAGACGGAACGCTCCGGAGGCGCCGCGCCGCAATGGATGGCGCGCAGTTCGTCCATGAAGTCGCTCCACATAGCCGGCCCGCCAGCTTCCAGAAGCTCGGCGCGGATGCTCAGCTCTTCGCTTACCGGCAGATGCCGGCGGCCCCATGCGCCCATGTGAGCCAAGAGCGGCACGAGGGCGATCGCCATGTCGGTCAGACTGTAGAGCGCCTTCTGCTTGTGGCTCGGATCGTCGGCCCTCGTGATCAACCCCTTCTCGGTCAGCCGCTTCAGCCGGTCGGCGAGGATGTTGGAGGCAATGCCTTCCTCCGAACGGGTCAGCAGCTCGCGGAAGTGGCGGCGATTGCCGAACATCATGTCCCGGATCACGATCAGGCTCCAGCGGTCGCCGAGGATCTCGAGCGTCAGATTGATCGGGCAGCCCGATCGATGTTCGTCCTTCATTGCAGTCTCCGGCGATTCTGATTGCATTTTGCCACCGGTGTGCATAGGCTTCAACTGCTTGCAAAATAAAACCAGAATGGATGGAGGAAGAAGATGAGCAAGGTCATCGTCTGGAACCTGATGACGCTCGACGGCTATTTCGAGGGCGAGGAGAAATGGGATCTGGCCTTCCACGGCCACGCCTGGGGCGATGAGCTTGCCGCCATGAGCGCCGATTTCGGAGAGCGGGCGCGTCTTCTAGTCTTCGGTCGCGTCACTTACGAGGGCATGAAGTCGTTCTGGACGACGACCGAGGAGGAACTTGAGACGAAGGCCTACATGAATGCCCTGCCGAAGCTCGTCGCTTCACGCACGCTCCGAAGCTCGGACTGGAACAACACCCGCATGACCGGCGACATCGTCGGCGAACTCTCCCGGCTCAAGAGTGAGTCCGGCAAGGACATTTTCGTCTTCGGCAGCGCCGACCTGACGGATACGCTGCTGGAGGCTGGCCTCGTCGACGAACTCATGATCGGCCTCGTGCCGACAGTGCTCGGCAAGGGCAATCGCTTCTTCAAGGACAGCGACACACTGCAGCGGTTCGACCTGATCGAGGCACGGCCGCTGAAGACGGGAACGGTGATCCTGCGCTACGCGCCGATCGCGACGTAGCTGCAGGACGTCAGGCCAGCAGATTTGCAAAGCGTACGGAATAGACGCGGTCACGCCCGAGCAGGTGCGCGACAAGCGTCTCGCGCTCAAACAGCCCCGCCATGGCCCGGTGACGCAGGTCGAGCCCGCCGGTGGTGACACCGAAGGCCGGCATCAGCAGGCGCCGGCCGTCCGTGGCGAAGCACGGGCGGCGCACCGATTTGTCGCGGCGGCGCACGGTGGCGGACGGATGCAGGTGACCGGCGATCTCGCCCGCGCCGTCAGCAAGCGATGGCTCGTGGCGAAAGATAAGGCCGGCATAGTGCAATTCGTCGGCCGACTGGCCCGGCAGGCCGGTCGTTCCGTCCGGGTCATGGTTGCCGTTGATCCAGATCCAGTCGCGCCCGCGCGCCACCGCCTCGATCCTTTGGCGGAACATCTCCGGCAGGTGGATCGAGCCGACGCGATCGTGAAAATTGTCACCCAGACTAATGACGATCGACGGATTGTGCCGGGTGACGACGGCCTCGAGGATCCTGAGCGTCGCCAGCGTGTCGTAGGGCGGCAGCAGCATGCCGCGGCGCGCAAACGCGGCACCCTTTTCCAGATGCAGGTCGGAGATGACGAGCAGCCGCGTGGCCGGCAGGTAGAGCGCGCCGAAGGGATCGCAGACCGCCTCGACGCCGGCCACGACCGCGCGCGCTGTGAGCGCGCCGAAGTCCTGCACGTCGGCGTTAGCGAGGGCCACCCTGTTCATTGGCGCATTCCGTTCATCCCGTTGTCCTGTGGCCGCCTTCTTCCGACCATTACCGTTCTGTTTCCGGTGCCGCCAACTCGCCCAAGGCTTCCGCGATCAGGTCTTCGGCCGCCTCGGCCAGCACGGCATCATGGGCTTCGCCCGATACCGTTTCCCTGCCGATCTCCAGCATGACGGGGATCGCCAGCGGCGAGATGCGGTCGAGCGTGCGGTGGGTGATGTGGCCCTTGATTCGGGCAAGCATAAACCCCAGGCGCTCGATGTCCAAAAGACCCGTCGCGGCATCGTGCCGTGTCGCTTCGAGCAGGATATGGTCCGGTTCGTGGCTGCGCAGCACGTCGTAGATCAGATCGGCCGAGACCGTTACCTGCCGCCCGGTCTTTTCCTTGCCGGGATGGCGCTGGTCGATAAGACCGGCGATCACGGCACAATTGCGGAAGGTGCGCTTCAGCATCCAGCTTTCGTCGAGCCACGCCTCCAGGTCGTCGCCCAGCATGTCCTCGTCGAAGAGCCCGGCAAGGGAGGGGCGGCGGGCACGGAAGGCTGCCCCCAGATCGTCCAGCGCCCAGATCGCCAGCGAATAGTCGGTGGCGACGAAGCCGAGCGGCTTCAGGCCCGCCCGTTCGAGCCGGCGCGTCAGCAGCATGCCGAGCGTCTGGTGGGCGAGGCGGCCCTCGAAGGCATAGATCACCATGTAGTGCCGGCTGCCGCGCGGAAAGGTCTCGATCAGTAGCTCGTCGCGCCTCGGCAGCATCGAGACGTCGCTCTGGATCGACAGCCAGTCGCGCACCTGACCAGGCAGGGCGCGCCAGCGGTCCGGGTCGGCCAGCATGGTGCGCACCTGCTCGGCGAGGTAGGTGGAGAGCGGAAACTTGCCGCCGGCATAGACCGGCACCTTCGGATCCTGCGAGAAGGCCTGGCTGACGAGGCATTCGTTCTCGCGGATTCCCTCGAAGCGCAGCACCTTGCCGGAAAAGAGGAACGTATCCCCCGGCGCCATGGTCTCCAGGAAATACTCCTCCACCTTGCCGAGGGCCGCGCCGCCGCGGCCGAGCGAGCCGCGCGCATCACGCTTGACGAGGCGCAGGTTCAGCATCGGCATCTCGACGATGGTGCCGAGGTTCAGGCGGTATTGCTGGGCGACCTGCAGGTTGGAAACACGCCAGAGCCCCTCCTTGGTCTTGCGGATCTTGGCGTAGCGCTCGTAGGTCTTCAGCGCATAGCCGCCGGTCGCGACGAACTGCACGACACGCGAAAATGTCTCGCGCGACAGCGCGCCATAGGGGGTGGCCGAGTTGATCTCGGCAAACAACTCGTCCTCGTCGAAGGCGGCGGCGCAGGCCATGCCGAGCACGTGCTGGGCGAGCACGTCGAGTGCGCCGGCGGTCATCGGCGGGGTGTCCTGCGCGCCGAGATAGTTGGCGTCCAGTGCCGCCTGGCATTCCATCACCTCGAAGCGGTTGGCCGGCACCAGGATCGCCCGGCTCGGCTCGTCCATCCGGTGGTTGGCGCGGCCGATCCGCTGAGCGAGACGGGAGGCGCCCTTCGGCGCCCCGACATGGATGACGAGGTCGACGTCGCCCCAGTCGATGCCGAGGTCGAGCGTCGAGGTGGCGACGACGGCGCGAAGGCGGTTTTCTGCCATCGCCGCCTCGACCTTGCGGCGCTGGGCCACGTCGAGTGAGCCGTGATGCAGCGCGATCGGCAGCGTCTCCTCATTGATGCGCCAGAGCTCCTGGAACAACATTTCGGCCTGGCTGCGCGTGTTGACGAAGAGCAGTGCGGTGCGGTGTTCGCGGATCGCCTGGTAGACCTCGGGCATGGCGTAGCGGGCCGAGTGGCCGGACCAGGGAATGTGCTGTTCGCTCTTCAGGATGGTGATGATCGGCTTCGCGCCGGAGGGGCCAAGCACCAGTCCGGCGTGGTTATCCTCGCCCGGCGCCTGTCCAACGAGCCAGCGGCGCAGGTCCATGGGTTCTGCGACGGTGGCTGAAAGGCCAATGGTCTGCAGCCCCGGCGCCAGCTTGCGCAGCCGGGCGAGGCCGAGCGCGAGGAGATGGCCGCGTTTGGAAGTGACGAGCGAATGAAGCTCGTCGAACACGACGAATTTCAGGTCCTTGAAGAAGCGCGGTGCCTCACCGTTGGCGATCAGCAGCGCCAGTTGCTCCGGTGTCGTCAGCAGGATGTCGGGCGGGTTGAGCCGCTGACGCTGGCGCTTGGATTGCGGCGTATCGCCGGTGCGCGTCTCGATCGTGACCGGCAGGCCCATCTCCTCGACGGGTTTTGCCAGGTTGCGCTCGATATCGACGGCCAGCGCCTTCAGCGGCGAGATGTACAGCGTGTGGATGCCGGTAAACGCCGAACCCGGCGGGACGCGGCCGCGCGCGACGAGGTCGGTGAGGGAGGGCAGAAAACCGGCCAGCGTCTTGCCCGCGCCCGTGGGCGCGATCAGCAGCAGGCTTTCTCCGGCGCGTGCGCGCTCGAGCAGTTCCAGCTGGTGTGCGCGCGGTGCCCAGCCTCTGGCTGCAAACCAGTCGGTAAAAGGCTTCGGCAGCGGGCCGGGCCGGGCGGTGGCGGAATCGGTTGCGTTCACGCCGGTGAAATTAGCCGAACGGACGCGAAAAGGAAGGTCCACACTGCGAGACGAGCGCGCCGCGACACGTGCCAATATGGCAATTGACAAAGCGAATAATCATGGATAAAAAATATCCACGAATGGAGGCCGGGATGAAACTCAGTGAAGGCATCGAGCAGGCAATCCACAGCGTGGCCATGTTGGCGAGCCTGTCGCCGGAGGGCGTGTTGTCGGCGGCCGCGTTGGCGGAATTTCACGGCGTCTCGACCAGCTATCTCCTCAAGCACCTGCAGGCGCTTTCGGGCGCCGGCCTCCTGCAGACAGTCTCTGGTCCGCGCGGCGGATACCGCCTGGCGCGCGCGCCGGCGGAGATATCGCTGCTGGACATCGTTCTGGCGGTGGAGGGACCGGAGCCGGCCTTCCGTTGCCAGGAGATCCGCCAGCGTGGCCCGAACCCGCTTCCGGCCCGCTACATGGCGCGCCCCTGCGAGATCAATGCGGCGATGCTCAAGGCGGAGAAGGCCTATCGGGCGGAGCTGAAGAAGGTGTCGATCGCCGATATCGGCGCCGTAGTGGCCGCCAGGGACGACGGCGCGATCGCCGCCCGAGGCTGCGCCTTCCTGGAGTTGCACGAGCGCAGGCAGCGCTCCTGATGACTGCCGCACGAACCAAACCCACCTTCCAACCAAGGAGAAAGTCGATGCAGCCTCGTTTCAATTTCGCCAAAGCCTCCCCGGATGCCTACAAGGCGGTGGTCGCCCTTGAGGAGTTCGTCCAGAAATCGGGTCTGGAGCGCCGCTTCATTCACCTGATCAAGCTGCGGGCGTCGATCATCAATGGATGCGCCTACTGCGTCGACATGCATGTCAAGGAATCCCGTCATGACGGGCTGTCGGAGCAATGGATCAACATGATGTCGGTGTGGAAGGAATCGCCCGTCTATGACGCCCGCGAACGCGCGCTGCTGGGCTGGGTGGATGCCGTCACCAACATCGCCCAGACCGGCGCCCCGGATGACGCCTACGAAGCGTTGAGGGCGCATTTCTCCGAGGAGGAGATGACCAAGATCACCGTTGCGATCGGCACGATCAACGTCTGGAACCGGCTCGCCGTCGGCTTCCGCTCGCCGCATCCGATCGACAAGCCCGTCAAGGCTGCCTGAAGCAGCCCCGTCGGGCGAAGGGGGCCCCGAGCCTTGGCATCAAGGCTTCCCGGGTATTGTCACATGGCGATGTAGCGGTCGGAGCGGTGGTTGATCGTCAGGAACAGGTTCAGTGCCACGGCGCCGATCACTGAACAGAGAACGATGAAGGGGGCGGCCACCGCAAAGGCCGCCGCCAGAACCACAAGGTCGACGGCGAGTTGCACCAGCCCGGCCCGCCAGCCGAAGCGATCCTGCAGATAGACGGCGAGGATGCCGATGCCGCCCAGGCTCGCGCGATGGCGGTAGAGGGCGAGCAGACCGTAGCCGAGCAGCAGTCCGGCAAGCAGCGCGGCCCAGAGCGGATCCAGGGTTTCGATCTTCAGGTAGCGCGGCTGGATTTCGGTGATCAGCGAGGTCAGGCCGACCGCGAGGAACGACTTGATCGTGAACGCCTTGCCGAGGCGGCTCAGGGAGAGCGCGTAGAACGGCATGTTTAGCGCGGTGTAGTAGAGGCCGAAGCTGTAGCCGGTCAGGTAATGCAGGATGAAGGCAACGCCGGCGACACCGCTGGCGATGAGGCCGGCGCTGCCGATCAGCGTAAGCCCGAGGGCCGCGATCACGCTGCCCGTGAAGATGCCTTGCGCATCTTCCAGCGGCGAGTGACGCGCGGGGGCAGGATTCCAGAAACCGTAGCGCCGCTTGTCGCCGCTCATGAACATTTCCCTTTTGATTTGAAGCGCTGGTGTGCGGGAACGCGGTCAGCTCCGCCGGCGGGCGAGGAACAGCCGGCCGTGCACGGGCTCACCGGCATCCTTGCGGATGACGGTCGCCTGGCTGAGGAGAACATCAAAACCCGCAGCGGCGGCGCGCTCGCGCACATAGGTTTCGCCATGGGCGTAGCGCAGCGACGTGCGCAGCACATAGCCCTCGTTGGCGCCCGCGTCCTCCACGGAGAAGGCGAAGTGGCCACCTGGGGCGATCAGATTGGCGGTGATGGAGAAGAGGGGGGCGAGTTCGCCGAGGTACATCAATACGTCAGCGGCGCTGACAAGCTCGGCCCTTGCGAATGGCAGGTCGGGACCGAAGACGCCGCTCGCGCCGGGCGAGAGCGATAGATCGGCCTGGGCAAGCCGATCGTAAACCCGTTTCTCCCGCGCCTTGGCGAGCATGTTGGCGGAGAGGTCGAAGCCTTCGAGGAAGGCAGCCCGTTCGCGGATCCGGATGCCGAAGAGGCCGGTGCCGCAACCGAGGTCGGCAACGCTTGAAAAGCGCGCCGACCCAATGTGCTCGAAGATGAGCGTGGCCAGTTTCTCGGGAACGCTGTAGCCGAGGCGTTCCACAAGCGCGCTATCGAACCGATCCGCATAGTCGTCGAAGAGTTGTTCGACATAGCGGCTCGGTGGGGTACTCGGGACGTCGCGTCCGCCAAGCACCGCAATTTTCAACCCCGCGCCGAATGGATCGGCCGGGGCCAGATCCAGCACTTTGGCAAGTCCAGCCGCAGCCGCCTCCTTCAGTCCGGATTTCTCGGCATACTCCGCCAGGCGGAACCAGCCCGCCGCCCAACGCGGGGCGAGTTCCAGCGCCTGTTCCATCAGTTCCCTCGCGCTCGCAAAATCCCCACTGCCCGCGAGCAAGCGGGCATAGTCGGCGCGGCGGTCGGCGAGCATATCGCCGGAGGAATGCTGCGTAGCGGTTGTCATGATGACGCGACTGGATAAGAGGTGGCATCGCTAATCTTCCAAGAAACGGCAAAACGCAAGGGGAATCGTCACGATTTTCGGCGCCCGGCCCTAAAAAAGCTCACCTTGCGGTTCTTGCAGCGTCGGCTTAAGACGCACGTGAGAACAACAGGAGCGAGCAGCATGTCGGATGGCGTGAACAGATTCCTCGGCGATACGCCGCTGCGGATCGCCGTAAAACTCTTGATCCTGTCCATTGCACTCGGGTTCCTGATGTCGGTCTTCGGCCTCTATCCCGATGACATCCTGCGCGCCGTCCGCGACTTCATCATCAACCTGTGGGAGAAGGGCTTTGCCGCCCTCGGTCAGGTCGGCGACTACCTGGTGCTCGGCGCGGTGATCGTCGTGCCGGTGTTCCTCGTCATTCGTGTTCTGAGCTACAGGCGCTGACATGACCTCGACGACGACGAAACCGGTCAGCCGCAGGGTCGTTCTGGGCGCCACGCTCGGCGCCTTCGCCGCCACCGTGGCCGGCTGCACGACCACGGACAAGATCGACACCGGCGCGAACGCCAGCGACCAGACCGATACGACGCTGGCGATGATCAACAAGCTGCGCGGCGATCGCGGGCTGGAGCCGCTGTCGCGCCACCCCGCCTCCGCAAGGGCCGCCGTCGACCAGGCAAGGCGCATGGCTTCGGCAGGCAAGATGGAGCACAACATCGGGCTCGGCGCGAATTTCGCCAAGCGGATGAAGGGCATGGAAGTGCCCTTGCCGGCGGCCGAGAACATCGCCGTCGGTCAAGCCGATGCGGCGCGCGCGTTCCAGGCCTGGGTGGATTCGCCCAAGCACCTCGCCAACATGCTGGGACCGGGCTATCGCGGCCTGGGCGTGGCGGAAGCCAGAAATACCTCTTCCGGCAACCGCCCCTATTGGGCGATGGTGCTGTCGAGCTGAACTGATTCCGGCGCGCTTGCCGGCAACGCGCCAAAGGGCAGGTAGACGCATGGATGCATCGGTCGGGGCAAACGAGGGGGCAGGCCCTTTTGTCGTGACGCACCGTCTGGTGTTGTCGATCGCCATTCCGATGACGCTTGGATTCCTCACCACGCCGCTGCTCGGTCTGACCGATACCGCCGTCGCCGGCCGTCTCGGTTCGGCGAACGCACTGGCGGGGCTTGCGGTCGGTGCGGTACTCTTTGATCTGATTCTCGGTAGCTTCAACTTCCTGCGCGCGTCGACGACAGGACTCGTCGCGCAGGCTTTCGGCCGCGGCGACCGCAGCGAGGAGCAGGCCATCTTCTGGCGTGCGCTCGCGATCGCGATCGGTTGCGGTCTCCTGATCGCGCTTGCCTCGCCCCTGCTTCTACAGGCAGGGCTTGCGCTGATGGCGCCGCCACCGGGTGTGGCGGAGGCGACCATCACCTACTTCTCGATCCGGATGCTGGCCGGGCCCATGGCGCTTTCCAACTACGCCATATTGGGCTTCGTGCTCGGGCGAGGCCAGGGGACGACCGGCTTGCTGCTGCAAGCGATCATCAACGGCATGAACATCACGCTCTCGATCGTGCTTGGTCTTGGCTATGGCTACGGCGTGGCCGGTATTGCCGTTGGCGCGCTGATCGGCGAGACCACCGGCATGCTGGTTGGTCTCGGGCTGGTTCTGTATCGCTTCCAGCGCGCGGACCGACCGACGAAGGGGGCGATCTTTGCGGCTGCGCGCATGAAAGCGCTGTTCGCGCTCAACCGGGACATCATGATCCGGACCTTCGTGCTGCTGGCCGCTTTTACGTTGATGACACGTATCGGCTCGTCGTTCGGCCCGCTGTCTCTTGCCGCCAACGCGGTGCTGATGAACATCTTCCTGGTCGCCGGCTATTATCTCGACGGGCTGGCCAACGCGGCCGAACAGATCGTCGGCCGGGCGATCGGCGCGGACTATCGACCCGCCTTCGATCGGGCGGTCAGGCTGACGATGGTCTGGTCGTTCGGGCTGGGCGCCGTGACGGCGCTGCTCTTCCTTATCTTCGGCACGGATATCATCGCGCTCTTGACGACCACCGAAAGCGTCCGCGCGGAGGCTGCAACCTATCTCCCCTGGGCGGCCGTGACGGCTGTCACCGGCGCTCTCGCCTTCCAGATGGACGGCGTCTACATCGGTGCGACCTGGTCGCGCGCCATGCGCAACATGATGCTGGCGGCTTTTGTCGGCTATCTGGCCGCCCTTGCCATTTTCGTGCCGCTCTTCGGCAATCACGGGCTCTGGCTGTCGCTGAACCTGTTTTTGGCCTTCCGCGGGCTGTTTCTGGCCGCGCGCATGCCGAAGCTTGCCGGTCAGATCTTCCGATCGGCCCAATAGCTGTTGCGGCTGCCGCGGATATCGCGGATCGAGGCAAGGCGCTCGCGGTCGCAAAGGTCCGACAGGCCCCGGACGATGGTGGCAGGCAGCCCCGGACCCGCATAGACCATGCACGAATAGAGCTGGACGAGGTCGGCGCCGGCGCGGATCTTTTCCGCCGCTCTCTCTGCCGAGCTGACGCCGCCGACGCCAATGATCGATAGCGCGTCGCCGACACGCTTGCGCATCTTCGCAAGCGCAATGGTGGACTTCTCGAACAGCGGTTTTCCGGACAGCCCTCCCGCCTCGGCGGCATGGGTCCGATCGGTCAGCCCGTCGCGGGACAGCGTCGTGTTGGACACGATGAGGCCGTCGAGGTCATGGGCGAGCGCAACGTCGGCGATGTCGTCCAGCCCCTCTTCGGTGAGGTCCGGCGCGATCTTGAGAAAGACGGGAACATGCCGTCCGGTCCGTCCGGCCTGCTCGGAGCGGGCCGAAAGCACGGCAGACAGGAGCGCGGCGAGGCTTTCGCGCGCCTGCAGGTCGCGTAGCCCCGGCGTATTCGGGGAGGAGATGTTGGCGGTGAAGTAGCGTGCCACGTCATAGAAAGCGCGGATGCCGGCGACGTAGTCTGCGATCCGGTCGTCGCTGTCCTTGTTGGCACCGATGTTCACGCCGATCAGAGACTGGCGCGAGCAGGTTCTCAACCGTTCAAGCGCGGCAGCGTGGCCCTCGTTGTTGAAACCGAGCCGGTTGATGACCGCTTCGTCGGCGGTGAGCCGGAAGATGCGCGGTTTCGGGTTGCCGGGCTGCGGCTTCGGCGTAACCGTGCCGATTTCCGTAAAGCCAAAGCCGAGGCGAAGCAGGGCTTCGGGCACCTCTGCATTCTTGTCGTAGCCGGCGGCCATTCCGAGCGGATTTGGAAAGTCGAGACCAGCAATCGTCTGGTGCAGTCGGGCATCGGGGCGAAGGCGGCAGGACGGAACCAGGCCGCTCTTCAGCGCCGTGATCGAAAGGCCGTGCGCGGCTTCGGGATCGAAAAGAAACAGCCCCTTGCGGGCGAGTGCGGCCAGCGTCATGTCAGTCCATCTCCGGAAACACATGCCGGCCATCAGCCCCGAGCGGCAGCGACTTTTCCCACAGCACCGCATCCAGCGGCAGCGCGCCGTAGAGGTGGGGGAAGAGCTGGCCGCCGCGGGAGGGCTCGTAGACGAGCGCCTTGCCCAGCGCCGCGCCATCGATTGCGACCAGCAGCAGGTCCGTCTGGCCGGCGAAATGCTTCGCGGCCGTCTCGGCTGCCTGTGCTGCGGTGGAGAAGTGGATGAATCCATCGGCCAGATCGACAGGGGCGCCCTCGAACATTCCCCTGGCCCGGGCGGACTGCCACAGACCTGCCGGAACAATCTTGTATATCGTGTCGGACATGGCGCGCTTCTCTGCTCGTTGGAGTGGGCGTATTGTTCGGCCAGCGCATGCCCTTCGGATCGAACTTGGCCTGAAGGGAAGTACGCAGATTGCGCAGTAGCGCTTGCAGCATCGCCGCGGGAATGTCCACGGACAAATTCGTCGGGCGGGGCCGTTTTGAGGAGGAAATCGGATGCGGAAGACGATTGCCGGCCTTACGCTCATCCTGCCGCTCATCATGGCAGGGGCATCGAACGCCGAAGGCGAGGGGCGCTACCAGATGGAACGCAACGCCGATGGCTTCGTCCGGCTCGACACCGTCACCGGCGAGATGTCGGTCTGCAAGGAGGCCTCCGGTCAATTGACCTGTCGCATGGCTGCGGACGAGCGTGCCGCCTTCGAACAGGAGCTCGATCGTTTGACGAAGCGTGTGGAAGCGCTTGAGAAGGCACAACGATCAGGCGTTTTCGCGGACAAACCGCGCCTGCCGACCGACGAGGAGATTGACCGGACCATGGGCATCATGGAAAGAATGATGCGACGCTTCATGGATATCGTGAAGACACTGGAGGGTGGGGAGGAGAAGACCGGCCCCCAGAAGGACCAGATGCCAGACAAGACCTGAGCGCGGCCGCAGTTCAATGTCGCGTAGCGGGGGGCTGATCATGACTGTGCTCTTGGGAGGGAGCCCGCATGACGACAGGACTGACAATCATCATTGCCGATGACCATCCGCTGTTCCGGGGGGCGCTGAAGCAGGCCTTGCAGGGAATGGGGGACGCGCCGGAAGTCGTGGAAGCGGGCGATTTCGAGACGGCGCGCACGACGGCCGAACTGCATCCGAACGCTGATCTGCTGCTTCTCGATCTGGCAATGCCCGGCGTAAGCGGGCTTTCGGGATTGATGATCCTGCGGTCGGAAATGCCGAGCCTGCCGGTCGTGATCGTTTCGGCCAGCGACGACGCCGCGACGATCCGGCGCGCGCTGGACCTTGGCGCCTCAGGGTTCATTTCCAAGTCCGCGTCGATCGATGAAATCCGCCAGGGGATTGCCACCGTCCTCGAGGGCAATATCTACACGCCCGACGACTATGAACGCGGTATCGAACAGGACGCCGAGATCGGCGATCTGATCAACCGGCTGCGTACACTGACGCCGCAACAATCGCGGGTCCTGTCGATGCTGGCGGAGGGGTTGCTCAACAAGCAGATCGCCTATGAGCTCAGCGTTTCCGAGGCGACGATCAAGGCGCATGTCTCGGCGATCCTCCTGAAATTGAACGTCGACAGCCGTACCCAGGCGGTCATCCAGCTCGGCAAGATCGGAGCCACGGTCGCCGTCGCCTGACGGCACTGGCAATGCACACGCTCGAGGGAAGGCCGTGCCGGGCTGCTGTCGGGCGGCGCTATTCCGCGGCGACCTTCAAATTGGCGAGCCGCGTCAGCCAGGCGCGCATCGAAGCGGGACGCACCGGCTTGTTCTGGAGCGAGATGTCGCTATTTTCTGCCAGCATTCGCACCTCGGCCGAGCGATCGGCCGTGATGAGCAGGCCGGGAATATCGGAGCCGTGCGCAGCGCGCACGCGGGCTATCGCCGTGACACCGGTGCCGTCGCCCAGATGGTAGTCGGCGATAATCGCGTTTGGCGGCGCGCCGTGACCGGCCAGAAGCACATCGATTGCATTAAGTGAATCCGCAGTCACGACCTCGCAGCCCCAGCCGGTCAACAGCAGTTCCATGCCGTCGAGGATCTTCGGTTCGTTGTCGATGCAGAGCACCCGCAATCCACGCAACTGCTCGCCGGCTGGCGGCTCTTTGGTTGCGGCGGCTTTGCGGCCGGTGGCAATGGTATCGATCGGAATGCGGACCTTGAAACTTGTTCCCCTTCCAGGCGTCGACTGCAGATCGACGGGATGGCCGAGCACGCGCGAGATCCGGTCGACGATCGAAAGGCCGAGCCCGAGCCCCGGTGCCGTGCGGGCTCCTTCGTCAAGCCGGATAAACTCCTTGAAGACGGTGCGAAATTTCGACGACGGGATGCCGATGCCGGAGTCGAGCACCTGGACGCTTGCATATCCGCCCTTACGCCGCACCCCGACAAGCACCTTGCCGGAATTGGTGTATTTGATCGCGTTGGAGACGAGGTTCTGCACGAGGCGCCGCAACAGGTTCGGATCGCTCCGCACCGCAAGGGAGCTCGCCACGACCGTCAGCGTCAGGTTCTTCGCCCGCGCCATTGGCGCAAAATCGGTCTCGATCCGCTTCAGCAGGTCGTCGAGGCGCACGATTTCCAGACGCGGCTTCATTGCCCCGGTATCGAGGCGGGAAATGTCCAGAACCGCGCCAAGAATGGTTTCGACCGACTCCAGCGAGGAATCGATATTCTGGACCAACGGCCGGTTCTCGGAATCGCCGAGCCGTTCGACCAGGGACGTGGAATAGAGCCGGGCGGCATTGAGCGGCTGCAAAATGTCGTGTCCGGCGGCGGCGAAGAACCGTGTCTTGCCGAGATTGGCCTCGTCGGCGGCGGCGCGCGCTTCGGCCAGCTCGGTGTTGACCCGGGTCAGTTCGGCGGTGCGTTCATCGACGCGAAGTTCCAGCGTCTCGTTTGCGAGCTTCAGCGCCCGGTCGGCTTCGACCCGTTCGGTAATGTCGGTGAAGGTTGCGACGAACCCCTTGTCAGGGATGGCGTTGGAGACAACTTCGACGATGCGGCGACCGCCCGACAAGACGAGTTGGAGCGGCTGATCGAATTCCATGATGCCATTGAGAATCGCCCGCCTTTCAGCCGCGGCGACATGACCCTCCGCGACGAGGATGTCGATCACGTCGGTGAGCGCGAAGCCGACCTGGCCGACCTGTTCGGGCAGATCGAGCAACTCGCGAAACCGGCGGTTCCACACCGTAAGATTGTTCGCGCTGTCGAATACGGCAATTCCCTGGTTCATCCGGCCGAGGGCCGTCTGGAGTATGCCCTGATTGTACTGCAGGGCCTCGCTGGCCTGGTCGAGCAGCCAGCTTGTGTCGGCGGTGGTATCGTCGATCCGCTGTAGCGTGAGCGACAGGACGAGCCGTGCCGAGGAGGAGCCGATCGCACTGCCGAGCACCTGCTCGGAGAAGTGGATGAGCGCGATGTCGGCGGGCTTGTTGTCCTCGAGCCATCGGCCGGCTTGCTGCTCATAGGTGTGGAACGAGCGTTCGGTCCGCTCCTCGCCAAGGTAGGTGGCGACGGTGTTCTTCAGATCGCGGACCGTCACCTTCGTCTTGCTGCCACGGAAGGCACGCTCGAGCTGGGGGCGCGAGTGGATGAAAATGTTTGCTTGCAGGCGCTCGCTGTTCGTCGGGTTGCGCGACAGTGAGCCAATGATGAAAGCGCCGGTGTTGACAAGCAGCGCCAAAACGGAGGCAGCGACCAATGGATCGGCCTTCTCTCCGGAAAATACGCCGACCCCCGGCAGCAGAAAGCCGAGGATAGACGTCGCCAGGCCGGAGTTCTCGCTTAGGCCGAGGCTCGGCAGGAAGAGCAGGTAGGCCCAGACCAGCAGGCCGGAAACCATGCCGGCAATCGCGCCCCGGGCGTTCGCCTGGCGCCACAGAAGGCCGCCGAGCAGGGCGGGCGCCACCTGGGCGATTGCGGCAAAGGCGAGCAGCCCGATCGAGGCCAGGCCGGCGTTCGAGGTGGAAAACCGATAGTAGGCATAGCCGAGCAGCAGAACGAAGAAGATCGCAAGCCTGCGAATACGCAGCAGTGTTCTCGTCAGGTCCTCTTGCGGCTCGGCCTTGCCGATCAGGTTGCGCCGGAGAACGACGGGGATGACGATATCGTTGGAGATCATGATCGACAGCGCCACGCATTCGACGATCACCATGGCCGTGGCGGCCGAAAAACCGCCGATGAAAGAGACGAGCGTCAGGATCGGCTGGCCCTGCGCCAATGGCAGCGCCAGCACGTAGAGATCGGCGTCGCCCAAACCCTGGAAGGTGAGCAGGCCGCCGATCGCCACGGGCAGCACGAACAGGTTGATCGCCAGAAGATAGAGCGGAAACAGGTAGCGGGCGGTGCGCAGTTCCCCGGCAGTCCGGTTTTCCACGACGGTCACATGGAATTGCCGTGGCAGCATGACAATGGCGAAGGCCGACAGCACGATCAACAGCAGCCATCGCGCCACCGGCGTCTCGTACGACAATGCCGTCATGACGCGCTGGCTCTCGGCGGCACGCAGCCAAAGGTCGCCAAGCCCGTCGAACATGAAATAGACGACATAGACGCCGACGGTCGCGAAAGCGAAAAGCTTGACGACCGACTCCATTGAGATCGCCAGGATCAGGCCGTCCTGATGTTCCGTCGCGTCCGTGTGTCGCGTGCCAAAGATCGCGGCGAAGCATGCAAGGAACAGGGAGACGATCAGTGGCAGGTCGATGATGGAATGGCTCTCCGCAAAGCCGTATTCGTAGAAATCGACCACGACCTTGACCGAACTCGACACCGCCTTCAGTTGGAGCGCGATGTAGGGAATGGCCCCGATGAGCGCGATGAGCGCGACGATTGCCGCCACGCCCGGGCTCTTCCCGTAGCGTGCGCCGACAAAATCGGCGATGGAGGTCAGGCGCTCGGACTTTGCCAGTCCGACGATCCGGCGGATCAGCGGAAGTCCCAGCGTGAACATCAGGATCGGGCCGATGTAGATCCCGAGGAATTCCGGTCCCTGGACGCTGGCAAGGCCGACGCCGCCGAAATAGGTCCAGGAGGTGCAATAGATGGCGAGGCTGAGCGCGTAGACCAGCGGCCGACCGCGGGTGGCCGCGTCCGGTGCGCGCGTCTTCCTGTCGCCGTAGGTGGCCACCGCGAAAAGCAGCAGCAGATAGGCGAAGGCCGCGGCGAAGATGGTCCAGCCGGGCAGCATGCGTCCTCCCAGATTGGCGGGACCCTTACCCGCCGCCCGGCACAATAGGGCATTCAAACGGCAAAGAAAATCGAATGCGGCTTAGCCTTAAGTCCGATAAATTCCGGAAAGGTTGCAGGATCGCCAGTGGCGCGCAATGGGTGTTCCATGCGACGAAAAACTGCATTAGGTTGGAGATGCAGGCAGCAACAGGAGATGCACATGCTCAACGAATTCAAGGCGTTCATTGCCCGCGGCAATGTGATGGATCTCGCCGTCGGCGTCATCATCGGTGCGGCCTTCAGCAAGATCGTCGAATCGGTCGTCAATGACCTGGTCATGCCGATCGTCGGGGCGCTCACGGGCGGCGGCTTCGACTTCTCGAACTATTTCCTGCCGCTGTCCTCGACTGTCACCGCGAGCACGCTGGCCGCTGCGCGCGAGCAGGGGGCGGTTTTTGCCTATGGCAGCTTCATCACCGCCCTGATCAACTTCCTGATCCTCGCCTGGATCATTTTCCTGATGATTAAGGGCGTGAACCGTGTCCGCACCAGCGTCGAGAAGCAAAAGGAGGCAGAAGCGGCGCCGCCGCCGGAAGACGTCCAGTTGCTGACGGAAATCCGCGACCTCCTGAAGACGCGATCCTCGGTGTGATCCCCCGCCAGGATCTGGCAAATGCGAGCCGGGTCGCGCCTTCATCACCGAAATCGATCGGAGTGTCAGACAAACTCGCGTGATCGGGCACCGAAATTCCGTTAGAGATCGATCGGAGACGGTCGGCCGGCATTGAACGCGCGCCGCCCGCAGCGGAGAAGTCATGAATATTGTCAATAGCCTGAGCCCGCGGGCGCTGCAGGCGCCGGAAAGCGGCATCGTCGAAGTGGTGAACTACGCGCGCGGTCGGGAAGGGCTCATCCCGCTCTGGGTCGGCGAAGGCGACCTGCCCACGCCGTCCTTCATCTCCGACGCGGCGATGGAGGCTTTGACGGCCGGCGAGACCTTTTATACCTGGCAGCGCGGCATACCGGAACTGCGCCAGGCGCTCTCGCGCTACTACGATCGTCAGTTCGGCCGCGCACTCTCGCCCGAGCACTTCTACGTGGTCGGCTCCGGCATGCAGGCGATCCAACTGACGCTTCAGGCGATTGCTTCCCCCGGGGACGAGATGGTCTATCTGAGTCCGGCCTGGCCGAATTTCGCCGCCGCCGCCGAGATCGCCGGCATTCGCCCGCTGGCCGTTCCGCTAGAATTCACCGGCGGGCGCTGGCAACTGGATCTGGCGCGGCTGGAGGCGGCGATTACGCCCCGGACGAAGGCTCTCTTTATCAATACGCCCTCGAATCCGACCGGCTGGACAGCGACACGCGACGACCTCAGGGCAATTCTCGAAATCGCGCGCCGCCGCGGCCTCTGGATCATGGCCGACGAGATCTACGCTCTCTACTACTATGCCGGCGGCAGGGCTCCATCCTTCCTCGATGTGATGGACGAAGGCGACCGGATCGTCTTCGTCAACTCGTTCTCGAAGAACTGGTCGATGACCGGCTGGCGTGTCGGCTGGATCGTCGCCCCGCCTGAGATAGGGCAGGTCATCGAGAATCTCGTCCAGTACTCCACCTCCGGCGTGGCGCAATTCCTGCAGAAGGGCGCGGTCGCAGCCCTCGACGCGGGTGACGATTTCGTCCGGTCCAACATCGAAAAAGCGACCCGCTCGCGCGATTTGCTCTGCGATGCGCTGATCGCCACGAACCGCGTCGAGACATTGAAGCCGGATGGCGCCATCTACGCCTTTCTGAAGATCGACGGCGTCAACGACGTCCGCCAGACGGCTCTCGACATCGTCGACAAGACCGGCGTGGGGCTCGCGCCTGGCACGGCTTTTGGTAAGGGCGGTTCGCTCTTCATGCGTGCCTGCTTCCTGCGCGATCCCACCCAGGTGGCCGAGGCCGCCGAGCGACTGTCGCGCTACATCGCATCGCTCTAGGCTAAAAACCGCCGCATTGCTTCTTCACCGCCATGGCGCTTCTATGCGTCGATATTGACACGAGAGTTGGAAGGGACCCCGATGGCGGTACTGGTAACAGGAGGAGCAGGCTATATCGGCTCGCACATGGTGTGGGCGCTGTGTGACGCCGGCGAAGACGTCGTCGTCATCGACCGGCTCTCCACCGGCTTCCGCTGGGCGGTCGCACCCGAGGCCCGCTTCTACGAAGGTGACATCGCCGATCGCGAACTGCTGCAGCGAGTTTTCGCAGAGAACCGAATCGATGCCATCATCCACTTCGCCGGGTCGATCATCGTGCCTGAATCGGTGGCCGATCCGCTGAGCTACTACGAGAACAACACCGTCAAGTCGCGCGCACTGATCGCCGCGGCGGTGGAGGCGAGGGTCCCCCACTTCGTCTTTTCGTCCACCGCGGCGGTCTATGGCACGCCGGACACGGCAGACCCGGTCGAGGAGACGGCACCGCTGCGACCGGAATCTCCCTACGGCGCGTCGAAGCTGATGACGGAGATCATGTTGCGCGACACCGCGCTCGCGCATGATTTCGCCTACACGGCGCTGCGCTATTTCAACGTCGCCGGAGCTGATCCGCGCGGCCGCACCGGCCAGTCGACGAAAGGGGCGACGCACCTGATCAAGGTCGCCGCAGAGGCTGTGCTCGGCAAGAGGCGGGGCATGGACGTCTTCGGTACGGATTATCCCACGTCGGACGGAACCTGCATTCGCGACTACATCCATGTCAGCGACCTTGCGAACGCTCATCTGAAGGCACTTGAACGCATGCGCGCTGGCGGCGGCTCGATCGTCGCCAACTGCGGCTATGGTCGCGGTTTCTCCGTGCTGGAGGTGCTGAATCGCGTCAAGGAGGTTTCGGGCGTGGACTTTCCGGTGCGGATCGCCGGCCGGCGCCCGGGCGATGCCGTGTCGATCGTCGCCAACCCCGCAGTGGCAATGCGGGAGCTGAACTGGCAGCCAAAGCACGACGATCTTGCCTTCATCGTCCGCACGGCGCTCGACTGGGAAGATCACCTCGCCCGTCGCAACCAGATCTGACATCGCGGCTCTGGCGCCGGCAGGAGCGGCACCTTATTCGCCGAGACGTTCTGCCTCATAGGCAATCGAGTGCTGGATCAGCCTGTTCCACAGGTCGTCGTAGAACGCTTCGTCGAGACCATGCTGCCGCGCGTTTTCGCGTGCATTGGTGCGGACTTCGTCGACGCGCGCCGGAATGTCGGCCTTCAGGCCAAGTCCCGCCTTGATCTCGGCCGCGCGGCCGATGAAGGTCCAGCGCTCGGCGAACAGCTGCATCAGCGCGCGGTCGATCCGGTCGATGTTCTCGCGGATTTCCGCCATGGTCCGGCATTCGGCTGCTGTCTCAGGCATTCTCTGTCTCCGGTCTTGTTCGCGTGCGCTTGCCCCGCGGTCATTGCGGTTGGCTGTAACAAAGCGGGAGGAGAGAGGAAAGATGAAAGCGCCTGCGGCGGCGCCGTGCCACATAGGGACCGCGCGAAAGACAGGGAGGGTGCGGTCCTGTTCCTGTTTCCGGCGGTCCCGTATGCTGGCCAAGGACAACCTAGAACACGAAGCTTGAGCGAGCCTTAAATTAACAAGCACTAAAGGGTTGCATTGGTGGTGGCGGGCTTACCTTAGGTGAGGCGATAGGGATGCAATACCGGAACGGCAGCAAAAAACTTGCCGTAACCGAGCAATTCTGTGGCCGCGGCGCTCAAGCGCCCAGCGCGAACCTGATGATAAGGCCAACAAGGGCGACGGTCGCGACGCCGGCGATCCATAGGCCTGCGAACCACAACAGCTTTCGGCCGATTCCGCCCGCAGCCATCAGTGATATCCCTCTTCCGGATCGACCTTGCCGCGGAAGACCCAGTAGGCATAGGCCGTATAGGTCAGGATGATCGGCACCAGCACAATGGTGCCGACGAGCAGGAAGACCAGGCTCTCCTCCGGCGCCGCCGCTTCCCAGATCGTCAGCGAAGTGGGGACCATGTAGGGGTAGAAACTGATCCCAATGCCGGCAAAGCCGAGCACGAACAGGCCGAGTGCCGCCAGGAAGGGCTGGCTATCGTGTTCGCTACGCAAGCCCCGAAGCAGAAGCAGGAAACACCCCAGCACGAGCAGGGGAACGACGATGCTGAAGATGGCGGTCGGCCAGCCGAACCAGCGATTGAGGTAGGCGGGTTCGAGGAAGGGTGTCCAAAGGCTGAAGACACCCATTGCGACAAGCGTTCCGATTGCAGCGCGAAGTGCATGGACGCGGGCGCGCGCGGCAAGGTCGCCGCTTGTTTTCATCACCAGCCAGGTGGAGCCGAGCAGCGCGTAGCCGATCAAAAGCGCCACGCCGGTGGCGATCGAGAACGGTGTCAGCCAGTCCCACCACCCGCCGGCATAGGTCCGGTTTTCGACCGGAATGCCCTGGACAAGGGCGCCGAGTGCGACCCCCTGGGCGAAGGTGGCGACCATGGAGCCGCCAGTGAAGGCGCCGTCCCAGAGGAACTCGCCGCGCCGGGTGCGCCACCGGTACTCGAACGCGACGCCGCGAAAGATCAGCCCGAGCAGCATCGCGATAAGCGGCATGTAGAGGGCCGGCAGGATCGTCGCATAGGCGAGCGGAAAGACGGCCATCAGCCCGCCGCCGCCCAGCACCAGCCAGGTTTCATTGCCATCCCAGACGGGGGCGACCGAGTTCATCATCACGTCGCGGTCGTGCTTTTCGGGAAAGAAGGGGAAGAGGATGCCGACACCGAGGTCGAACCCGTCAAGGATGACATAGGCCAAGACCGCAAAAGCGATGATCGCGGCCCAGATGAAGGGAAGGTCGATGGTCATGGCGTGCTCCCCTTGTGACTGTGTGCCGGCGTGATGCCGGCGGAGCGAAGGGGACCCTCCTCCAGATCCGGCCTAGCGTCATGCGGCAGGCGCGACATCAGGCGCAGGATGTAGAAGGTGCCGGCACCGAAAACGAGGAAGTAGACGATGACGAAGGCGGTCAGTGAGGTTGCAACCGCGGGCGCGTCGATCGGTGAGTGCGATTGCGCCGTCAACATGTGCCCGTAGACCGTATAGGGTTGCCGCCCGACCTCGGTCGTCACCCAGCCGCACAGGACCGCCACGAAGCCCGCCGGTCCCAGCAGCACCGCGGCACGATGGAGCCAGCGGTTCGATGCGAGCGTTCCCCGCCAGCGGCACCACAGCGACCACCCGCCGATGCCGAGCATCGCAAAGCCGATGGCGACCATGATGCGGAAGGACCAGAAGACGATCGCGACCGGCGGTTCCAGTTCGTCCGGCACGGTATCGAGCCCGTCGAGCGGCGCATCAAGGCTGTGCTTGAGGATGAGGCTGGAGAGTTTCGGGATTTCGATCGCGTAGTCCACTCTCTTTTCCGTCTGGTTGGGAATGCCGACGAGGATGAGCGGTGCGCCCTGCGGATGGCTGTCTAAGTGACCCTCCATGGCCATGACCTTCGTCGGCTGGTGTTCCAGCGTGTTCAGGCCGTGTAGATCACCGGCAAAGATCTGGATCGGTGCGACGATCGCCGCCATCCACATGGCCATCGAGAACATGGTGTACGAGCGCCGGTGTGCTGTGTTCCTCAGGAGATGCCACGCGCCGACAGCGCCGACCACGAAGGCGGTGGTCAGGTAGGCGGCGAGCACCATGTGCACGAGCCGGTAGGGGAACGACGGACTGAAAATGACCGCCCACCAGTCCGTTGGGACGAATTGTCCGGCGGCATTCATGGCGAACCCGGCAGGGGTTTGCATCCAGGAGTTCGCCGCGAGGATCCAGGTGGCCGAGATCAGCGTGCCTAGTGCCACCATGCAGGTGGCCAAGAAGTGCAAGCCGGCACCGACCCGGTTCAAGCCAAACAGCATGATGCCGAGAAAGCCGGCTTCAAGGAAGAAGGCCGTCAGCACCTCGTAGCCCATCAACGGCCCGATGACCGGCCCGGCCTTGTCCGAGAAGACGGCCCAGTTCGTGCCGAACTGGTAGGTCATGACGATGCCAGACACGACCCCCATGCCAAAGACAAGCGCGAAGATCGTCTTCCAGAAGTCGAATAGCTCCCGATAGACCTCGTCCTTCTTCCACAGCCAAAGCCCGTTCAGTACCGCCAGATAGCTGGCAAGGCCGATCGAGAAGGCGGGGAAGATGATGTGGAACGACATCGTGAAGGCGAATTGGAGCCGGGCCAGGAGAGCAGTATCCAGCATCGTGCATCCTTCCTCGGCCAGTCGGGCCGGGCGAAAGCAAGCCGCGGTCGGCGCGGACATATAATGAATGTGGCGCGGAACGGCGAAACGTCAATTCCGATGCGAACGGCAGGTTGTCAAACGGACGTTACCGCGCGCGGGAAACAGCAGGGGCGGGGATGCGTTCCGCAAGCACTCCGGAGGACTCCGGCACAGTCACTTCAACGGCATTTGCCAGTTGTGGCTATGCTTTCGTTCGGCGCAGTGCCCGTCGACCGCATTGCAAGGCCTTTCTCCGATCCGTCCGGTCTCCTTCCGGGCGAGGCCGCCATTGCCCAGCCACTCGTCGACCTGGACAAAATGAGGCAAGCCGAAGCTTTGCGGGAAGGCGGAGGCAGCGGTTGCGGGCAGCGCCAGAACCGCAGCGGCAACGACAAGGCGTTTCATTTTTAGATCCTCGGAGCTCTGCCCGGTCACAAGGCCCAGTGCCGCAAAAGGGCCGTTCACTGTATTTTAATAGAATCTGATATAAAAGGAACATTGACCAAACGTGGTCAGCCCCCGGCAGTGAAGCGATCCACCGCTTGGAGGATGAACGCACGGTCACGCTGCCCCGATGGAGCGGGGAAGAAAACCCGTGTCTGATCGCGGGGCCGACGCCGATTGGTTGGCACGGAAGGGTCCCCGACCAACCGCCAGCCGCAAGGCGGTCATCCGGGGACCGATGTCATCGCGGGTTCAATTCTTCTGGGAACCCTCTTGAACCGGCTTGGCTGAAGGATCGGCGCAACGCCGCACCGTCTTGACGCCAAACTTGCAGGTCTGCAGTTCGACCGACCCGGTCATGGTATTGTCTATCATGCTTTCATTGGACGCGATGATCGGATCTCCGAACCTTGCGCGATCAAAATTTGCGGTAACTGCAAATGCACCAGTGGCCGAAACGGCCACGACAGCAATCGATACAACGAATGTCTTCATGGTGAGGTCCTTTGATTGCGGGGAACATCGGACATCCTCGTGCAGCAAACGAATCATATGGGGTAAAGGCGGGTTGTGTTAAGTGGGGTGTCAAACGAAAAATCGTCACGTTTTAGTGATCGCTGAAAAACAGCGGGCCGATCCGGCCTTTCCGGGGGCGAAGAGCGCCACGCGCTTACTACAATTGGAGGGTCGTGGCCCCAGCGGGCCGTGAAAATGGAGCGGATTCGGGTACCGCGTACCTCAAAAGAAAAGCGGCGCATTCTTTAGCGCCGCTCTTAGAAAGTTTAGCCCTTACTCGGCCTCAGACGGGTCTGAGATAGCTCTCGGTGAGCTCCGTCCAGAAAGCCGCGCCGATCGGCAGCAGGTCGTCGTTGAAGTTGAAGCCGGGATGATGCAGCGGCTTTGCCTGGTCCGACGCCTTGGCGCCGAGGAAGAAGTAGCTGCCGGGGCGCTCCTTCAGCATGTAGGCGAAATCTTCGCTGCCCATGAACGGTCGCGGCAGATCGACCACCTTGTCGGCACCGGCGAAGCGGGTGGCGAGATCACGCAGCAGGTCGGTTTCGGCCTTGTGGTTGATGGTGGCGTCGTAGCTGCGCCGGTAGTCGACCGTCGCGGTCATCGCGTAGCTTTCAGCCTGGCGCTCGGCGATCAGGCGGATGCGACGTTCCAGCTCGTCGCGGACGCCAGGATCGAAGGAGCGGATGCCGACGACGATTTCGGCCCGCTCCGGGATGATGTTGCTGGCCGAGCCGCCGTGGAAGGAGCCCACGGTGACGACGGTCGGGTCAAGCGGATGGATGTTGCGCGATACGATCGACTGCAGCGCCATGATGATCGAAGCGCCGGTGACAATCGGATCGGCGGTCTCCTGCGGCTCGGCGCCATGCCCGCCCCGACCGTTGACCGTGATGCGCGCCTCGTCGACGGCGGCCATGATCGGGCCTTCGCGCAGGGCGAACTGGCCGAAGGGCAGGCCCGGCTCGTTGTGAAGCGCAAAAACGGCATCGCACGGGAAGCGGTCGAACAGGCCTTCCTCGACCATGATCTTCGCGCCGCCGAAATTCTCCTCCGCCGGCTGGAAGATCAGGTGCACCGTGCCGTCGAAGTTCTTCCGTTCCGCAATGGCGCGCGCCGCGCCGAGCAGCATGGCCGTGTGGCCGTCGTGGCCGCAGGCGTGCATCAGGCCGGGCGTCTTGCTGGCGTAGGGCAGGCCGGTTTCCTCGAAGATCGGCAGCGCATCGATGTCGGCACGAATGCCGATCGATTTGCGGCTGGTGCCGTTCGAGAGCGTCGCCACCAGGCCGGTCTTCGCCAGTCCGCGCGTCACCTTGTAGCCGTAGCTTTCGAGATGCCGTGCGATCACGTCCGAGGTGCGCACCTCCTCCAGCCCGAGTTCTGGATGGGCGTGCAGGTCGTGGCGGATGGCGACCAGTTCCGGGATGGCATTGGTGAGGGAAGCGCGAATGTTCATGTCAGGCACCACGGGTTGGAATCTTGTTTTCGAGATAGCGGAACCCCACAACGAGGATCGCTGTCAAGCAAAGGTAGATGAGTGCAAGCAGGAGCAGGGGCTCGTAGGTCAGGTAGGTCATCTGCCGGATCTTTGAGATCACGGCGTAGACGTCGATGACGGTGATGGTGGCGACCAACGGGGTTGATTTCAGCTGCAGCACCGTCTCGCCGTTCAACGTCGGCAGTGCCCGGTGGATTGCGCGCGGGAGCCAGATGCGGCGGAAGACCTTCCAGCGGCTCATGCCGTAGGCGCGGGCCGCCTCCAGTTCGCCCGCGGGCACGCCGGCGAAGGCGCCGCGCATCACCTCGCCCTCGTAGGCGGCGAACGAGATCGTCAGGGCGGCGAGGCCATAGGGCCATGCCTCGCGCAGATAGGGCCAGAGGAAGGAGTCCCGGATGGCCGGAAACTGGGGAAACAGCGAACCCAGGCCGTAATAGAGCAGCCAGAGCTGGAGCAGTAGCGGCGTGCCGCGGATGATCGTGCAGAAGCCCTTCGCGAGCATCTTCAGCGGCCAGGGGCCGGTGACCTGCACGAGACCGATGGGAAGGGCGAAGAGAAAGCCGAGAATGCAGGTGCTGAAAAGCATCAGCAGCGTGACGCCGACGCCTCCCAGGAGCCGACCGCCATACTCCGGCACCCAGTCCCAGCGCATGAACCAGACGACGCAGAAGACCATGATCGCCGCGATTGCCATCAGCGCGATCCGGTGCGGCTTGAAGAAGCTTTGCCGGTTCGGCAGTTCGGTGAGCGCCATGGCGTCGATCGTGCTGCCCTCGCTCATCATGCTGTCGCCACCATGCCGCGCCGCGCGCGGGCTTCAATAATGCGGATGATCACGTTCGAAACGAGCGTAAGGGTGAGATAGAGGGCGCCGGCGGCGCAGAAGAAGAGCAGGTAGGCCTTGGTGCTGCCGGCCGCCTGGCGCGTCACGAGCGTCAGCTCGCTGAAGCCGACGACGGCGAGAAGGGCGGTATCCTTCGTCGCGATCAGCCAGAGATTGGACAGGCCGGGAATGGCATGCGGCAGCATGGCGGGCAGCGTCACACGCCGCATGATCTGGGCGGGCGACATGCCGAAGGCGCGGGCAGCCTCGATCTGCCCGGCCGGCACGGCCTTGATCGCCCCGCGCAGCACCTCGGTCGAATAGGCGCCCTGCACGACGCCGATGACGAAGATGCCGGCGGCAAGCCCGCTGATGTCGACGGGGCCGTAGCCGATCGCCGACATCAGCTGGTTCAGAAGATCCGTTCCCGCATAGTAGAGAAGCAGGATCAGCACCAGTTCCGGGATAGCCCGCACGAGGGTCGTGTAGACCTCGAGCAGATCCTTCAGCACGGGTCCGCCATAGAGCTTGCCGAAGGCACCGCCGGTTCCGAGCGTGAGCCCGAGTGCATAGCCACCGACCGCGATCTTAATCGAATTGAGCAGCCCCCCAAGAAGCACGCCGCCCCAGCCGGGCGGGTCCAGCGCCAGAAGGCTCCAATTGATCAAACTACCGGGATCGGTCGCCATGAACCTTGTATCCGTTTGAATCCGACCGGTCGCCCGGCCGAAGAGTCATTGAAAGTAATAGCCAGGAAGCCGTGCCGCGCTTCCCGCGGCACGGCTCGAGACGGATCATTCGCCGTAGATGTCGAAGCTGAAGTAATTCTTCGTGAACTCTGCGTAGGTGCCGTTGTCTCGGATCGCCTTGATTGCCGCGTTGAGCTTGGCCTTCAGTTCATCCTCGCCCTTGCGGAGGCCGATGCCGGTGCCGACGCCCAGGATCGCCGGATCGTCCTTGACCACGCCCTTCATCTCGCAACAGGCCTTGCCTTCCTCCGTCTTCAGGAAGTCCTCGAGCGGGATCAGGTCGGCCTGGATGGCGTCGATGCGCCCGGCGACCAGATCCTGGTTCGCCTCGTCCTGTGTCTGGTAGATCTTCACGGTCGAGCCATTGCCGCTGAAGTACGTGTTTGCGTAGACTTCCTGCGTGGTCGACACCTGGACGCCGATCGTCTTGCCGGCGAGACCTTCCGGCGTGGGTTCGAACGCCACGCCCTTCGTGCCGATCACGCCGCTCGGCGTCTTGTAGTACCGGTCGGTGAAGTCGATGGTCTTCATGCGTTCTTCGGTGATCGTCATCGAGCCGATGATGACGTCGATCTTTTTCGACGTGAGCGCCGGAATGATGCCGTCCCAGGCAACCGGGGTCAGGACGCAGTCGAGCTTGGCCTCGGCGCAGAGGGCCTTTTGAAAATCGATCTCCCAGCCTTGCCAATTGCCTGTTGCGTCCGGCGATGTGAACGGCGGATACGGTTCGGCCGCCAAGCCGACCTTGATTGTTTCCGCGGCGGCGCCGCCCGCAGCAATGATGCCGAGCGCGGTAGCCATCGCCAGGATTTTCGCAGTCTTTTTCATGCTGTTCCCTTGGTTTTTTAGCAATTCAAAGATCACGGGACTGGCGCGCTTCTCCCGACGCGCGCCAGCCGCGGTGATCAGTCGCCGTACACGTCGAAGTCGAAGTACTTCTTGGTGATCGTATCATAGGCGCCGCTTGCACGGATCGCCTTGATCGCGGCGTTCAGCTTGTCCTTCAGTTCGGTTTCGCCCTTGCGCATACCGACGCCGACGCCGGCACCGAGGATCGCCGGGTCATCCTTGACGAGACCCTTGAGCTCGCAGCAGTCCTTGCCCTGATCGGTTTTCAGGAAGTCGCTGAGGGCGATGGAGTCGGCCTGGACGGCGTCCAGACGGCCGGCGGCCAGGTCATTGTTGGCTTCGTCCTGGGTCTGGTATTCCTTCAGCGTCGACGTCGCGCCGAAGTAGTGGTTGGCGTAGGCCTGGTGAATGGTCGCGACCTGGACGCCGATGGTCTTGCCGGCCAGGCTTTCCGGAGTGGCGTCGAAGGCCACGCCCTTCGGCCCGATCACGCCGGTGGGCGTGTTGTAGTATTTGTCGGAGAAGTCGATCGTCTTCTGGCGTTCGGCGGTGATCGACATCGAGCTCATGATCATGTCGATCTTGCCGGAGGTGAGCGCCGGGATGATCCCGTCCCAGGCGACCGGGGTCAGCACGCACTCGAGCTTGGCCTCGGCGCAGACCGCATTCATGAAGTCGACTTCCCAACCTTCCCACTTGCCGGCGGCATCAGGCGCGGTGAACGGCGGATAGGGCTCGGCGGCAACGCCGACCTTCAGTTCAGCGGCGGCTGCGCCGGTGATGCCGGCTAGGCCTACGACGGCGGCCAGCGCGAGCGTTTTCAATGCAGTCTTCATGCTTTTTCCCCTCTGTTGGTTATTTATACTTTCAGTGGATGGAGCTGATAAACTTCTTCAATCGTTCCGATTTCGGTGCGCCGAAGATCTCTTCGGGCGGGCCCTGCTCCTCGATCACACCATTGGCGAGAAAGACGATGTGGTTGGCCACGTTGCGGGCGAACTTCATCTCGTGCGTCACGAGGATCATCGTGCGCTTTTCCTTCGCCAGGTCGCCGATAACGGTCAGCACCTCTCCCACCAGTTCCGGATCGAGTGCCGACGTTGGCTCGTCGAAGAGCATGACATGCGGCTGGACGGCGAGCGCCCGGGCGATGGCGGCGCGCTGCTGTTGGCCGCCGGAGAGGAACGCGGGATAGGCGTCGCGCTTTTCGAACAGGCCGACGCGGCGAAGGATCGCCTCGGCGCGCTCCACCGCCTTGGCCTTCTGCTCGCCCAGAACATGGACGGGCGCCTCGATGACGTTTTCGAGGATCGTCATGTGCTGCCAGAGATTGAAGCTTTGGAACACCATTCCCAGGCGCGAGCGGATGCGCTGCACCTGCTTGCGGTCGGCCGGCATGAGGCCGCCATGGCCGTCTTTTTTCATTGCGATCGTTTCGCCGTGGATCGTCACGGATCCGGCGCTGGGGAGTTCCAGCATGTTGATGCAGCGAAGCAAGGTGGACTTGCCCGAACCAGACCCGCCGATGATGGCGATCACGTCGCCTTCTCGTGCCGTGAGCGAAACCCCCTTGAGGACCTCGAGCGGTCCGAAGCGCTTGTGCAGGTTTTCGACTGCGATTGCCTCGGCGCGATCCGTCATCGGACAGATTTCTCCGCGCGGCAGAACACGGCATCACTCATGCGCATTTCTTCCCCTGTTTTTCTTCGCACACCGTGCCGTTGCAGCCGGTGGCTCTTGTTCGTGCGGGCATCTTCGGCTCGTCACGTCCTTCCATTGACACCATCGTTGCACTTGTGGCGTAATTGTTCAAGCGTATAATAACCCGCGTCGCCGACTTTTTGTTTGGTGCCGCCAAAACACCTTTTCGGTCAAAGGAGTAGCTCATGTCCGCGTTCGGTTCCCAGGAAATGTCGGCCCCGCTCTTGCGTGTGCTGATGCGCCGTCCCGGCCCGAGCCTGGTCGCCGCCGATCCGGTCAAATGGCACTACGGGCCGACTTTCGACGGACAGAAGGCGGTGCGCCAGTATGCGGAATTCACTCGGCTCGTGGAAAAGTCGGGGACGGAGATCATCTGGCTCGAAGATTCCGCCGACGGGCTCGCCGATGCGATGTTCACGCACGACCCCTCACTGATGTCCGACCACGGCGCGATCATCCTGCGTATGGGCAAGCCGCTTCGGGCGAACGAGACCGAACTGCACGAGAAGGCCTATGCCGAACGGCAGATCCCCATTCTTGGGCGGATCGAGGCCCCGGGCACGGTCGAGGGCGGCGACTGCATCTGGCTCGATACGAAGACGCTCGTCGTCGGCCGGGGCGTGCGCACCAATCAGGAGGGTATCGACCAGTTGACGAGCATGCTTGCGCCGCATGGTATCTCGGTGCTGGCCTATGACCTCCCGCTCTGGCAGGGCGAGGAGGCGTGCCTGCATTTGATGAGCGTGATGAGCCCGCTTGCCGGCGACCTCGCACTCGTCTTCGCGCCGCTCCTGCCGGCAGCGTTCTATCAGCTTCTCAAAAAGCGTGGCATTCGCCTGATCGAGGCACCGGCCGACGAGTTCCATGCCAGCAACGGGCTTAGCCTCAACGTTCTTCCGACCCGGCCGAACGAGGTCATCATGGTTGCCGGCTTTCCCAAGACGAAGGCGGCGATGGAGGCTGCCGGCTGCACGGTCGAAACCTTCGAGGCCGACGCGCTCTGCATCGCCTGCGAGGGCGGCCCGACTTGCCTGACGCGGCCTGTCCTCAGGCGGGCTGCATGACGAGACGCCCCTTTCATCGCGCGCCCGAAAGTGAACGCCGCCACGATCTGATCGAGGCGACGCTGGACTGCATCGCCGAATCCGGCTTGCAGGGCGCGACGGTGCGCCAGATCGCCATCAAGGCCGGCGTGACGGCCGGGCTGATCCGGCACTATTTTTCCTCCAAGGAGCACATTCTCCACGAGGCCTATCGGGTGGTGATCGCCCGGCTGACGGAAAAAGCTGAGCGCGTGACCGGCGACCCGGAGGAGCGGCTGCGCTCGTTCATCGTCATCAACCTGACGGAGCCGGTTGCGAACAGCCGCAGCCTGTCGCTCTGGGCCTCGTTCATCAGCCAGGTGAGCGTCGACCCGATGCTTTCGGCCATCCACCGCGAGGGCTATCTCAGTTTCCGCGATGCGCTGGAGGGGCTGCTTGCCGACTTCCTCGCGAACAAGGGGCAGGATGCCAGCCCGGCGCGCTGTCGGGCGCTTGCCATCGCGATAAACGGACTGCTCGACGGTCTCTGGTTGGAAGGCTGCCTGGCGGGAGATCTTTTCGAGGAAAGCGAACTGGTGAAAATCGCACTCGCCTCCGTCGAGGCGTTGCTGGGTGTGCCGATCGGGTTGCCGAAGGCAATTGACTAGAAATGGAGAGGACGACGATGCGCTATGCATCCATCACGGATCGGCTGGCAAGCCTGGGCTCAGAGAAATGGGCAGTGCACTCGGAGGCACGCCGCCGCAAGGAGAAGGGCGAGCCGATCATCGAATTGACGATCGGCGAACCCGATATGCCTCCGCACGAGAGCCTCCTGGCCGAAGCGACGCGGGCGATGCATGCCGGTCGCTACCGCTATTCCAATGGCCGGGGCGAGCCGTCGGTGGTCGAGGCACTGGTTCGCAAGTACAAAAAGCGCCGCGCCGATGTAACGAGCGCAAACGTGCTCTGCTTTCCCGGCACGCAGACGGCTCTCTTCGTCGTCATGCTCGGGCTTGTCGAGAAGGGTGACGGGGTGTTGGTCGGTGACCCGCTCTACGCGACCTACGAAGGGGTGATCCGCGCCACCGGCGCAGATCAGGTGACGGTGCCGCTGAGTGCGGAAAAGGGCTTTCACATGCAGGCGGAGGACCTCGAGCGGGCGATCACGCCGCAATGCCGCGTGCTGCTGCTCAACACGCCGCACAATCCCACCGGAGCGGTGCTGACCGCCGCCGAGATCGCGGCGATCGGCGAAGTCTGCCGCAAGCACGATCTCTGGATCGTTTGCGACGAGGTTTACGAGGAACTGGTGTTTTCCGGCGGCTTCGCCTCGCCCTTCGACAGTCCCGACCTCGCCGAGCGCACGATCGTCTGCTCGTCAATCTCGAAGTCGCATGCCGCCCCCGGGTTCCGCAGCGGCTGGGCGATCGGACCGGAGGAGTTCACCAACCGGCTGCTCTCCGTTTCCGAGACGATGCTCTTCGGCACGCAGCCCTTCATCGCCGACATGACCGCCTTTGCGCTAGACAATCCAATCGACACCTCTGCGCGCATGCGGAAATCCTACAAGAGCCGGGCCGAGCGGATTGTGACGGTTCTGTCCGAGGCGCCCGGGTTGGTTCCGGTGATGCCGGAGGCCGGCATGTTCATCGTCGTCGACGTCTCCGGGACGGGCATGAGCGGTGAGGAATTTGCATGGGCCCTGCTGGATGAGGAGCAGGTCGCGGTCATGCCCGGAGCCTCCTTCGGAGACAGGGCGGCCGACTTTATCCGCATCAGCTTGACGGTGCCGAATGACCAGATTGAAGAGGCCAGCCGGCGGATTTCCGCCCTGGCGATGCGATCGAACTGCAGGAAGGAAAAGCGGGCATGACGAGTTCCATCACGAGACCAAAGACAGTCGGCGAGGCGATGGTCGATCTCCTCGAGGCGAACGGCGTCGAGGTGGTCTTCGGCATTCCCGGCGTGCACACGGTCGAACTTTATCGAGGCCTTGCCACCTCCAAGATTCGCCATATCACGCCGCGTCATGAGCAGGGCGCAGGCTTCATGGCCGATGGCTACGCCCGCGTGACGGGCAAGCCCGGCGTGGCGCTCGTCATCACCGGCCCGGGCCTGACCAATACGATCACGGCCATGGCGCAGGCCCGCCAGGATTCGGTGCCGATGCTGGTGATCTCCGGCGTCAACCGCCGCAACTCGCTCGGCCATGGTCGCGGTCTGCTGCACGAACTGCCGGACCAGGCAGCGATGATGAAGAGCTTTGCCCTTTATTCGCACACGCTGGTCGATCCCGCCGACCTGCCCGCGGTGATCGCGCAGGCCTTTTCGATCATGGGTTCGGCACGGCCGGGTCCGGTCCACATCGAAATCCCAACGGATGTGATGCCGCTTCCGGCCGGCGACTACATGCCGAAGGCAACCCGAGCGGCGCGCCCCAGTGCGGATACCGCGACGCTGGCGGAACTGGCCGCCCTGTGCAACCAGGCAAGACGCGTCGTGCTGATGTGCGGTGGCGGCGCCGCCTCGGCGGACAAGGCGGTTACGGCGCTGGCCGAAAAACTGGACGCACCGGTCGTCCTGACGACGAATGCCCGTGGCATGCTGTCCGGCCATCCGCTGCGAGTACCCGCAAGTCCAAGTCTGAAGGCGCCCCGGGCGCTGATCGCGGATGCCGACCTCGTCATCGGTCTCGGGACGGAGATGGGGCAGACGGACTACGACATGTATGCCAACGACGCCTTCCCGGCACTGAAGAAATTCGTGCGGGTCGATATCGACGCCCAGCAACTGGCGCGGGAGCCCCGGGCGGACCTGCCGGTTCTGTCGACGGTGCAATCGGCCATCGATGGACTGCTGCCCTTGCTGTCTGCGCACAGCGCCGAGGGCGCACAGCTGGCTCGCAATGCGCGCGAGGGCGCCTGGAGCGAGCTTTCGCCGAAGATCCAGACGGAGATCGGTGTGATCGGTATGATCTACAAGGCGCTGCCAGATGCGGTTGTCGTTGGCGATTCCACCCAGGCCGTCTATGCCGGTAACATCTACCTCGACGTCGCGCGACCGATGAGCTGGTTCAACGCCGCGACCGGATTCGGTGCGCTTGGCTACGGCGCGCCGGCAGCGGTGGGGGCAGCGATCGGCGCTCCCGACCGTCCAGTCGTCTGCCTCACCGGCGACGGCGGCTTCCAGTTCTCGCTGGCAGAAATCGGCTCTGCGGCGGATGCCGGTGCAAAGGTCATCTTCCTCGTGTGGAACAACGACGGCTACCAGGAGATCGAAAACTACATGGTCGAAAACGGGATCGAGCCGGAAGGCGTGAAGCCTTCGGCGCCCGACTTCCTGGACATCGCCAAGGCCTACGGGGTTCCGTCCGTCCGGCTCTCGGATGTCGCGGAATTTGGTCCTGCATTGCAGGCGGCCGCACGCCGCAACGGCCCGAGCCTGATCGAGATCCACCAGACACGAACCAGAGGCGCGACCGCCTGAATTCGCGTCGGGCGAGCGGCGACGCGAGTTGCCGCTCGCCTTCGCCCACTGTAGCTTTCCGGTCGGGCAGGCTTTGTGCAGGCTTACCGATTGGTGGGAGAGTTGCGGGATGGGCAAGAACGGAAACGGCCTCCACGCCAGGACGGAGCGATGTGCCGTCTGCGGCGAACTGTTTGCTGCTGGCAGGCTTTACCACGCTTCCTCCATACGACCCGGCATTTCGGAGCTGATCGCCAGAGACGTGAAGGATTGGAATGCCGATAGCCGTATCTGCGGCCCGGACCTGTCGTCGTACCGCCGTCGCTACGTGGCCGACCTTCTCGAACAGGAGCGCGGCGAACTAAGCGATCTGGACCGTCAGGTGCTGGAGAGCTTCGAGAAGGGCGCCTCCTCCGTTCACGCCACTGCTGCAAGCGCGGTGAGGAAGGACCTCGAAGCGGAAACCTTCGGACAGCGGGCCGCGGACAACGTTGCCGCGTTTGGCGGTTCCTGGACGTTCATCATCGCCTTCTGCGCGGTGTTGGTCGGCTGGATGACGATCAACGTGACAGGGTTGCTGGTCGGCGGGTTTGACCCCTATCCCTTTATCCTGCTCAATCTTGTTCTTTCCTGTGTGGCCGCCTTCCAGGCGCCGGTCATCATGATGAGCCAGAAACGCCAGGAGGCGAAGGATCGCCGGCGCTCGGAAAACGACTACATGATCAACCTTCGCGCCGAACTCGAGATTCGTCAGCTGCACGACATGATCGATCACCAGATGGCCCATCAGTGGGAGCGCCTGGCGGAGCTGCAACAGATCCAGATCGAGCTTCTCGAGGGTCGACAACAGGGGAAGCGCGACTGAGCGCACCGACGCGCACGACCTCTATCAGGAGCGGATCGCCTGCCAGAAGGCTTCCACGATCGGCCGGCCCGCCGCGGCGTGGCGGTAGATGCGGATCTGCGTTTCGAGGTCCCAGGCGGGGTCATCGCTCGCCCGTATCAGGCTTCCATCCGCCAGTTCCTGGCGGATGAGGCTCTCCGGCAGCCAGGCGAGCCCCCAGCCGGCCAGCGCCATCGTCTTCAGGCCGATGGAGATCGTGTTCTCGTGGACGATCCGTCGCGTGAACGCAGGCCGTGCTGCAAAGAGCTTCGCCAATGCGACCCCGAAGAACGAGAAGTCGCCGTAGCTCAGATAGGGAATCGGTTCTCCGCTTCTGATTGCCGCGTCAAGCGTCTGAACGCCGGCGTCAGGACGGCAGACTGGAATGACCCGTTCCGTCCCAAGTACGCGGTAGGGAAAAAGCTTTGAATCCAGCAGAAATGGCACGGCGGGGTGGGCATAGGTGAGGAGGAAATCCGCCTCTCCATCCACCAGCGTGCCGATATTCTCCTCGATCCCACCCTTGTCGGGGCTGAGGCGGGAGCGAATGCTGCTCAGCCCCTTGGCCACGGTGTTGAGCCACTCCGGGAAGAACGTCACCGTCAGCGTGTGGAGCGCCGAAAAGGTGAGTGTCTGGTCGTTCTTGTGTGGGCGGAGCGCATCGCGGGTCGCGTAGAAATTCCGGATCGTTTCCTGTGCGACCGGCAGGAATGCCCTTCCTTCGCGGGTCAGCTCGGCAGGAAAGGTCGCGCGGCTGACGAGCGTCACACCGAGCCACACCTCAAGCTGTTTTATCCGTCGGCTGAACGCCGACTGCGTGACGTTGCGCTCTTCCGCGGCTCGCGAAAAGCTGAGTGTCTGAGCGAGAGTCGTGAAATCCTCGAGCCATTTCAGTTCCATGGGCGCCGCTCTCCTCGTGCGGATGTGTCTTCCTATCAAAGTGCCGGAATTGAGCCTATGCAAAAAATGCATAAATCTTGAAAAACAAAGCATTGGCCAGGCAAAGGCCTTTTCCATAGCGTTCGGCCCGCGAGCTTTTCATCTCAATTTACCGAGGTTTTCGCCTTGACCAGGACCGTTTATGTGAACGGGCAGTACCTGCCCGAACACGCTGCACAGATTTCGATTTTCGATCGCGGTTTCCTTTTTGCCGACGGCATTTACGAGGTGAGCGCAGTCATCGACGGCCGACTCGTCGACAACGACCTGCACCTTGCCCGCCTGGAGCGGTCGCTCAGGGAAATCATGATTCCGCTGCCGCTGCCGGTCGCCGAGATCATGAAGGTCCAGGCTGAACTGATCCGCCGCAACGAACTGCGCGAGGGCGTTGTCTACCTGCAGGTGACGCGTGGAGCGGCGGACCGCGACTTCGGCTTCGCCGACGGCATGCAGCCGACCTTCGTTGCCTTCACCCAGGCGAAGAACCTGCGCGGTGCCGCATCGGTGCAAAATGGCGTCGCTGTCGACGTGATCGAAGACCAGCGCTGGGCGCGCCGGGACATCAAGACCGTGATGCTGCTCGCACAGGTGTTGGCCAAGAAGCAGGCGAAGGCCAAGGGCTTCCACGAGACCTGGCTGGTGGAAGACGGCTTCGTCACCGAAGGGGCCTCTTCGACCGCCTATATCGTTACCGCCGACGGCAAGATCGTCGTCCGGCCGAACTCCCATGCCGTCCTGCCCGGCTGCACGCGGCAGGCCATTCTGAAAATTGCGGAAGACCTGGATGCTCTAATCGAGGAGCGCCGGTTCACGGTCGAGGAAGCCTATCAGGCCAGGGAAGCCTTCCTCACCAGCGCGTCCAGCCTTGTGACCCCGGTCATAAGAATAGCGGATCGCACGATTGCGGACGGCAAGCCCGGTCCGATCACGCGCCGCCTCCAGACCGTCTATCTCGAGCTCGCCCTGAAGAACTCCGAGCCGCTCATCTAGACGCCAATCCTCTCAAGCAAACGACCATAAAGGAAGGGAACCATGACCATCTCCAAGATCACGAAACGCGTTGCGACCGGCGCACTGCTCGCCGCCTCGCTGGCGCTTTCCGCCGGCACGGCAATGGCTTCGGAAGGCTACGGCGATTGCCCGCTGACCGGCCAGAAGGGCACCGCTTCGATCACCCCGGCCGTTCCGGGCCAGTTCACCGTCATCATCAACCTGCCGGCCGTCGGCCAGTTCAACGGCGACACGCCCGAGACGATCAAGGACGGCTTCGAGTTCTGCATGGCGGTCAACATCGCCCACCGCCTCGGCCTCGACAAGGTCAAGCTGGTCAACGCCTCGTTTGATTCGATCGTTGCCGGCCAGAACAGGGAATTCGACATCGCGCTGGCGCTGATCTCGGTCACCGAGCCGCGCAAGAAGGTCGTCGATTTCTCCATGCCCTATGCCTCCTCCGACTACGGCATCGCCGCCAAGGCCGGCTCGACGCTGAACGAAGAGACGATCAAGACGAGCCACATGGGTACCCAGGCCGGCACGACGATGATCCCGTTCCTGCAGGAGACGCTGAAGGTCGCACAGGTCGACGTGTTCGACGACACCGGCTCGATGTTCACCGCCGCCGCAGCCGGCAAGGTCGATGCGGTCATGACCGACCTCGGCATCGTTCTCGGTCAGGTTGCCAATTCGAACGGCAAGCTCGTCACGCTCGGCAAATACTCCACCGGCGGCCAGACGGCCGGCATCTACCAGAAGGGCTCGTCCAACAACCCGGTCATCGACAAGGTCATGGAAGAGCTGAAGGCCGACGGCACGCTGAAGCAGCTGGAAAAGGCCTATCTGCTGGAATCCTTCGGCGGCGTTTCGCCGGACGATGTTCCGGCCTGGAAGCAGTAATCGAGAATAGAGAGACCCCATGACCATATCGGCTGTCGAAGCCGGGGGAGAGCGCGCCAACAACTGGCGCGCTCGCAACCAGGTGAAAACCCATGGCAGGCGCGCCCTCGTGGTGCTGATCTGCTCGATCCTCACGCTTCTGGCCGTTGTCTACACGGTCCATTCCATCCGTGACTACGTCCTGGTTCAGGGCTGGTCGGCAATGCCGGTCAATCTGGTCTCGATCCTTGCGGTCATCTTGCCTGTCGTCGTGACCGGTGTGGCGCTGCGGGCCGTATCATTGTCGCGACAGTCGGCACGCTCCTCGGACATCTATCTTGGTCGCGAGCTTGGCGCGAAAGCGTCCGACACCTCGTGGAAAGCGCTCGCCTATGCTGCTTCGTTGCTGATCATCTGTGCCGCCGCCGGGTTCCTTGTCGTCAATGACGCGGCGGTAAGCCGGACCTTCTTCGACGTCGGGCTGATTGCGAAATCCGCTGGCGCCGTGCTGAAGGCCTTCGGCACCAACGTCTTCATCTTCGTCGTTTCCTGTATCCTGATCCTGGTTTGGGCATTGGTCGTGGCGATCGCCCGCACCTTGCCGGGCGAGGCGGGCAGGCCGATCCGCACCATCGCCATCATCTATGGCGATCTGTTCCGTGGCCTGCCGGCGATCATCACGATTTACCTGATCGGTTTCGGCCTGCCGTTGACCGGACTGCCGATCCTGAAGGATCTTTCGTCCAACGCCTATGCGATCATCGCGCTGACGCTGACCTACGGCGCCTACACGTCCGAGGTCTATCGCGCCGGCATCGAGAGTATTCACCCGAGCCAGATCGCCGCCGCCCGCTCCCTCGGCCTCTCCTACTTCAGGACGATGCGCTATGTCGTCGTGCCGCAGGCCGTGCGTGGCATCGTGCCGCCGCTGATGAACAACTGCATCAGTTTGCAGAAGGATACGGCACTGGTCGCCATCATCGGCACGATCGACGCCTTCAACCAGTCGAAGATCATCGCCAGCAACTATTTCAACCTGTCCGCCGTCACGACGGTCGCGATCATCTTCATCGTTATCACCATCCCGCAGGCCCGTTTCGTCGACAAGCTGATCGAACGCGACCGCCGCAAGATGCGTTCGTGAGCCGGCAGGTAAGGAATTCAGAGACATGGCACTCGTCGAAATCGACAAGGCATACAAGCGCTACGGACCCGTCGAGGTTCTGGCCGGCATCTCGCTGGATATCGAGGAACATCAGGTCGTCTGCCTGATCGGCCCGTCCGGCTGCGGCAAGTCCACGCTGCTTCGCTGCATCAACCGCCTGGAGACGATCCAGGAAGGGGAAATTCGCCTGCACGGCGACCGGGTCACGGGTCCCGGCGTCGATCTTGACATGCTGCGGCGCGAGATCGGCATCGTCTTCCAGGGTTACAACCTTTTCCCGCACATGAGCGTGATGGAAAACGTCACCCTCGCGCCGCTGAAAGTGCTCGGCATGGGCAGGAAAGAGGCTGTCGAGAAGGGCAAGGAGCTGCTTGCCCGTATCGGCCTCGATCACAAGGCAAGTGAGTATCCCGATCGCCTCTCCGGTGGCCAGCAGCAGCGCGTGGCAATCGTCCGCGCACTGATGATGGACCCGACCTTGCTCCTGCTCGACGAGATCACCTCGGCGCTCGACCCGGAACTGGTCTCCGAAGTGCTGGACATCGTCCGCGATCTTGCCAAGAAGGGCATGACGATGGTGCTCGCCACCCACGAAATGGGCTTTGCCCGTGAGGTGGCCGACAAGGTCTGCTTCCTGCAGGGCGGCGTTGTCTATGAGGAAGGTCCTCCGTCGCAGATCTTCGGCCAGCCGCAAGGCGAACGCACGCAGGCTTTCCTGAAGCGGATCATCGAGGCGGGCCGGCTTTGATCCGTTGGGTGGCGGGCGAACGTCCGGGCCGATAAGGTTTGGCCCGGGTCTCGGCCGCCTCGCCTCGGTCGGTGAAGCCGGCACCATTCGAGACAGTAGAGCAGAAGGGAAGATGTCATGTCGATGGCAGCACGCAATCTCGGAATCGTCTGCGGCATCCTGCCGACCGGCGAGAAGAACGCCATTACCGACGTGCCGGGCGTCCGAGTCGGCCACCACACGATCCGTGAGGGCGATGTAAACACCGGCGTGACTGCGATCCTGCCGCATGGCGGCAACCTGTTCCGCAAGAAGGTGCTGGCGGCCAGCGAGGTGATCAACGGCTTCGGCAAGTCCGCGGGCCTCGTGCAGGTCGATGAGCTCGGCACGATCGAAACGCCGATCCTGATGACCAACACGCTCTCGGTCGGCACCTGCGTCACGGCGCTGGTGCGTGAGGCGATTGCGGCTAATCCGGACGTCGGCCGCACCACCTCGACCGTCAATGCCGTCGTGGGCGAATGCAACGACGGTCCGCTGAACGACATCCAGGCGCTGGCCGTGACCGAGGAACACGTTCGCTCGGCGCTGGCAGATGCGCATTCAGGCGAGGTCGCCGAAGGCAGCGTCGGTGCGGGCACCGGCATGACCTGCTTCGGCTTCAAGGGCGGGATCGGTACGTCCTCGCGCCGAATGGTGCTTGACGATCGGGACTTTCACCTGGGCGTGCTCGTGCTGTCCAACTTCGGCCGTGTCGGTGACCTCGTGCTGCCGGACGGCCGCCGTCCCGACCCGCGCGCGAAGCAGGAGGCGGAGAAGGGGTCGATCATGATCGTGCTCGCCACGGACGTGCCGATGGAACACCGCCAATTGAAGCGCGTGACGCGGCGGTGTGGCGCCGGTATCGCGCGGCTTGGGGCCTTCTGGGGGCACGGCAGCGGCGATATCGCGATCGGTTTCACGACCGGGGTTAGCGTTGATCACGACGAGTCGAGGGACCTTTTCCCGATCACCGCGCTGAACGAGGATCGGATCGACATGCTCTTTCGCGCCGCCACCGAGGCGACGCAAGAGGCCATCCTGAACTCGTTGTGTGCGGCCGAAGCCTTTCGGGGAAGGGGCGGAACCAAGCGGCCGTCGCTCGCGGACTGGCTGCGCCAGCAGAGCTGATCCGGCTTCGAAAAAAGCCGGCGGGCGAACCCGCCGGAGTTTTGCTCGGTCTCCATTCCGAGCAGGTGCAGTGACAAGCACCAGGTAAATGACGGTTGAAAGGCCCGATTTGTTCCCGGCATCATCCGAAATGATGACGTTTGTCGGCGTGCTTTCCGTATCGAGGCACTTGGCATGCGAACGCTCGCGTGCATGACGCTGCGTCATACTCGCGTGAATGGTCAGGTGTCTTGGCGCAAGCAACCGATGATGCGTTGAAAACCTTTGTTTTGGCGGTACCCTTCAATTGCACTCTGTGCGCGTGCTGGGGCGCCCAAGCGCCTTGCTCATGAACTTTCCCAATCGGATCCGCCCGGTCGATCGCTTTGCGTCCCACGGCTCGAACGAATGGAAACTCGAATTAAGCGTGCTTCCGAACTCCAATCTTCCGGGCCATCCAATCGTCCCGAAGGTTGGTAGATCCGCTGAACACTGCGGAAGGAGACGTCGACGCGATGCCCAAGAACGCGAGGTCTGGTGTGAGCGGCCTCGACGTGGGTGCGTTCCTCATCTGTGCAGCGTTTGCGGCCGGACTTGCCCTCCTAATTGCGGCGCGATCTTCGTCCGATCTTGTCTTCATTCTGCCGATCGACCGGCAGATTGATGTTCACTCCGCGCAGGCGTTGAAGGTCCGTATTGCCGACCTGAGTGTGCTGGACGAGGACTTCGGCGCATCGTTGCGCAAGAAGGGCGGCGAAGACTTGGCGCTGTCGCTTGAAATCGACAGGGCCGAAAAGCTGGTCACGGTCAAACCTCTGTCGCCCCTGGAAGGGGCGAGCGAATATACTCTTTGTCTGTCGCGTGTATGGCAGAGGTCCGTCTTCCGAGAGATGCTCGAAGATTGGTTGCCGAGCGCCAGTTGCACCTCGTTCACGACTCGTGCCGTTGCAGCGGGAATCCATCACGACGGTGCAGCCGGCCTGATCGTCGTTGGAACGGACAACACCTACGCCTCCTACTACGAGGAGATTTTGAAGGCTGAAGGGCTCAACCTCTTTGATTCGGTATCGCTGGAGCGTTTCGATACCGGCTTGCTGAAGCATTATTCGACGGTCGTTCTGGCCAATTCTTCCCTCCTGTCTGCGCAGGTTGCGTCGCTGGTCGAATGGGTGAGGGCAGGAGGAAGCCTGGTCATGATGCGGCCGGACAATGACCTCCTTGCCCTGATGTGCCTGGAAAAAGACGGGACATTGCTTCACGACGCCTACTTGCGTGCGACCCCGGACCTCGAGGCGGTCAAGACGTTCGCGACCCGACCGCTGCAAGTCCATGGCGAGATCGACCGGTTGAAACCACGGACATCATGCGAGGCAAAACCGGTTGCGGCGGGCGGCGGTGGCGTATCGGAGGAAGCACCACGCACGGTTGCCGCCCTGTCTGTGGGGGCTTCTTCGCCGTCTCTGGCACCGGCCATTGCCATGCTGCGTATGGGCCGGGGCACCTTGACGGCGTTCTCATATGACCTCGCCCGCTCCATTGCCTATACCCGTCAGGGAAACCCCGACTGGGCGGGCCAGGACAGGGACGGCCAGGCGCCGCGCCGTCCAAACGACCTGTTCTATCCGGACTATCTCGATCGCGAACTGATCGGCGTGCCGCAGGCGGACGAGCATCAGCGTTTGTTCGCCAACATCGTCCTCTCGACGACGGCGATGCCGCTTCCCCGCTTCTGGTATCTGCCTGGAGACCGCCGCGCTGCCATCGTCATGGTTGGCGACGATCACGCCACCCGCGATGCGACGGCGACCCTGCTTGCAAAGCTTGTTGAACTCAGCCCGCCGAACTGCAGCCTAAAGGGTTGGGCGTGCTTGCGTGCGACGGCATTGTTGACGCCGGAGACTGAGATGGCGCCTGCGCTCGTCAAGACCTACCACGATCAGGGTTTCGAGTTTGGGGTGCATGTGAACACGAAGTGCAAAAACGCCGACACGGAGGAGTTTGAAGAGCTGCTGCGCCGGCAGGTGAGCGAATTCAGGGCCAGGTATCCTTTCCTCGGAAGGCAGCAAGTCGAGCGCTTTCACTGCATCGTCTGGAACGGCTGGACAGAGTCGGCCGAGCTGGAGGTCGAGGCCGGGATCCGCTTCGACATGAACTATTACAACTGGCCGCCCGCGTGGCTCGAAGGACGCCCCGGTTTCATGACCGGGTCGGCCTTGCCAATGCCGTTCGTGACGGAGGACGGAACCGTTCTCGACGTCTATCAGGCGGCGACCCAACTGGTAAATGAAGACCAGGTCCCCCATCCATTGGGTGTCCGGACGATGATCGAACGGGCACTCGGCGCCGATCAGTTCTTCGGCGCCTTTGTCACCCACTATGACTATTCCGACGACTACGCCGACATACTGGTCGACGAGGCGAGGCGGCACAACGTGCCGCTGATTTCAGCCGAACAATTGCTGGCTTGGGTCGATGGTCGCAACCGCTCCCGTTTCGCCGACCTGAACTGGCGAGACGGCGTGCTGCACTTCAGTCAGCGTGTCGCAAGGGGGGCCGAAGACGCCTTCGTGCACCTGCCCCTGCACGCGACGGGGGGACAATTGCGTGCCGTCCGCTGCAATGGTCAGCAGATCGCCTTCAATATGCAGGATATCAAGGGGCTGCCGGTTGCCACCTTCCCCGCCCGCGCAGGCGACTGTACGGCGACCTATGGCGGCGGCCGGGCAAGTTGAAGGCTGTCGCGGTCTTCAGATCCGCTTACCGCGCCGTTCCGGGGGGCGGACGCCGAGCCCTCCATATGGGAAGCGCCGGATCAGTTCATCCACTTGCATTGGTAGGCAAGGACGGGGCGCGCAAATCCTTTCAGGTGGCGGTGAGTGGCGTGCGCGAAGATGTCGGACGCGCCATACTCTCTGTAGATGTTCTCGGAAACCAGGATCTGATCGCCGCTCGCCGCCGCGCACAGCCTTGCAGCCAGTTGGACCGTGGAACCGAAAAGATCGTTGCTGTCCTCGACGGGCTCGCCGCAATCGATCCCAATCCTGACATGAACCGGCTCGGAATTGCTGGAATTGAAGCGTCGGAACTCCCACTGGATGTCCATCGAACACTCCACGGCCGACACGATCGAGGAGAAGGCGGCCATGATGCCGTCGCCGGTATGTTTGATTTCCCTGCCATTTGATCGGTTCAGGCAGCGGCGGACAAGGGCATCGTGTGCCCTGACGAGTTCCGTCGATATGCGATCGCCCAGCCGCGAGGTCATTTCCGTCGATCCGACAATGTCCGTAAAGAGGATGGCGCGATGACCGGGATCATTGTCGCTGGCGCTTGAGGGCGTGAGATCCTCTATGCGCCCCAGGAAGGCCTCGACCGCCGACAGGGGCACCTCCAGGACCTCAGCGGCGACAAAGCCGTGAGCCTCGCGGTGGACGCACTGTGCGGTCTCGGCATCAGGAGCGTCAATCAGGCAGAACGTGTTCCCATTGCGATGGTCGAACCAGTAGGTGAGAAATTTGACGCCATACCGGTCCTGTATGCTCAGATCCTTGAGGTGAGCTTGAGCCACGTCCGCCGCGGACACACCGGGAAGCACGTGTCGGTCTATAAAGATTGGCATTCGCTAGCTCCTGCCAAGACCATCGGGGATGGGAGTTTAGAGCAGGCGCAGCCGATCGTCCATCTTCCTGTGGCGACCCTCACCGTCGGGCTTTGCCTTCGTCCCCGATGGGCGACTCGCCTGGCGGCCAATTTCGTCGCCGCACCCCGGCTCACGAGAACGTGTGCGCTTGCCCAGAATAAGCGCGCGGCTTCCTCGGTCTCCTACTCGGACGATAGACGTCCCCGAAAGGAGAACGGCAATGCGCAAGGACGAACAAGAGACCGATGCTGGCTTCGTGCTGACGCGCCGGCATGCGCTCGAATGCATGGTATGGGCGGGAACGGGCGTGCTGTGGACCGTCTCGGGCGGCATCCCCAGGTCGCTCGGCTTGCTCGACGCAGCTCAGGCCGCCGACGCCGCGCAAGGCGCGATGACCTTCCTGCAGATATCGGACAGCCATATCGGCTTCGACAAGGAAGCCAAGGTAACCGCCGTCGATACGCTGACCGAGGCGATCGACAGGATCAAGGCGCTTCCGGTCAAGCCCGCCTTCATGATCCATACGGGCGACATCACCCATCTGTCCAAGAGCGGTGAATTCGACGATGCCGCCCGCATTATCGGCAGCACTGGACTGGAGGTTTCCTATGTTCCCGGCGAACACGACCTGATCGATCCGGAACAGGGCAAGGCCTATCTCGATCGCTATGGAAAGGGAACGCTTGGCGCCGGCTGGCATGCATTCGACCGCGACGGGGTCCATTTCATCGGGCTGGTCAACGTCGTCAATCTCAAGGCCGGGGGGCTCGGCAATCTCGGCGCCGAGCAACTCGCCTGGCTGAAGAACGACCTCGACGGGCGCTCGGCGTCGACGCCGATCGTCGTCTTCGCCCATATCCCGCTGTGGTCGATCTATCCGCAATGGGGCTGGGGCACCGACGACGCCGCGCAAGCACTCGCGCTGCTCCGGCGCTTCGGTTCCGTGACTGTTCTCAACGGCCACATCCACCAGATCATGCAGAAGGTGGAGGGCAACATGGTCTTCCACACCGCCCGCTCGACGGCCTTTCCGCAACCGCAACCCGGCACGGCCGACAAGCCCGGCCCCGTGATCGTTCCGGCTGACCAGTTGCGGTCGATGCTGGGCCTGACGTCCGTCGACTTCACGGTCGGCAAGGAAAGGCTCGCGATCACTGATACCACCCTCGCGTGAGAGGCCTGACATAAACATGCAGGAAGGGAGCAATGACCATGCCCGGCATTCTGCTTAACACCGTCAAGATGGGGTTTGCCGCCACGTTTGTCGCCCTTCTTGTCCAGCCGATAACGCCGGCTGGCGCAACGGAGGCGCTGGTGACAATCTCGAATTTCACATTCAAGCCGCAGGCGTTGACGATCGAGCGTGGCGACACGGTGCGCTTCGTCAATTCCGATGACATGGTCCACATAATCGTGGCGGGCGACGGCAGCTTCCGCTCCGCGCCGCTCGATACCGACGACAGTTTCGTCCGGACCTTCGCCCAGTCCGGCACGATCGATTATTTCTGTGGTCTGCACCCCTTCATGAAGGGTAGCATTGTCGTCAAATGACCGACGCGGCGGCCGCTCGGCCGGCGCGGCAAAGAAGGACACGAGCGCTTGCACGAGGATCAGCCGGCGACCCGATTCCGGGAATTGGTCGTGCCGCACCTTCAGGACGCGCTGATCTTCGCGCGCGGGCTGACGGGCAATCGCGACGATGCGGAGGATGTCGTGCAGGAGGCTTGCCTCAGGGCCTATGCCGCGACCGGCCGCGGCACCGTGCTGCACCCGCGTGCCTGGCTGCTGGCCATCGTGCGCAACACCGCGTTCACCTGGATGGCGAAGAACCGCCCGAAAGCAGTCCTCGTGCTCGGCGATGACGCGGAGCTCGATCGGCTGGCCGAGACGGCAGACGCAGCTTTCACCGATACCCCGATCCTGACGCCGGAGGCCGAACTGATCCGCAAGGCCGAGGCCGCCGCCGTCCAGCGGGCTGTCGATGCGCTGCCGGCGCCGCTGCGCGAGGTTCTGGTGCTGCGCGAATTCAATGATCTGAGCTATCGCCAGATCGCTGACCTTTTGTCGGTGCCGATCGGTACGGTGATGTCGCGTCTGTCACGCGCGCGCCTCCTGCTCGCCATCTCGATCGCGGAGGCTCATCGTGACTGAAGCCAGATTGCCGCCGGAAGCCGATCTTGTGCTGCTGAACGCGCTTGTCGACGGCGAACTCGACGCACCCACCGCTGCGGCAATAGAACGCCGTATCGCGGATGAGCCGGAGATGGGGAAGGCCCATGAGGCCATCGTCGTCACGCGCGCGGCACTGGCCAGGCTCGAACGCGAGGAGGTTGGCACGAGGCTGCTCGACAGAATCGAGTCCGGCGCCGGCATCTCCGTTCCTGCTTCCCCCCAGCGGCAACCACGCCGACAGGCGGACTGGCGGGCGATGGCCGCCTCCGTTGTCGTCGCCTTCGTCATGGCCGGAGGCGGTGGTTACTGGCTGGGTGCGACCCGCCCAAGTGAAACCACCAGCGATCTCGTGGCAAGCACCCACCGCCGCAGCCTGCTTGCCGCAAGCCCGGTCGATATCGCCTCGTCCGATCGCCACACGGTAAAACCCTGGCTCGATAATCGGATCGGCATTTCGCCGCCGGCCCCCGATCTGGCTGCGAAAGGCTTTTCGCTTGTCGGCGGCCGTGTCGACGTCATCGGCGGCCGCGCCGTCCCGACGCTCGTCTACCGCCACAACGAGCATCTCATCACGGTGGTGGCGGAACCGGCAGCGGCCGGGACTTCCGGTCCCCAAAGCAAACAGGCCGACGGTTACAACATGGTGAGGTGGACGGGCAGCGGCTTTAGCTACTGGGCGGTGTCCGATCTGGAACGCGCCGAACTGGATGGCTTCGCTGAAGGTTACCGCATTGCCACCAGCGTGACGGCGGCGCCTGAGCCTTGATGCCGACCAATCGTGTCGACTGCGTCGGGTATTGGGCCCTGAAACAAAGTGAAGCCGCTGCGGCCATTTCGTTTCTCTTCATGCAGAGCCGCCGCGCCCGCGCGCAAGTTCTTCGAACATGTCAAGTTGTGCTTCTTGTATCTTCGATAACCGCTCCCATTGACCAATGAGGATGTGATCGAGTTTTTCGTGCAAGTGGCGGATCTCAAGCTCTGCCTTGAGATTGATCTGGTAGTCGTTCTGAGAACGCAACCGGTCTTTTTCTTCCTGTCGCCGCTGGCTCATCATAATCAATGGAGCTTGAAGCGCCGCAACCATGGACAGGAATAAATTCAGCAGGATGAAAGGGTAAGGATCGAAAATCGAAAAGAGGGCCGGCAGGATGTTGATGAACATCCAGAACAACATGAAGGCAACGAACGACACGATGAAGGTCCATGACCCGGCAAATGCCGACGTGCGGTCGGCAACGCGGTCTCCGATCGTCGTGGTTTCCTCGTAGCTTTCATCGGTGTTCTCTGTAACCGTTTCGTGCGCTGCTAAGCTCTCGATAACCTCTCTATCCAGTTCAGTCAGTTCGCCGTGCTCACGCCTGATCATCGCTTCCACGGATTTGCGTCGATAGTCCTGCAGATCGGTCCGGCAGATCCAGCCGGTATCCCGCCAGTCTGGAATGGCTTTATCCAGTTCCGCGGCGACTGAGGTGCGCACAATATCGCATTCGGTCATGTCCGTGATGGGTTTGGTTAATCCGCAGACACCGCAGACTTGTGTGAGCGTTTCTCGATGCAAGTGATTTCTGGATTTGGACATGACCCAACTCCCTGATCTCGAAATATCGACGAGAAATGCCGACCGGTCAGAGACCGGACGGCAATGGAGTACTGACCAAGCGTGCCAGCAAGCGGCTCAGTTGACGGCGAATGGTACCGTTACCAAGCTCTGACCATCTTGCCCGCGGACCAAGAGCAAGACTGACTTATGCCCGCTACGACCGGCATCAGCGACGGCAGCCTTCGCCGCTTTGGCTGAGGTGACCGGTTGCTGGTTTACCGACACGATGACGTCACCGGGCTGCAGGCCGGCGTCCGCCGCCGGCTGGCCCTCAGCAACGCTTGTGATCACGGCGCCGGATTCGTCGCGCGGCAGATGAAGCTGGCGGCGAATGCCGGGCGTGATATCGCCGAGGTGTATGCCGATTGTGGGCCGCCGTTGGGCAGACGCGTCGGATTTTCCGCTCGTATCAGCAACTGCAGACTGCTGCGCTGCTTGGTCCTGCCCGATCGTGATGCTGAGCTCGTTGCTCTTGCCCCTGCGCCATACGGTAACGGTCTCCGGTGTGCCCGGGGCAAGATCTGCGACAAGCCGCGAAAGATCGCGAGGCGAAGATATTGGAGTTTTGCCGAAAGCGGTTATCACATCGCCCGCCTTGACGCCGGCAAGAGCTGCCGGTTCGCCGGGCTTCACACCGGCGACCAGGGCACCAGCCGCTTTCGGCAGGCCAATCGCCTCCGCGACGTCGTCGGTGACTGGCTGGATCATGATACCGATCAGGCCATGAGCGATCGTTCCATCTTTGATGAGTTCCGCCACCACCTTACGCGCCTGATCGGAGGGAATAGCGAAGCCAACGCCCACGCTGCCGCCATTTGGTGAGTAGATCGCCGTGTTGATGCCGACAACTTCACCGTTGCGATCGACCAGCGGCCCGCCCGAATTGCCGCGATTGATCGGCGCATCGATTTGAATGAAATCGTCATAAGGCCCGCTATGAAGATCACGGCCGCGCGCGGAAACGATCCCAGCCGTCACGGTCGTGCCTATCCCGAAAGGGTTCCCGATCGCGATGATCTGGTCGCCCGCACTCAGTACATCGGAATCGCCCCAGTGCAGAACGCTGAGCACCTTCGGCGTCTGCACCTTGAGAACGGCGAGATCAGACTTGGGGTCTGCACCGATTAGCTTAGGCGTAAGTTCAGTGCCATCGTCGAGCGTGACCTTGATCGATGTCGCTTTTTCGATCACGTGGTTGTTGGTCACGATATAGCCGTCGGACGCGATGATGAAGCCCGAACCAAGCGACTCGGTCTGGGGCAGAGGTGTCGAGGGCGGAGATGAACCACCTTGGTCACCGAAGAACTGGTGGAACTGTTCGCCGAAGGGCGTGCCAGGCGACACGTCGGCAGAAGCGGAGTCTTGCTCCTTCACCGTCGCCTCGATCGTAACGACGGCAGGCTTGTCGACGGACACAATGGGAGCAAAGGAACCTGAAACTCCAGTCGGAGCAGCACCTTTTGGCGCGGCTGCAACCTTGTCTGCAGCCCCTGTGGTTGACGTCAACATTACGATCGGTGCGGCAGCGATCACGACCCCGAAAAGTGCCGCGACTTCGCGCCTATGAAGAGTGGTCGCCATGTCATTTCTCCCTCGAACCCTGGATCAACCTGTTTCCAGTATTTGCCTGCGGTCGGGCGCGGTCCCGGAGAGCCATAGCCAGTATGTTCCAGGCCTCCGGAAGCCGCGGAATTGGTGCCGGGCCGGCCGTTCGGCCGTTTGCGGCTCAACTCGATCGTGCGACGTCGCGATCAAGGTGACGGATTTCATTCTGCAGCTGCGCATAGGTCTGGTTTGGAATAGCGCCGTCATGTCGGTCGGCGGTGGCAACGGCCTGAGCCCGAATGTTCGATTCCTCGCGCTCGAGGCGGTTGAATGCAGTGGCGGAAAGCTTGCCGTGTGTGCGGTCGCGGTCAATTCGGTAATCTTCGACACGCAGTTCACCCAGAACATGGGTAAGGCGCGGCCGCTCGACAACGCCCCGGTGTGGCGCCACGACCACCATCATGTTCGCGGGATAACTAGGATTTTCATCGACAAAGTGGTCCTGGCCCTGGTTGGATTGAAGTTGCGACGACACCACGGCATGTTGATCGCCGCTATCGTGGTCATGGTGACTGGCTGCGTATGCTGCGCCTCCGCCGGCGCCTGCATACAGAATTAGTGTGGCAATCGCAGTAGTCTTGAGAAGCGAGCGCATGGTTGAATCTCCACAATTGTGGATACCGTCGCGTCGCGGCTCACCGAGTCGCCGGCAGTATCCGGCTGGATGCAGAGTGTATTCCTTCCAGTTTTGCGGGTCATGTTACGTTTGAGTAAGATTCTGTTCGGTTGAACGGTCGCAGTCACGGCCAATCAATATTTGTTTACCGCGAAAATGGCGCAAATTTCAAATGCATAGCATGGATCGCCCTGCAGAGAGTCACTAGGTGGCTACTATGTGTTCAAATTATTTATAGTTGCCTATATTTAATATTGATATTTTTTCTTTTCGCTCCAAAGTGTCAGTGTGCTGGCATTCGTTGCCGGCATGCAGAATACGCCCGCGCAATTCGAATTGATCCCGAGACGTGAGGCGGAGGTGGCTCATGGATCGTTCGATTTTTCTTGCCAGACTGGTCGGACCGACATTGATCGCGGTTGCGCTCGGCATGCTGGTCAATATCGGTATGTACGAGAAGATGATCGTGGACGCGCTGCACTTCGGCATCCTGATCTATCTGTCCGGTCTTTTGTCGATGCTCGCCGGTCTTGCTATCGTCAACCTGCACAACAAATGGCAGCTGGACTGGCGGTTGGTCATCACCATATTGGGCTGGCTAATGACCATCGGTGGCATTATCCGAATTGCTTTGCCGAAAGTCGCAATTGCGGCAGGTTCGACGATCTATAGCGGTCGAGCGTCTATCGTCGTGGTGGCGATGATTTCCGGATTGCTGGGCGCTTTCCTAAGCTTCAAGGGATATGGGGGCGTAGCTGAAGGGCAGGTGCGCCGTGATGGGTGATGGGTGATGCGGAGGCCAGTTCTGCTCCGGGTTCGGCCTTAAAAAGATGGAAACGCTGGGACCCACTACACGGGCGAGCTGCCGCAGAACTCCAAGAATCCGAAGAGCGTGTCTCAGGCGACGTGGCTGGATTCCAGCAGCCGCTTAAACGTCACTGGCCGGAGCGGTGGTCTTTTCTGCAAGATAGCGGTGCTCTACCGGCCAGACCGGAGCGGAAAACCAGGAAGCATTTTGAGCTGCTGTTGTTGGAGATGCTCCTTCAGAGCAGCATTGGGCAAAGCTCGCTTCGGTTCCGCATTCCTGGGCTCGAACTCACTACCCATCCAAATGCATGAATACGTCGATTTGCAGAAAGTTGCGATTCCGCCGTGACAAGGGATACCCATGCCCATGAACGTCTTCCCCGTCCTGCATGCCGTTTCCTTGAAGTCCCTGCGTCCCACCCAGATGACCGTTGGTATGCGCGAGGTGGCGCTGAAGCGCAAAGAACTGCAGAAGATGACGATCGGCAAAACCGGAATTTTTCTGGGCGGCCATTTCCTTCCCGCGGTTATGGCGCGAAAGGGCCGATACCATATAGTCGACCATCATCACCTGGCGCTCGCTCTGCTTCGGGAAAATATCGAGCAGGTCCTTGTCACGGTCATCGCCGATCTTTCCGCGCTGGACAAGGACGCTTTCCTCACCGTCCTCGACAACCGCTCGTGGCTGCATCCGTTCGACGCGTCTGGCGGGCGACGGCCTTATGGCGATATTCCCAAGAGACTCGACAAGCTCAGCGACGACCCGTTCCGCAGCCTCGCCGGCGAGGTGAGGCGCCTTGGCGGCTATGCCAAGGAGGAGACGCCCTTCGCCGAGTTCCTGTGGGCGGACTTCTTCCGCCGCCGCGTGGACGCTGATGATCTATGGGATGATTTCGACAAGGCGGCCAGAAGAGCGCTGCAACTGGCGAGGCACAAATCGGCCGCCTATCTGCCGGGCTGGTGCGGTCCGGAGGATTGATTGCGCGGTATCACGTGAACCCGTCGGGAGATGACGTCAGGAGCATCGGAGTGCAATGCGCATGCCCTGATTTGGTGGCTCAGGGTGCCGTCGTAGAAGAATGCGACCGGCGGTCGAGGACCCGCCGGTCACTCTGAGGCATTCAAGTTTGAGCAAAGCGGCAAGCCCAAACTTGCGAAAGGATGCCCTGAGTTTCTGACAAGAGCCTGAACAATTCCCGGTGGAAAGGCCCCGCACAGTGGCGGGGCAAAGGGCGTCACACATGGCTCTGGTGGTGCGGTCACACCTCCGCGGGAGATGGCGGGCATTCCGTCCTCACCTCCGTGTCGCAATCCTCGCCCACGTCGTGGATTGGCAGATAGCCGCTCCCGCCAGCCACTCCCGAACGATGAGTGCGGTCGTATATTCGCGGCGCTTTTTGCTATGAGGCTGAAAAACAGGGATCTTTGAAAGCAAATGGTGCCCGGAGGCGGATTTGAACCACCGACACGCGGATTTTCAATCCGCGTCTAACCGTGTCAAAGTGGTATTTTATGGCCGAAAAGCTGTCAAACGTCGCCCCTCAAATCAACTACTTACCGCCATTTTGTCAAACCGCTATGGCCGGCATTTTGGGCTATCAAAGACCTTTGAAGTTTGCGCCGGGCTACTGCCGCAGGCTGCCCCCCCCCGGACGGCGCGGATCTAACTTCGGTCAACCGAGCTCTTATCAACGCTCATCAGACGTTTTTGTCAAAGACGAAGGCAAACCTGCAGAGCGCCAGACTCACTCGGCAGAATGGACGCCGGCGATGAAGGCCCATCTCGGCGCGATCAACAAGAACGCGCTGCTGCGGCGCTACGGTCTCGGAGTGCCGTCAATAGTGCGGGCGCTCGGCAGTCTCAACAATGACGTCACCATGGTCGTCGAGAACGAGATGCAGCCCTTCATCACCGTCGGAAGCAAGATCGAAACCAAGGATACGGTGCTGCATGAGCTGCCCTGGCCAACACAGGAGCTCGAAGCTCTTGGCGAAACTCAAGTTCAGCTGCGGATCACGCTGAGCTATTTCATCGAGCCAAACCCAGGTGAGCGCGGCCAGACCCGGCGTCACAGCTATGCCTCGCATGGATTGAGGTTCGCGTTGAAGCCGAGCGCCGAGCGTGCCGACGTGTTCTTGCGCCGTATCAATGCTGCCGCGGGCGCCCGGCCGCCGGCAAGGGCGGCCGGCGACGCAGGTTGGACAATGGGGCCCGTGCTGCGCAATCGGGGTTCCCTACATGCGGATATCTGGGAGGGCAATGCAGTCGAGCTTTCCCAGCGTGACGCGATTGCCATCTACCCGACCGGCGGCTGGTGGCGGGAGAACACGGGGCAGAGAAGGGGCGATACGGTCGTTCGATATGCGCTCGCGGCAACATTGCGAACCGCGGCGGAGGCCGATCTCTATACCCCGATCAGCACCCGCATTCAGCCAGAGGTGGCGCCTGAGATCCTGATTGAGACTTAGCCCAGGGATAGCCGCTCAAGGAACGACTATCTTATTCCCGTAGCTTGATCTCGGAAACGAAAGCTTCCCCGATGTGCATTCGGGCGCTGTAACTCCCGGCATCGGTGGTCATGCGTTCCTTGACGGCTTGGGTCTCGTCACCGACCACCTCCTGGATCGGTTCCTCGACCAACGGATGGTCGGAAAGCTGGCCAAGAAAGTCCACACCGACGCCATATCGGACCCGCACCGATCGAATGACACGCTTGCCGACCGTGATTGGCGCCGGAAGGTCAAAGTCGATCGCACGACCGAGATAGCGTTGTTTGTCGGCGGTGAATGCGACGCGATCCCGCCTGTTTTTCAACTCCTCCGCTGCGTGGCCTTGCTTCTCGGTCACGGTCTCACGCCGCATGCGCTCAAAACGGCCGGACGTCGGCCGAGATCTCGGTGTCGCACCCGCCGGCGCTGACATAGCGGAAGAACTGGCACCAAAGCCTGCGAGTCGCAACGATCTCGCACTCACAGCTCTGATGATGGCATCGTCGGCATGGATCATCTCATCCTCGCCGACTACGAACTTGTCCTCCGCGGGCGGATCAATGACGCGCAGGCTGCTAGCATGCGCGCCGCCTTGCACTCCAATCTGGAGCCCGCAGGCCAGACGCTGCCCAGCATAACCTGCAGGAAATGTAATTGTCCGCTTCTGGGCTACCGCTCCCGTCGGCGGTGGTCCGAGTCCGCCAAGCTGTGCCTCGCGATAACCATTTCCGGTCTGCGTGCCCTTGCATTCGATGATGTGCCAAATACCGTTTGTATCCCGTGCTACAAAGTCCGGCGACTTTCCCGGTCCCCGCTTTTTTGGTTTTGCTGCGGTCGCACCGACCGATGCTGCGACACGATCTATGAAATAGCGCCCATCGGCGATAGGCCCGAGCTGGAGACGGTCCATCAGCCAGCAAATTGGCGCACCCATCCCAAAATCGTCGCTGAGGATGGTCTTCTGGTGAGCATCGAGTTCGAAGAAGGCAGGTGTTAGACGTAGATCTGGATCAGGCGCAATCGCATGGAGATAGCGCACCCACGCCCAGAACTCGCTAAGGGAGACGCCGGAGGCGTGCGAGGGCGTGGTCAGATAACCGATCGTCAGAAGCAGGGCTGGAATGTTCAAGTCGAACGACTGCGCTCCGGCCGTGAACGTGGATGGGAAAGCGGGCAGATCAGGTGGCGTTGGCCAGCTTGTTCTGTCGACGAATACGGAAAGTTCACGCTCCATTGCTCCCCCGATGCTGCATTAACCCTCATCCGCTACCTTCTCCATGCCCAATGGGCGAAACGGCGTCGGGGCGGCAGATTATTCACCCGCGCGATGCAGTCACCCAAGAACTGGTTCTCAACCTGGAGGCGGGGTATTCTCCTGCCAAAGTGCTTCATTGTCGGCATACAAGGCGACGTTCTTGGAACGAAGCGTTTTAGCCTCGGATGAGCGCTCGCGGACAGCGAAAGGCCTGCCAGCCAATCTGCCCCGATCACCTATGTGACCTCGCGCTGTGTCTCGTCGAATAGGCCCGCGGCGCGCACTTTAGCGACACTCTCTAGCCCGTGCTTCGCTTGTTTGATCGATGGACGTCGGCTCCAACCGCCTGCCGCATAGTTGGCGAGTGTCATGCAGATGCTGGCGAGCTTGAAATGAAGCACCCCGTTGCGCTGCCCGGCCTCAGCTGTTGCTACCCAGACCGCCGACGGGACACGCATGCATTCCTCGATCCGGTCATAATCAGCAACCTGCAGAGCCGGTCCGTGCCGTTCTGTCACAGCGCCGACCGTTTTTGGCGAGGTGCCGTTAAGCTCCGCCGGGAGCGGATCCGACAGGGTCGGCAGATGATTGCGGACTTCAGCCCAGCAGTCCTCTTTCTTGAACCATTCCGTGGGATTGTGGTTACCGACGCTTGCACGCAGGGCCTGATCGATCAGCGGTGCCCAGGCGGAGATGAGGGCCTCCATCTCGTTCGACAGCTTTTGTTGGCGCCAGATAAAGTCGAAATCGATGCGGCCGCCCGTGCGCTCTCCAAGCGCGGCAATCAGATATGCGACAATGTTCACGCCATACGCTGGGAATTTCATCGTTCGGACCAGGCGCTCAGTCGTACGATAGAGGATAGTGAGCGCAATCAGCCGGTGGAACCAGGCGGCGTCCGGGGGTGGAGCAGTCAGCTCCTTGCGGCGCTGCATGAACGCCTGGAAGTTCTTCTGACCGCCAAAAGCGACCCGCCAAGGGAACCCGTCCCACGCCGACAGATAGCGCGCGAGGTCGAGCTTGTCGAAGCGTCGAGACTTTGGCGTCTGCTCGCGGAAGGCGCGCTGCTCAGTGGTTCGGTACGAAGCTTTTTGCTCAGCGGCAATCCATGATCCGCGTGCCCGCTCATAGAACCAGCGGCCGCGCCCGCTTTCGAGCCACGCGTTGTTCGCCAGCGTCTCCACCTCGCGATGGAACGGGTCGTTGGCCGAGAAGTCGGCCTGCTGCACAGTATTCTGCCGGTTGGCAGCGCGAGAGATCGAGGAAACCATTTGCTCCAGATCTCCCTCTGTCACTCGGATAATTTTGACCGGTACCTCCACCGCGCCAAGTGCTACGCTTTCCTTGCGCCGGGCGCGGTGCAGCGATGCCGTCGTCTGTCCCCCATTGACGATCTGCAGGCCCCGCAGGCCGGTCAGGTACACCGCGCCGCCTTCATGTTCGAGCCGCACCTCGTCCGCGGTTGCGACCACACCGTTGTTAAAGGCGAGGAACATCTCCGGCTGTTCGACCAGCGTGCGGCGGAGCTCAGCATTCACCGACTTGCGCCCGGAAAGTCCGAGAAATGCGCGTACATTCAGTTCAAGGAGATGCGTGCCATACCGGTCATAGATGCGCGATAGCGCCTCACCTGGAAAGGCGGCAAGGAACGCCTCGTAGTGTCCCGCGCCGGAAGCGACTGGCAAGCAGGCGATGCGATGTCCGACAAGAGCGACTAGGTCAATGTTGATATCAGCGCGGGTCTGGCCTTCTCCAAGAACTCTGTGGAGGCGGACGATGTCATAGAGCTCGATCTCGACTGACTTTCCATGACTGTCGACCGCCGCGGGCAGCGTGCCACCGGCAATGCAGTCGGTCAGCACGACTATCCGAAAGCGATCGATGCGCTCGCCGAGTGCTGCCACGCGGCGCGCCAAGTCCCCGGCTTCTGTATTGGACGGCTCAATGCGATCCGCCAAACCACCAATGCACGCGGCTACATACGTCCCGGCCCTTTCTGCAGTCTTCAGCAGGTCCGAGGCGGGAACCCGGCGCGGCGGAATGTCGCCAGAGTAATGCGTTGCGAAGAGCGTCAGCTGGCCGGCGTCTTCATCGATGGCGTACCCGCTGATCCGGAAGGGTGACCGCCCGACCTTTCCCTCCTGAGGAAGATCAAAGGCCGCCTCGAAGTGACCGATCTCCTCCAGCTCATCGATGACGATGCGTGTGAAGAGCGCTTCCGTCGACGGGATGTCTATTGTTGGATCGTCACGCGCCTCATCGACCTCGGTCGCCAGCGCTCGAGCGAATTCCGACGTCGCATCCTCACTCATCGCCCGCCCCCCCGAACGTATCCAATACCGCTGCCGCATCGACGGCAAAGCTGACGAGCGCGCGCACGTCTATCTGATAGGTCGCCTCCGCGATCCCGAGCGCTACATCGCTCCTTCGAAGTCGCGGGAAGCCATCGTGGACCGCGTAACAATCCATGCCTACGCAAGCAACCTGCGGCCCGGCGGTCGTATCGCCCCCGGGTGCAAGGCCGCGACGCAAAAGCGCGTTGCGAAAAGCCCCACGCGCCCGCTCGCCATTTAGCCGCTGTTCAATCCGTGCGGTGATCTGGCCGAGTGTCTCGCCGGCAACCGTTTCCACCAGACGGACGTGCGCGACGTGCAGGGAGACAAGACCGGCGTCGTCAAGCTGATCGAGCGTAGAAATATGGAGTCGCCGCGCCGCGCCCAGCGCAGTCTTGACCTCAAGGCCATGACTGGAGAGCACGAAGTCATGCAGGCCATCATCAGGTGCCTTCCACGCGGCGACCGCTTCAGCATTTTCGTCCAGCATCCGATCGAGGACGAGGAGCTCACCGATCAGCCCAACTATTGCGTTTCTCGACAGGCCGGCGGTCTGATCGCGCAGAAACGCTCGCCACGCAGCGAGACGGGCGGCGAAGACCGTGACCAATTCAGTTTCGCCTTCATCCTCAGCGCGCAGGACGGAACGGATGCAGTCGCTGCAGATCTCGGCGAAAAGATCACGTCGGGAGGTCTCCTCGAGTGAAAGGACCAGCGGGAAACCGCCGGGATCAGCTGCTCGGGATAGCCGCAGGCCCGCGGTCTCGAAAGAAGCGATGGAATTGCCAGCGTCACCCGGCAACGCAACGAGACAAGGTGCGCCGTCAGCTTCCCGCAGACCCGCACGGAGATCGAGTTGCACCGGGTGAGAAAGCCGTCGGCTGCGATACAGCCGGTCCCCCGGGGTTACGGCAGCCAGCTCGTCCCATTCCCTCAGTAACGCCGCCGCATCGGGAGTGACGCTCATGGCGCCGCCCGCTGCTGGACGGTATTTTCCAGGCGCCACTCGGCCGAAGCTGTCGGGGAGGTCGGGAAACTCACGACTACACCCCAAAGCGGGGTTCCAGCTTCCAGCCCAGCGCCTGCCGAGTCGATTGGATAGAGAAGGAGCAGACCGCGACGTGGATCTTCACCACGGACCCTCCGGATCCAAGGACCGGCCGGACGGTCGGCGGGCGGCTCCCCCTCGTCGGCCAGCACCTGATCGGTATTTTCCTGCGCGCGACGATACTGGTCGTCGCTCAGATCGATGGCTTCGTCGAGTGGGCTGAGGATCGACTTAGTGATAAAGCGCGCAGTGGTTGAACGGGCGATTGGCGAGCGACGAACACTCCGCAGGTCGCGCCCGGCCAACTGAACCGTGGCTCCGACACCAGCCGGCACAAACACCGTCCAGTCGCTCAGTTCGCCCAGCTGAAGCTGCGTGGTGATGTAGGCCGCCATGCGTTTCCCATCGACGTCGCTGCTCTCGGGCGGAAACGCCATGGCCTCAAGCAGCGCGGCGACGCGGTTACCACGTACATTCCGCCAGATGAAGCCCGCTGCTGGCGGGCGGCCTCCCGGCCGGGCCGGATCGATCTCCGGCTCTCCCAGTTCTTCCAGCAGGCCGTTGACAGCCGCAGCGTTCGCAATTGTAGTATCGGTGTCGCGGTATAGTACCGTCTGGATCTTGCCTTCGCCCGCATAGGTGACGGGACGGAGAACAGCATGGCGCCGTTTGTTCGCCGCCGTCACGTTCATGATACTATGATCAGCGATGCTGAGACCGTAGAGTTTGGGCGTGCCCGCGGTGACGCGCATATGTGCCAGCTGCGCGCGGAGGTCCTCGTTAACCGTAGCCAAGTGCCGAAACCATGTTTCCATATCGGGGGTGGTGTACAGCCGGCAGAGATCGGCATAACCGCGTCGGTAACCGAACCAGCGCCCCATCTGCAGCAGACTGTCATACTGACGGGAGAAGCGCAGGAAGTAACTGGTCGAAAGGCCTTCAAGCGTCAGCCCACGTGACAGCTTGTCACCACCGATGACAATGACCGACAGGCTCTGTCCGGTAGCGTCGGCAGCATCATAATCGATGCCCGTGCGGCTGCGGCCGTTGGATACCACGACCTGAATGCGGTCAGCCTCATCTCCAAGCTGCAGCGCTACCTCATCCCAGCGGATCCTTCGAACAGAACGCGCGAATACGGAGGACGCCATTGCCTCGGTGGTCGGTTCGAAGTCCTCGCACCACAGCCGTTCCAGTTCCGCCATTTCGATCGGATCGGACGCAGCGATAGCATTGCGGATCGAGCGAAGCGCTACTTCGACCTGAGCATGAACCGGGTCATGAACATCCTGAAAACGCGAAACGTGCACCAGCATGGTTTTGTGTGCATTGGCTTGGCCGCGCGCGGCGCGTGCCGCGCAGCAGATGACAAAGCTGCGGATCGCTTCCAAGAGGCTCGGCGGGACGCGTGCCTCACCCCGGTATATCGGCCGCCACGTCTTATCGTGCGGGTCAGGAATCCAACTCTCAGCAGTCTGGTCGAGATGGCGAATGACTGGCAATCCCACTGCATCAGCGTCGTCGTCGCGACCGAACACCGCTAGTGGCCCGAAATAGTCGTCCGGAGCGGACAGCGACACAATGAAGGCAGAAGGAAACAGGTCGGCGCCATAATCCTCAGCCGCACGCTCATCATGAATCATGATGTTCGCGAAAGGAGTTGCGGTGTAGCCGACATAGGCACTGCGCCTGAACCCACCCAGCAGTTTGCGGATCTCGCCGTTGATTCGTTTTGGATCGTAATCCTCATCGAAGCTTCCGTCCGGTAGAAAGCCCTGATCTCCCGTGTCAGGTGATGCCTGATCCGCCTCATCATCGATCACGAGCAGTGGCGCGTTGCGCGACTCTTCGGGCAGTCGTGCGATCCACCGATTGATGTTCTTGAGCACTGCGCCGTTCTTCTTCACGACAAACACAAACGGCCGGTTGGCCGGTGCGAAGTTGGAATTTTGCGCAACAGTTCGGTTGAAGTCGCCGTTCAACTGGGAGGTTGTCAGACTGTCGACTAGCTGTACCGGTCCCGGCAACAAGCCGACGCCGACAGGCCGGCGCCCCCCGCTTCCGGCAACGCCGGCGGTATCGAAACCGAGAAAATCCTGGTCGAGACGCAGCTGGGTCTGCCGACGCAGGATCTTGTGCATGCCCGCAAGAATGATGATTACGCGATAGCCGGCATCAGCGGCCCGGTTGATGACCCCCGCATAGTGTGCAGTCTTGCCCGACTGAACATTGCCGACTACGAGGCCGCGCCAATTCCATGGCACATCCCGGTTTGGATCGTCGAGCAGCTCGAGCACATCAGCAGTGCTTTCCTCAAGCGCCTCGAGCGCACGCGGCGCCCACCCGCTTTCGCCCAGTTTCTGCAGATAACGTGAGAAAAAGGCGCCTGGCCGACGGCGCTCGCCAAGATACCACGGTGGCGGCTGTGTTTCACCAAGCAGCCGGATCGACGGTCCCTGCGCAACCACAAAAAGGGCTTCAAGGTCGCGCGTCGCTGCTTGAATTTCGTCCTCGGTGAAGTTGTGTCCGCTGGTCAATCCGACAAGCGGGGCTGTGGCGCGCACCACCGCCATGATCTCATCTATGCCCAGCGTGCGGTCGCCGGCTCTTGGACCGAGTGCAACGCGGGCGGTATTCGCAAGCTGCGTAACCGGATCCATCCGCTCAATTCTCCTCCAATTTTCGGATGACGGCGGCGCGCAATGCGGGCTGCGTGATCCCAAGGGAACGCAGCACCGAGTCGAGTCGGTCTCCAGTATTGTCCATGTTATCCATACTGCGCACCAGCGTGGCAAGCGGTGTGGCGAGTTCGGCAATTTCTGTGGCTGCCGGTTGCATAAGCTCTGCGCCACCCTGCTCGGCGACATCCAGCCAGATGCGTTCGACCGGGACAGTCAGCTCGAGGGCAGACAGTAATCCTTCTAGCAACCCCGATTGGGCGCCGAGCCCTTGCACCACAGCAGAAACAGCAGGATGGTCCCGCCGTACACGGTACCGCGGCACGGCCTTGGCGCTGCGCGCTTCCCATGGCCATGCTTCCCCGTCTGAATTGCTCCGGCGACCTTTGCCACCCGCCCCAACACCGCGCCAGGCGAAGACCTCGCGGGCGCGGCGCCTGCAGTCCGCGCCAAGACCTGCCAGACGTCCCCGAGCCCAGGCGGGCGGTCGGGCAACAGATTTGCGGATATCGATCCGCCAAGCCTCATCCATCGAGGCGGGCAGATCGAGCGCAATGCGGGCGAGCCGGCTCGATTCCTCGCGGGTCCAAGCCCGAGCGCCGCCGAGCCCAAGCCAGCCGCCGGCCGAGACGAGGCGGTCGCCTCGGTAGACGTAAAATCCTTGCCGTTCGACCCAGCCGCCCGGCCCACCAGCTTCTTCCCATTCGCGCTCGCTCGCGAACCGGTCTCGATGAGGGAGAATGTATGGTCGTGCTATGACCACGCCGTCAGGACCGCGAATTATATCACGCGGTAATGCCATGGTCGCATCATGCCATCTGCAAAATGGATCCCAGGCGGCGAGTGCTCGGCCATTGACGCTCACAGCCAACCGCCGTGTCTCGCCGCTCAGAAAGCGGTGAAAGGTCATCGCGAGATGCGCGCGTATATCGGAGATGCGATCATTAAAGGTATCGCGATCGAGACCCCAGAGGCTACCGAGCCGGTCCATTCGGCTCCAGCTCACCAGCGTGCCATTGCCTGACGACTGGAATTCCGTCGCCAACTCACCCGACGGCGACGCATCAGGCACAGCGGCGGACCACTCTTGACCGACGCGATCGATATCCCAGGCCAGCCGCGCGACCGAGCCATCGTGGCGCGATGCAACAGTCAGCTCGCGGCACTGCGAGAGTGAGGCGGTCTTCAATCCCAGTCCGAATCGGCCGAGATCACCATCTTGCCGTTCGGCATCGGGTCCGGTACCCCCAAAACGCATGGCCTCAATGAGCCGGCCGAAGTTCATTCCGGCGCCGTCATCGAGAACTTCAACGAGCGGATTGCCGTCGCGCCAGTCAAGGTGAATGCGCACCTGCCGCGCACCAGCTGCAAGCGAATTGTCGACCAGATCAGCGAGCGCGGTTTCGGGTGAATAGCCCAGGCCCCGCAGGGATCTCAGCAGTGCATACGGCGATGGCTCAATCTTGACGGGACGCAACAGACAGCCTCCGGTGGCAGACAGTGGAACGAATTTACGCCGACGCACCGAGTCGGAAATACTGAGAGTCGGCCCGACAGAGCGAAACTGTGATTTTCGCCCTTCTGGCAGCTAGCTTGGTGACTTATCAGATTCTGTACAAGTGCGTCCTTCGTGATGAAAAGTGGTGCATAGTGGTGCGATCTGGTGTAGCATCGAGTCAGGGAGTATCGCAATGTTAGCAACAGGTAAGACCGTCCGTACCACAGTATTATTGCCAGAAGGCGTGTATCGCCAAGTGCAGGCGTTGGCGGTTACCAATGATGTATCAGCTGCCTGGGTGATTCGGCAGGCAGTTCTACACTACCTTGCCACGAAAGCCGGCCAAGCCGAGTTGCCGTTGGGAAGCGATCGGTCATGAGCGTTGATCCGAAAGTTATCCGCCAGAAAATCCAGCGATTAGACGCCGGCGCTCGCCCTCGTGTGTTGGATCTCTTCTCAGGCTGCGGTGGGATCTCGCTTGGTTTTCAGTCGGCAGGTTTTGAGATCGTCGCAGCGGTCGAGAATGATCCCGACGCGGCCCGCTCGCACGGCCTCAACTTCCATAATGGCGAGGACCGCCATAGTATCCCACGCGACATCACCGCAACGTCGCCAGCCGCCCTTGCCACGGCGCTCGGCCTCGGCCCCGCGGCAGGCGCGTTCGATGTGATCGTGGGCGGCCCTCCCTGCCAGGCATTTGCGCGTGTCGGGCGCTCAAAACTGCGCGAGATCGCCGAACATCCGGAGGCCTTTCGACATGATTCCCGCGCCCGGCTCTATATTGAGTATCTGACCTACGTAGAAGCTTGCGCACCACTCGCCGTGGTGATCGAAAACGTGCCAGACATGCTCAATCATGGGGGACACAACCTCGCTGCAGAGATCGGTGAGATCCTAGCGAGCAAGGATTATGTCGTTCGCTACACGCTGCTCAACGCAGCATTCTACGGTGTGCCGCAGATGCGCGAGCGGATGATCCTCATCGCAATCCGCCAAGAACTTGCGGACGATGTCGAGTTTCCCGCACCGACACACTGGATTGACCTGCCGTCCGGCTATCAGGGTTCGCGCGCTGTAGCGCTCAAACTGGCGACAGGAAGGGATCTGCTCACCGAAGCAACCGGCGGCAGCGCATACAAGGCCGCTCCGGAAGCTGTGGAAACCCTGGCGCCCGCGGTGTCCACCCAACAGGCCATCGGGGACCTTCCGGAAATAATGGCGCGAGAATTACTTGCCGAAGGGGCGCTTCGACGTGGCACACGTCGTCTAGACGCCATGCTCCCTTATGGCGGGCACAATCAGCAGAACGACTATGTGAAGGAGATGCGAAATTGGCCCGGGTTCGAGGGTAGCTCGCATGTGCGTGACCATGTGATCCGATATCTCCCGCGCGACTATCGTATCTTTGCCGGCCTGAAGCCCGGCGATCAGTATCCTGAGGCACATCGCTATGCGCTGAGCCTGTTCGAAGCGGAGCTCGAACGACTTCATGCCCAGGGTAAACGCCCGGAACACGGCAGTTCCGAATGGGACGCGCTCAAGGCAGCTTTCGTGCCTCCATACGATGCTGGGAAGTTTCCGAACAAGTGGCGCAAAATGGAAGCAATCACGCCTGCCCGCACCCTCCTCGCGCATCTCGGGAAGGATGGCTACAGTCACATTCATTACGATAGCCGACAGGCGCGGCCGATCTCGGTACGCGAGGCAGCGCGTCTGCAGTCGTTTCCTGATGGCTTTCGCTTTGCCGGAACGATGAACCCGGCATTCCGTCAGATTGGCAACGCGGTTCCGCCGCTGCTCGCTCGCGCGATCGCCCAGACCCTGCGCAGTCAGCTTGTCCGAGGAGTAGCAACAGAGGACCTGCCGCGCGTGGCAGGTGCAGGTCGCTAATGAGCCGGCGCGATGAGATCATCGTCGTCAGGTCACTTGCGGAATCGGACCTGGGCCTCTTCTCGGCGCACCGCCTGAGCGCCACCAGTAAGCAGCGCGCGATCGCACTGACCACACCTGTTGCGCGAAAGCTCCTGAGCGCGCAGCTGTTCGAAAAAGGCGGCGCGGACATGGATTTGATCTGTGTCTATGGCGGCTACGGCAACCGGGAGCTCAGGAACATCGGCAAAGTCGGCAAGAACTGGCGGCTGGGCGGCCGCAAGATCACCGCCAACGCTTGCGCCTTTCTCGACAGCAAGGATTTCGTGCTGCTGCGGTCTGTTGCGGGAAATGACGGCGTTCAGCCGATCCTGATGACGTTCATCGGCCGTCAGCGCGAGCGTCTTCTCCACGCAGGGATCGTTGCCAGCCTTGTCAACGAATTCCGGGACAGCGTGGCCATGGTGTCAGCTGGGTCGGATGCCTTCAACGCGCTCTCAGCTGCCTTTCCTGCCGTGCCAGCTGATCTGGCGATCGGTGCGCCCCTGGCTGGGGACGATGCGGTGCCCCTGGAGCAGGCGGCTGGGAGCGATGGCCGATAGACTTACCCCGGAGCAGCGCCGGCTCAATATGAGCCGTATTCGCGCGAAGGATACAGCGCCAGAATGGACCATACGTCGGCTTCTGCACAGCCGCGGCTTCCGATACCAGCTTCATCGAAGGGACCTGCCGGGCAATCCGGATTTAGTTCTTCCACGGTTTCGTACGGCGGTCTTTGTGCATGGCTGTTTCTGGCATGGTCACGCCTGCTCGCTGTTTCGTATGCCGGCAACTCGCACAGACTTTTGGTCAGCTAAAATCGCTATCAACCGTGAGCGCGATGCCGCTGCAATGACCTCCCTCAAAGATCTCGGCTGGCGCAGCCTGTGGATTTGGGAATGCGCGCTCAAGGGGCGCGGCCGCCTGCCGGAAAGCCAGCTCGCGGAGCAAGTGACAGCCTTCTTGAACAGCGACGCCATATTTGAGGAGATTGCGGGGAATGGTATTTCACCAACAGCGGAGGAGATTTTATGAATGAAGCTCTGCCGGTTCCGCCAGCAGCTCCGTCGGACGCGCTTGGTGACCTGAGCGATATCGCGCTGCTTCGATTGCGTGGTCGGGTCGCGGCGGAGCTCAAGCGACGCGGGTTGGCATCGAATGTCGGGCAGGTCGCGGAGAGCCTTGTGATTGCCCTCTATAACGCCACGCCTGGCCGTCCCAATCTTCAGTCTGCGCCGACTGGCACGCAGAACGTCGATGCCCTCTCCCGGCGCGGGGACCGTTATTCGATCAAGGGCGTGCTCGATGCGCGTAAGACCGGCACCGTCTATCCGGATCGCGATGACCCGGAGAAGCAGCTGTTCGAATATTTGCTTGTCGTGCGCATCGATCCCGATTGGCAACTGGTGGCAGTCTACGAGTTCGATTGGAAGACGTTCTGCGAGGTGCGCAGCTGGGACAGACGGATGAATGCCTGGTACGTGGGGCTTGCAGCAAAGACCCTATCCCGAGCGACGCTGGTCACGCCCGAGCCAGGCTAGTGCCTCGCCATGAGCCCCCGGTATCGGCCGTCGATAGTCGTGCGGCCCTTGAGAAGCATGTGCGGTAGGAGTTCAATCCGTGCTATGAATGTCGCGAAAGCTTGTGATTGCTGCGACGAGATTGGCATGAACCCAGGCGGCCTTCTCGTCACGAGTGAAAAGTCCGTCGTCGCATACACAACGAAACCGAGATCGATGAGGTCATTGCTCATTCGATCCATGCGCACCACCGCTTGACTACCGACCCGGATCCACCAGAGAAGATTGACCACTATGCCCAGCGCGTACCGAAAGAGATAGGCCCGGCATACGACGGTTTCGTCGAGGCCCTCCCATCTAATTTCGTGATGGCCTGCCAGAGTTTCCCAAATCTGCAGCGCGGCGCCGAAGATAGTGAGAACCATCTTTTCAGTGTATTTGCCGGCCGTCCTGATAATCCGAACCTTCTGGCGATCGAACATCTGCTCCTGCATCTCAGAAAAGACACGGCGATGTCCGTCGCACCTTCGATCGACGAAGGCTGCAGATTTCTTGCCCAGTCCCATAACCAGTTCAGTCGAGCCGTCGCCAGATCGTCCATTGGTCCGTCCGATCTCACAAGGCGAACAAGTTCGCCGATCTCGCTTTCAGGTCCGTCGAAGACTAATCTGTTCAGATCCTCAGCGACCGCCGGATCCAAGCGTGATATGTGTCCTCGGGACCGAAGGAGGATCACCTGCTCAGGATGGTTGCCGACGACAGAAAGCCCCAGTCTCAAACCTTCCAAGGATTGCTGCTTGTAGAGTTCGTACCACGCGAAATCCGGAAGTATCGCCAGATTGCTCCTCTCTTGCTTCAAGTACCGGCGGAGTTCGTCCGACTGCAACATATTGCTGTCGATCACGTAGGCCTTGATGTCCATTCTCGTAGAGTGGGTGCTAACATACGGTGGCGACGAGTGCTGGAATCGCTGCAGCAAGTTGGATCGCGAAGCGTGGTCATCTGGGCAGTAAGAAAGGGAACCAGTATCTCATCGTGCCACGCTTCCGTCCGCAGTCCTTGAATCTCGCTCGAAGCAGATGTTGGGTTATCCGACCACCTTTTATAAGAGTCGCAGAAATCGATCCAACGCTCCTTCTGCTAAGAGTAACGTCTAGCGCTCCCAGCGTGTCTCTGTAGCGAGATACTCCCATATGACAGTCTTCACCGTCACGGCGTCGGACCAGTCCATCGAATAGCGTTAGCGACCGGGCTCGACCGTAATCCAGCCGCCAACCATCGCGCCGGCAGACGATAACCTGTGGCAGATAGTCCATTTCATCCCCCGCGCCGCTGTCATAGTCGGCGCCCCGTTCTCGAAGTGTCTTCGTCAGGAGCGACTTGGTCGGAACATGGTCGCGATTGCTTTCGATGTTGGCAATCACGGCGCCACAGTGGATGCACCAGGCCTTCAGCCGATCGTCAGTGAAATCCTCAATTTCTCGCACCCGCCGAAGCCTTCGCTAGTGTTGCCTGTCTTCGCAGTGGGCGATCATTTAAACGAAGATAAGGAATCTACGCGACAGTGGCTGAATTGCGTAAAATCGCAAGCGAGATGTATCAGTTGTTAAATTCCTTTCTGTATGTGGTTTCGGCGCAGAAGGAATTCTAAGCCATGTCCAAATTAAAAGATGCAGTGGTTGAACTTTGTGCGTTCAAGGATGTGCTTGATCAGCATATATCAATCCGCAATGCGGTCGCGTTAAATGACGTGCAGTTGGAGGTAGTTCCAGTCGTCACGGGCCGCATCCTCAGACTTCCCAGAGTAGCTATCGAGCCTAGGTATTTCTTGCAAATGGCGCTGCCTTTCAGCAATCCGAGTTTCTCACCACGAGCGATCCAGCCGGACAAACTGAGCCCAAGGTGCGTAATTTCTGGAACATATGGGCGGTACGGCCTGCACGATCCGGGACTGGTGATGGACAACTCCGATGAGCTCGTAGTCGCAAATCGTTTTGAAGATCCTCAAGCTCCCAAAATGATAAAAATCGGCAGCATGCCATTGTTTGTCGCTTATGAGGGCAAAAATAGAATCGAGCTGTTCAAGAAGTTCCGGCCCAGCATGCGTGCGTTTGTCTCCTCGTCAGCTTTCCCAACGCCAGAGAAGCTGAAACTCGTGAAATTTTCCATGACGGCACACTGGGGCGTCGAATTTAATGGCGAGGTTCGTGTGCTGCCCTATCCTGAGCCTATAGTCCGCCTTCTTCGAGCTTATGGAGTTGCCGCTGAGAAAGTGATACTCGATCTCAAGGTAGGCGGAAGGGTCCGCCGTATGAGAAATGACATCCTTGCGAGGAAGATGAACGGCTAGCATGTAGGCTGGCTGCTCGCCGCTTGCCTGAGACGACAGAAGTGCGCTAAGCAGATCTGTCATCGACGACCCATTCATCTTTTGATTTTCGGCTGAAGCCTGCGAGAGGCTTTTGCCCGTTCTTTTCAATAAACTTGGTTCTAGTTCGTGGACGGAAGGTTCGAATTTCAACATGGCGTCCGAGCACGATCAAAACTGATGCCCCCGCGCAATGCTCAGGTGCAGCGGACAGAGGCGACCATGTTGGAATTGAGAAAATGCTCGAGTTCCACGATGCTTGCCATGACAGCATCGAACGCGGGCGGTGTTCCGAAAATCATGGCGGACATTCGGGAATAGTCGGCTTCGAGCTTCTTCCTCATATCGGCGGTCGGCACTAGTCGGAAGGTGCCGGGGACAGCTCGGTCGTAACGACGATCGGGCGCACGGAACATCAATTCCTTGTGCCTCCGGCAGGCTTCGGCGAGTTCAAGCATAGAGAAGTAGGGCATGATTTCCCGTGGTTCGGCGGGAACGGGGTCTGGTCGCGCACCCCCTTCAATGCGGACCGCCGCTTCGACGTAGCCGCCGCTGCCGTCGAACACGCTTTGGTAGCGGAGAATGAGGATATCGAGCGCCTCCTTCTTTCGGTAGGCGTCGTAGCCGAAATCGAGCGTGAAATGCCCGCTTTGTTCGACTTTCTGTTCGACGGCGGCAATCTCCTTGCTCAGCAAGTCCCTGAGAGGGCCGGCAATATATTGCCGTGACGCCTCATCTACCTGCTCGGCAAGTGCCTTCTGCTGCTGATTCACCGAAGGAAGAGCAGCGATGTCAGCCTCAAGGGGCACCTTCAGGTCGGCCTTGTAGACGCCAATGTCGATATCTTCGGAGAAGCGTTGAATCAGCCCGTAGGCCTTGCTGAGGCTGGTGCCACCCTTGAAATATAGCCAAACGGGATCCTCCGGTCGCCGATTGAACAGGAAGTCGAGCACTCCCGGTAGGGCGCAGAGCCGGTCATGGGTCGGACGGGGGAAAATCGGAAGGTTTGGCGCGGAGCGTTGAAAGCCAATTTTTTAACGGCCGACAACACAGCGCGGTATAGAACAGGCGAACCAGCTTGGCCGTGCCCTCAAGGTCGATATGACGGACTGGTTTGAAACGACTGCCGACAGCTATTTGAGCCGCCCTTGCTGTTTCAGCTGCATCCAAGAAAGTCGAGGCCGTCCTGATCGCGGAGCGGCGGATCAGGGGTTCGGGCTGGCTTCCGGCCCATCCGGATCGCAGCCAATCTGAACGCGGAAGCCGAGGCCGACGCGCAGTCCTCCCCGATGGCAGCGGAATAGATCGCTGCCGCCGCCAGCCGGTCGCGCTTCTCCCGCGTGGCCGGTTCCTCCCTTCCAGACGAGAAAAATCCGATGTTCGACCAAACCCCAGACCCGACCTTGGCCGCCGAAGCCTGCTGCAAGCTCATCAGCGCGTACCTTGCCGGTGGGTTCGTCCTTCTCTTCCAAAACAGCCTTCCGGCCACCTTCCTGCCTTCATGCTGTTGTTTCGGCGTGCAAATTTGACCCCGGTGGCGGGGTAATCGGCGTCCAATTTTGCCCCCCCTCAGATTTCATCTGACCATCCGACCTTTTGCGGCGGATGGAGCGGGAGTTGAAGCGAGTGGATACTATTGCGCGTGTTCGACGGGCCTTCCATGTGCAGGGCTGGTCGGTGAAGAAGATCGTCCGGGAACTGCATGTGTCGCGCAACAACAACCACATCAATCGTCGCGGGATCGAACAGACCGTTCTGGAAGCGCAGGGGCCGGAATTCTGCCACAGCCGGATGATGTTCGCCCGGGGGGCATAGGCCGCGGAGCAACGGACTGGCAGCTTTCAGGACTTTGAACTAGGAGGTCCAACGACCGATTTGCGGGCGCAAAGCTGCCAGACCTTCAACGATGAGCAAATGTCTGCTTAAGGGCCGATTCCGGACAGACCGGTTTGTAAAATGGCCAAGCGATAGCTGCCGTTCTTGCCCCCGAGCTGAGCCGGCCGTAGATCCCTCCACGTCACGCCAACCGATTTTGTCCCGTCTAGAATGGGTAGAGAAGAGGCCGTGACGCGGCGATGGCCTTCGATCTTTTCGATCTGCGAGGATATCGCGTCTATGGCAGGCTCGCGGCAATACAGGAGAATCGATATGACGGAGACTAGCGAGGCGTTCGATCCCAGCTATGTTCTTTCGGCCATGCGCGCACCGGGGACGACATTGGCCTTCGTGGATGACACCGATTTTCATGGCGACAGCGTGAGCGGTCTGGCACCCGACCTACGCGTGCTAGCGGCAGTCAAGCTTGATTCAGGCCGATATGCCGAGATAGAGGCGGCCCTCGATGATCGGCTGCGCGATCTTGGCCAAGTTGAATTTCACGGCGCGGAGGTCTTCAATCCGCAGAAGACGTCACGTTGGCGTGATGTCAGTGTCCCCGACAGGATCGCGATGTTCGACTTCATGAGCTTATTAATCGGGCGGTCAGGTGCCTCCATGCTCTACGGATACATTTCCGATGGTCAGTACGAACAGATGCGACGAGACTGGCATCAGCAAGGAAACGCTGACTTCGGCCTCAATCGCAATGCCGCTCTCAAGCGCGTAATGTTGAGGTCACTTCAGGAAGAACTGTACGTCGAAAGTCAGCCAGCTATGATCATGATCGATCAGGACCGGGTGAGGAGCGGCGTCGAACGCGATGCAAGTGAGGACGCTCGATGGCTGGTGGGCGGCGGGGTTCTGACTGCTCCGTCCAGCCAGGTGGCAGGGCTGCAGCTCGCCGACGCCTTGTCATTTGGCATTGGCAGGCGTTTTCGCCGGGCCGAGCAGTTTGAAAATGATACAGCCACCGCGCTGGATCGTGCAGCGATCGGACCGATAGCTGCTTTGGGTGGGCGCTCGCGCATGGTGCTGAGCGACTGACCACCGGGACGTAGTTGGCCTTTGCGAAGCGAGGTCAATCCTCCTCTACAGTGAGTTCCCCCCAGCGGCCTGCATCGACATCGACGTGCGGCCCATCGCGGCGAAGGCAGGATCGCCCTTGGTGTGGATGGCAAGAACTGCGGACGGTGGCAGGGCTTGATTGGCATAAAGATCAAATGCGCCTTTTGCCGGGATCGCTCCAACGGATTGGCCAATCCTTTCGCCCAAGGCAATCTTCACATGGAAGCCATGAATCAAAACCACTTTCCACTGTCAACCTTTGTCCACGAGCGCTAAAAGAACTGGCTAAAAAGATCAATTTTCTGGGCCGGCCAAAGCTGGGTGGTTATTTCATGCGTTATGTGTCGAGATTCCCATGGAGCAACTGAAACGCGCCGAAAGGTACCTCGCGAGGATTCGAGCAGTTTACGCCGGCACCTTCGCCCAGTCTCATGATCGAGGCGTCTACGAAGACGATCTGCTTTCGTTCTTCATGCATTGCTATCACATACGAGACTGGATCATTCGGCTAAACAGAGTTGGTTTAACGGCAAGGGACGTCGATAACTTTATAAACGCCAATCGATGTCTTCAACTCTGTGCTGATTTGTGTAATGGAACAAAGCATTGCAAACTCGATCGAGCAGCCAGAAGCGGAAGTCAACCTCACGTCTCTGGCAAGACATACGAGGCGTCAACCTGGCTTACCGGTTCCGGGGGTGGTGAGGTACTCCGGGCGAAGTACTCGATCGTCACTTCCAATGGTTCTGTAGATGCTCTTCAGCTTGCTGAAGACTGCATGGAATGCTGGTCCAAATTTGTCGTTGAATTAGAAACGAAATTCAATCAGCAATCTGGAGGTGATCGTGCGAGTGACGCCTGAATGGTCTGCTCCCCGCGAAAAAGCCGCTTCGGCTAAGTGGTATCACGTCTTCTGCTACTCGCTCAAAGAGGACACGGAAGCGTTTATGGGGCAGTTCGGCGGGAAGTAGTTCGATCCTCGGGAGCGGGGAAAAGGGCCGAACTGTATTAGATGGCACAAGGGCGGGAAACTTCCTAAAACTCATTCCAGAACTTTTTGAACGCTTCCATGAATGTGTTGTGGTTGTCAGGCGACCAACACACGGAATGCCCATGGCGGAGCAGCCAATGGATACCGTTTGCGCAGGTTAACTGCGACTTATCCTGCATGTTATAGATGTGATTGAAGCAGTTGATGACAGTCTGTTGATAGCTGGTTCCGAAAAGGTTATACGGCACATTCCAAAGCATCCCCTCTAGGAAGTATGACGGAGCAACACCCTCCTGCAGTCTGCCGTCTGCGATCATGCGGTTACGGATGTTCTTGAAGATGCGAACGGTCGGCTTGAAATAGCTGTTTGTATGCTGGTGCTTCGTCGTGCAATTGGCGGAATGCTGTTTGGGATAGTTGACGATCTTCGTGCCGTCCTTGGTCCAGAACACGATACCTTCACGATAAATCGGTTGGCCGTAGGTCGGATAGCTCGTGTAGTGGCGATGTTCGGCACAAGCGAGGACATCAGCATCCCGGCGGTTTGCATTGCCAGGTACGTAGATGGCCTTTCCGCTTCCATCAACTCCATTTCCATAATTCTTTGTAAGCCAGTCTGTCACCTCCTCCTTGAAGTTGGTGAGGGAGTACTCCGCCTTCGTCCAGCCCTTATCGAAGTTGGCCTTATCATTCATTGAAAGCTCGCTGGTATCGAAATAGTAGACCGAACTCAGGCGAATGACGATGTCCACGTCACTATCAGCCCATACATTCGTATCGTTGCCATACGAGCCCTGGAGGAATGTGTCGAAATTCTTTGGGTAGTAGGGAGACCCGGAATCGTTCAGGATGCCACTGATACTCTTGTAGGTGGCCGCTGACTGCTGGACGCTGCCCTGCGCCGACCACGTTTCCAATTGTGCTTCACCAACGGCCATTATCGCATCCGTTATAGGAGGAAATCTTTCAGGGTGGCTTCGACTTTCGCGAACGATTCTCGTCCGCGCTGTCGTAAAATATTGAGCTTCTGCAAATTGTGTTCGAATAGATCAGTAGCCATTTCCGGCTGCTCGAAGGTATCGCTGATCCGCACTGTAGGCACGTCCTTGAACAGGATCACGCGAAGCTGGTCCATGGATTGCGTATTGATTTCGAGCGTCTTCTGGAGAAGCTGGACGCTTTGAAGATACTTTGCCCAGTACATCATGCTGAACATTGATTTCTTCGGGCTGGGATAAACGCCGACGCCGATGCTGACCACCCTCAAATCCTTGTGCGCACGGTTCAGGGCGCGGGACGCGTCCGCAATGGCATAAAGGGTAGGGTTATTGGCGCAGTAGCCCCCATCAACAAGCTTCACCTCATCCCCAGCGGCGGTGGTTACGGTAGTCGGCTCAAAGAACGGAAATGCAGAGCAGGACGCCTGCACGGCATCCCCGATTTTTACGCCGAACCCAGGCTTGAACGTGCCCTTACGGCCATGAGCCTGCTCGATGCTCCCTTTGAAAATCATGGGCCGCTCAATCACCCATTTCGTAGTGACGACGCCAACGGCGGTTTTCACGTCATCGAACATGGCGTCCTTGAAGATTTCTGCTGCCAGTTCGGCCAGCTTGGCGGACTTCTGAGACGGTTTCTTCAGCCGCATGACATCTGGCACGAACTTCTTATACAGGTCGTGAATTTCGCCGATCGACATGCCGAGAGCGATCATTGAACCGATGATGGAGCCAGTACTTGTGCCGAAGATAAGGTCAAACCGCTCGTGGAGGCGGCAACCGATCATGCCTTCGATCTCTTCGAGGACGCCAAGGGTATAGAAGCCTTTTGCGCCGCCGCCATCAAGGCTGAGAATGCGATATGGCTTGGTCTGCTCTTCCCGTTCGGTCACGGCTTAGCTCCCTCGCTCTATGTGTTTAGAGGGCGATTGCCGCAAGGAACATGATACCACCCTCTACACGCTGGCGGATGCTCTGGAGCTTTGCAAAGCCATGCTTCCCGGCCGCGCCGTGGGTAGCCTCGTTGAACACGTGGAATAGCTGAAGGATGTCATCGATATCCTTTTCCACAAAGCCCAGCATCTCGGGAGAGTCCGCGCCCTTGCGTTTCAAGAGATAACGGATTTTCGCACGGCGGCTCGGTGTTCCGTTGGGAGTCTTGTCGTAATTGCGGTCCGCTGCGATCACGTCGGCATTATCCGCCCACTTCTCGAGAATTTCGGTGAAAATCTCCCTGACGCTGGTGCAAAAGTGACGAGCGGCGTCTGTATTCATGGGGTTAAGGGCGTAGAGCGCGCCCTTCCAGCGGTCGCAGAGGTCTTCAGAAAAACCAGAAAGGTATTCGAGGATGCCGCTATCATCCATCTGCTCTGGAGTCAGCGGCGCTTCCGATGTGAGTGCTTCGGCCACGTTGGCGCTGTTGCTGGCTTCCTTCTCGGTCAACTCCAGAAGGTCAGAAACACCCGGCGAATATTGTGCTGACTGTTCGACGCGCTCGAAGCTGTCATAGATATCGTAGGCGGAGTTCCGCACCTCAACATAGCGGGCGGTTGTCGACGCCTGGCTCTTCAGCGAGGCGATTTGCCGAGCGAGAGCCTGCCGGTTCTGACGGATCTTTGCATTATGGGAATTGACCGCCTGGTTGTATTTCCTGACGGCTGCTTCGTTCTTCTGGTTTTGCTGCCGTACAGCGCGATTGTAGTCATTGACGACCTGCTGATTGCGCCGATTGACACGATCAATCTCTCGGTTCACTTCGCGGACATATTTTTCGGCAGCTTGGCGATTAACTCGATTAACGCGGTCGACCTCGGCATTGTAGCGTCGGACCCAAGCATTATACTGCTGCGGTGTCATTCGCCGCGTCATCGCCCCCCCCCAAAAAAAAAGAGACACATCCACTACCTAGAATTTAGTCATGGCAATGCTCCGTTACAATGGATGGTTGCTTAAGGTTCGACGATATCCAGAGCTATTTGCGGCCTGTTTGAAAGTGGCGAGCGCAGCGCTCATCCAATGCCTTCCCCCGTTTCTTGCGCGGTTTCAGCTCCTTTGGATGTATGCGGATAGATCTCTCAATCTGAGCTCTTTCTTGTAGAGTTCGGTCGACCGGCGGGTGAGGCGGATTTGCTCCGCCTCGATCTCCGCCAGTCGCTGCTCTTTGTAACCCATCAGGCGGCCTCCGGCTCGGGGCCAACCACCTTCAGGCGCTCGTTGATGCTGTCGGCTTTGCTGTTCGCCGCGTCGCACGCGGCGGCGGCCTGGTCAAAGTTGTAGTTGTCGGCGGCATCAAGGTCGTGGGTAGCTGCCAACGCGGGCAACTTGAGCGCCCTTCCTGAACGCAATCACGTTAAGACGGAGTTGGCGATCCATGCAGAATTTCTAAGAGAAAGGGGCCTCGTATGCGCGATGCTCTGAGCGTCGACAGATAACATGGCCCAGCGGAAAACTTTTCCGTGACGGCTGCCGGAGGGTGCTAAGGCAAACACCTCCGCGTGAGGAAAAGTTGGCTACTTGGCGATCGCCTGAGAGGCTCATCTTCGGCGGCTTCAGGCGTGACACCACGGACAAAGCTAAAGGGCAGCTTTCAGGCACGTCAGCCAATCAAGCGAACGGCCTGAATGGGGCGCTTTGCTGACCGGCAGTTCATACCAAGTACGGTCCATCGGCTTCGGGGCCGACTGGCGACCGTCCGTTAATGGGGTGTGCAACGAGAAAGGAGACCCACCGAATGGCCAGAGGCCGAAATTGGGCCCAAAGCGGACGACGCCCGACTGCCACATTTGGCCCAAGGTGTGCCGGCGCGGGTTAATAGTATGTGACACTGGCCAGAACAACAGTAAACATGGCGGTGGCCGTGACAGTGCACATGATGAGTAATAGTCCAGTCCAAAAATTCATGGTTTGTAGAAGTTTCATGACCCATGCCCCTCTCGGTCAGAATCTATCTGAAATCTTTCACATAGAGAGGTCCGGGCCACGCGCATATACTTTTGTCGCAACTTCGAGAATCGTACCGCGTGCCGCATCGAAAGCCACCAAACATTCAGAAGCTATGATCTCCGAAGAGCCTGACATGAGTGCGGCAGCCTCGATGAAGAACGACACCTTGAACATTCCGTCGTAACCCAGAAAGCGGACGGCGTTTCTCGCATCGTCGTAGCTGCGGCTGCGGTTTGGAAAGATAAGAGTCATGGATTGAGCCTTGCAGGCCGATTGGAGGCAGTCGGCCTGCCCGGCTGCCCGAGATTGATCGAGGTCGGGTTGGGACGTGACGGGAGATGGTCTCTCCATCTTTACAACATCAGACCCGTTCTCCTATTTCGTGGGCCAGCCCATCGCCAATTCGGCGTCGTTTCGAAGTGCACTCGCGATCTCCGCCGCGGACACCGGCAAAAACTGACGTGTGCCCGCTTCCACCGAAATTGCAGGGATTTCAAGATGGGTCGCCACACGCCTGTAGGCCGCAAAACTGAGCCCTTCGATGAGTTCTTCGTCAACGACGAGTCGATAGGTCCCAGCTTGCAAAAGGTCCACTAGGTTGCCGAGTACAAACGGGTGCGCGAAAGTAATCTCACTGTTTGTCGTTCTCTCTGTCATGGTATCTCGCCTTTTCTATGCGACGATGTTGGCTCACCCAGTACCGCCAAACCATTTTGGTGGTTTCCGGGTTCTGGGCGGAATGCCCAAACCATCGCGATTGATAACAGCACTAGCAAAGCAGCCATCAGTGATCGGCTAGACATTGCCGGTCATCTTTCATGGACAGTACAATTTCTGACGGCAACGGAGAGCGAGCACGGGTATGACCTATCGCACCGCCTTCGTTCTCCCAAGACTGTTCGTCCGCTTCTACGGATCGGGCATGCCCCCTGGTGAAGACCCGACCGAGTTCTCTCAGGTTGCGGGGCAGCCCTTGAATGGCATAGCGTGGAAATGGTGACTTGTAGGGAGCCGTGTTCACACTCGCCTTCCCGAAGTTGTACTCCAATTGCGCCGAGAGAGCATCCGGAGACGTCTCACCCGCCAGAAACAGCTTCATCACAAGGAGCGCGGCCGCGTTGAATTGTCTCTGATCATCCATCAGGAAATCGGCGTCATAACCCGCATTATCCAAGATAGATTGGATCATTTCCATTTCGGTAGGGGAGATGACGGTGTAGCTGGGATCGGAAGACATTTCGTCCTCCTCTCGTTGGGGCCAGGGTAACTAGCCCTCAAACGGTAGTGCCCGTGACATTGCTACCGACAGTTCCACGATGCGCTTTAGCAACACCTAAAGCAAGCGAGTGCAGGTTTCATTCGGGCCTGCTGTGGCAGCCCAACACCTGGGGCTGTGTCCAAGTTCACTCCTCCATGCTGTCGCATGGCTAATGGGCCTGCCGCTTGCGTTTTGGCAAAGTCCGATATCGCCGCTGTCGAGCCAAGATGCTCAGACACGAACCGGAGCCTTGCAGCGGCCAAGTCGGGGGTCCCGGCGAGGGAGTCACCTTCAACTCCCAGAGTTTCGGGCGCTAGGGGGGGCTGGTCCAACTGAGATACCGCCGGCATTTGCGCCGACGGCTCGCCCCTGGCTCAGGAATTGGGTCAAAACGCGAGCACGACCCACACGACGAACACCAGCGACCCAATCAGCGCGGTCTGCGCGATTGCCTCATTGGTGACAAGGGAAGCGAAGAACGAAAAGGCGTTTAAGTATGTAAGGCGGAGTGTTTCGGAGAACATTTCGTTCTCCTTTCTGGTCGGGGCCGGGGTTGCCAACCTCGAACAGCAGCGCCCTTATGATAAGCTGCTGGAGTTTAGACGGTGGGCGCTTTCCCGCCCGAAGGCAAACAGTTAATTCCGGAACGACAACTTGTTTTGAACACAAAGGCCGCTTATACGGACGCCATCGGTATCGCTGATGAGCGCTGGAACGCTTCTGCCGCTCGCGAATGCCGCAATCGCAGTCTGACTTTGACCACGGATGTACTGGCACTGGGTGGAATAGCGATTGGTGAGGAAGGTCGGTGCGTTTTCGCCCCGGCCTTTTTTATTGCGCGTGTGGCGTTGTTGGCGCGCAGCGCTGCTAGACTTCGTTTGAACGATGTTGAGGGATACCCGTCGCCTTCACGGAGATGGCTATGGCGGCCTCTACGATACGATATGCGGTTCGCTGCGAGGCCGATCAGTCATGGACGGTCTATGACGTTTTCACAGGCGATCCGGCGAGACCTACGAGCTGGAATTTGGTGGCCCTAACATTTGACGAGTCGGCCACGTACTGCGCCATCCTCAACGCCAAAGACCTGAACCGCAGGAATAAGCTCGGCATCTAGGTGACGGCCAGGATCACCAGGTCATGTTGTCCAGCACTACGTAGATCATAAAGCAAAAAACCCCGCTGAGGGTCAGGATTGACAACCACCACGTGATGTTGAGAGCGCTTTTCATCCCCCAACATGCGCGTGTATCGGTGGTAAGTCGAGCGAATTCGGTGGCGCGACGTTTTTGAGCGTTGCCGATGCGCTCTTGTTTCAGCCCGAACCAAAAGCGCCGCGTATTCCGCTGCCAAAGTCCCATCATACCGAAAGGAACCTTTCATGGCAGAGCAAACCGGTGAGCTCCAAGCGATCAACACAGCGTGGCAGATCGCGATTCAGGAAATACTGCGAATGGTGATCCGCGACATGTATCGCGGGGCGGGAGAACCCGCCTTTTTGGCCAACATCAAACGCATCGAAGAGGCCGCGGTGGACAGCATTTACAGCGATCTGCGTCTGCGCGGGACAGATGAATGGACGGAAGTGCTTGTCAAAGATAAGGCGAGTAATTTCGTTACCGCACTGCTGACATCCTTCACCTATGATCGCACTTGAATACGATTTTTACGAAGAAGTCTTGCCTGTTGTTCCATCCCATTCCGTCTTGCCCAGCGCTACGGCTACCGTCATTGAAGAGCGGGCTTGAACCGCATTTGCCTTACGGCAAGCGCGCCAAGGTCAAAGCCGTCATCCTATCGTCGGCCGCGAGTCGAACGCTTATCCCCTGATCGCATCGTCTCTTTAGGGGTTGCTTGCTGAAGTACGAAGTTGCGTTCGATGTGGTTTCTTCAGCAGCCAATTATCAGGGCGTTGCTGCTTCAGGGGCTTTACACCCTAGCCCCCAATGCGAAAGGAGAGCACGATGTCCTGCAATATCCAGCACGTTGATTTTCGGACGAGCGACATCCGTATTATGCGAGAAATGCTCGTGAAGGCAGGATACGTCACAGCCAGGCTGATGCCTTTGACAGGCCCCCTCCAGCATGCGTCAAAGTCCGTGGTTCGCCGCTTCATAACCGGAACCATGCAGGACTCGAATAAATGATCGGCGCGGTGGACGCTTTTCCGTATGCGCATCGCCCCGACCAGGACGGTACGTGGACTGTCTTCCACACTCGTTCCGGCGTCACCGCGGCACCGGGCTTTCTTCCGGTGATGGATGCCGAAGGGGTGGCCGCGATCCTCAACCGGAACACCGTCGGCCCGGCATCCCGTTTGCACCGGTACGCGAAAGCGCTAAACCGCCCATCCAGCTTCTTTGCCTCGCAGGGCCGGCTGGCCTGGATCGCGGCGGATCCACGTATTCGCTGAACGTCTCGGCAAAAATGAACGACATCGACCCAGCCGAAATCATAGTCTCCGCGGCCATAGTCACAAAATCAAAAAGAGCAACTTGCGCGGCACCTCGATAAAAGCGCAAGAACAGCGACCACCGACCCCTTGATCCGCGAAACGGCTCATCCTGACCCTGCGGCATGACGGCTTTTGGCGCTTTCCGGACTTAACCGCGCGAACAACAGGCTGACGGCTTTCAGGAACTTCATCGGGTGGTGCGAACGACCGAAACGGCGGCGCAAAGCGGATAACGCGGGACGCCTGCCTTTAGCGGGCATGTCATCATCCACTAAGCACAGCATTTCTCGTCGGCCGAAGAGTCACAACACTGATTTTCGTTGATCATTTGCTTGGCCAGCCAGCGGTCCCGAGGCTTGCAGCTCGCGGAGCGTGGCGTCAACGTCACGCGGAGAGTGCCGTCTTCCTCGACAGGATCGTTCGCACAGAACAACTGCATCGGGCGGACACCATCGCTCACCTCGAAGGTCAGCTTGGCGGAGCCGTCGAGACGGACGTGTTCGGAGACTTTGCGGACTATGGCCGAGAACTTCCCCGCCGTCATATGGGTCCGCTCGCCTTCCTCGATGTCCCACAGTTGCACGAAGATTTCCGACCACGCTTCCGTATTAGCCCCGCAATCGAGCGCGGAGAACTGGCCAGCCTTGACCTCAGTCACGTGATAGCCGGGCTTCACGGGCTTTCCTTCGTATATGAAGACCAACGGCAGTTCCGGTGCCTCGGCAGTTCTGTCGAGCAACTCCCCGAGTGAAATGTCGGTTCTGTTGAAATGGCTATTGTCGATCCTGTCCATTTGCGTCTATCCTGATTTTCAATTATTCAAGGATTATTGAAATATGGACGATCGTCAAGCCCTCTCTTCCTTCGCTGCGCTTGCTCAAGAGACCCGGCTCTCCATCGTGAGAACTTTGGTCGTGGCTGGTCCTGAAGGTCTGGCCGCCGGCGCGATTGCCGAACGCATGGGAGTCTCCCCGTCGAACGTCTCGTTCCACCTCAAGGAACTCGAGCGCTCGCGTCTCATCTCCCAGCGCCGTGAGTCGCGGTCGATCGTCTACAGCGCAAGCTACGACACGCTGGCCGACCTGGTGACGTTCCTGATGGAAGACTGCTGCGCGGGACATCCGGGCATTCGCGGCTCGGTCGAGCGTTCCACAGGTTGCTGCCTGAGCGAAGCATAAGTCACCGAGGAACCGTCATTGCATACGATCAAGGTTCCGGCGGGCATCGTCTCCGCTCTCGGTGTCACGCAGATCATCGGCTATGGCACTCTCTACTACTCCTTCAGCATCCTCGCGCCAGGCATGGCCAAGGACCTCGGCATCAGCCTGGAACAGGTCTTCGCGGTCTTTTCGGTCTCGCTGTTTATCGGCGGCCTGTCGGCTCCGTTCATCGGCAGACACATGGACAGGATCGGCGCGGCGGCGGTCATGACGATCGGCTCCGCTCTCGCCGCCGCCACGTTGGCGCTCTGTGCCTGGTCGCCGTCCGTGGCAATCTTCGCGCTCGCGATTGTCCTGCTCGAAATCTCCTCGGGTATGGTCCAGTATCAGGCCGCCTTCGCGACGTTGGTCGAAAGCGAGCCCCGCTCGGCCTCGCGTAGCATCACGTATTTGACCCTGATCGGCGGTTTTGCGTCCACCATCTTCTGGCCGATCGCCGCGGTATTGACCGGATACCTGTCGTGGCGGGAAATCTATCTGGTGTTTGCAGGCCTGAATCTTCTTGTCTGCTTGCCGCTGCACTGCTGGATCATGCGATCCGGAACGGCGGATTCCCAGATGGCGGGCGCGAGAACCCGCGAGCTTGTCGTCGGCGCGCTGGAGCCGCAGGCACGTCGTCGCGGCATGCTCATGGTCTCGTCCGCCTTCTCGCTTTCGGGCTTCACCCTGGCCGCGATCCTTGCGCACATGGTGCCGATGCTCGGCGCGATCGGGCTTGGCAGCGCGGCGGTGGTGATCGGGTCGCTGTTCGGTCCGGCGCAGGTGATGAGCCGCCTGATCAACATGGTCTTCGGCAAGAGCCTGTCGCCGCCCGCCCTTGCGATCGTTTCCGCGAGCCTCATGGTCCTCGGTGTCGTCATCCTCGGGGTATCGGGCAGCTGGTTGCCTGGCGCGGTGGCGTTCGCCGTCTTTGTCGGCCTCGGGTCCGGCATCAACAGCATCGCCCAAGGTAGCTTGCCGCTCTATCTATTCGGCTCCGCGGGTTACGGGGCGATTACGGGCAAGATGGCGGCCGCGAGGCTGGCGGTCGGTGCGGCCGCCCCGTTTGTGTTCGCCACGGCGATGGAAAATCTCGGCATCGCCATGGCTCTTTTCGTCAATGCTTTGCTTGGCACGCTCGGGATTGCTGCCTTCATCGCGGTGGCCGCGTCTACGCGGAGCCGCGCGAAGGGTGACTAGATCGACCTCAACGACACCCGCTTTTCAACTTCGGCCGCGTGTTCCTTTCGTTCGCTGTAGCGATCTCATAAGGGATCAGGATGCGCGGCGGGTGGGTCGAGAAAGGCGGCCGTAGCGTATCGATATCGGGCGGCGAGAACCCTCTGCCCGAGCTGCGGCGTCAGGAGTGAATGGACTAGCCGCAGCTGCCGGCCTTTTCGCCGGACGCACATCCGCATGAGGATCGCTGAATCACCGCCTGGAGATCGCACAGCTCGGGGTGGCCGTTGCAGCAGTCGTTGACCAGAAAACCGATGAGCAGGCGGACGCCATCGACGTTCGCGCGATAGATGATCGAACGGCCCGCCCGAGTTGCGGTGACGAGCCCCGCGCGAGCAAGGATGCCAAGATTCGTGGAGAGTGTGTTGTGCGGGCAGCCGATGGCTTCAGCGATAGCGCCGGCCGCAAGTCCCGTCGGCTCGGCCCTCAGCAGTGTTCGGAAAATCTCGATGCGCGTCGGCTGCCCAAGGGCGGAAAGCGCGACGAGGCCATGGGCGTTCGACATTGCGTCGCCGCTTCCTTCGGGTCCCGCGTGTCCGACAACAGCTAGCGTCGCGTTCTTCATGGAATCTCCTGCAAGCCCTCGACTCTTCAGTTGCCGCGCGGCGGTGACAAGTCAACATATTTCGATTATCTTTTATGTCGTCAATTCCAGACATAACGAATTATAGACAGAGTGTCTGATATCCGTGTGACACTTTGGTCAGCGACGGAAATTGGGATTGAGTCGCTGATTCACAAAGATGTCTCTCCGGCCCGTCAGACCAAGTCAGCGGGAGGAGAGATCGATGCACAGATGCAAAGCGATGGTCGATATCGGCCGCCGCCAATTCCTGCGCGGAAGCGCTCTGGTAGCCGCCAGCGCAACAGTTGCCGCTGCCGGAGCCGCGCCTCGGGCGCAGGCGGCGACGTCCCCTGCGAGGGTCGAGTATCCGTCGAACCGTCTTGCCAATGTCTCCGAGCTCAAGCTGAACGAGCCATTGGAGGTAACCTATCCGGACGCGGGCGCTCCGGGAGTCCTTCTCAAGTTCGGCACACGCGTTGAGGGCGGGGCCGGTCCCGACGGCGACATCGTCGGCTTTTCGACGATCTGTCCGCACAAGGGTTTCCCCCTTACCTATTCGGCCGACAGCAAGACCTTCAACTGTCCCGGACACTACTCCGTGTTCGATCCCGAGAAAGGAGGCCAGCAGGTCTGGGGCCAGGCCACGCAGAACCTGCCGCAGTACGCCCTCCGGATTGCCGACAATGGCGACATCTTCGCCGAGGGCGTGGACGAACTGATCTACGGCCGCCTGTCGAACGTGCTCTGAGGGAGGATGACGATGGCCTACAAACGCAACATCGACCGTCTGCCGATCATTCCCGCGGACGCAAAGCAACACAACGTCACCTGCCAGTTCTGCATCGTCGGTTGCGGCTATCACGCCTATACCTGGCCCGTGAACAAGCAGGGCGGCACGGAGCCGGACAGGAACATCTTCGGCGTCGACCTCTCGAAGCAGCAGCAGGCAGAAACCGTCGCCTGGTATGCGCCCGCGATGTACAACATCGTCAAGCAGAACGGCGAGGACGTCCACATCGTCATCAAGCCAGATCGCGAATGCAGCGTGAACTCCGGATTGGGCTCGGTCCGCGGCGCGCGCATGGCGGAGATGAGCTACTCGGAAGCCCGGAACACCCAGCAGCAGCGGCTCACCGATCCGCTCGTGTGGCGCTATGGCCAGATGCAGCCGACCAGCTGGGAGGATGCGCTCGATCTCGTCGCCCGCGTGACCGCAGCCGTCATCAAAGAAAAGGGCGAGGACGCGCTCTACGTCTCGGCCTACGACCACGGCGGCGCTGGCGGCGGCTACGAGAACACCTGGGGTACGGGCAAGCTCTATTTCGGGGCGATGAAGATCAAGAACATCCGCATCCACAATCGTCCAGCCTACAACTCCGAGGTCCACGCCACCCGAGACATGGGCGTCGGCGAACTCAACAACTGCTATGAGGATGCGGAGCTTGCCGACACGATCTTCTGCGTCGGTGCCAATCCGCTCGAAACCCAGACGAACTACTTCCTGAACCACTGGGTTCCGAACATGCGCGGCACCACGGCCGGCAAGAAGAGCGAGCAGTTGCCGGGCGAGGAACATCCTCCCGTGAGGATCGTCTTCGTCGATCCGCGGCGCACCGTCAGCATAAATGCATGCGAGGCGGAAGTCGGCCCGGACAACGTGCTGCACCTCGCGATCAACTCGGGCACGGACCTCGCGCTGTTCAACGCGATCTTCACGCACGTTGTCGAAAAGGGCTGGACCGACAAGGCCTTCATCGACGCCAGCACGACAGGATTCGAGGGCGCCGTCAAAGGCAACAGGATGACGCTTGAAGAGGCGTCGAACATCTGCGGGGTGCCCGCGGCTGACATCGAAAAGGCGGCTCAATGGATCGCCGAACCGAAGTCGGACGGGAAGCGCCGCCGGACGATGATGCCCTACGAGAAGGGTCTGATCTGGGGCAACGACAACTACCGCACCAACGCGGCGCTTGTGAACATAGCGTTGGCGACCGGAAACATCGGCCGTCCGGGCGGTGGCTGCGTGCGCCTCGGCGGCCATCAGGAAGGCTATGCGCGCCCGTCCGACGCGCATGTCGGCAAGCCTGCCGCCTATGTCGACCAGTTGCTGATCGGCGGACAGGGGGCTGTGCATCACATCTGGGGATGCGACCACTACAAGACGACCCTGAACGCCCTCGAGTTCAAGAAAGTCTACAAGAAGCGGACGGACATCGTGAAGGACGCGATGAGCGCCGCCCCCTACGGCGACCGGGACGCGATGGTCAACGCGATCGTCGATGGGATCAACCAAGGTGGTCTTTTCGCGGTCAATGTGGACATCATCCCAACCAAGATCGGCCAGGCCTGCCACGTCATCCTTCCCGCCGCGACGTCGGGCGAAATGAACCTGACGTCGATGAATGGCGAACGTCGGATGCGCCTCACCGAGCGCTACATGGACCCGCCCGGCCAAGCGATGCCGGACTGCCTGATCGCGGCGAGGCTCGCGAACCACATGGAGCGCGTGCTGCGCGACATGGGCGACGCGGACTACGCCGACAAGTTCAAGGGCTTCGACTGGAAGACCGAGGAAGACGCCTTCATGGACGGATACCACCAGCACGAGAAAGGCGGCGAGTATGTCACATACCCCCGGCTTCGCGCGATGGGCAACAACGGCTTTCAGGAGCCCGCCGTGGGCATCGAGGGCGGTCCGGTCGCCGAGGGCAGTTCGCGGGGTGAGACCACGACGGGCGCACAGCCGGGTATGATCGTGCAGGGCCAAGCCATAGAGGGCGCACGCGGGAAGGAACCCGTGCAGCAGGCTGCCCCGAATGCCGCGGCCGCTCCGGTGCCCGACGTGGGTGTCGAACGCATTCTGGGCACCAAGCGACTCTACGCCGACGGAAAGTTCAACACCCCTGACGGCAGAGCTCGTTTTATGCAGGCTGCCTGGCGCGGCCTGCAAGCTCCGGGAAAGCAGGAGCAGAAAGACAAGTACAAGTACCTGATCAACAATGGTCGCACGAACCACGTCTGGCAGTCGGCCTATCTCGACCAGGAGAACGACTTCGTCATGGACCGTTGGCCCTACCCGTTCATCCAGATGAACCCGCAGGACATGACCGATGCTGGTTTGAAGGAGGGCGACCTTGTCGAAATCTTCAATGATGCCGGCGCGACGCAGGCGATGGTCTATCCGACGCCGACGGCGCGCCCCGGCGAGACCTTCATGATGTTCGGCTATCCGACGGGCGTGCAGGGCAACGTCGTCAATGCAGGCACGAACGAGCTGATCTTGCCTAATTACAAGCAGACATGGGCCGACATCCGCAAGATCGCGGATGCCCCGCGAAGCGTCGCCCATCTCACCTTCAAGTCTCAGGAATACAAGTCAGCTTGACCTCGGGGGCGGCTCGGCCGCCCTCCTATCCTTCCACGCAACCCTGTTGCCTCTTCAGGCGCGCTCCAAACAAGCGTTTCCCGCGTTTTGAGAAGCGGGTTAAGTGGCTGTGGTTCCCGCGAACCTACCCGCTGCTGGCGCGTGGGCTTTGGCAGACCGGAGACATAATAGCGGCCATTGAATTCAAGAGGACCGCTACTGGAACATTGCGGACGGACCTGGTCGTTCAGCCAGCAGTTGGCGACCAGAAGCCCGAGGCGTGACTAAACCGACCTCAGGGACACCCGCTTTTCGAGTTCGGCCGCTTGTTCCTTCCGCTCGCTATAGCGGTCTGTTAGGTAGGCGGACGCATCACGTGTCAGCAGCGTGAACTTCACAAGCTCCTCGCAGACGTCCACGACACGGTCGTAGTAGGAAGACGGCTTCATCCTGCCGTCGGCGTCGAACTCCTGGTACGCCTTGGCGACGGACGACTGGTTGGGGATCGTAATCATCCGCATCCAGCGGCCGAGCACGCGCATCTGGTTCAGGGCGTTGAAGGATTGACTGCCACCGGAGACCTCCATGATCGCCAGCGTCTTGCCTTGCGTCGGCCGGATCGACCCGAGCGACAAGGGAATCCAGTCGATCTGGGCCTTCATGATGCCCGTCATCGCGCCGTGGCGCTCGGGGCTAACCCAGACCTGGCCCTCCGACCACTGCGACAAGTCGCGCAGTTCCCGCACTTTCGGATGGCTGGCAGGGGCCTCGTCGGGTAACGGCAATCCTTTCGGATCGAACATACGCACCTCGCATCCCAAACGTTCGAGAAGACGTCGGGCTTCGTGCGCGAGCAGCCGGCTATAAGACACCTCCCGGAGCGAGCCGTAGAGGATCAGGATGCGCGGCTTGTGCGTCGAAAATGCCGGGCGCAACGCGTCAAGGTCAGGCTGGCGAAGATGCCGTTCCTGCAAGGCGGGAAAGGTCTCAGACAATGCGCTTTCCCTCCTGATCGAGAACCTGCTCGCCGTCTTCCTTGAAGAAGGCTCCATTGAAGGTGGCTGACAGAATGTCGAGCACGGCCTCGGAGGGGCGCGCGAGCCTAGTACCGAGGGGGGTGACGACGAACGGACGGTTGATGAGGATCGGGTCCTTCAGCATCGCGTCGAGCAATTGGTCATCCGTCAGGTTCGGGTCGTCGAGACCCAGTTCCGCATAGGATGTGCCTTTCTCGCGGATCGCCTGCCTTACGGTCAGGCCTGCGTCAGAGATCATCCTTGCCAGCTCCTCGCGCGACGGCGGGGAATGGAGATACTCGATTACGGTCGGCTCGATCCCGGCGGCGCGGATCATCTCAAGCGTGTTGCGGGACGTGCCGCAGGCCGGGTTGTGATAGATGGTGACGTCCATGGTCATGTCCTTTCGGTAATCGTGTTCCGGGAAACCGCGGGTGCTGCCTCGTACCAGCCCTTGGTGCGGTTCACGGCCCAGACGACCGTGAGCATCACGGGAACCTCGATGAGGACACCGACGACGGTCGCCAGCGCCGCGCCGGACTGGAAGCCGAAGAGGCTGATGGCGGCTGCCACCGCGAGTTCGAAGAAGTTGCTGGCCCCAATAAGTGCCGAGGGCCCGGCGACGCAATGGCGCTCGCCCGACATCCGGTTCAGGAGATAGGCCAGCCCCGAGTTGAGGTAGACCTGGATCAGGATCGGAACGGCCAGCAGCGCGATGATCGTCGGCTGCGCGATGATCTGCTCGCCCTGGAAGCCGAAGAGGAGGACGAGCGTCGCCAGCAGCGCGACGAGCGAAAGCGGCTGCAGTTTCGCCAGCATGGCGTCCAGCGCCCTTGTTGTGCCGTCGGCGGTCAGCCGCCCTCTCAAAACCTGCGCGATGACGACGGGAACCACGATGTAGAGGACGACCGACAGAACGAGTGTGTTCCAGGGTACGATGATGGCCGACAGCCCGAGCAGCAGCCCGACGATCGGCGCGAAGGCAACGACCATGATCGCATCGTTGAGGGCGACCTGGGAGAGCGTGAACAGTGGCTCGCCGCGCGTGAGATTGCTCCAGACGAACACCATCGCGGTACAGGGCGCTGCCGCAAGGATGATCAGGCCTGCGATGTAGGAATCGATCTGGTCGGCCGGAAGATACGGACGGAACAGCCACCCGATGAACAGCCACCCGAGCAGAGCCATGGAGAAGGGTTTGATCGCCCAGTTGATGAACAGGGTGACGCCGATTCCGCGCCAATAGGTGCTCACCTGCGCCAGCGAGCGGAAGTCGATCTTGATGAGCATCGGAATGATCATCAGCCAGATCAAGATGGCGACGGGCAGGTTCACCTTCGCTACCTCTGCCGCGCCAATGACCTGAAAGACGCCGGGCATAAGGTGGCCAAGGGCGACGCCTACGACGATGCAGAGGAAGACCCAGATGGTGAGATAACGCTCAAAGGTAGACATCAGGCGGACTTTCCCTGGATTGCCGTCGAACCTTCCATCGCGCCGATTTGGCGGAGCTTCGTTTCGAGCGCCAGACGGTCGATCGAAGCCAGGGGAAGACTGACGAAAGCCATGATGCGGTTCTTGAGGAAACGGGCGGCCGCCGCGAAGGCGCGCTGAATTTCGACCTCGGAGCCGACGACGGTAGCCGGGTCCTCGACACCCCAGTGAGCGGTCATCGGATGCCCGATCCATACGGGACAGGCTTCGCCGTGCGCGCTGTCGCAAACGGTGAAAATGAAATCCATTTCAGGCGCGCCCGGTTCGGCAAAGACGTCCCAGCTCTTGGAGGAGAAGCCGGTCGTGGGATAGCCGAGGGCGTCCAGCTCCTTCAGCGCATGCGGGTTGACTTCGCCCTTCGGTTGGCTGCCCGCCGAGTACGCCTTGAACCGCCCGCCGCCTTCCTTGTTGAGGATGGATTCGGCGAGAATGGAACGTGCGGAGTTGCCCGTGCACAAGAAAAGCACGTTGTAGGTCTTGTCGGTCATGGTCGTTGTCCGTGGTTAGATCGGAGGTCTGTTGAGTTTCATGATCGTGGCCGATGCCGGGCAGATGCCCGAAAGCTGACGGGTTGCCAGAACGGCAGACGGCACATTGCCTCGCTCGACTACGACGAAGCCGAGCTTCTCGAAAAACGGAGCGGCGGTTGTCGTCGCCAGAAAGACCTCCAAGCTTCCGTCGATGGTTTTCAGCGTTTCGTTGGCCAGCGATCTTCCAAGTGCCTTGCCGCGATGTTCGGGCAAGATGACCATCGACCTGAGCAGGGCCGCGTCGCCGCACGCCTCGATGCCAGCATAGCCAACCGTGCCGCCATCGGAGGAAACCGCCCTGAAGAACGAGCGCCCAGGGTCTTCGAGGTCCTCGGTCGGCATACCGCAACTTGACAGCGCCAGCTTCAGTCCGCCATCGCTTCCCGGGACTGGCTCCAATCGGATGCGACTCATGACGGCTTCACCTCGGGTGCACAACAAGGCGTGAGTTCGGCGATCAGCGGCGAACAGAGTTCGGTCGACCCACCGCAGCAGTCCTTCAACAGGAAGAGCGTCAGGTCGCGCAGTCCCTGCAGGTCTGCCCGGTAGATAATCGAGCGGCTCTGCCGTTCGCTTGTCACGAGGCCCGCGCGCGACAGTGTCGCCAAGTGCGCCGACATGGTGTTCTGCGGGACATCGAGAAGGCGGGCGAGTTCACCAGCGGGCACGCCACCGGGCTCGTGGCGGACGAGAAGCCGATACGTCTCGAGCCTGGTGGTCTGAGCGAGCGCGGCAAGCGCGGCGATTGCTGCATTATTATCCATAGATCCAGACTAATGGATATAAATAGGCAACGCAAGACACTACTGAACCGACAGTCAACTTCAGATGCAGTCTTCCCGATTTTGGATCGGATCAGACACAGCATGTCCTCTTTTGCCGCGTTCCGGATGTGGCTACGTCAGCGAAGCGGACGGGCGGCTTTCGCAGCGTGAGAAATCTCGTGGTGAGAAACCCAACCCGAGATCGCCTTCGCCCGTGCACGCAACGACGCTTCTGGATGCAGACACTCCCAAGCAGACGGTCGGCTCTCAAGAGTTCAACAGAGTGCTCTGCACGACCGAAATGGGGCGCAATACTGCCGTTCACAGACGTCGCCTTAGAGGCGGACAGAAACGCGCTCCCACGAGCCTTGCACGGCTTGCTGCTGTGATGTTCACTTTTTGGGCCACGAAGATCGCATAATGGATCGACGGGTACTGCCGGTGCCGGTGAGCAACGAAGAATAAGAATTGGTAGGCGACGCGACTATTCCCGCAACAATTACAAGGAAAGCCGTTCCCGGCAGATCGTCTCCACTAGGCTCTGCAAAATTTTCACCCTTCCAACGAGCCAGATGAGCTCTTCGTCGCTGATCGCATACTTCGACGAGTAACGCGCTTCCACATAGGCTCGTGACAGCAGCTCAAAACAGCGACGTGAAAACCGGCTGTCGCGTGGCCAGGCGGCAATGAGCCGATTGTCGATCCCTTCGGCCTGGGAGCGAAGAACCTTGATCCTGTGAGACTTGGGACTGTGGAGCGTCAATGTCAGCAGCGCACAATGATAGAACCGTTCGGTCGCCTGGTGGAGATCAAACGCGGCTTCCAGTCCCAAACCTCGTTCGAATGCAGTAGCCGCAATCTCAAGCCTGTGACTTGCGGGCAAAAACCAGCGATCGAAATGCTTCCGTGCCTCCCGCAGTTCGTCCTCTGCTGTCAGCGGCTTTGGCTGGGCGAGGGGGTGTCCGGGCTCCTCGTAGAGACAGATGCCATCCCTGGCGATGTCGGCAAAGAAGGGACGGCCACGCGAAAGCTGGTCGTTGACGTCCTGTAAGGTGTGCACGATCGGGACCACCGGTGTCTCGATGCGGTGGGCGATCTGCTCCTTCAGCAGTCGTTCCTCGATGCCTTCCCAGAGATCGCTCTCGTCGGCAAAGGACTTGGTGTTGACCACGATCAGAAGGTCATAGTCCGAACGATAGCCGCTCAAGCGGTCCTCAACCCAATCGCCACGGGCGTAGGAGCCGTAGAGGATCACCTTCAGGATCTTGCCGCCGCTTCTCTTGCCGGACAGCTTGGTGGCCTGGAACTGCTCAACCTCGGCAAACAGGATTTCGACAATGCGGGCGAGTTCGCGGCGCTTCCTGTCCGGTAGATGCTCAATATGATCGGTCAGGGTCAAAGCAACGTCGAAGCCTTCGGTGTGAATCGCATCCATCGTAGCGTTTCCGGCGTGATTGCGCACCTGAAGCTTTTACGCGAGAAGAGTGATGTCCACAATTGTAGGGTTATGCAGTCCAACTTGGTCTGCTAGAGAGATTCCGCTTAGTACCTATCCGTTGGCGCCGTGCTTCATGTGCCCAATGGAGCGGATGGCGATGGGTTTTCTCGTTTTCATTATGCGTCCAGCCCCGTGGAAGGGGCGGTGGGAATTCGAGAAGCCGTCTAATCCCCGAACCCATCCGTTATATCGCTAACAGAGACGTAGAACCGCACATTGCCGAACACCGGCGAGGTCTTCAATGGCACCTTGGTCGAGCGGATGATCAGGGAAGGCACACATCCTTAAGCACGGTCGACCAATACACTGGGAATTCTGGGGGTATGTGGAACGTCCCATGCGGGGCCAGTCGGATCCGCCTCCCCTGCGGGCGCTATGCTGAGGCTCCAGCGGCTGGCCTTTTAACCGCCCGTGACGTGTCGAGAACGCCCGAAATCCCGCCTTTGCGGCGCTATGCTGATTTCTCCGGTGCTCTTCATTTTGAGCGTTGGTCGCGCTTTCCCGAGACGCGATGGCTTGTGGATAACCGAGCTATGTCGCCCCGTGTGACAGCAAGCGACATTCGAAGCAGGTCAGGACGATCGCGAGAACAAGCCGACGAACTCCTTGTCTTCGAAGTACCGGATCTTGGAGACGACGGCCGGCGCTTGTCCGTGTCGCAGCAGGATCATTTGGGAGCTCGACAGACGCAGGATCTCATCGGCATTGATGAGGTCGCGCGCCGAGATGTGCTCGGCCCTTGACGTATCGCCCTTGCTCCAGGAGCGGGTGGTATAACTGACATCCGTCTTGCCGATCGTGCGGGCGATGAGCTCCGCCGTCTCGATGTCATTGATGCCGAAGACCTGAAGCACAGCCGCGTTCGACAGGAAGGTGCCGGCACGCCGGCCATAGGTGGCACGCAGCTGATGGATGTCCTGCAGGATTGGCCAGAGCTGCACGCCATAGCCAGCCATCAAACCCATAGCGCGTTCGACCGGAGCCAGATGCCCGAGGGATGCGAACTCGTCGAGGAGATAGAGCACAGGACTGGCTGGCTTTGCGGCCTCTCGCGCCATCTCGGTGAGGCTCTGGGTGATCAAAAGTCGCAGCCATCGCGAATAGGCCGACAGCCGGTCGGGCGGCAGGACAAGGAACACCGTGGCGTTGTGCTGCTTCAGATCACCGAAGCGAAACTCCGAGCGGCCGAGCACCGCGGTCATGCGTGGGCTATCGAGGAAATGGGTATGGCGTTGCGCGGCCGAAAGCACACCGGCGGCTTCGCGGTCCGATTTGCCGAGGTGGCGATTGGCGGCGCGGGCAATCAGACCATTCGCCGCGTCCATCACCTGCATGCGCGCCATCAGGGCGAGGAAGCGCTCCGGCGCCAAGGTGAGATATTCGCGCAGTGTTGTAAGGTTCCGGCGTCCTGGGGATTCCGCGGCAATGATTTTGAGGATGAGGCCGGCAATAAGTGCTTTCGCCTCTTCGTTCCAATGCGCCTCGCCGGACATGCCCGGTTCGTCGACGACGAGCGCGTCAGCCAGCACTCCAGAGTCCTCCGCGGCATCGAGACCATCCGCATCGAGCAAATCGAGAGGATTGAATGCGGAGGATCGTCTGCCGGTGACGCCGAAGGGATCGAGGATGTGAACCGGTCCGATCTGCTCGCGGGCAGGGCCTGCGATGATGGCGTTTTCACCCTTCGGATCGACGCAGATCACCGAGCGATCAACGGTGAGCAGGTTGGGTATGATCGTGCCGACACCCTTGCCGGTTCTGGTCGGTGCCATGGTCAGCAGATGGGCTGGTCCGTCATAGCGCAGCAGTTGGCTGGTTGCCGGATCGCGACCGATCATCAGACCGGCATCTGTGGCGGAGAGCTTCTGCAGTTCTTTGTTGTCTGCCCAGCGGGCGGTGCCAAACACGGGGGAGAGGGGAGCATCCGTCATGAACGCCGAGAGGAAGCCTCCGACACCGAACACGAGCGGCAGATACTTGGCGAGCGCCTGGACGAGCTGACTGATCTGCCCGTGCTCAAGACCGCCGATCAGATGGATGAGAAAATTGGCCAGGAGCACCAACGCGGAAACCAGGAAACCGAATACGACACAGACAATCGCGAAGAAGGGTGCCTTGACCACCGACTTGAGGATTGCTGTGAGGCTCATTTTGCTGGTTCGCCGTTCACTGCGGTATCGACCGGGTTGAGCACGTCGTCGAGCAGGGCTTTGTCGCCGTCGCGCACGAGGGAGCCTGGTAGTTCCCTGCGCAGCCACTCCCGCAGGCGATAAGGGAAGTCCGGATCGTCAGACTGTTCCAGCCGGTGCAGCACCAGCGCGCCGAGCAGGATCTTGCGACGGGTGTCTTGAGCACGTTCCTGTTTTCCAAGCCGAGCCTTCAGCGCTTTCTTGCGCTCCTCCAGTTCGGCGAGGCGCTGTGTGATGGATTTGCGTGCCACGAGACCCTCCTCATGCGTGCGGCGGTAGAGAGATTCTGCAATTCGCGTTATCGCTGAAAGGTAGTTCGGCGCGTGAGTTTACACAACTCTGAATTGATATTGGTGCGGTGCTTCTTGCCTGATCCCGAACGGAGGGAGCGAAGCGAGTAAAGTTATAAGGGCGCACTTACGAGTTGCAACGCAACTCAGTGCCTGATATGGTTGTACGGCTCGGGAGAGTGTCGCTTGGCCATCTACCATTGCAGCTTGAAGCCGATCGCTCGAAGTGGTGGCCGAAGCGCCGTCGCGGCGATTGCCTATCGAACGGCGACCAAGCTCCTCAACGAGCGCGATGGCATCGTGCACGACTTCACAAAGAAACAAGGCGTTGAGCATTCGGAGATCGTTCTCCCCGATGGGGTGAATGCGGCGTGGGCGCTCGATCGTTCGACGCTCTGGAACGCAGTTGAGCGGGCGGAGACACGCAAGGATGCCCGCGTGGCGCGCGAGTTCGAGATCGCCCTTCCGCATGAGATCAGTGCAAGCGATCGCCTGGCGCTGACACGTGACTTTGCGCGAGAGCTTGCGAACCGTTATGGCGCGGCCGTCGACTTCTCCATCCACCAGCCACAGGTCGAAAGCGACATCCGTAACGTCCACGCGCATGTGGTGATGACGACGCGGGTGCTGACGGAACAGGGGCTTGGCGCGAAGACGCTGATCGAGCGCGAGAACAAATGGCTGCTGAACCACGACCAGCCAACCTCGCACATGCAGCTTCGCGATATCCGCCAACTCTGGGAGCATCAAGCCAACCGTCATCTGGCAAGGCTCGGACTGGACGTCCGCATTGATCATCGCTCGCATCAGGAGCGCGGCCTTGAGATCGAGCCGACGGAGCATATGGGTGTGCACGCCTCGCAGATGCACCGGCGGGGCTTTAGCGTGTCGCGCGGGCGGATTGACGAACAGGCGGCGCGGTACAACGCCGAACTGATCCGCAGAAAACCCGAGCAGGTGCTCTCGATCATTACCGGTGAAAAGAGCGTGTTTGATCGCCATGACGTGGCACGCGCTCTGCATCGCTACATCGATGATCCAGACCGCTTCCAAAACGCCTTTGCCGCGGTCATGACGTCGCCGGCGCTCGTCGAATTGAAGCCTGAAACCGCAACGGAGTTGGCGCGCTACTCGACGCGCGAGATGGTCGAACTCGAACACGCGATGGCCTCATGTGCAGACCGGATGAGCCGATCCCCAAGCCACGCTGTCCATCGTTCACACGTCGACCGGGCGCTGGACATCAAGGACCAGGCCCTTCGCGCAAGCGCTTTCTCTTCGCGTCCTGGGAGATTCAATCGCGCTGGGCAGTCACCGGTCGATCGCGAGGATAAATCTGTGGTCCCAGGCCTGAGCGACGAGCAGCGCGCGGCCGTACGCCACATCACCGGACCTGAGCAGATCGCGGCCGTCATTGGCTTTGCCGGCGCCGGCAAGTCCACCATGCTGGCGGCGGCGCGCGCGGCCTGGGTTGCTGCAGGATATCGCGTGCAAGGTGCGGCTCTTGCCGGCAAGGCGGCCGAAGGATTGGAGGAATCGTCCGGGATTGCGGCGCGCACTTTGGCCTCCTGGGAATATGGCTGGCAGAACGAGAAGGGGCTGCTCGGAAAGGGCGATATCCTCGTCATCGATGAGGCTGGCATGATCGGAAGCCGCCAGCTTGCGCGCTTTGTCAAAGAGGTCGAAGCAAGGGGTGCCAAACTCGTTCTCGTCGGTGATCACGAGCAGCTGCAGGCGATCGGCGCCGGGTCGCCGTTCCGTGCGATTGCGGAACGGGTCGGTGCCGTCGAACTCTCCGAAATTCGCCGTCAGAAGGAAGCCTGGCAGAGGGAGGCATCGATCGCCTTTGCGACCCATCGCACGGGGGAGGGGCTGGCGATTTATGCCGAGCGTGGCGCGGTGCAGTTCCTGGACAATCGCGACGACGCCCGCGCGTCTTTGGTGCGCGACTATCTCTCGGACAGCGACGGTCGCCCTTCCGGCTCACGCATCGCGTTTGCCCATCGCCGCGCAGATGTCCGTGCGATCAACGCCGATATCCGGTTGGGTCTTCAGGAGCGTCGCCGATTGGCGCGCGGAGACGAGGAGGATGCGGCACTTGGGCGTGAACGCATTTACCGCACCAACGATGGCGAGCGGTCCTTTGCCCGCGGTGACCGCATCGTGCTTCTCCAAAACAACCGGGATTTCGGCGTGAAGAACGGCATGCTTGGCACCGTTGAGGCCGTCGAGCCGGACGCACTACAGATACGCCTTGACGGCGGTGCGGGCGCAGGCAAGCGCACCCGCTCGATCTCCATACCGGTCAACAGTTACCAATCCTTTGACCATGGCTACGCGACGACCATCCATAAGTCTCAAGGGGCGACCGTTGATCGCGCCTTTGTCATGGCATCCACCACCATGGACCGGCATCTTGCCTATGTCGCCATGACTCGCCACCGCGAGGATGTGCATCTTTATACTGGCCGGAACGAGCTGAAAGACATCACGGCGCTGAGCGCCAGCATGGGGCGATCGGGAGCAAAGGAAACGACGCTCGACTACACCAGCACCTTTGCCGCGCGCCGGGGACTTGCTGAAGAGTTCGGCATCCGAAGTGAGATTGCCATCGCTGCCTCGCCCGACGCGGCCAGGTCGAGTGCTGTCCTCGAAACGCGCGCCGGACCTGAGGCGGGTGAGGGAGAGCGGGAAAAAATCGAACCGCTCATCCCGGCGATCACGACATATGCACGCAGCATCGAGGACGTTGCTCGCGAAAAGGCAAGGCCGGACTTCGATCATGCGATGGAAGCGGTGCGGTCGGTGGGCCGGCATGTCTATGTCGACCCGGAACGTGCTGCGACCGAGATTGGATCGGCGATCGTTGAGACGGGAGCAGATGGGCAGACGCTGGCGAGCTCAGTTGCCGAACATCCGGAACGGTTTGGGGAGTTGCGCGGCAAGGCAGGGCTGTTCGGCGACAGCAAGGACCGCAAAGCGGCGCGTCACTTCGCCAAAGCACTCGGTCATCACGTGGGATCGGCGGCCAAAACCTGGGCGCGCCGGCTTGAAGCGGAACGCCAATCTGAAACCTGGCAGCGCGACAACAGAGACGTGGTCGAAGTTTCCGATCTCACAAAGCGCAGCGAAGATATCCTCAAGCAGTTCGACGTACTGCCGCAGGCCGAGAAGCCAAAGTTCCTCGCGGCGCTCTCCGGCACACCAGAAGGGCAGCAGGTGCTTCAGGAGACCAAGGCCATCGCCCATGCCCTTGAGCAGCGCTTCGGCAGTTCTGATCCGCGTGACTTCAGCAAGGAACTGCTCGATCGGCTGGGCTTGATGGACGGGGCAATGATCGAGCGGGTCAAAGACGTCGCTCGTCTTGTCGATCGAGCCCAGGGAGCGGAGCTTAGCCTAAAGTACGAGCTGACACGAGGATTGAAGAAGGGGCTCGGGCTCGGCATTTGAGTGAACTGGGCTGCGGCCTCGGCCTCCAAAGCGGGCACGGGCGCGATTCGCGCCAGACCTCAGCCAAGCAAGGCACGCTAGAGATCGAGGTGGCAATGGAAGTCTACGCCACAAATTGACGACGTCCCACTCATCCGGGCCGCGTCCTGACGCCTCTCAGGAGCACGCCGACCTCCTCAAGTCCGCGGCGGTAGACTTCCGCGAGCGCGGCTTGGCGCTGGGGAGATTCGTCGAAGAGCGGCCCAGGCTTATGGATCAAGATCGGCGCCAACCCCGGCCGCACGCGAAGGCGCTCAATGGCGAGCTGGAAGGAACGAACCTGTACACCTTTCGACTGGCGGGTGTCGAGCGCGAGCGGTGAGATCGGGCACGGTGTAAACGGTCGCGTCCGTATCTGGGCAGAGACCTTTGAGCAGTGCGTGCTGCTGTCCAGTTTGGACGGGTAATTGATCGGCAGCGCTCTGAACTCTGCTCCAGCGGTATGCATCAACTGCGTCAATGACTGTTATACCTTCTGGCAGCACGGAGTGAAGATCCGCAATAGCCGATATCGCCACGCCAGAGAGCCGCAATGTGCATGTGAGGCGGAACTGGGCGCCCGCGCTGCCTGCTGGAGCTTCTGAATGTCGGCCCCTACCAACTCGCCGCCTGGGAGGACCGTGACGAAGGCAAATATGGGCGAAAGCTCCGCGTTGTCATCCGTGGCCGCCGATCGATCGGAGACCAGCTGGTTTCAGAGGTCTGGCGCAAACGTAGGCCGGCCGGCGCGAGCCGGTAGCCGACCCCCTCAATGGACAAATGTGTTGCGAACGCGCTTTGACACCAACATGTAGGGTATCCAAATAGCCGCACTCGTCACGCGCGAAACAATGCCTTTCATCGCGCCCAGGTCGGCGGACACACCCAGACCTGAAAGCCACACCGTGAATAGCACCGTTTGAACGGCCGCCAAAAAGGTCAGCATGTTGAACCATGCCGGGTATTCCTTCTTTTTTTGCCAAAGAAGGTACAGCGCCCAGGCCCAGCCAACCGTCATCGTTGCCGATGATACTGTATCGACCATCAATATTGGGTTGAAGCGGGCAGGGAGGTCGGACTGCAAATTCTTTACAACAGCCGATGCCAACATGACGGGGGCCACGGCCGTTTGCAGAGTGGGTAAGAACAGCCAACCGCCGATGCCCTCAACCTGGTCAATCGCTGTGTTGTCCGCCACGGGGGAAGGCTTTCATCTGAAAAGTTAAAATGCGAGTACATCAGTGCTGATTCTCTCATTCCTTGCAACGATGGCGTGGCAGCGAGATGGGGCGAATTTAGGGGGTGGGAGACGCGGAATTCGCGAAGCCTTCAAGGCGTCTAGCGAGCCCCCGAAGGTGGACAAATAGGTGGATTGGAATATCGCAATCCAGCGTCAACGCGCTGGTTTACGGGAAAATTCTAGAAACTATGGTGCCGCAGGTGGGCCTACTTCTGAGCGCTCACCGATTTCGCTCAGGACCCCTTAATCCCCGATGGCGCCGTGTACTTTTCAGCTATGACAATGGTGTGAAGCGCTGCGTTCTCAACCTTTCTCAGCTTCGCACGCCGTGCCTAGGCGAGCCGTTCACACTTCGTTCGCTGTTGGATTCAACACTGTGCGAACGCAAGGAATCGCACTTCAATGAACCACATGAGAACCTTCGGAGAATTGCGGCCAATAGTCGTTTGTCGTTAGCAGCGTCAAATTTAGAGAGAGCCGCCGTCGTGGCGGCTACTTTCAGCCTATGAACAGCAAGAATTGAGCTGCGATTTGCGCCTACGAAACGAAATTTTGCGTTCAGCAGCGGGAGCAGAAAATGGCGAATGCAATGTTGAATATTCGCATCGTTCAGCCGCGGATGATGTCGATGAAGCAGGCAGCGGACTATGTCGGCCTGCCACTGAGGCGATTTCCACGTATCTGCTCCGTCAGACCCATCGCTCTGCCCGAAAGCGAGGAGCGCTATGACATCCGCGACCTCGACCGGTGGGTTGATCAGATCAAGGCCGGCAATGCAGACACGGACACGGATATCCTGGAGCGGCTAGGTTGATGACGCAGAGAATCAGACGCCAGAACAAGTACAAGGGCTGGCAGATTTTCAGGGACCATGACGGAGATTGGCGCTGCTATCACCGCAAGACTCGTGAGAAAATCGATTGCCGGAAGTTTGAGCCGTTCACGATCGCTTTCGACTTGGAGATCCACCGTATCAACGGACTTGTGAACGAAAAGGAAATGAAGCCCGGTACGCTAGGAATGCTGATCACGAAGTACCGTGGAAGTGCTAGGTTCCGCAGCGAGCTCGCGCCGCGTACGCGTTCCGACTACCAGAAATGCTTCGACTACCTGCAGGCGATCGAAGACACGCCCCTGGACCGCTTCACGCCCCCGCTAATCGCAAAGATCCGGGACAAGGCTCTGGAGAAGAGAAAATTCCGCTTTGCCAACTATGTGCGCTCCGTGCTCTCGGTCATTCTCGATTGGGGCATAGAGTACGGGTATACGCGAGACAATCCCGCCGCGAAGGTGAAACCCGCTCGGCGGCCCAAAGCCTTACCCGATGCCAACCGGCCATGGACGGACGCCGAGCGCGATACCGTGCTGGCAGCGCTGCCGGCGCATATGGAGCTGCCGATAGCACTCATGATGTTCTATGCGCTGGATCCGCAGGACGCGCTGGCACTGCCCCGGTCGGCCATTACACAGGCCGGACTGGACACCCGACGCAACAAGACCGGCCGTCCTATCTATCTGCCGCTGTTCGAACCTGTCGCTGCGGCCGTGTCGCGGGCACCAAAACATGACGCCCTTACCCTCTGCGCCAACAGTAGGGGTCGTCCCTGGACCTACAACGGATTCAGCACGAACTGGAGCAAGCTGAAAAGCAAGCTTGAAACTGAAGGTGTAATCCAGCCCGGCCTCACGTTGAAGGGTCTCCGGCACACCGTCGCGACCATTCTGGCGGAGATGGGCAAGGATAACGGAACGATCGCGCTAGTGCTCGGTCATGCCACCGAAGCGATGGCGAAACACTATTCGAGACGAGCCAACATGACGGCACGAGCGACTTCGGCTGTCACCGATTTTGAGGCCGAACTGAACAAACGGAAAACGAAAGATGTCAAACCCGCAGTTTGAAAGTGTCAAACTCGGAGAAGCAGGGATTTACAATAGTATTGAAAACGCTAGGCGCAATAAGGCTTAGAGTGGTGCCCGGAGGCGGATTTGAACCACCGACACGCGGATTTTCAATCCGCTGCTCTACCAACTGAGCTATCCGGGCATCCTTGCTGACTTCCTTCGGAAGCCGTGGGGCGGTTGGTTTCGCCCCGGAAGCGAGCGGGGTTATAGCATCTTGCTCGACGGTGTCCAGCCCCCCTGGCTGATTTTCATTGGAAAAAACGGGCGAAAGCAAGCTGTGGAAATAATTGAGTTTTCCGCCCGGTTATCCAGCGCTTACGCGTCCTCGTCAGGCTTTCTCTCGTCTTCGCTGGCGGGAATGGCATAGGAGCCCGACAGCCAGCGGTTCAGGTCGATGCTGCGGCACCGGTCCGAGCAGAACGGATAGTGTTCCCGCGTCGACGCCCGGCCGCATTCGGGGCAGGGGCGGCTCTTGCGCAATGGCGCGACCTTGGTGGTCGGCTTTTCCTTGTTCACCGGCATTCTCTCAGGCCTCGAACCAGCGCCTGTGGATGTCGTAGCCCTCGCCCGAAAGAAGCGACAGCGTCTCCTGCAGCGGCAAGCCGACAACGTTGGTATAGGAGCCGACCAGCTTGACGACGAAGCTGCCGGCGATCCCCTGGATGGCGTACCCGCCCGCCTTGCCACGCCACTGGCCGGAGGCGAGATAGTTCTCGATATCGAGCCCCGAGAGGCGCTTGAAGCGAACCTTCGTATCGACGATGCGCTGGCGGACTTTCCTGTCCGGCGTGACCAGGCAGATGCCGGTGAAGACGCGGTGGCTGCGGCCGGAAAGCAGATGCAGCGCGCTCGACGCCTCGTCGACCATCTCGGTCTTGGGCAGGATGCGCCGCCCGACCGCCACGACCGTATCGGCTGCCAGGATATAGCTGCCCTCCGCACCCGGATCGCCCTTGATGGCGGCCAGTGCCGCTTCGGCCTTGCCGGTGCTCAGGCGCCGTGCCAGGGAACGCGGATGCTCGGATTTCTTCGGCGTCTCGTCGAGGTCCATCGGCATCAGACGCGCAGGTTCGATGCCGACCTGCGCCAGAAGCTCGACGCGGCGCGGCGAACCGGATGCCAGGATGAGCTTTTCGTCCAATGCCATGAAACCTCGAAGGAGCCTGACCCCCACGCCGGTGGCGCCGGGAGCGATGTGCTTATTTGAAACGGTAGGTGATGCGGCCCTTGGTGAGGTCGTAGGGGGTCATTTCGACAAGGACCTTGTCGCCGGCAAGCACGCGGATGCGGTTCTTGCGCATGCGGCCGGCCGTGTGCGCGATGATCTCGTGCTCGTTCTCGAGCTTGACGCGGAAAGTGGCGTTCGGCAGCAGTTCCGTCACGACGCCGGGAAATTCTAGGACTTCTTCTTTGGCCATACTGTGGTGATGATCCTTCGTTGATGGGCCGCACGATGCAGCCCCTCGGAATTTTGCCGGAAACTACACAATCGGTGGTCCTTTGTGAACACCAATGATTCGGCTTTCTGCAATTGCGGGCGCAACAGGCCATCTTTGCCTATGAAGGTGTGGCCATGCCGTTGCCCAGATGACGTCCAATCAATGATGCCAGGTGATTCCGAACGTCCCGATAGGCCGTCAGGATCTGGTCGCGCGTACCCGTCACCACGGTGGGATCGGGGGTCGGCCAGTAAACCACCTCTACCGCATTGGACCGGGTCAGTTCCAGCGCGGCGTGATGGGCTTCCGGTGCCAGTGTGACGATCAGATCGAAATAGTCGTCCTCAAGTTCTTCGAGCGCGCGGGGCGCGTGGCGCTCGATCGAAAGCCCGATCTCGTCGAGGACGGCATCGACGAACGGATCGCGCTCGCCCGGCCGGATGCCGGCCGATGCCACGTAGGTGCCCAACGGCAGGACGCTGCGGGCAATCGCCTCGGCCATTGGCGAGCGCACGGCGTTCATGCGGCACATGAAAAGGAGCGACCTGGGGCTGCGCGTCACGTCCTGTCCCTGCGCGGTGCCGCCGATCATCTTGCCTACCCGCGCCAATAGAGCACGCAGACGAGCGTAAACAGCCGCCGCGCCGTGTCGAAATCCAGTTTTATCTTGCCGGAAAGGCGATCCATCAGCGTCTGCGATCCGTCGTTGTGGATGCCGCGACGGCCCATGTCGATCGCCTCGATCTGGCTCGGGGTGGCTGAACGGATCGCCTGATAGTAACTCTCGCAGATCAGGAAGTAGTCCTTGACGATCCGCCGGAAGGGGGTGAGGGAGAGGATGTGCGTCGCGACCCTCCCGCCGTCCTCGGTGGTGATGGCAAAGATAAGCTTCGAATCCATCAGCGACAATTGCAGCCGGTACGGCCCGCCCGAATGGCCGACGGGCTCGAAAGCATTCTCCTCGATCAGATCGAAGATCGCCACCGCCCGTTCATGCTCGACGTCCGGTGTGGCACGGCCGATCGTCTCGTCCAGCACCACATCGCACAGGCGGAATACGGGCATTTTCGTCATCCCCGGCGTCAACCTCCCGGATTGAGGCGGATGGCGACGGACCGTGCATGCGCGCCAAGCCCTTCTGCCTCGGCCAGCGTGATGGCGGCGGGGCCGAGCGTGCGGAGCTGGTCCGGGCCGAGCCGGAGGATCGAGGTGCGCTTCATGTAGTCGAGCACCGTAAGCCCGGAGGAGAAGCGAGCCGAGCGTGCGGTCGGCAATACGTGGTTCGAGCCGCCGACATAGTCGCCGATGACTTCGGGGGTATGGCGGCCGACGAAGATTGCGCCCGCATTGCGGATTTTCGGCACAAAGGCCTCGGCGTCCTCCGTGGCGATCTCCAGGTGTTCGGCAGCGATCCGGTTTGCCAAAGGTATGGCCTTTTCCAGATCGGGCACAAGGATGATGGCACCGAAGTCGCGCCAGCTCGCCTCGGCGGTCTCGGCGCGCGGGAGCGTTTTCAACTGGCGCGCCACCGCGGCCTCGACCGCGTCGGCGAGATCCGCGCTATCGGTAACCAGAATCGACTGGGCGCCGCGATCGTGTTCGGCCTGGGCCAGAAGGTCTGCGGCCAGCCAGTCGGGATCGTTCTCGCCATCGGCAATCACCAGGACCTCCGAGGGGCCGGCAATCATGTCGATGCCGACCGTGCCGAACACCTGGCGCTTGGCGGCGGCGACGAAGGCGTTGCCGGGGCCGGTGATCTTGGCGACCGGTTCGATCGTCTCGGTGCCGTAGGCGAGCGCCGCCACGGCCTGCGCCCCGCCGATGCGATAGATCTCGTCGATGCCGGCAATGCGGGCGGCCGCCAGCACCACCGGATTGATCGCGCCCTCCTTCGCCGGGACGACCATGACGATGCGCGGCACGCCGGCCACTTTGGCCGGAACCGCGTTCATCAGCACCGAGCTCGGATAGCTCGCCGTGCCGCCCGGAACGTACAGGCCCACCGCATCGATCGCCGTCCAGCGCGAGCCGAGGCCGACGCCGATCTCGTCCTCGTAGATATCGTCCTTCGGCAGTTGCCGGGCGTGGTGCTTCTCGATGCGGGCGGCGGCCAGTTCGAGTGCCGCCACGAGCTCGGCCGGCGTCTGGCGGTAGGCCTTTTCGATCTCATCGGCGCTGACGCGCATCGGGGTGACGTTGAAATCGAGGCCATCGAAGCGCAGCGAATAGGCGGCGAGCGCCTTGTCGCCGTTGTCGCGCACATCCTCGATGATGGTGCGGACAGTGGCGTTCACGTCTTCCGAAACTTCGCGCTTGGTGGTCAAAAAGGCGGCAAACCGCGCTTCAAAGTCACCGTCGCCATAATCAAGCCTGATCGCCACTTTCCAATTTCCCTGTCCTTGCGGGCTCAGCCCGTTGAGCGTGCCCCGCGGCCTTTGCGGGCGGGTCGCATCGTCGTCAGCAACGTCGCGAGCCTTTTTTGCTCTAGCCCGCCGGATGGCGCGGTTTCAAGCTGGTTTCCCACGCCCCGCCGGTATCCGCAAGCTGACTTTCTATGCATTCCACCTCGAGTACGATGGAGGCGTCGCCGGACATCAGGAATTCAACCGTGCCTTCGGGACCGTCTGCCGACGGCGCAAAGCGGATCGCCAGCAGGGACAGCACCGCATCGCGATCGTTGCGGTCGATGCCGATCGATCGGACCGCCCGCACCCGCTTGAACGCGACCAGCGCGCGCCGGCGCTGAAAACCCTTGCGCCGCTCGCCGGCCTTTTCCCAGACGAAGCGGTTGACGGCGAGGGAGAAAACGCCGTGGCCGGCATCCCAGCTGATGTCGCCCGTCTTGAATACGGCGTCCTGCAGGTGTGCCGAAACGACGGCGAGATCCTCCGCATCCAGTGCCAGCAACTTCAAACTGTCCATAGCGTTCCTTCCAGGCGGCCGCGTTGCATAACCGCTGCTTTGGGGCGGCTTCCGCCTCGCTCCCGAAGCCGGCCGCGATGGTGGCGGCTTGTTCAGGGAAAGGCGAGGGCCCGTCCTATTTTCCTGTTCAGGAAATAGGACGGGCGGCAGGCAAGCGCAACCGCCGACCCGCTGAATGACGCTCGGGTCGGCGTCGAAACGTGATGATCAGTCGCTGACGCGCTCGACGGAGGCGCCGCACCGGCGGAGCTTTTCCTCCAGTCGCTCGAAGCCGCGGTCGAGATGGTAGACGCGCGAAACCATCGTCTCGCCCTCGGCGGCAAGGCCGGCGATTACCAGCGAGACCGAGGCGCGCAGGTCCGTCGCCATGACGGGAGCGCCGCGCAGCCGCTCGACGCCCTCGATTTTCGCGGTCTGTCCGGAAAGCGATATCTTCGCGCCGAGGCGGGCCAGTTCCTGCACGTGCATGAAGCGGTTCTCGAAGATCGTCTCGGTAATGTGCGAGACGCCGGTCGATTTCGTCATCAGCCCCATGAACTGGGCCTGCAGGTCGGTCGGGAAGCCCGGATAGGGATCGGTGACGATGTCGACCGGCTTGATGCCGCCGCCGTTGCGCACGACGCGGATGCCGCTTTCGGTCGAGGTGATTTCGGCGCCGGTGCGGCGGATTGCTTCCAGTGCCGTCGAAAGCAGTCCTGCCTCGGTGCCTTCCAGCAAAACGTCGCCGCCGGTCATGGCGACGGCCATGGCATAGGTGCCGGTTTCGATGCGGTCGGGCAGCACGCGATGGCGTGCACCGGAGAGGGCTGTGACCCCTTCGACGGTGATCGTGCTGGTGCCGGCGCCGGTGATCTTCGCACCCATTGCATTCAGGCACTTGGCAAGATCTTGCACTTCGGGTTCGCGCGCGGCGTTGCCGATCACGGTCGTGCCGCGGGCAAGGGTTGCCGCCATCAGCATCACGTGCGTCGCGCCGACGGAAACCTTGGGGAAGGTGTAATGCGCGCCGATCAGCCCGCCGTCCGGCGCGGTGGCGTCGACATAGCCGCCGTCGATCTCGATCCTGGCGCCGAGCGCGGCCAGCGCTTCGATGAAGAGGTCGACCGGGCGCGTGCCGATCGCACAGCCGCCGGGCAGGGAAACGCGTGCGTGGCCTTCCCGCGCCAGAAGCGGACCGATAACCCAGAAGCTCGCCCGCATCCGCGAGACCAGCTCGTAGGGGGCGGTCGTGTCGACGATCTGGCGGGAGGTGAAGTGGATGGTGCGCGAATAGCCTTCGCTCTGGCGCTCGCGGCGGCCATTGACGGAAATGTCGGCGCCGTGATTGCCGAGAATGCGGATCAGCTGCTCGACGTCGGCCAGGTGCGGGACGTTTTCCAGCGTCAGCGTATCGTCCGTCAGGAGCGAGGCGATCATCAGCGGGAGGGCCGCGTTCTTGGCGCCCGAAATCGGGATCACGCCCTTGAGCTCGTTGCCGCCTACAATCCTGATACGATCCATGTGTCCCTACGGGCCCGCGCCCGCCTTTCTCAAACTAGCGGCTCTTGGAGGAAGGCGCCTCTTTAGAGCATCGTCGCAAAAAAATGAAGTCCACCGCATTCGCGCGGGCGTGGAAGCATTGATGCTCGACCGGTCCTGTCTCCAGGGAGGCGTTGCCGCGGCCGGATCCCGATGCCGCACGCAGCAAACCAGCTCGAAAATCGATAACGTCCCCTGGGGCCAGGATCGGCGCTGTTCAGCCTTAAGCGCGTCGCGAGCTTTCAGCTTCGCTTGCCACGCTTTAGGTCCTGTTCCTTCGCTTTGTCCCCAAACTGGTTCCCGCTTTCGGCAGATAATGCTTAGTCCTCTGATTCGTCCGTTTTTGCGGCAGGCAGGCCTTCGGTCTCGTCAGCGGCGCCTTCGCGCCGGGCGCGGGCCTGCTGCTTGCGGCGCGAGAGATTGTCGCGCAATGTCTTTGCCAGCCGCGCCTTGCGCTCCTCGGCGCGTGCCCGCACCGCTTCGCTTTCCGGCGCCTGGGGCTTTGCCTTGCGCCCGCCGCCGGTCCTGCCGCCTTTTGTGTTGTCTTCGCTTTGCATGGACTACCGATAGCGCGAATCCACTCCTTGCAAAAGCACGGCTGCGTTTTCCAGAATTTGTTGTCCCGATTATGCGTTTGCGCCTTGCATAGGGGGTAAGACTGTGGCAATAGGCGCCTCGCTTGACGCGAACGCAGCCACACTGCTTCGCCGGATGCTGCTATAGCTCAGGGGTAGAGCACTCCCTTGGTAAGGGAGAGGCCGAGAGTTCAAATCTCTCTAGCAGCACCATTCTTTTGGCCATGATTTCAGAAAGTTACGGTTTTTCAGGCTATTGAGATGCCCCCGTTGTACAAAGGGCATGTACATGGTGCTTCCTCTGGCCAATCCCGCAAAGTCCAAAGACGGCGTCTACTACTTCATCCAGCGCGTCCCCGCCGATCTTGTGCAGAAGGTTGGCAAGACCCGTTACTCGTTCTCGCTCGGCACCAAAGACCCGAAGATTGCACGAGAGCTATGCCTTGATGCGAGGACGTTGGAAGGAGAAGGAGCACGCCGCCCGCCCTTCGTGCAGTTCCCGCGCCAATCCCGGATTGGCGTCTACAAGGGGCGTCCTGAGGACACCGAGCGGAACGCTGCCATCGTCCAGATGCTGGCCAGTGCCCAGAGCTGGAACAGTGGCGACCCGCTGCTCACGCTCGACGCTTTCACGGCTGGCCAAGAGGATTGAGCAGGGCGCATAAGAGGTGGAATAGTTTATGCGTTCCCGTGAGGGGAGTGATTATGCGTTTTATCGCCCCCAGTATCGCATAGGGCGCGACGACAAGGCGCGCCCAAAGAGCGCCCGTCATTACCTGATCGCTAACCACGACGGAAACATTTCCGGACCGAGTTGTTCCGCGCTAACCACCTCGAATAGTGGTTGCAGTAGCTTTTGCATGAAGGTGCGCTGTCTCTTGGCGGAGGTTGATTTGGAGAGGGTTGCCGTAATCTTGATCGGAGCGATGTTAGCTGTCGCCGGTGTGCTGTTCCGTCCGCTGTGGCAATCCGAGTGGGGGCCATACGTTTTCATCTTCCTCCTATGGCTTTCAACGTCGATTGCCTGCGGTTGGGGCGGCAAAGGAAAGCCGTACTCCCTGAGGTTCGGTTTGGTTGTTGGGACTGCTGTTGCCATTGTGATGCTGGTTACTCTTTTCACAAACCCCTACATCGCCCTCGTTGTGGGAGCTGGCCTAGTTCATATCGGGTTCAAGTCAGGGTTCTTTGACCGTCGAGCCGAACAGCTAAAGTCCAATCAGGACTAACAGATTACGTGGCTGCACCCGCCTGAGTGATAGAATGTGGAAATTTTTCTTTGTTTTGACCATCGTGATGACATTCTACGGCGGGAGCTTGACGAACGACGAACCCGTAACGTTCGAGAAAATTGTTGGGAACAGCATGGCGTTGTTGTCGTGCTATGTAATTTTTGGATACGCCTTTAAGAAGAAGGTATTGCCAAGGAAAACGGCAAAGACATTTGCTTGGTTGTTTAGTGGCTACCTGATCGTAGCGAACTTGGTGTTCATAGCCAGATTGTATGAGAAGTACTCCATCGCAGATACTCCACTGTGGGCCGCAGTGGTGGCATTCGTGATTGGCGCCGGCATTAACTACATCGAATGGTTGGCTGTTTGGCGCTACGGTAATGACGAGATCGATACCTCAGCACAGGTTGCTTGGGACCGCCCCCGGCCATGAGCGCCAGCAGCGGCAGCTTCACGGCCTCCGCGTACCTGCGCTTCTGATCTTCCGATGGCCCGCCAGAGTAGACCTTGAGCGTGATCTTGCGGCAGCACCATTCTCCTCAATTCTCCTCGACAGAACTCAACTGGTTAGAGACGCTCTGCTGCGCGACATCCTGAAGGATCGCCGGGGCACCGGTTGCCCCGGTTTTTCCATGACGTTCATCCTGCAGTGACATCCGTGGTACCTCGGCTGCGGACAACGCTTGATCGACATGATCAACGCGCTTCTGCGTTTCGAGTTCCAGTTGCCATTAGACTTTCCGCCGCATTGTCACGGGCGTGTTCTGGTGCTCTACTGCAGAAGTCGTGGGGCCGTAGCTCAGCTGGGAGAGCGCCGCAATCGCACTGCGGAGGTCGGCGGTTCGATCCCGCTCGGCTCCACCAAGACGGCGTAGCGCGATGGTTGGCGCAAAGGCGCGATGCGGGGAACTGCGCGGTTTGACTTAAGACTGCGCGGAAGACGGCCCGAAACGCCCGGGTGATGCGCGCAAAACACGCACATTCTTTCTTCTCTGCCTCATGGCGAGCGCTGCAGGCTGCCCGCTTGGGGAGCCGACAGTCTGCCATGGCTGCCGCGCCGAAACGAGGTCTCTACAAAGACGTAGGATGCGATCGAGACGCAAAACGACAGAAGCGACGCCAGCACGACGCTCCACCAGTGATCAAGGCCCAAATGCACATCCACCAAGTAGAAAATGGGAAAATGCCAGAGGTAGAGCCCGTAGGAAATCATGCCAACACCGACCAAGGCCGGTCGCGTCAAGCACCATCGAACCAAGCCGGTGGAATGAATGGAAATAATGATCAGAAGTGATGTGGACACGATAATGGTGAGCCACGCAGCCTGGAGAGAGAGAGACTTTGGATCGGCGGCGGAGACGATCGCCAGCGCAATGAGGGCGACAAGAGCTGCTATGTCGGCCATGGGTTGAGGGGCGGAAGGCATTTGCAGCGTGCCCTTGAGGCGGATGAGGGCGAGCAAGGCGCCGCATATCAGCATTTCGAACCCTCCGAGGCTTGCGAGCAAATTCTCGCCTTGCGGCGACGGCTCGCGGCGAAGGGTGACTACGATGCCAAAGACCAAGATCAAGATGAGGGCACCGGCCGCTCTGCCGGCAAGTTGCGGGGCCAGACCGGGCCGCCGGCTGGCAATCCACAGCAGTAGCGCTGGCCAGAAGAGGTAGAATTGCTCTTCGATCGACAGCGTCCAGGTATGATGCAGCATGCCAAGGCCCTTGTCCGGGTTCAGGACCAGCATCCAGTTCGTAAAATAGAACACACTGGCAAGCGCACCGCGTAGCGTGCCCCAGCCCGGGACAAAAAAAAGTGCGATCGAGCAAAAGGCCAGCGCAAGCACATAAGCTGGCAGCAGGCGTCGCACACGCCGGATGTAAAAGTTCCGCAGCGAGAAGCGCCCCGTATTCCCGATCTCCGTCATGATCAAAGTGGTGATCAAGAAACCGCTGAGTACAAAAAAGACGCCCACCCCCACGATGCCTGTCCGGAAGCCGTCAACTCGCCCATGAAACAGCAAAACCTGCAGGACCGCTAATCCGCGTAGGCCGTCCAGCGCAGGCTGATAGCCCAAGGGCCTGACAATTTGGGCGGTTTGCATGAATTTTCCCGTCAGCGTGAGGGTGCGCTAGTCGCTCAGGGAGTGTCAGTCGTACATGCTGCAATGGTCAATTACGACAAAAGACGGACGCCAACGTCTTCGTTCTCGCAAAGCGTTCAAAATACCTATGTCGATGCATTTCTCCGGCTTTATTCCAAGGCATTCGCCCAGCTACTGCGTCTCCGAGACATTGGACTTCCGGTGCTCGGGGGGCCGCGTCAAGCATGGACATCGGGTTGGCTGCGCGGCTTCATCGGAACCTTCGCTGTCGACGCCGACCATACACAGCGCCGGCCGTTCTGATCACCGAAGCGGTCAAGAGCATGCCGGAGGACTGGGAGGCCCGCCTCGATCGCATCGATCAGATGGCCAGGTTTCTATCAAGTTCGGCCGGGTCGCACCTCAGGCTCCCGGTCATCCCCGCGCAGTTAAACGCTTGGGGTGCGGCCTCGCGCAACAGGCTTCAGGTCACGACGCATGCAGGCCGCCCCGAACGCCGCCTGCATGATCAGAGATGCGAGCCGAGCACCGGGATGGGCTCAGAACCGCTCCCAGCTTTCCTGGCGTGCGGCCAGGGCCAAATTGCCGTGGCTGGCATAGGCAACCGCTGTTTGCCGCTTCAGCGCTGGCTGTGGCGGGGAGGCAAGCGTGTTCGAGCTTGCATGCGCACCGTCCCCCCACCTTGTTGGCTGGCTTGTTGGCTGGTCGTCGAGGCGGAAGTTGGCGAGGAGTGTCGAGAGGTTTTCGCTTTCCCTGGCGAGCGCCACGCCGGCTGCGCTCATCTCCTCGACCATGGCGGCGTTCTGCTGTGTCGTCTGGTCCATCTGGTTGACGGCCGTATTGACCTGCTCGAGCCCGAGAGATTGCTCCTGCGCGGCCAGCGCTATTCCGTCCATATGCGCGTTGACGACCTGCACGAGTTGCGCAATCGCGTCGAGCCCTTCGCCCGTGTCGCTGACCAGGCGAACGCCCTCGCTGACCGCTGTCGCCGAATTGCCGATCAGCCGCTTGATTTCCTTTGCAGCATTTGCCGAGCGTTGCGCGAGTTCCCGCACCTCCTGGGCGACGACGGCAAAGCCCTTGCCCGCTTCGCCGGCGCGGGCGGCCTCGACCCCCGCGTTCAACGCCAGCAGGTTGGTCTGGAAGGCAATCTCGTCGATCACCCCGATGATCTGGCTGATCTGGTTGGAGGACGCTTCGATCTTTTCCATGGCGACGATCGCATCGCGCACGATGTCGCTCGAATGATCGGCCTTTTCCCGGGCATCGCGCACGACGTCGCGTGCTTCCGTCGCCCGTTTCGAGGTCGCCGCGACATTGGCCGTTATCTGCTCAAGTGCTGCCGCCGTCTCTTCCAGGGATGCGGCCTGCTGCTCGGTCCGGTACGACAGGTCGTCGGCGGCAGTGGATGCTTCCCGGGACCCGTCGGTCACCGTCGATACCGAGTGCCCAACGCTTTGCAGCGCGTCCCGCAACTGCCTGACAGCGCTGTTGAAGTCCATCCGCAGGGATTCGAATTGCGATGCCAGCGGCTCATGCAACTCGCAAAGCACATCGCCTGCCGCCAGGCGCTTCATGCTTGCCGCGAAGGTGCTTGTCGCTTGAACCAGGTGCGCCTCTGCCTCGGCCTCGGCGGCACGCTGAATTTCCGCCCTTTCGCCTTCCGCCCGCGCTCGGGCCGATGCCTCGGCCGCTTCCAGTTCACGGTTACGGATGGCGGCTTGCCGGAACACCTCGACGGCGCGCTCCATGTCGCCGACCTCGTCCTTGCGCCCGGAAACAGCCGGATCAACATCGATCTCGCCGCTCGCAAGCCGGGTCATGGCCTCAACCAATCGGCCGATCGGGCGCACGACGCTCATGGCGATCAGCGCGGAAAATGCGAGCATCGCGGCACCGCCGACAATGCCGGCACCGGCGATAATGATCAGGTCCCGGAACGCGCTTTCGGCGTTGCGGTCTGCAAGGGCGCGGGTTTCCGCCAGGCTTTCATTTTCGATCTGTTTCAGCGTGTCGATGCGCTTGGTTGCCGCAGCAAACCAACGGCTGCTGTCGAGACCGTCCAGATCGGCGTTCTCGCCGTTGGCAATGATGCGAGAACGCATCTCGGCAACGTCTTTCGAGACTGGAGACAACATGGCCTGGAATTGGGTGCGCTCGTCTTCGGCGATGGCGGAATAAAACACATCGATGAGCGCATCCTGGCGGCCCTGCATGGATGCAAACTGGCCAAATCGCTCCGCATCGACGCGTCGGGCGGTGATGAAGCTGTTGCCCAGTGCGCGTTCCTGGCCGGCGTATTCCTTGGCCTGCATCAACTGGACATAACCGGCCATGCGCCGCGAAAGCTCGCCGTCCGCCCCGATGTTCGTCGCAGCTTTCGTCAGCCCGATCGTCGTTTCGATCACCCCGCTATAGGTCTTTATGGCCAGACTTCCGCTTGCCGTGAACCCGTCGACGGAGCGCCGCAGGTCGGCGATCTGGCTCAGGCGCTCGCCGATCTCACTGGCCGCCGACGCTTCCAGACCAGCTGCTGCGTCGCCAAAGGGCTCGATTGCGTTATCGGTTGCGATGCGGGCGTTCCGAAGCTCGGAGGCGTTTTTTGCGCCCTTGGAACCAATGAAGCCGGCGGTGAGCCCGCGCTCGACCTGCAGGGCATGCACGAGGTCGCTCATCTGCGTCAGTTGTTCGCTGACCACGACGATCTGGTGCATGTCGTGGTAGGCGTTCCACCTGTCGGACACCTGAACTGCGGCAAGATAACCCGCGGCAGCCAGCGGCAGCATGACGGCGGCCAACAGCCGCTTGCTGATGGAAACATCGACCAGTCTCATAGGAATACTCCGGAACTCTGGCCTCATGCCGTCAGCAAATGTGCGGATCATGCACAGCGATATTCTGGATGATCCGCGGGCTGCTTTCTTTGTCGGATGTCAAACATCTCCGTTGTTTCGCGCGGCAGGAGGTCAGCGGCGGCGACCCGGCTCGCCGCCGACATATGTTGTCGACTGTGGCTCGCTATGCCGGCGCTGGCCCCGTCAGGCCTGCTTCACGATCCTGATCAGCACGAGGAAAATCACAGCGCCAATCGTGGCGTGGACGATCGCCCAGAGGGTGCCGCCACCGACCGCAAGCCCGAGCTTTGGAAACAGGTAGCCGGCAATGAAGGCGCCGATAATGCCGATGACCATGTTGCCGACGAGGCCGAAACCATAGCCGGAGACGACGAGGCCGGCCAACCATCCTGCGATCGCGCCGACGATGAGAAAGACGATGATGCTTTCGATACCCATGAATGCGCCTCCGGAGAGAGATTGATCAGCATCGCCAGCATTGATTGAGATTGGAGTGATTACAAGAGCGGGTCTTTTTATGGTTCAGCCCGCGTTATACTTGCCCAGGTCGCATTCAGCAGTCTTGCGGGAGTCCCAAAAGGCGTGCCATGAGTGCGTTGCAGCGGTAGGCGCAACCGCCGGCAGGTTCGATCAGCTGCGATAGATCGATACTGGAAAGAGTGCAGCGAGGTTCGATTTCATGACCAAGACGGATATTGCCCGTCGCGTGTACGACAATGCCTGGAAGCTCGACCCGATCGTGCGCAGCCTGCTGGACACGGACTTCTACAAGCTGCTGATGCTGCAGATGATCTGGAAACTTTATCCGGACGTCGACGCGACCTTTTCGCTGATCAACCGGACGAAGACCGTACGCCTTGCCGACGAGATCGATGAGCAGGAACTGCGCGATCAGCTCGACTACGCCCGAACCATCCGCTTCACCAAGAAGGAAATGATCTGGCTTGCCGGCAATACCTTCTATGGCAAGAAGCAGATCTTTTCGCCGGAGTTTCTCGCCTGGCTCGCCGATTTCCAGCTTCCGGAATACCAGCTGTCGCGGAAGGACGGCCAATATGAGCTGACTTTTGCGGGGCGCTGGTCGCACACGACCATGTGGGAGATCCCGGCGCTCGCGATCATCAACGAGCTGCGTTCGCGCACCGCGATGAGGGGCATGGGCCCGTTTGCGCTCGACGTGCTCTATGCGCGGGCGAAGGCGAAGATGTGGTCGAAGGTCGAGCAGCTTCGCGCCCACCCGGATCTGCGCATCTCCGATTTCGGCACCCGCCGCCGACATTCCTTCCTGTGGCAACGCTGGTGTGTCGAATCGCTCAAGGAGGGGATCGGCTCGTCCTTCTCCGGCACGAGCAACGTGCTCCTGGCGATGGACACCGATGTGGAGGCACTCGGCACGAATGCGCACGAACTGCCGATGGTGGCGGCGGCATTGACGAAGACCGACGCGGAACTGGCCGAGGCACCCTACAAGGTGCTGCAGGACTGGAACCGGCTCTATGGCGGCAATCTGCTGATCGTCTTGCCCGATTCCTTCGGCACGGCGGCGTTCCTGAAGAACGCGCCGGACTGGGTCGCCGACTGGACGGGGTTCCGGCCTGACAGTGCGCCGCCGATCGAGGGCGGCGAGAAGATCATCGCCTGGTGGAAGGCGAAAGGGCGCGATCCGCGCGAAAAGCTCTTGATCTTCTCCGATGGGCTGGATGTCGACACGATCATCAAGACCTACGAACACTTCAAGGGACGCGTGCGCATGAGCTTTGGCTGGGGCACCAACCTCACCAACGACTTTGTCGGCTGCGCGCCGCAGCCGTTCCGCGGCCTCGATCCGATCTCGGTCGTTTGCAAGGTTCGCGACGCCAACGGCCGGCCGGCGGTGAAGCTGTCGGACAATCCGAAGAAGGCGACCGGCGATCCGGCGGAGGTGCAGCGCTACCTGAAGTTCTTCGGAACGGAGGATTTCGTCGAACAGACTGTAAGGGTCTGAACGCCCTCGCTTGAGGGATCGCTGAACCGAGCCCTGTCTGAGCCTGACCGGCCATACACAGATCGTCTGTTGGTCGCAGAAATCAGAATATTGCGGCTGTCCGAGCGGGCTGCCGGCCGTCGATATCGATAAGCGCCGCTACGGCTGCGAGGGTTGCGATAGTCAGAAACACGGCACTCAACAATAGAACAATCATTGCTCGTTCCCAGGGACGTCATCGTCTCGAATCTGCTTATAGCAAGGGAACCTTGCTTATACATTGATGTTTCGAAGCTTGTGCCGCCAGCCCTAGCGAAATTTCGCGAAATCGTGGCCCGTTGGCCGCAACAGCAACTATTTTGGACGTGCCAACCGGCCCAATTCGCGATGCATCGGCATTTGTACGGTATGGAACATAGCTATGGAGCCGTCCATTAACCTTCAGGCAAGGAATTAACCATAAACATGAACCACGCGTCGGAATGGGAAATTGGACCATTTCCCACTCAGGCATGATGCCGTACCGCCCGCACCGGTTTCGACCCGGTATCAAGCTTCACCGAATTTCACCATCGACCGGCAAACGACTGGCATCAGGCTCGCTTGCCGGAGCAATGCGGCTTACGGCATCGCACAATCATTGCCGGTCCGCATGGGCGAAATTCATCGGCTTGGCTCGGGAAACCGGCCGGCGAACTGCATTGCGCATGGGGACAGGAAGTGCAGGAGATGCCAGCAGAACAGGCTCAGACGGCGCAGGCGACCAGCCTTCGCGACCGCCTGAGATTCGCTGGCCTGGAGGCTTCCCAGGGCGAAATCCTGCGCGCCCATCGCCAGACGCTCGAACGTCATGTCGAGATGGCGCTCCGCGATCTCTTCCAGCGTTTCCAGACCTTTCCCGATGCCGCCCGCCATTTCCAGAGCGAGCGTGCGATCGATCGCCTGCATGACCTTCACGCCTCCCACTGGAGTGTCCTCACCGACGCACGGTTCGACAGTCTCTATGCCGAGCGGGTGAAGGTCCTGGCCGATGTGGAAAGCCAAATGGGCCTGGACCCGCGGTGGCGGATGTCCGGCCACGCGGTCGTGCTCGAACACGTCATCGACGGGCTGGTTGCAGAATATTGGCCGAAGTCCATCCTGCCCGGCGCAAAGGCTAGCCGACGGCAGGAACTGACCGAACTTCTGACGGCCTTTATCCGCACCGCGCTGGTCGATGCGGAGATCGGCGTGTCGCTGCGCTTCAACGAACTGCGCCACAATCACAACCGCGCGATGGGAGAACAGCGGCAGGCTGACCATGGTGCGCTCGAGGGCGCCTTTGGCGATGTCATCCGCAGCCTCGCCAATCTCGACTTCACCCACAGGGCAGGCGAACAGATGCCGGATGCCTGGCGCGATCTGGGCGGGATGCTGAACACCGCGCTTGAGGATGCCCAGCGCCACCTCGGCAGCGCGTTCGAACGCGCCGAGACCACCGATGCGCTGGTCCAGACGATTTCCGCGCAGACGGAGCGGCTCGCCGAGCGATCGGCATCGCAATCGGCCGAACTTGTCGAAACGGTCGGCTCACTTGCAGCAATCATCGATCGGCTGAAAGCAACCCTTGCCGAAACACGCAAGGCCGAAACAGCCGTTCAGGCCACGCGGGTGGCGGCCGAGCAAAGCGGCCGCATCGTCGGCGAGGCGAAGTCGGCGATGACCGATATCGAGGCCTCGGCCGAAAAGATCGGCCAGATCATCGGCGTCATCGACGAGATCGCGTTCCAGACCAACCTGCTTGCGCTCAACGCCGGAATCGAAGCGGCACGGGCCGGCGACAGCGGCAGGGGCTTTGCCGTGGTCGCGCAGGAGGTGCGCGCCCTGGCGCAGCGCTCGGCGGATGCGGCACGTGAAATCAAGCAACTCGTGACGGGCACGAAAGCGCAGGTCGAGGCCGGCGTTGACCGTGTCAACCGAACCCAGAACGCGATCGGTGGCATCGTGCACCAGGTCGTCGAAATCAATGACGCCGTCACAGGCATTGCCATGCAGAGCGGCGAGGATGTCACATCGCTCGGCGGTGTGGCCGGTGAACTTGGCAGGATTGGCGCGCAGGCGCGCGCCGATGCCGAGTTTGCCACCGGTGTCGGCCAGAACGGCGCCGATTTGCACGCCGTCATTCTCGAACTCGGTCAGACGATCCGACAGTTCCACATTGGCCGACAGTCGGCAGCGGGCAGCACTGCGCGGGTCGTCGATGCGGCGAAGGAAGTGCGTCCCGTGCCGTTACCACCGGTTCCGGCCCTCCGCGCTGCCGGGCGCGGAGGTTGAGCATGTGTGGGGATCGCCATTGTCCGCCGAGCATGGCCGGCGTCGGTCGGTGTCCGGCCAGAACGGCCACTCCAGCAAACATTCAATGCGGTCAGCCGCAGACAAGGAACGACGTGATGGCGAGAAAGAAGGCCACTCAGAAAAGCCTGAGCCTGGCACCGGTGCTGGATCTCAACGAGGCGACTGCGCTTCGCGACAAGCTGATGGCGCTGAAGGGTAGCGACCTGACGATCGACGCATCCGCTGTCGAACGCATCGGCGCACTTTGCGCCCAGGTGCTGATGGCAGGGGCGAAGACCTGGGAAGCCGACAGCCGTGCCTACACTTTCACCAAGGCGTCGGAGCCGTTCCTGAAGACGATGCAGTTGATCGGCCTCGACATTGAACACCTGCTGGCCAAGGAGACTCAGCAATGAAAAAGAAGGTCCTGACCGTGGATGATTCACGGACGATCCGGAACATGCTTCTGGTGACGCTCAACAATGCCGGATTCGAGACAATCCAGGCGGAGGACGGCGTCGAGGGGCTTGAAGTTCTGGATCAGGCCAATCCCGATGTGATCGTTACCGACATCAACATGCCGCGTCTCGACGGTTTCGGCTTCATCGAGGGCGTTCGCCGCAACGAGAAATACCGCGCCATTCCGATCCTCGTCCTGACAACGGAAAGCGATGCCGAAAAGAAGAACCGTGCCCGCCAGGCCGGTGCCACCGGCTGGATCGTCAAGCCGTTCGACCCCACCAAGTTGATCGACGCAATCGAGCGCGTAACCGCCTAAATCGAGGTCCTTCCCGATGGATATGAACGAAATCAAGGAGATTTTCTTCCAGGAGTGCGAGGAGCAGCTCGCCGAACTGGAATCCGGTCTCTTGAAGCTGAACGACGGCGATCGCGATCCGGAGACGGTCAATGCCGTTTTCCGCGCGGTGCATTCGATCAAGGGCGGCGCCGGTGCGTTCGGCCTGGATGATCTCGTGTCGTTCGCCCACGTGTTCGAAACCACGCTCGATTGCGTTCGATCCAACAAGCTCGATCCGAACCAGGACGTGCTGAAGGTCATGCTGAAGTCGGCCGACGTGCTGGCCGACCTGGTCAGCGCTTCGCGCGATGGTGGCGGCGTCGATGCGGCCAGGAGCAAGCAACTGATCGGCGAACTGGAAGCGCTGGCAAAGGGCGAAACGCCCGCGGCGAGCGAAGCCCCGGCAGCGAAGCCGGCGCCGACCCCAACGGTTGCGCCCGCACCGGTCGCCGCAGCACCCGTCAACGACGAAGGTTTCCAGCCGATCCCGTTCTCCTTCGACGACTTCGACGATGAAGAGATGCCGGTCGAGCCTTACGTTCCGACCTGCGAGGTCACTTTCCGCCCGAAACGCGAGCTCTACGCAAAGGGCAACGAGGCAGCCCTGCTTCTGCGTGACCTCTCCCGCCTGGGTGAGATGAGCATCCATTGCGATATGGAGAGCCTCCCGCTTCTGCAGGACATGAACCCGGAAGAGGCCTATTTCTCGTGGACGATCTCGATCTCGACCGAAAAGGGCGAGGACGGCGTTCGTTCCGTCTTCGAGTTCGCCGAATGGGATTGCGACCTCGAGGTCCGCACCATCGAGGACGAGGGCGAGGCAGCCGGGGATGACGATGAGCTGCCGATGCAGCCTGTTCCGTTCGATCTCTCGATCCTGGACGATGGCGTCGAGACCGAAGCCGGACTGTCCGACGACGAGCCGGCCTTGTCCTCGGCATCGGACGTTGCTGCTGTTGAAACTGCGAGCAATATCCTCCAACTGGCAAGCGCTCGCGTCGACGCCGCCAAGGAGGAGCCGCGTGCGGCGACGCAACAGAATGCGAGCCAGGCAGCAGCTGCCTCCGCATCGTCGGCCGCTGCCGCTCCCACCATCCGCGTCGACCTCGACCGCGTCGATCGCCTCATCAACCTTGTCGGCGAGCTCGTCATCAACCAGGCGATGCTGTCCCAGAGCGTGATCGAGAACGACAACACCGGCGTTTCCTCGATCAACATGGGCCTTGAGGAACTGCAGCAACTGACGCGTGAGATCCAGGACTCGGTGATGGCGATCCGAGCGCAGCCGGTGAAGCCGGTGTTCCAGCGCATGTCTCGGATCGTCCGCGAAATCGCTGACGTTACCGGCAAGTCGGTTCGCCTCATCACCGAGGGTGAAAACACCGAGGTGGACAAGACCGTCATCGACAAGCTCGCCGAGCCGCTGACGCACATGATCCGCAACGCCGTCGACCATGGACTGGAAACGCCCGAGAAGCGCATTGCCGCCGGCAAGAACCCGGAAGGCACGGTGCGCCTTACCGCCAAGCATCGCTCGGGGCGCATTGTCATCGAGCTGGCCGACGACGGTGGCGGCATCAACCGCGAAAGGGTGCGCCAGAAGGCGATCGACAACGACCTGATTGCGGCAGACGCCAACCTGTCGGACGAAGAGATCGACAACCTGATCTTCCACGCCGGCTTTTCGACGGCCGACAAGATCTCCGACATTTCCGGCCGCGGTGTCGGCATGGATGTGGTCAAGCGCTCGATCCAGGCGCTCGGCGGCCGCATCTCGATTTCGTCCAAGCCGGGACACGGCTCCGTCTTCACGATGAGCCTGCCGCTGACACTGGCAGTCCTCGACGGGATGGTCGTCACGGTCGCCGGACAGACGCTGGTGGTGCCGCTGACGGCGATCGTCGAGACGCTGCAACCGGAGGCCTCCGCCATCCATTCGTTCGGCGCCAGCCAGCGGCTGATCTCGATCCGCAACTCGTTCTGCCCACTGGTGGACGTCGGCCGGATCCTGAACTTCCGCTCCGCTCGCGCAAACCCGGTCGAAGGCGTCGCCCTTCTGGTCGAGTCGGAAGGGGGCGGGCAGCGGGCGCTCATGGTCGATGCCATCCAGGGCCAGCGCCAGGTCGTCATCAAGAGCCTGGAGGCCAACTACTCGCATGTGCCGGGCATCGCCGCGGCGACCATTCTCGGCGACGGGCGCGTGGCGCTCATCCTCGACGTGGACGCCGTCGTTGCAGCATCGCGGGGGCAATCCATGAGCCAGGAAATGTCGCTTGCAGCAGCCGGGTAACGAAATGACGTATGCAGCCAAGGCATTGACGCAGGGCCGGGAACTCATTGCCTTCCGGATCGGTGATCAGGAGTTCTGCGTGAACATCATGTCGGTGCGAGAGATTCGCGGCTGGACGCCCGTGACCCCGATGCCGCATGCGCCGCATTACGTGCTCGGCATCATCAACCTGCGCGGTGCGGTGCTGCCGATCATCGACCTGTCGCTCCGGCTCGGCATGAAGCCGGTGGAACCCACTGTCCGTCACGTCATCATCGTCGCCCAGGTCGGCGCAAAGGTCGTCGGCCTGCTGGTCGAAGCCGTTTCCGACATCCTCACGGTGACGGACGAGAACGTCCAGCCGACGCCGGACATCGCCAGTGAGCTGGAGAAGAACTACGCCCGCGGCATTCTCGCGATCGAAGGCCGGATGATTTGCATGATCGAGCTGGAATCGCTGTTTCCGCAGATTGAAAGTGAAGCCGCATGAAAATGTCGACTGCGTTCGAGCCCAGACTCTCGCCGGACGAATGCCTGGCCAGCGGCGAATACCCGCTGACGCGCCGAGACCTGTCCGAAATCGCCGCGATGATCTACGCGGACGCCGGCATCTACCTGAATGAATCGAAGGCATCGCTCGTCTATTCGCGGCTGTCGAAGCACATCCGCAATCTCGGGCTGAAGGGTTTCCGGGAATATTGCGACCTGGTGTCGTCGCCGGCGGGTGCCGCGGTACGGCGCGAGATGCTGTCGCATCTGACGACGAACTTTACCCGCTTCTTCCGCGAGAACCACCATTTCGAACATCTGAAGAGCGAGGTCCTGCCGGAACTGATCGCTCGCGCCAAAGCTGGTGGCCGCGTGCGGATCTGGTCGGCCGCCTGTTCGGACGGGCAGGAGCCTTATTCCATCGCCCTGACCGTGCTGTCGCTGCTGCCGAACGCCACGGACTACAATTTCCGGATTCTCGCCACCGACATCGACCCGAAGATCCTGGCCCAGGCGCGCATCGGCGCCTACGACGCGACGGCGCTGGAGACGGTGAACCCGGCGATGCGCAAGCAATACTTCCGCGAGGTCGAGATCGACGGCCGCCAGAAGTGGCAGATCGACGACCGGGTCAAGAAGCTGATCACCTACAACGAGCTCAACCTGATGGCCCAATGGCCGTTCAAGGGGCCGTTCGACGTGATCTTCTGCCGCAACGTCGTGATCTATTTCGACGAGCCGACGCAAATGAAGATCTGGGCGCGATTCTCAGGGATGCTGGCCGAGGGCGGCCATCTCTATATCGGCCACTCCGAGCGCGTGTCTGGTGAGGCCAAGGGCCTGTACGACAACATCGGCATCACCACCTACCGATACATCGGCAAGGGAGCACGCGCATGACCGCATCAGCCCGCGTGCTTGTCGTCGACGACTCCCCCACCATGCGTGGTCTCATCACGGCCGTTCTGAGCGCGGATCCGGCGATCACCGTCGTCGGCCAGGCCGGCGACGCGATGGAGGCGCGGAACGCCATCAAGCAGCTCAATCCGGACGTGGTCACGCTCGACATCGAGATGCCGAACATGAACGGGCTGGAGTTTCTCGACAAGATCATGCGGCTTCGCCCGATGCCGGTAATCATGGTGTCGACGCTGACGCATCGCGGCGCGGACGCAAGCCTGGCGGCGCTCGAGATCGGCGCCTTCGATTGCGTCGGCAAGCCCCAGCCGGGGGATGCCCGCCCGTTTGGAGACCTGGCCGAAAAGGTGAAGGCTGCCGCCCGGTCGCAACGTCGCGACTTCAAGGCTGAGCCGCCTGTCGCGCCGCCGGCGGCGAGTACCAGCGCCGCCGCCTACCGCAATGGCCGCAAGATCGTCGCCATCGGCGCTTCCACCGGAGGTGTCGAGGCACTCATTGCCGTGCTGCAGAAGTTCCCGGTGAACTGCCCGCCGACCGTCATTACCCAGCACATGCCGCCCTCCTTCACCAAGAGCTTTGCGGAGCGCCTCAACCGTCTGTGCGCGCCAAGGGTCGAGGAAGCGACGGATGGTGCTCGGCTGGAAATCGGCAAGATCTACCTGGCGCCGGGCGGCGACCGTCATCTTCAAGTCGTGAATGCGACGGCGCCCTGCTGCCGTCTTCTGGATCGCGATCCGGTCAATGGTCACCGACCTTCGGTCGATGTGCTGTTTGACTCGGTCGCCGAGCTTGCCGGCCGCAATGCCGTGGGCGTCATCCTGACCGGGATGGGGCGCGACGGGGCGGCGGGTCTACTGAAAATGCGTCATGCCGGTGCGCGAACCATCGGCCAGAACGAAAGAACATGCGTCGTATACGGGATGCCCAGAGTGGCATTCGAGCTGGGCGCAGTCGAACACCAGTTTCCGCTCACGTCCATCGGGGAGGAAATTCTGAAGATCACTGCGGCCCGTAGAGAAGGGAGCGAATAATGTCTATCGCTGAAAAAATTAAGGTCCTCATCGTCGACGATCAGGTGACCAGCCGCCTGCTGCTGGGAGACGCGCTCCAGCAGCTCGGCTTCAAGCAGATCACCGCGGCAGGGGATGGCGAGCAGGGCCTGAAGATCATGACCCAGCAGCCGCATCACCTGGTGATCTCCGACTTCAACATGCCGAAGATGGACGGTCTGGTTTTCCTACAGCACGTCCGCGCCAATCCGGCGACGAAGAAGGCGGCGTTCATCATCCTGACGGCCCAGGGCGATCGCGCACTGGTGCAGAAAGCTGCGGCCCTTGGCGCCAACAACGTGCTCGCCAAGCCCTTCACGATCGAGAAGATGAAGGCGGCCATCGAAGCCGTGTTCGGGGCACTAAAATGAGCACCGATGCCGGGACGCGCCGCGTCCACGTGATACAGGGCGAATACAAGGTGGTGAGCGAGCCGGACGTCGTGCTGACGACGATCCTGGGATCCTGCGTCGCCGCCTGCCTGCGCGACCCGGTGACCGGTGTCGGTGGCATGAACCATTTCCTCCTCCCCGGATCGGCGGAGGCGATGGCGTCCGGTGGCGATGCGACCCGTTACGGTGTGCACTTGATGGAACTGCTGATCAACGGTCTTCTGAAGCAAGGCGCCCGGCGCGACCGGCTGGAGGCGAAGATTTTTGGCGGGGCCAGGACGATGGCTCGCTTCTCCAACGTCGGCGAGCAGAACGCGCTCTTCGCCCGGCAGTTCTTGACGGACGAAGGCATCAGGATCGTTGGCGAAAGCACCGGTGGCGAGCATGGGCGAAAGCTCGAGTTCTGGCCGTCGACCGGGCGTGCCCGCCAGCACGCGCTCACCGGCGTCGAGACACAACGTGCCGTCGCTCTGGAACAGCGACCGGTAATGGTGCCGAAACCGGTCGAGAGCTCGATCGAATTCTTCTGAGGCCGCAAGCCGACCTTACGACGCAATGTACAGCCGCAAGATGCGCGCCACGGGCGCTGCCGCTGCGGGAAAGTGGAGACGCCATGAGCCAGTATACGAGCGAAGCACCCGTCATGGAGGAATCCCTCCCCGCGGTACTGATGCGCGTCGTATCCGAGTTGAATGAAGTTGCCGATCTGGTCGAGAGAATTGAACCACTGATCGGCGAGTTGCATCCGGAAGCGGGGCAGGACGACGTCGCGGAACGCATGATGGTGTTGCAGGGGATCGATCTGGCCGTGCAGAAAACGCGAGGCCTGGCCGAGTTCATAAGCCAGGTCACCGCCGGCATGCCCGGCGGGTGGGTGGTCGATGTGACGACTGCGCTTAATCTCGTCAAGCTTGCGGACATGCAGAAGGCGCTGGGCAGCGGTGCCGGGCGCCCTGCGCATGCGCAGCCACTCGCCAAGGCCTCCGGAGATTTCGAGGCCTTCTGATTCGCCCGCCCCGCATCAGGCTTGTGGCACCGCACGTTCCACGATGGCGTGCGGTGTCTTGCGTTTTGAAGCAAGATTCCCAGAAGCATCTGATTTCTAATAAAGATTTTGACTGCTGCTGATGTCGGTATTCCTGTCCGGACGCCGAAAACGGCCCTTTGCCGCGAAACGTTCGCGCAAGTTTCGCCATCTAGGTTGCGAAGCGGGTCCCTTTGGATCTGCGTAATTCTTGGGGCTGAAGGCGCCGTTGGCTAAGGCGCCTTACCGAGGGTGGGCAATTCAACTGAGCAGGTCTGCCTTCATGGCCGATGGCAACCTGGCAAAGTTCGTGCGGGAACAGAATGAATCTGTTGGAACAGCTTAAGAGTATTGGCAAGAATCTCGCGTCACTCGGGCAAACGAAGCTGGCGCTTCTGGCCGGCGCAGGCGTCGTTACCGTAGGGTTGGTGCTTGCAGCCGCATTCTTCGTCAACAAACCCGCCTTCGAGACCTTGTATGTCGGGCTGGAAAACTCGGACATCAATCAGATCAGCATCGCGCTGGCGGAAGCAAACATCAACTTCAAGGCAGGCACCGAAGCCGGGAGCCTCCAGGTGCCTGTCGGCGAGACGGGGAAGGCGCGGCTTTATCTCGCCGAGCGCGGCCTGCCGAACAGCTCGAACTCCGGCTACGAACTCTTCGACAATGTCGGCTCGCTGGGCCTGACCTCGTTCATGCAGGAAGTCACCCGCGTTCGTGCGCTTGAAGGCGAGATCGCCCGCACGATCCAGCAGATCAACGGGATCGCCGCCGCCCGCGTTCACATCGTCATGCCGGACCGCGGCAACTTCCGCAAGGCGGAGCAGGCGCCAACGGCCTCGGTCATGATCCGCGCCAGCGGCACCGCCGGCCGTAAGTCCGCCGCGTCCATCCGCCATCTCGTCGCTGCATCCGTTCCGGGGCTGGAAGCCGAGCATGTGACGATCCTCGACTCCGCCGGCCAGTTGCTCGCCTCCGGCGATGACGCGGAGGGTAACACGCTCAACCGCTCGCTCAACATCGTGCAGTCGGTGCAGGAAGACGTCGAGCGCAACATCGAGAAGGCGCTCGCCCCCTTCCTCGGCATGGACAATTTCCGTGCCAGCGTCATGGCGGCGCTCAATACCGATTCCCAGCAGACGCAAGAAACGGTCTATGACCCGGAGTCCCGCGTCGAGCGTTCCGTGCGCGTCACCCGGGAAAGCCAGAAATCCAACCAGAGCCAGTTGCAGAAGCCGGCGACGGTCGAGCAGAACATTCCCCAGGGCGGCCCCGACGAGGGCATTGGCCCGCAGTCGAGCGATCAGGCCGACAAGAAGGAAGAGCAGACCAACTACGAAATCAACAGCAAGACCGTTGCGACCGTTCGCAACAGCTTCCAGATCGAGCGGCTCTCCGTTGCCGTCGTCGTCAACCAGGGCCGCATCGCCGCGCTCGTCGGCGAGCCCGCCGACCAGGCGAAGGTGGATGCCTACCTGGCGGAGATGCAAAAGATCGTTTCGTCGGCGGCCGGCCTGAACGCCGATCGCGGCGACGTCGTCACGCTGACCGCCATGACCTTCCTGGACAACCAGCTTCTCGATGAGGCCGTGCCCGGCCCGGGCGTCATGGAAACGCTGGCGCGCAACCTGTCGACGATCATCAACGCGCTTGCCTTCGTCGCCGTCGCCTTCCTGGTCGTCTGGTTCGGCTTCCGTCCGGTCGTGCGCTCGGTCACGGGCGGCGCCGGTGCCACGGCGCTGGAAGCCGATTCGGCCGGCCTGGAACTGCCCGACTTCTCTCCGGCCGTCGGCGTCGGAGCGGGCGGCGGTGCGCTGATGGACGGCTTCGGTGCGGACTTCGGCTTCGACAGCACCGACGATCTCCTCAGCGCCGGAGACGATGGCGAGGGTGTCTTCAACCGGCGCGTCAAGGAAGGGCCGGAACGGCGGCTGGCCCGCATGGTCGAGATCAGCGAGGAACGCGCGGCCAAGATCCTGCGCAAATGGGCCGAGAACCAGGCCGCCTGATTCACCGCACAGACGAAACAACGAAAGTCCCGCCGCAAGGCGGGATCCTTTTTTCGGGCATGCCACGCGCCATCAAGGATTAGGCCTGGCCGGGTCGCGTCCACGAGCAACGGTGCAGAGAAGCCCGGCCTGCGTTCGGAACTTTTTGCGCAGGGTGTGACTCGAAAGTAACGATTTCCCGAAGCTGAGACCGAACTTCCCCTGCGTCAGTTCCGGCTGTCCCCGATTTTTCTCGCGCTCAAGAAAAAATGTTCCGCTCAAGCATGACGAACGTCAGGCCGAATTTGAGCACCGCAAGGTTGATAGCATCGGGTGCGAAAATGCGGTTGGAATGACGCCCGGTCCAAAAGTCTGATTGTTAACAAAAGTTTAAATCCAGAAATGGGGCCTGCGGCAACATGCCCCGCGCGGTCGACGCGAATCGATTCACGGCGCGGCGCAAAAGTAAACCCCGACCTGGGGGCTGTGGCTTTTGATTCGCGTCCCTGTACACTTTAGTCACTGATTCGTTTGGTGAATCCCGCCCCATGCGGCTTGATCGGGCGGCGCCGGGGGCTCTTGGCGCCGACACGAGGGGAAGGCGGGATGATCCGGCCGAATTCGGCAACGGGGGCTATTATGGAATCGATCAGAGCGGATGTAGCGCTCCGGGAACCCTATGGGTTTCCTGCGATCGCCGGTGAGCGTAAGAGTGCGCGTGAACTTCTGGTTCAGCAACTGAGGCGCTGTGCGGATCGCGCCAGCCTCCCGGCGGGATTGCGGGTGCTCACGCAGTATGTCAGCGCTTCCCATTATCTCCTCGTCCGCCATGACCTGTCGTTGAACGCCGACATCGATTTCGTTGTCGCTTCGGACTGGCCTTTCGATATGGTGCGCGGCCTTGCGAGCTCGATCGGAGCGAACCATGTTCGCATGAGCGAGTTCGAGCGATGCTGCAACCTGATGCAGCCAAGCTTTTCGCACCTTGCCGACGATGTCGCCGTGCCTGACGGCGTCGGCCGCGAGTATTGCGCCATCGCCTTCAATGTCGGGCGGGTGCGGATGGCGTTTCTCCTTCTTTTCCCCGAACACATCATCCTATCGCAGAGCAAGCTTCGCGATGTTGGACTTCTAGCCGGCTATCTCGCCAGCGTCTGTTGCCGACCGGCGATGCGGCTGGAGCGCGAATCCGACCTTACCGATCGCGAAATCGAGTGCCTCTATTGGATTGCCGAGGGCAAGACGAGTGATGAGATTGCGGTGATTCTCGGTATCTCGCGCAACACGATCAACAACTACATCGCCAGCGTGATGCGAAAGACCGCGACCAAGACGCGCTCCGAAGCGATCGCCTGGGCGGTGCGAAGCAATCTCGTCTGAAGGCAAGTACGATGGACATTCAGCTTCCCCCGGTCGCTGCGGAAATCCAGATCGGTAAACTTTCAAAGCCGCAACGCACCGGCGATGCTGTGGCCACGCTTCAGCATCTGCAGAAGGTGATCGGGGCGAGGAACTTCGCCGTCTTGCGCAGCCTCGGCCAGGGACTGCCTTCGGCCCGGCGTTTGACTTGCGCGCTCAGCAACTGGGCCGATCAAGCGGAGTACCGGACGCGCCTGCTGCTGGAGGCCTATGGCGAAGAGTTGATGGCCCACCTTGAGGTCTCCACTTTGCCGGTCGTTTGGGAAGGTGAGGAGGCCGACCGGATCACTGCGATGGAAATCGCTCCCTTTACCGAGCGCCTCACGTCGGGACGCCTCGCGTCCTCCGGGATCGCCTTGCCGGTTCGCCTCGGCTCGAACGGCAACGGTTTTGTCATCTTCACCGGTGAGGACCTCGACTTCGACAGCGAGATCGTGCTCGACATGCACATGCGCGCCAATCAGATCATGATCGATCTGTTGGGGGCAAACGAGAAGCGGATGCAGTCGGTCGAAACGCTGAATGACCGTGAGATTGTTTGCCTGCAAATGGCGGGTGACGGCTGCATCAGCGAAGCCATTGCTGAGAAGTTGGGCCTCTCGGTCCACACCGTCAACGCCTACCTCGGTACGGCCACGGGCAAGCTGGACGCCGTCAATCGCATTCAGGCCATCGCAAAGGCGATCCGCTTCGGCTACATCAGGTGAGCCGAAGCGGCGAGGCCGGAAGTCTTATGCCGCAGCGTCCATAGCGTCCAGAGGAGGCGACCCCATGCGCTTGAACTGCGCGTCCTTGAGGCTGGCGACCAGCAGTGCTGTGTTGTCGTCGGGATCGGCCGCGGGGTTGTCGAAGGCGACGTGGGTGATTTCCAGGCCGGCGCGCTCGTTGCCCAGTTGCAGCCGGGCATAGACGGTGACGCCTTGCGGGCGCAGTTCGAGGTCGAGCGTGACTTCGGGTTCGTCACCCCACTCGAGCTTGTAGTCCCCGCCGGCGCCGAAAACGACGGTGCCGGGCAGGAAGTAGAGCTCAGCAGCCGAAGCCACGAGATCGGCCAGATTTCCGTAGCACTCGAAGCGCAACAAGGACACGAGATCGGCTGCGTCGAGCAGCCGTAGTTCCGTAGCAACCGGGCCGATCGCCTCGGCCACAATCCTCTCGCGCTGGGCAGAATAGGAACATTTTCTCATCGGATCTCGCTTACCGTCTTATTTGGGCGAAGCTTGGTAGACCCGGTGAATCAGCTCCGCCACGGCTTTGTAAAACACCGGCGGAATGACACTATCGACCGAGACTTGCGCAAACATGGAGCGTGCGAGCGGCGGGTCCTCAAAAACCGGAATGCCGTTCTGCTCGGCCAATTCGCGGATCTTGAGGGCGACCAGATCCTGGCCCTTGGCAACCACGATGGGGGCCTCCTGCTCCTCGCGCACATAGCGCAGCGCCACGGCAAAGTGGGTCGGGTTGGCGATGACGAGGGTGGCGCGCGGCACGTCGGCGATCATCCGCTTGCGGGCGCGATCGCGCTGGATCGAGCGCAGGCGGCTCTTGACGATCGGGTCGCCCTGCGCCTGCTTGTGCTCCTCCTTGACCTCCTGCTTGGTCATGCGCAATTCGGAGTACCAATGGTGGCGCGTCCAGGCGAAGTCGAGCGCGGCGATCGCAGCCGTGGCAAACAGGATGATCACGAGGATCTTGTGGGCTTCCTTCGCCAGGATGGCGAACACCGCCGAAGGATCGGCGAACATGGCGTTCAGGGCGGCAAAGTAGTCATCCCAGAGCACGAAGACGACCACGACCGAAACAACCCCGACCTTGATGAAGGATTTGCCGAATTCGACGAGGCCCTGCTTGCCGAACATCCGGCCAAAGCCCTTGATGGGCGAGAGCCGCGACAACTGCGGGCGCACGCGCTCCAGCACCGGGCTCGGCAGGTTCTGCAGGATCGAAGCGGCGAGCCCGAAAGTCATCATCATGATGAGTGCCGGCAGCAGCAACGCGCCGGCCTCCCAAACGAGGTGGCGGAATAACGCAATGATGTCGCCGCTGGTCTCGAGATCCCAGGCCTCAGGTTGTTCGAAGAGGTCGCGCAGCGTTTCGGTGATTCGCGATATGCCACCCGGCAGGAAGAAGACCAGGAAGAGATAGATCGCGATCGAGGAGGCAAAGACGGGGATTTCGCGTGCAAACGGCGTGTTGCCCTTTTCCGCCGCGTCGCGGATTTTCTTCTCTGACGGGGCCTCTGTTTTGCTATCCTTGTCCTCGCCGTCGGCCATGGACAACTCTCCCGCAGCTCGCGTGACCGATCAGTTGTGATACGGCCGCGCTGCGCCGGCGCCGGCGCACAAAAAAGGACCCGATTCTCGTCGAGGATCGGGTCCGGGGAACGGTCAAGCCTGGAGCAAGGAGAGTCAAGCCGGATCAGGCCGCGGCTTGGGTCTCGTCCCGCTCTTTCAACTGAATCTGACCCGCTGCGGCCAGTCGGATTGCCTCCTGGGTGATCGAGCGGCGGGCGATCGCCACGTCGCGGGGGCGAACGCCCTGGTCGCCGGCGGCGAGGTCGGACTCGATCATGCGGCGCTGGCGCGCGCCGATCGAGGACAGGACGGCTTCGCGCAGGTCCATCGGCGTCCCCCGCAGCGCGGCCGTGATGATATCGCCGGCAACGTCGTTGAAGAGCGACACCCGGCTCGCCTGCGGCATGGAGAGCAGATCCTCGAACAGGAAGATCTTCGGCCGGACCTTCTTGACGGAAGCGGTGCTGATCGTCCCCAGCGAGGCGAGCAGTTCGTCGACCTGGTTCTTCTCCAATTCGTTCATCATCTCGGCAACCTTGTTCGAGCCGGGCGAGTTGCGCTCGGCCTCGAAGGCATCCATCATTTCAAGAACGCGGTTTTCGATAATGGCGGCGGCCTTGGGGCTGGCCTCCTTGAGGTTGACGGCGCGATTGATGATGTCGGCACGGCTTTCCTCCGGGACTTCGAGGAGAATCTTCGCGCCGAAGGCCGACGGCATCATCGAGAGGATATAGGCGATGGTTTGCGGATGTTCCTTCAGCAGATAACGGCTGATGAAGGCTGCGTCCGCATCCTGCAGGCGATCCCAGATGGTCGTCTCGTAGGCCTGGAAGGCGGTGCGGCGCCCGAGCAGGCCGTCGACCTCGTCCGGTGTCAGGCCTTCCTCGAGGATGCCTTCCATCATCTTGGCGTTGTCCATCAGACCCGCGCCTTCGGTGAACAGATCCTCGAACTCGTTGACCAGCTCGAGCAATTCCTGCGGCGGGATCGGGCGGAGGTTCTGCGCCGCGGCGATGATGCCCTGGAGCTCACCTTGTGTGAAGAACTTCAGAAGCTTGCCGGCGACCGGTTTGCCCATCGCCAGAAGAACCGCCGCTGCCTTGTCCACCGGTGAAAGCGGTGCGCCGACCGCGGTGCTGCCGAAATTGTCGAAATCCATCATGGATGCCTCCTGAAACCTTCACCGGTATCAGATCTTTGAAGTGCTCTTGACCTCGATGAGTTTCACCCCGAAACGGGTGTCATCGTTTTCGAGGACGGTGATTTCGCCGCGACCGATCGTCCGGCCGTTGACCATGATCTCGACGGGTTCGCCGATGCGGCGGTCCAGCGCGATCGTGGCACCTTCGGTGAGGTTCATAAGGCCGGAGACCGGCATCTGCGACGAGCCGAGGACAATCTGCAGGTCGATCGGGATGTCCATGATGAGGCCGAGATTAGCCTCCATGGCGCTTCCCAGCGGTTGGGTCGCCGACTCTCCGAGTTCAGGAATGCCAAAATCGCCGGGGAGCCCCGTATCGCTGAACGGCATTGTTTCGGCGGCCCCGAAGCCGTCGCCGAAGCCGGTGGCGGCCGTGTCGGCACCGAAGTCGCCGCCAAAACTGGTGTCGGTCGCACCGGAGCCGAAATCGCCACCAAAGGCGGCCAGTGGATCGCTTTCCGCAGCTTCCGGGAAGTCCATGCCGAAGTCGGTGACGGATGGGCCGGTTGCATCCTGTTTCAAGACGCCGCGCAGATCATCGATCGCCTGTTCGAGTTCGGCGTCGTTGGCGCTGATGGTTGACGCAAGGTCGTCCGCAAGGGGTGATTTTTTAGGTGCCATGTGATCACTGTTCCATCTTGAGCTTGCCCGAAGCGTGCTGCCTGGACTGGTGCTATCCCATAATGTGTTGCAGCAGCTCGTCCTCCGAGCCGTAGGTATCCTTTACGCGGACCGTATAGCGCGCACCGGAACGACCAAACTCGCAAACATAGAGCTTGTTGCCGTTGGCGCTGACGTCGACGCGGACGTCGGTCGTATCGTGGAACGGGATGATATCGCCTGCTTGCAGGCGGCTGATCGTGTCCAGGGTCTGGCTCTCCAGCCGGATCCGGGCCTGCAGCGTTACTTTCGAGCGGCGCACCTGCTCGCTGAGTTGCTCGCTCCACTCCCTGGGCGTCTTGATCTCATTGGCCGCCTTGGGGGCGGCGATCGCCGATTTCAACAGTGCGCGTTGCGGAACGACGAGATAGAAGTTCGACAACACTGGACCGATGCCGACGGACATCTGCACCATAGCGGCGAATGCTTCCTCCGAACCGTTCTCCGGCGTCTTGCGGCCCTCGACGTTGTAGGGGGGGCCGACGAGCGGCTCGTAGCTGTTGGTACGGCCGACGGCAATCTTGAGCACACCGGAGATCCGGTCGACGATCATCGCAGCGACATCGAGTTCGATGCGCGACAGCGGCCTGGGCTCCGGCTCCTCGATCGAGTCGCTGACGGCGCCAAGCATGTTCTCCACCAGGGTGACGATGAAGGGGCTGTCGCAAACGACGGCATACTGGCCGCTCCAGTCGCGAAGTTCGCAATCGGCCAGCGCCATGGCGCCGCCGAGCCCGGAAATCAGCTGCCCGTAGCGACCGACTTCATAGCCGGCGTAGGAAACGGCGATCTCGAAGCCGAATTCTCCGGCCAGCACGTCGGGCAGCAACTCGGCGAACACGTCGCCAAGGGCGGCGCAACGCTTCGAGATGGTTTCCCGATCGCCGAGCTGCCCGACAAGGCGGGCAAGCACGATCGGATCATGTTTGGGCTTTGGGGACGCGGTCATGTCGTTCCTGCTCATTTAGGCCGCCTTCGAGTCGCCGCGCGGGTTCATCATTTCCTGCTCGACGGCATCGATGGATGGCCGCTCATAGGAGGAAATGGTCTTGCGACCGTACTCGAGCGCGACTTGCGGAACCGACCCGTTCATGTAGGCAAGCAGTGTCTGCTTGACGATGATGTAGAGCCGGTTCTGTTTGGCGCGGACGGACTTGATGTTGGTCGCGATCGGCGAGACCACCGAATAGGAAAGGAACACGCCAAGCAGGGTTCCGACCAGGGCGGCTGCGATCTTGCCGCCCAGGATTTCCGGAGATTCGTTGATGGCGCCCATGGCCTTGACCACGCCCAGGACGGCCGCGACGATGCCGATCGCCGGCAACGCGTCGGCGACGGTGCTCATCGCCGTGTAGGGCTTCATCTTGTCGTTGCTGATGGTCTGGATTTCCTCGTCCATCAGCGCCTCGATCTCGTGCGAGCGAGCATTGCCGATGATGATCAGGCGGACGTAGTCGCAGATGAACGTGGTCAGTTCCTTGTTCTGCAGGACGGTCGGGGACGACTGGAAGATCGATGATTCTTCCGGATTGTCGATGTGGCTCTCGATCTCGTTGCGCGATTTCGTGCGCAGGTCCCGCATCAGGCTGTAGAGCACGCCGAGCGTGTCGAGATAGTGCCGTTCCTTCGGAACTGTATGCTTGAACGCCTCAAGGAGCGCCTTGCCTGTATCCTTCACCACCTTCATCGTGTTGGCGATGATGAAGCCACCGAGACCCGCGCCGCCGATGATCAGGAGTTCGTAGGGCTGGTTGAGCACCTCGAGATGCCCGCCCATGGCCATGTAGCCGCCAATGACGCAACCGAAGGTGACGATCAGACCGATGATGATGTTCATTGTAAGCCCACAAGCCCCGACATAATTCCGACCGTACCTGAATAGGATTCCAGCCTTGTGTGAGGCTGTACCTACGGGCCCCTTTTCAAGAAAGAACCGGTTACAGGTTCGCGCAAGCAAGGAAGGTCAGGTTGGCGCCGCGGGCGGCACTGTGCCCTGATGAACGGAAAAGGGCGGAAGCCATCGTGACGACCACCTACACGAGCTACAGACTGATCAGCGCCGATCTCGCAACCTCGCTCAAGCGGGTCGCCGAGCAGCCGGACGTGAAACGCGAGAGCGAATACTATCTGGCCAAGATCGGCTCGATCAAATCCATCGACGCGTTCTTCGCCGACAGCCGCCTTTACAACTATGCGATGAAGGCACACGGCCTGGAAGACATGGCCTATGCCAAAGCCTTCATGCGCAAGGTCCTGACCGAGGGTATCGACAGCAACGACGCATTCGCCAACAAGCTCTCGGACAGCCGCTACAAGGAATTGGCGGAATCGCTGAATTTTGCCCGGCACGGCGAGGCAGCCACCAGTTTCGATCGCGCCCAGAAGGGCGTCGTCGACAAGTACAGCCGCCAGACGCTCGAGGTGGATGCCGGCAACGAGAATACCGGTGTCCGGCTTGCGCTGTATTTCGAGCGGATGGCTTCCTCGATTTCCAGCGGCTATTCGATCATCGCCGATGACGCGATCTCGCAGGTCGTTCGGACCGCGCTTCAGCTTCCCATGGAGTTCGTCGGTACCGACGTCGACCGCCAGGCGGCCTACTACGAAGACGTTCTCGATCTTGCCGACTTCCAGGATCCGATGAAGGTCGGCAAGTTCCTCGAGCGCTTCACGGCGATGTGGGAGCTCGACAATCCGTCCGGTTCCTACGACCCGCTGATGGTGTTCCAGCCGACGAGCCTGACCGGGATCTCCACCGATCTTCTCATTTCCATCAACAACCTGAAACTCGGAGGCCGCTAATGGAGACCGGGCTTTATGTCTCGCTTTCGTCCCAGATCGCGCTCGATCGTCGCCTGACGACGCTTGCCGACAACGTCGCCAACGCCAACACGGTCGGCTTCCGTGCAACCGAGATCAAGTTCAACGACGTCGTCGCCAACAACGGCAAGGCCAGGATCGCCTTCGTGGACCAAGGCAACGAGTACCTGTCGACGCGCAATGGCGGCATGACCGAGACCAACGGCCCGCTGGATTTCGCGATCAAGGGTGAAGCCTGGTTTGCCGTCCAGACGCCGCTCGGCCAGACGCTGACACGCGACGGGCGCTTCACGCTGACGGAAAACGGCGATCTGGTGACGCTGAACGGTTATCCCGTGCTCGATGCCGGTGGCGCGCCGATCCAGATCGACGCCAATGCCGGCCCGATCAAACTGAGTGCCGATGGCCAGCTGAACCAGAACGGGCAACCCGTCGCAGCGCTCGGCCTGTTCGAGGCGGATCTTTCAGCCGGCTTCGCGCGCGCCGGCAACAGCGGCATCATTCCGACGCTGGCTCCCGAGCCGGTCGTCGACCGTATCGACGTCGGCGTGGCGCAGGGCTTCGTCGAGGAATCGAACGTCAATCCGATCTCCGAGATGACCCAACTCATCACCGTCACGCGTGCGTTCGAGAGCATCAACTCGCTGCTGCAGCAGAGCGAGTCTTCCATCGACAATGCGATCAAGACGCTCGGCGGCAGCCGGTAACACCCGATGAGCATTGTGACGGACAATCAACCAGGCAAGCCGGCGATCAGCGGCGGCGCCCGCAAGCTTAGTGCGCTTGCGGGGCTCGTGCGGCGCTATTCCAATCCGGAATTCTCCGTCGCGCATGGCGGTCACGTGCAGACCATCGCGGCGGGAAACTATACGGTCAGCGGCCTGTCGCGGCATGTGCGGCTGGGGGAGTTCGTTGCGCATCGCAGCCCCACCGGCATTCATCTCGGCGAAGTGGTTCGGGTCGAGCCGGATAGCGTGGTCGTCTGCCCGATTGAGCCGGGCGAACCGATCGGCATCCACGACACGGTCATCCGCAAGGGCGCGTTCCGCATTGCGCCAACGGCGGCATGGTGCGGCCGCACCATCAACGCGCTCGGAGAGCCGATCGATGGCCGCGGACCGATGACGCAGGGCGATGTTCGCCGATCGATCGCCAACACGGCGCCACCTTCGATGACGCGTCGCCGCGTCGAGCAGGGTTTTTCCACGGGTGTTCGTGCCGTTGATATCTTCGCGCCGCTTTGCCTCGGCCAGCGCCTGGGGATTTTCGCCGGATCAGGGGTCGGCAAGTCGACGCTGCTTTCGATGCTGGCCCGTGCCGATGCCTTCGACAAGGTCGTGATCGCCCTTGTCGGCGAGCGCGGCCGCGAGGTGCGCGAATTCATCGAAGACACGCTTGGCGACAATCTGTCGAAGTCGGTGGCGGTGGTTGCGACCAGCGACGAGAGCCCGATGCTCCGCAAGATGGCGCCGCTGACGGCGGTAACGATCGCCGAACACTTTCGCGACCAGGGCGACAACGTGCTGCTGATCGTCGACAGCGTCACGCGCTTCGCGCATGCGATCCGTGAAGTGGCGACCGCATCCGGCGAGCCGCCGATCGCGCGTGGCTATCCGGCGTCGGTGTTCACCGAACTGCCGCGGCTGCTGGAACGGGCCGGTCCCGGCGCGGAAGGGACGGGGACGATCACCGCGATCATCTCGATCCTGGTGGATGGCGACAACCACAACGACCCGATCGCCGATTCGACGCGCGGCATCCTCGATGGTCACATCGTGTTGGAACGCAGCCTGGCCGACGAGGGGCGCTACCCGCCGATCAATCCGCTCTCCTCGATCTCGCGCCTGGCCCGCAAGGCCTGGACCGCTGATCAGGAAAAGCTGGTGGCGCGGCTGAAAGCGTTGATCCACCGCTACGAGGAAACGCGTGACCTGCGCCTGATCGGCGGCTATCGCCCCGGCAGCGATGCCGACCTCGACATGGCGATCAGGCAGGTTCCGATCATCTATGACGTGCTGCGTCAGACACCAGGCGACAAGCCGGCCTCCGATTCCTTTGCCGATCTGGCGACAGCGTTGCGCAACGCGCCGGCAAATCAGCCGAACGGGGCCGGCAATGCGAGGGCAAGGGGGTGAACATGACGGACTATGAAGCGGACAAGACGATCCCCCCGATGAAGCGACCGGAGACGGGCGGCAGCTTCGGTGATCGGCTGCTCGTCACCGCGGGCGTGACGCTGGCTGCCCTGGCTGCCTTCTTCCCCTGGTATGTCTTCCTCAACCCGCAGGAATTCTCTGTTCCGCCGCTGTGGCAAGGCAACACCCGCGATCTGCCGGAAACGCCGGCTCGCGAAGTGATGAGCGTCTCGCCAGCGGCAATGGTTGATGACGACGATGCGGATAAGGCGGGCGACGTCGACCCGGTCAAAACCGCCACGGTGCCAAATCTCGGACTTGAGAAGAAAACGGGTGCCACGCCGGAGAAGTCGCTGGATCAGCCGCTTCCCGCGCCGACCGGCTTCCGGCTGATGCATGTCGCAAACGGTCGCGCCCTGATCGAGGATGCTTCGGGACTTTACATCGTGCGGGTCGGTTCGATTCTGCCCGACAGCAGCCGGCTTGCGACGCTGGAACAGCGTGACGGAGAATGGGTGATCGTCACCTCCAACGGCGATATCTACAAGCGCAACTGATTCACTGGTCCACAGGAACAGCCTGACACCGACCGCCGGCCGCCCCGCCGGCGATTGCTGCTTTTTTAGTCCCACCCCCACGGCTTCAGGCTCAAACGGAAGCACAAACTCCCGGCAAGTCCCACGCAAGTTTAACGCCGTAGGTTCCGTGGCACCAACGATGGAGTTTGCCGTCATGCAACCAATTCAATTCTTCGAGCTGGCTTCCAGGCAGGCCGAGTGGCTTTCCGTTCGCCAGTCCGTGGTCGCAGGCAACATCGCCAACGCCAATACCCCCGGTTACCGGGCCAAGGATGTGAGCGCCTTCCAGTCGGTGCTCGAAAACACCGGCATCCGCATGGCGGCCACCAATCCGATGCATTTCGCCGAGGCGAGCCTGAGCAGCGAGATTACCGAGATCGAGCCGAACAAGGATGTCGGCGAGCAGATTTCGGGCAACACCGTCGGTCTTGCCGAGGAACTGATGAAGCAAGGTCAGGTCAAGCGTGAGTTCGAGCTCAATGCCGGCCTCGTCAAGGCGTATCATCGCATGATGCTGATGACTGTCAGGAAATAATGATGGATCCCCTACTCGCCTCAATGAAAGTCGCCGCCTCCGGTCTGGAAGCGCAGTCCACCCGTATTCGCATCGTTTCGGAAAACCTGGCGAACGCCCGCTCGACCGGCGACACGCCTGGAGCGGACCCGTATCGACGCAAGACCATCACCTTCGTGTCCGAGCTCGACCGCGTAAGCGGTGCTTCGCTCGTCGAGGTCGACCGTCTGGCGGAGGATGAAAGCGACTTTGCGGCGGAGTTCGATCCGGGCAATCCGGCCGCCGACGAGAAGGGCATGGTGAAGATCCCGAACGTCAATGTGCTGGTCGAAATGGCGGACATGCGCGAGGCCAACCGCTCGTATGAAGCCAATCTGCAAAGCATCAAGCAGTCGCGCGATCTCATCAGCGCGACCATCGACCTCCTGAGGGCATCGCAATGATCGAATCAATCCAGAGCGTCCGGTCGTTCTCCACCTCCGCCCTGACCGGAACGGCGACGGAAAACACTGTCGCCGGCAGTGCGGTCCAGTCGCCGCTGGCTCCGAGTGTGCCGCAGCCGATGAGCTTCTCCCAGGTGCTGGGCGACATGGCAACCGACGCGGTCAACTCGTTGAAGCTCAGCGAAACGAAGTCCTTCGAGGCGGTTCAAGGCAAGGCGAGCACCCGCGAGGTCGTTGACGCCGTGATGAACGCCGAGCAGGCGCTGCAGACGGCGATCTCGATCCGCGACAAGGTCGTCACCGCCTACCTCGAAGTCGCCCGCATGCAGATCTGAAGGACAGTGCCATGAAAGCTCTCGCCATCGCCGCAACCGGCATGAACGCGCAACAGACCAATCTCGAGGTCATCGCGAACAACATCGCCAACATCAACACAACGGGTTACAAGCGCGCGCGCGCCGAGTTCTCCGACCTGCTCTACCAGACCGAGCGCGCCCAGGGCGTACCAAACCGCGCCAATGCGGCCATCGTCCCGGAAGGTGCGATCATCGGTCTCGGCGTCAAGACAGCGGCCGTCCGCAACCTGCATCTGCAGGGTGGTCTGACTCAGACCGGCAACTCCTTCGACATCGCGCTTGTCGGCCGTGGCTGGTTCCAGATCGAAGCGCCGGACGGAACGACGCTCTACACGCGCTCGGGTGCCTTCAACACCAACGCCGACGGACAGCTCGTCACGCTCGACGGCTACACCGTTTCGCCGGGCATCACCGTGCCGCAGGAGGCAACCGCAGTCACGGTCAACCGCTCCGGCCAGGTCTTTGCGACCGTCAACGGCGAGGAACAGGATCTCGGTCAGATCACCCTCGCGAACTTCATCAACGAGGCCGGTCTCGAGCCGCTCGGCGAAAACCTGTTCCGCGAGACCGATGCATCGGGCGATGCGATCGTCGGCACACCGGACGAGAACGGCTTTGCCTACATGCAGCAGAACTATCTCGAGGCGTCGAACGTCGATCCGGTCAAGGAAATCACCGACCTGATTTCGGCCCAGCGCGCCTATGAAATGAACTCCAAGATCATCCAGGCGGCAGACGAAATGGCGGCCGTCGTGAGCAAGAACCTCCGGTAACCGCAACAGACGAGGGGAACATGATGTTTCGCCTGTTACAATCGCGTCAAAAGAAGGCTCGAGCAGATCGGGCGAGAGGGCTGTTCGTTGTCCTCGTCCTGGCGCTCGCGGGCCTCACGGGCGGGCTGGGCACGGCACAAGCCTCCGGCGAAGCGCGTTTCGCGGTTGTTCCCAAGCGAACCATCTATCCCGGCGAACAGCTCGACGCGGCGCAGCTCGAGGAGGTCGAGGTCACCAATCCCAACATCGCGCCCGGTTACGCCGAAGAGATCGCAGCCGTCAACGGGTTGATCACCAAGAAGACGCTCCTTGCCGGCCGGATCATTCCCGTCTCCTCGCTGCGCGAGCCCTTCGCGGTCTCGCGGGGCAAGACCGTCCGGCTCGTCTTCCAGAACGGCCCGCTCATCATCTCGGCGTCCGGCACGCCATTGGAAGATGCCTCGGTCGGCGACCTCATCAAGGTCCGCAACATGGATTCCGGCGTCATCGTCTCCGGGACCGTCATGGGCGACCATTCAGTGCACGTGGTGGCAAAATGATCAGACCGTTCCTGTCCCGCCTTTTGAGTGTCCTTGTGGGGCTTGCGCTTTCGGTCGCGCCGGCCCACTCGGCCGCGCGCGTCAAGGACGTAGCGTCGCTGCAGGCGGGGCGAGACAACCAGTTGATCGGCTACGGCCTTGTCGTCGGCCTGCAGGGCACCGGCGACAGCCTGCGCTCGTCTCCGTTCACGGAACAGGCGCTGCAGTCGATGCTGCAGAACCTCGGCATCAACACGCAGGGCGAGCGCTCGCGGGCAAAGAACGTCGCGGCGGTACTGGTCACGGCCACGCTTCCGCCGTTCGCAAGCCCCGGCAGCCGCATCGACGTGACCGTCGGGTCGCTCGGCGACGCCACGTCGCTGCGCGGCGGCTCGCTGGTGATGACCTCGCTCACCGGCGCGGACGGTCTGATCTATGCCGTGGCGCAGGGCTCCGTCGTCGTCACCGGCTTCAATGCGCAAGGCGATGCCGCCTCGATCCAGCAGGGCGTTACGACCGCGGGCCGCGTGCCGAACGGCGCGATCATCGAGCGGGAGCTTCCGGCCCGGTTCAAGGACAGCTCCGACCTGGTGCTGCAGCTCCGCAACCCGGACTTTTCGACCGCGGTCGGCATGGCCGATGCCATCAACCGCTACGCCACGGCGCAGTACGGCGGCAAGATTGCCGAAGCGCGTGATTCGCAGTCCGTCTACGTCGCCAAGCCGAAGCGCGCCGATCTCGCCCGCCTGATGGCCGAAGTCGAAAATCTCGTGATCGAGACGGACGTGCCTGCCCGCGTCGTCATCAACGAGCGCACCGGCACGATCGTGATCGGCCAGGACGTGCGCATTTCGGAGGTGGCCGTGAGCTACGGCACGCTGACAGTGCAGGTGACCGAAATGCCGCAGGTCGTGCAGCCCGAGCCCTTTTCCAGAGGTGTTACCGCGGTCGAGCCGAACACCGACATCGTCGCCCAACAGGATGGCGGCACCGTTGCCATCCTTCACGGTCCGAACCTTCGCACGCTCGTCTCCGGGCTCAACAGCATCGGCGTGAAGCCCGACGGGATCATTTCGATCCTGCAGGGCATCAAGTCCGCCGGCGCGCTTCAGGCAGAATTGGTGCTGCAATGACGGACGGGCCACACGACACATCCCTTCTCGGTGGCCTTCGCGGCCTGCTGCTGCCCGCCCTCGGCGCGCTCATGCTGGTGGTACCCGGAGCGCTCGCCGAGGAGCGTCCGGTGATTGTCACCAGCAAGGCGACGGCGGACGAGATCCGGGAATTCTGCACCAACATCGCCGACAAGGCGCGCGACCAGCGCTACCTGCTGCAGAAGCAGGAACTCGAAGCCCTGCAGAAGGACGTCGACAGCCGCATCGCCACACTGGAAGCGCGGCGGGCGGAATACGAAGACTGGCTGCGGAGGCGCAATGAATTCCTGCAGGTGGCAGAAGCCGGTCTCATCGAGATCTACAAGAAGATGAAGCCGGACGCCGCCGCCGCGCAGCTTCAGGAGATCGACCCGGAGATCGCTTCGGCGATCGTCATGAAGCTCAATCCGCGCATGTCGAGCCTGATCATGAGCGAGATGGAGGCCGGTAAGGCTGCCGTGCTCGCCCGCATCATCGCCAGCGCCTCTGACCCGAATACCTCGAAGGACCCGTCATGAAGAAGCTCGCACTCGCCATGATGGCCACAGCGCTTTTGTCAGGCTGCGCAAACCAGGCGATCAGGGAGATCGGCCAGGCGCCGTCGATGAGCCCGATCGGCAGCGGCCTGCAATATGCGCAGACGCCGCAAATGGCGCTCTATCCCAAGCAGCCGCAAACCAGGATGGCCGGCTACTCCACCTGGAGCGATCAGCAGTCGAACCTGTTCAAGGATTCGCGGGCGATCAACGTCGGCGACCTGCTGACGGTGAAGATCCGCCTGAACGACGAGGCGACCTTCGACAACAAGACCGACCGCAGCCGCGTCAACAAGAGCGGCATGAACTTCGGCATTGGCGGAGAGGGTGAAAACTTCAGCCTCGACACGAAAGCTGACCTCAACTACGGCTCGTCGACGAGCACCAAGGGCAACGGCAAGACCGAGCGCTCAGAACGGCTCAGCCTGTTGGTTGCCGCCGTCGTCACCGGCGTGCTTGAAAACGGCAACCTGCTGATCAGCGGCTCGCAGGAAGTGCGCGTGAACCAGGAACTGCGCATCCTCAACGTTGCCGGCATCGTCCGACCGCAGGATGTCGATTCGGATAACCGCATCTCCTACGAGAAGATTGCCGAGGCACGCATCTCCTACGGCGGCCGCGGCCGCCTGATGGAAGTGCAGCAGCCGCCATGGGGACAGCAGGCCGTCGATCTCTTGTCGCCGATCTGATCGCACGCGCACGGAATCAGCTAATGAAAATGGACATGTCGGACGAAGACCAGGGCGACGAAGGCAAGAAGAAGACTTCGCCTGTCGTGACGATCGCGATCATCGCGGGACTCAGCGTCCTCGCAGGTGGCGGCGGCTGGCTCGTCGGCAATCTTCTGGCGCCGGCGGCGCCGGTCGAGCCGGTCGCGGCCGAGGCGGCCGGGGAACAGGGCGCGAAGCAAGACAAGGACGGCGAACTTCCGCGTCTTGCAACGGAAGCCAACGGCATCGTTGCCCTGGAGGCCTTCACCAGCAATCTGGCCTATCCTGCCGACAATCTCGTGCGGATGGAAGTGGCGCTCGCTTTCAAGGACACGCCCGACCCGGTGCTCGCCGAGGCGATTCATCAGGACATCATGGCCTATATGCGCACGGTGTCGCTGCAGCAGATCCAGGGGCCGCGCGGGTTTCAATATCTGCGGGACGACCTGAAGGAGCGGGTTGACCTGCGCTCCGAAGGGCGCGTAACGAACATCATGTTCCGGACCTTTGTGATCGAATGATTCGATTTTTCACGACGACCTTTATTGCCATGATGGCAATGACCACCATGGCGTTTGCCCAGCAGACGCCCGCGCAGATTCTCAACACGCCCATCGACGGATCAGTCGCGTCCTGGATCATCCGGACGTTCGGTCTTTTGACCGTGCTTTCGGTCGCGCCGGGCATCCTGATCATGGTGACGAGCTTTCCGCGCTTCGTCATCGCGTTCGCGATCCTGCGATCCGGGATGGGACTTGCGACGACGCCGTCGAACATGATCCTGGTCAGCCTGGCGCTGTTCATGACCTTCTATGTGATGATACCGACCTTCGACCGCGCCTGGGAGACCGGCGTCGAACCGCTGCTCGCCAACCAGATCGACGAGACGGAGGCGGCCAAACGCGTCGCCGAGCCCTTCCGCGAGTTCATGACCGCCAATACCCGTGAAAAAGACATGAACCTTTTCATCTCGCTCGCCGAGGAGCGGGGGCAGACGGTGGTCGAGGACGGCAAGGTCGATCTGCGCGCCGTCGTTCCCGCCTTCATGATCTCGGAAATCCGGCGCGGCTTCGAGATCGGCTTCCTCGTCGTGCTGCCCTTCCTTGTCATCGACCTGGTCGTCGCCACCATCACCATGGCGATGGGCATGATGATGCTGCCGCCGACCTCGATCTCGTTGCCGTTCAAGATCCTCTTCTTCGTGCTGATCGACGGCTGGAACCTGCTGGTCGGCAGTCTGGTCAGATCTTTCCACTGATTTTTCGGCTATCCGATCGCCCGCTGCCCTCGCGGGATTTGTTCACCTGCGGATCGAGGTCGCGGCGTGCTGCTCGACCATGTCCGGGACGCTCCTCGCTCCGTGGTTAATTTGCCTGTTTCAGAATTTGACACAGGTTTGGTTTCGTTAACCACGGTCTCTGCTTCGCTCGAAAGCCACCGCCGCAATTAAGAACCTGGCAAGACTCGGCGCCTAGTTTCATCCGCACACGACAGGTTTGGTTTTCACGGTAAGTGAACCAAGTGGCATGATGCCTATCTGTAGTAACCGGTAATAATTCATAAGTCCGGTATGTCCCAATCGGTAGTATTCAGTAAAAAGGGACAACTCCTATGACCAGCATTCTGACCAATGGCAACGCCATGGCAGCGCTTTCGACGCTGCGCTCCATCTCCTCGAACATGGAAGACACCCAGAACCGGATTTCGTCCGGTCTGCGCGTCGGTTCCGCTTCGGACAACGCCGCCTACTGGTCGATCGCCACCACCATGCGTTCGGACAACATGGCTCTTTCCGCCGTGCAGGACGCCCTGGGCCTCGGCGCCGCGAAGGTCGACACCGCCTATGCCGGTATGGAATCGGCGATCGAAGTCGTCAAGGAAATCAAGGCCAAGCTCGTCGCCGCCACCGAAGACGGTGTCGACAAGGGTAAGATCCAGGAAGAGATCAACCAGCTGAAGGACCAGCTGACCTCGATCGCTTCCGCCGCTTCGTTCTCCGGCGAAAACTGGCTGCAGGCAAATGCCAACGGCTCCGTCACCAAGTCCGTCGTCGCCTCCTTCGTTCGCGACGACAAGGGCAATGTCTCCGTCAAGAAGGTCGACTACGCCCTGAACGGCGGCAACGTCCTGTTCGACACGTCGGGCGGCAACCTGGGTATCCTCGACAAGACCTACAACGTGTCGCAGAAGAGCGTCACCGTATCGGTCAACACCGACGGCGTCGCCTCCGAGCACACCGTTGCTGCTTACTCGGTCGATGACCTGATTGCGCAGAACGCCACCTTCACGACCAACACGGTCGCGGGCAAGACGACGCAGCTCGCTGATGTCGGCGGTACCTTCTACGTCAAGATCGACGAGAACAACTGGGTCGAAGCGATGGACGTAACGGGCTCCGGCCAGGAAGCGGTCCACGACGAGGGCGGCACCTACTACGGTGTCGACACCGGCGCTGGCCCGGCCACCGCCGTTGCCGCTCCGAGCTCGATCGCCAACATCAATATCGTTGGCATGTCGAGCACTGCCCTCGACGCCCTGATCTCCGGCGTTGACGCGGCCCTCACCGACATGACGAGTGCTGCCGCCGACCTCGGTTCGATCGGCATGCGCATCGACATGCAGGAAGAGTTCGTCAAGAAGCTCAGCGAATCGATCGACAAGGGTATCGGACGTCTCGTCGACGCCGACATGAACGAGGAATCGACCCGCCTGAAGGCTCTGCAGACGCAGCAGCAGCTGGCCATCCAGGCTCTGTCGATCGCCAACTCCGACTCGCAGAACGTTCTGTCGCTGTTCCGTTAATCGGATCTCGCGTCCACAACTCGATAGTTCGAGGAGGCCGCACCTGGAAACGGGTGCGGCTTCAACCATTTCTTAAGCATGCACTGCTACGCGCGCGCACACGTCAGAGCTGCAAAATAAAATCTGCGGCTGTATCGCTTTACCTGTTTCATTTAGCTCTTCGTTAACCAAACAAGCGTTAGCTAGCCTCATTGAGACGGCGAGTTAACCTGAATTGTTAACGGGTTAGCAAGCATGACGCTGTGCGCCGGCTCCCGGTAGTCCGGAATGTCCCTTCACACATCAGCCATTCAAGGGGCACCCATCATATGACCAGCATCTTGACTAACGTCGCAGCCATGGCTGCGCTCTCGACCCTGCGCGGAATCGCCTCCGGCATGGAAGAGACCCAGGCTCGCGTATCGTCCGGTCTGCGCGTCGGCACTGCTTCGGACAACGCCGCCTATTGGTCGATCGCGACCACCATGCGTTCGGACAACATGGCGCTTTCCGCCGTGCAGGACGCCCTCGGCCTCGGCGCCGCGAAGGTCGACACCGCCTATGCCGGTATGGAATCGGCGATCGAAGTCGTCAAGGAAATCAAGGCCAAGCTCGTTGCCGCCACCGAAGACGGTGTCGACAAGGCCAAGATCCAGGAAGAAATCGACCAGCTCAAGGATCAGCTGACCTCGATCGCTTCTGCCGCTTCGTTCTCCGGCGAAAACTGGTTGCAGTCCGACCTGAGCGTTGCAACCACCAAGTCCGTCGTCGCCTCCTTCGTTCGCGATGACAAGGGCAATGTCTCCGTCAAGAAGGTCGACTACCCCCTTACGGGCAGCAACGTCCTGTTCGACACTAAGAACAACACCGGTATCCTCGACAAGATCTACAACGTGTCGCAGAAGAGCGTCACCGTGTCGGTCAACACCGATGGCGTTGCCTCCGAGCACACCGTTGCCGCGTACTCGGTCGATGAACTGATTGCGATGAACGCCACCTTCACGACCAACACGGTCAGTGGCAAGACGACCCAGCTCGCTGACGCCGGTGGTGGCAACTTCTACGTCAAGATCGACGACACCAACTGGGTCGCAGCTGTCGACGTGACGGGCCAAGGCCAGGAAGCGGTCCACGACGAGGGCGGCACCTACTATGGTATCGACACCACCGCTGTTCCGGCCACCAACATTGCCGCTCCTCAGTCGATCGCCGACATTGACATCAAAGGTATGTTGAACCCTGCGCTCGACGCTCTGATCTCCGGCGTTGACGCGGCCCTCACCGACATGACGAGTGCAGCCGCCGACCTCGGTTCGATCGGCATGCGCATCGACATGCAGGAAGAGTTCGTCAAGAAGCTGAGCGAATCCATCGACTCCGGCATCGGCCGCCTGGTCGACGCCGACATGAACGAGGAGTCGACTCGTCTCAAGGCTCTGCAGACGCAGCAGCAGCTCGGCATCCAGGCGCTGTCGATCGCCAACTCCGCTTCGGAAAGCATTCTGACGCTCTTCCGTTAATCCTGAGATATTTCAGCAGCTTAAAGGCCGTCCCCTGGGGCGGCCTTTTCGCTTGGGTGAACTTCGTGAATTCTGTTTAAGATTTGTTAACCATGGCCGGCTTAACTGCGCTCATCGTAACGATGGGTTAACCAAGACGAAGAAGCGGTTAACGGCATCAGGCCACACCATCGTTCCCGGCGCTTCCGGGATGTCCCTCATCTAGCCAATCCAGGGGCAAAATCATCATGACCAGCATTCTCACCAACGTCGCAGCGATGGCTGCACTACAGACCCTCCGCTCCCTCGACGCGAAAATGGAGGAAACCCAGTCGCGGGTCTCCACCGGTCATCGGGTCGGCACCGCCTCCGACAACGCTGCCTACTGGTCGATCGCGACCACCATGCGCTCTGACAACATGGCCTTGTCCGCCGTTCAGGACGCACTCGGGCTGGGCGCCGCCAAGGTCGACACCGCCTATGCCGCCATGGAAACAGCTGTCGAAGTTGTCAAGGAAATCAAAGCCAAACTGGTCGCCGCGACGGAAGAAGGTGTCGATCGCTCCAAGATCCAGGAAGAAATCGAACAGTTGCAGGAACAACTGCGGACGGTCGCCTCAGCGGCAAGTTTCTCCGGGGAAAATTGGCTTCAGGCTGACATAACCACGCCTACGACAGTCGTGACGAAAAACGTCGTCGGTTCTTTCGTGCGCGCCGAAGATGGCAGCGTTTCTGTCAAGAAGATCAACTACAATCTCGGTAGGGACACCGTTCTCTTCGACACGTCCGGAAATAAAAACGGCATCGTCGACAGGGTTTTCAATGTTTCGCAGAATGCTGTCACGCTAACCGTAAATACAAGCGGTGTCGGAGCAGAGCACACCGTAGCGGCATATACGATCGACCAACTGATCGCAGCGGGAGCAACCTTCACTACCAACTCGGTTGGAACGACGACGACGCAACTTGCTGAGGCGACAGCGGACCTGATCGTGGGCGGGGTTACCGTCATCGCGAACGGAGACTTCTTTGTTCAGGTGAGCGCCAACACCTGGGCCCTGGCGTCCGACGTGACCGGCACGGGGCAGGAAGCGCTCCATTACGACGGCGTGGGCACCTACTACGGCGTTGACACGACCAATGGCCCCGACACCAACATTCCGGCACCAGAGTCGATTGACACCGTAGACATCACCCTTCTGACCAATGATGAACTCGACGTCATGGTCAGCGCCGTTGACAAGGCTCTCGAGGCACTCATCAGCGCCAGCGCCGATCTTGGCTCGCTCGCCATGCGCATCGAGATGCAGGAAAACTTCGTGGCAAGCCTCACGGACTCCATCGATTCCGGCATCGGCCGCCTCGTTGATGCGGACATGAACGAAGAGTCGACGCGTCTCAAGGCGCTGCAGACGCAGCAGCAACTGGCCATCCAGTCGCTGTCGATCGCCAACACCAGTTCGGAGAATATTCTCCAACTCTTCCGTCAGTAAGCGGCGCCCGGCTAGGGGCGACTTCGTCCCGCTCTGAAGGAAAAACCGCGGCTCCGCAAGGAGCCGCGGTTTTCGCGTGTTTGGCCCTTACGAACGGTACCACCTCGCCTCTGGCGCGGCGCTGCAGAGCTTGCGCCAGGCTTGCCGGATTGTCGAATGTTTACGAAATCTTCATAATTCCTAACGGCTTCCGGGTGGCGTTAACCATTTGTTAACCTATTTTTCATTAACTTTTCGTTAAGAATGACGGACTGTCGCCCAGGGCAAACGGTTGGCGACAGCGCGCATGACGCGGTCCGCCGTTACCGGTGTTCACTCCGGCCTGCCTCACTTTTTCAGACAAGGCAACAACGATGGCCAGCATCCTGACCAACGCCGCCGCCATGGCGGCCCTCCAGACCCTGCGCTCGATTGATCGGGATCTCGAAACCACGCAGGCGCGTGTTTCCTCCGGTATGCGCGTCGAGACCGCCGCGGACAACGCGGCATACTGGTCGATTGCAACCACCATGCGCTCGGACAACCGTGCGCTTTCCACCGTGCAGGATGCGCTTGGACTTGGTGCGGCAAAGGTCGACACCGCCTACGCCGCCATGGAAAGCGCCATCGAGGTGGTCAAGGAAATCAAGGCGAAGCTGGTTGCCGCCTATGCCGTCGGCACCGACCGCGCCAAGATCCAGGAGGAAATCGCCCAGTTGCAGGAGCAACTGCGCAGTATTGCCGAATCGGCCTCCTTCTCAGGCGAGAACTGGCTGCAGGGTGTCATCAGCGATGGCGGCACGCCTGCCGTCGAGAAGCCTATTCTGAAGCAGGTTGTCGCTTCCTTCATCCGCAGTTCCTCCGGCCAGGTTGCGGTGACGACGGTGGACTACCCGATGAATTCCACTTCCGTGCTCTTCGACCAGGGCGGCGGCAAGCTCGGCATCCTCGACCGGGAAGTCGATTTTCTGAAAAAGAACGAGACCACCGTCAGCGTCGAGGTCGACGATGGGGTGGACAAAATCACCACGAGTTACGCTGTCCGAAACTACACCGACGCCGAACTGACTGCGCTCGGCCCCAATGCCAGCAGCGATCCACGGATCTATGAAGTGGGCGCCGGCCCGACCCTCTATCTGAAGGTCGCCGAAGGGAGCTGGGTGGAGGTCACAACAGCCGATCCGGCCGCCCCAGACACCACGACGCCGGCTTACAACGACGGCACCAACGATTATTACGTGGTTCTTAGCGGCGCCAGCGACATGGCCACCCGCAATCTCGGCCTTTCCGTCGCCACACTCGACATCAACAAGCTGCTCGACCTCGCCACCACGATGAACGGCATGACCGGCGGCGGCTATACGGAAGTCGACGTGCTCGACGTCATGACGCAGTTTGTCGACCAGCAACTGCTTGCCATGACCAGCGCGGCCTCCGGCCTCGGATCGATCCAGAGCCGCATTCAGATGCAGGAGAGCTTTGTCGCTAGTCTGGTCGACGTGATCGACAAGGGCGTCGGCCGTCTCGTCGATGCCGATATGAACGAGGAGTCGACACGCCTCAAGGCCCTGCAGACCCAGCAGCAACTCGGGATCCAGTCGCTGTCCATCGCCAACACCAACTCGGAAAACATCCTGCAGCTCTTCCGGCAGTAGTCCGTCCTGAGCGCCGCCCCTGTCGAAGGACGGTTTGGCCGATGGGGGCGTGCGTAAGAAAACCGGTGTGTCGTGGCCATCGCCACACCGGCATGCTTGGGCCGCGCGGTTTGCCCTGGCGCGGCCCAAGACCTTCATCTTCGCACAAGTTTGAACTTCTAGTCTTGCAAGCTGCAGTCAAGCAGATTGGGCGTCGTGCCGGCCAGATCCGGCGAGGCGATACGTCCGAGGAGACGGGACAACAGTGTCGAAGTGTAAGAAGGTATCGATGCACGAACCACGGTGGGGTGACTTGCGATGCGTTTGCGCGGCCTGGGAGCAGGCGGCCGGCCATGCGACTGGAGCAACGTCATGAGCGTGCATCTTGCCAGATACCTGAAGGATTTCAGCGCGCCGCGGCAGTCGCCATCGGCTTTCCCGCGTGACGGTGCGTCCGAACAGGCAGGCAGCGCGATCGAGCAGGTCGTCTTCGAGATCCCCGCGCCGGAGCCGCAGGTCGACATCGAGGCAGAGCGCGCCCAGGCGTTTGCCGCCGGTCGTGCCGAGGCGACAGCTGAACTTGAACGCCGCCACCAGGCCGAAGTCGAGGCGTTGCGCAGCGCACATACGGAAGAACTTGAGGCGTTGCGCGCCAAATACGAGCAGCAGGCCGCGGTCATGGTCGCCGAACGCTTTACGCAAATGGCCGAAACGGTCGCCGACCTTATCGCCGACCAGGCGGCCACTGTCCTGGCGCCGGTGCTCGATGAAACATTGTCTCGCAAGGCGCTCGCCGACATGGCCTCTATGATCCGGGCCGGCCTTTCCGACGGCGAGGGAGTTACCGTGACGGTCAAGGGATCGTCACATCTGTTTGAACAGTTGAAGTCGCATTTCGAGGGCGAGATTCCGGTGTTCCGGCATCAGCAAGCCGACGATCTCGATCTTGCGGTGGAATTTGGGGAAACGGTCCTGGTCACCCGCATGACGGCCTGGGCTGATACGGTCCGCAAGGTGCTGGCATGAGCGACGGCGACAACAATCATCACGGCAAGAACGAAGTCATCATCATCAAGCGTCAATCCGGCCAGGAGGGCGAGCATCACGGATCGGCGTGGAAGATCGCCTATGCCGACTTCATGACGGCGATGATGGCGTTCTTCCTCGTCATGTGGCTGGTAAACGCAGCCAACGAGGAGACGAAGGCTTCCGTCGCGTCCTACTTCAATCCGATCAAGCTCACCGACGACAAGCCGGCCGACAAATCGCTGAAGAAGCCCGGAAAGCAGGCCGAGGGCGAGGATACCCAGGAAAAATCGAGGAGCGAGGGCGATAAGCCGTCGCAATCGAACGGCGCCGAAAAGGGCAAGGACCAGAGCACGACCGCCGGCGATGAAGCCCAGTACTCGCAGGCCGACTTTTTCGAAAACCCCTATTCCGTGCTGTCGGAGATCGCCCAGGAAGTCGGCCAGCAGGCCAATGTCAGCGCCAAGGGCGACGGCGGCGCGGCCGACTCGGGTCCGGCGACGGGCGCCGCTGGCGGCGAGGCCTATCGCGACCCGTTCGATCCCGATTTCTGGACCCAGCAGGTCGAAATCAGCCAGGCCACCAGTGCCGGCACCGAGAACGTATCCAAACCTGGCCTGAACAAGGAAGCCGACATCGCCGCCGAAAAGCCCGAAGACGGAGCGAAGAAGGACGATGCGGATGCCGCGGCAAAGGCAGCCGGCGAGGCGGAGAAGTTGCAGAAGGAGATTGCTGAGAACATCGGCACGCTTGGTAAGCTCGCGGACGGCCTGACCGTTACTCCGGCAGAAGGCGGCCTGCTCGTCAGCCTGACGGACCAGATGAACTCGGCGATGTTCAATGTCGGTTCGGCTCTTCCGAAGAAGGATCTCGTGGTTGCCATGGAGAAGATCGGCAAGATCCTTGCCGAACGGAAGGGGGCGATCACCATTCGTGGCCACACCGATGCGCGCCCCTTCAAGGGCAACGGCGACAACTGGCAATTGTCGACGGCGCGCGCGCAGAGTGCCTACTATATGCTGGTGCGCGGCGGATTGGACGAGAACCGCGTCAACCAGGTCAGCGGCTTTGCCGATCGGCGGCCGAAGGTGCCCGAAGATCCACTGGCAGACGTCAATCGCCGCATCGAAATCCTGATCCAGGCGACCGAGGGCTAGCACTATGCCGGCAAGGCTGCGGGTGGCATCGATGGGAATGGCGCTTGCTGCGGGCCTCGGGCTCGCAGCCTCTGCGCACGCGCAGGGCCAGGACAACCTTGCGCCCTACAAGATGATCCGCTCCCTGCAATACGTGCAGGACACGGTCGTTCTGGGCGATCATTCCGCCATGGAGATGCAACGCTTCCTGCTGTCGACGATCGACGAGCGGTTGCGCACGGCCGATCCCTCTCTATTCAGAGACCCGCGCAATGTCGACGCGGCGCTCATCTATGCCATGAGTGGGGGTAACCCGGAGACGCTCGAGTTTTTGACCAAGCAGGACGTGGCCGGTCACTTTGATCCGCGCATCACGGATGCGGTGCGCAATTATCTCGACGGTCGCGGCTCGGCCAATACGAAGACGTTGGCCGAGATATTTCCCGAATACAAAGGCCTTCAGATCGGACCGTACCTGGCGCTCGTTTCCGCCAACTCCGTTCTGCGCAAGGATCCGAAGCTCGCGCTCGGCTATTTCGATTGGGCGCGGTTGACCGCGCCGGGCACGATCGTGGAGGAGGCGGCGCTACGGCGGTCGATCTACGTCGCCGAACAGAACGGCATGGTTGACAGGGGAGTTGCCTATTCGAGCCGCTATGCCCGACGCTTTCTGCATTCGCCCTACGCCAGCCAGTTCGCCGACCTGTTCGTCAAGCTGGCTACGGACAATTTCGAGAACGTCGGCGAGGATAACATCCAGGAAATCCTGTCCTTCATGGATATACCGCGTCAGCGCGAGGTCTATCTGCGCATGGCGCGTCTTGCCGCGATCTCCGGTAAGGAACGGCTGGCGACAATGGCCGCGGACCGGGCGCAGGCGCTGTCGGGCGACGGCGAGCAGGTACCCAAGACCCTTGCCGACCTGTACTCCGGACTTGCGTCGATCTCGTCTGCCGATGTCAGTCAGGCAGCAGAGAAGCTGATCGCCATTCCCGATTCAGATCTTTCGGCAAAGGATCGTGCACTCAAAGAGGCCGCGCGCGTCCTGGCGGAGGAGGTGCTGCGCCCGCCGATGATGACAGACATGCCGGACCTGGCCGCATCGCCGGACTTGCCAGGGGCGATGCCATCGGCCGCGACCGATACGCCGACCGCAGGAGCTAGCGACCTCGACGGCACGAGCCCGAAAGTCGTGACGGAAGTCGACGGGGCGCAAGGCTCTCCGGCCGCCGCAGGGGGACCGGGCGCAGCGACCGAGTCGGCGGAGAAAAAGACCAGCGAACAGGAAGGGGCGAGCGATCCCGCGTTCGACAACTACGTCGCGACGGGTCGTGAGAAATTGAACGACATCGACAAACTTCTGGAGGGAGACGGCAGTTGACCACTATCGACACCAGCGCACTGAACCAAGTCGCCCCCAAGCCGGGTGCAGGGAAAGACAAGGCGCAGACCGATGGCGACGGCAAGGGCCACGGCAAGTTTGCAGATGCATACGCAAACGTTGCGACCGGGGGTGCAGGCTCCGGTGCGGCGGACCAACAGCCGATCGCAAACAGGGCTTTGGACGTCGAGGCGGCCGCCTCCGAGGGTGGGCGTTCGACTAGGTCGATCGGGCATAAACCGGCAGCGTCATATCGCTCCGGTGGATTTCCCGCGTTGGCCGATGCCGCAAGGTCGCTCGACGCGGCCGAGGCAGGCAGAGCCGACGGGCCCGGACACGCCATGAAGGACTATGGCATCGGAACGGGTCGGGCCGGGCGGCAATCTGCATCGGGCGCGGGCGATGCCGAAGGTGCGGAAGCCGGCGAATTGAACGAAGCCACCGGCACCGATGGACTTGGCAATCTGCTGTCGATGCTGACCAGCACAACCGCTTCCGAGACCGATCCGTCGAACGGTGCGGTGTCCACCGCGTCGCTCGGTGCCGCCGTTGCCGCCCTGGTACAGGACGGTCAAGGCGGGAAGGGCCGATCGGATGATACCGCAAGGCGGGTTTCGGGTGTGGGCGCTGACGGTGCGGCTGCGACACCGGCTGCAGAAGGTCTGGGCGACATGGATGTCTCCGACGCAAACTCCGATGCGGATCAGGTCTTCCGGCTGGTCCGTGCCGATGGCAGGGGCAAGGCGGTTGAAATCGCGATTTCCGGCAATGGCGAGGCTTCGTCCGTCAAGGACCAGGCCGGCGCCAAGGTCGAGGCCGTCACCATCCTTGATTCGCGTCGATACATCGGACTGGCGCAGGCCGGTAATTCAGCGGCGGTGACAGCGGCGATCGCGCAGGATCCCTCCTGGGCTGCCGCCCTGGAGACAGCCGACAAAGCACCCGATCTGACCGGCAAGGTCGTCAACACACTCAAGATCCAGCTGCATCCGATCGATCTTGGCACCGTCACAGCGACACTTCGCCTGCAAGGCGACGCCCTTGTGGTCGACCTGAAGGTCGAGACCGGTAAGGCCTACCGGAATCTCAGCGAGGATCAGGATGCGATCGTGAAGGCCTTGCGCGGACACGGCTTCAGCGTCGACCAGATCAGCGTGCAGCTGACGTCATCGTCCGATCGCAGCGGCGGGGCAGGGCAGGGAGACACGCAGGCTCAATTTTCCGGCCAGCAGCAGCAGGCGCGCGAAGGCGGCGGTCGCCAGAGCGGCGGGGAGACGCGTTTTGCGGCCTCCATGGATCCAAACGAGGGATCGACACATGATTACGGGCAAACGGACATTTCTGCCGCTGATCAGCGTCGCGGCGTTGGCGGCGTCTATCTGTAACGCCAAAGCCTCCGCGGGGAGCTGTGAGCGTGAGATCCTGGCCGCTGCCTCGAAATACCGCGTCCCGGCCGGCATCCTCTATTCCGTTGGCCTGACGGAGACCGGCCGCAAAGGATCGCTGCAGCCCTATGCGCTGAACATCGAAGGGAAGGCCTATTTTGCCGCCGACCAGCGTGAGGCGCTCATGCGCTTCCAGCAGGCGCGGGCGAGTGGTGCCAAGCTGATCGATCTGGGCTGCATGCAGATCAATCACCATTTCCATGGTTCGGCGTTCTCCTCTCCGGCGGAAATGCTCAATCCGCGTCGCAATGTCGAGTATGCCGCGCGGTTCCTGGCAGAACTGCACGCGCGGCACGAGACCTGGACGATGGCTGTTGCGCGCTACCATGCCGGCCCCAACAACGATCCGGCCCAGAAGCGATATGTCTGCCGCGTGATCGCCAACCTGGTGGCGACCGGTTACGGCAGTTGGACGGACAACGCCCGCACCTTCTGCAAATAATGCAATTTAAGATTGAATAACGCTGCGAGCGTGAATTGTGGCGTTAATGCGTGCGCTTTGTGGTCCGCAAGCGATTGCTGATATTGCGTTAACCTTTTCCACTGCAAAATAGTCGCATTCGCACCGCTACCCACTAGATGTAGATCAAATCACTACGAAGTGGTTAATCAATTATTAAAAAATTCAGATGATTTTATCTAATTGCCGCTGATTCGCTCGATTCGTACCACTCTTCCAACGAAGCACCACACTGATTCGGAGGCGGACGAATGATCGTAGTGGTTGATGAGCGCGAGCTCGTTAAGGACGGCTATACTTCTCTATTTGGGCGCGAGGGCGTGCCCTCGACTGGATTTGACCCGAAGGAATTCGGCGAATGGGTCATTTCGGCGGCGGATACCGATCTCGATGCGGTAGAAGCCTTTCTAATTGGGCAGGGACAGCAAATGCTGGATCTGCCGCGGGCGATCCGTGACCGTTCCCAGGCGCCGGTGATCGCGGTCAGCGACAGTCCTTCGCTGGAGACCACGTTGGCCTTCTTCGACTGCGGTGTGGACGATGTCGTGCGCAAGCCGGTCCATCCCCGTGAAATCCTGGCGCGTGCCGCGGCAATCCGGCGGCGCCTGAAGGCGATCGCGAACTTCACCGACATCGGCCCGATCCGTGTCTTTTCGGACGGTCGCGATCCGGAGATCAACGGCGCCGTGTTCCCCCTGCCGCGCCGCGAGCGTCGCATCCTCGAATACCTGGTCGCAAACCGTGGCCGACGCCTGTCCAAGACGCAGATCTTCAACGCCATCTACGGCATCTTCGATGAGGACGTCGAAGAAAACGTCGTGGAGAGCCACATCAGCAAGCTGCGCAAGAAGCTGCGCAAGAAGCTTGGCTTCGATCCGATCGATTCGAAGCGCTTCCTCGGCTACTGCATCGACTGGAGCTGATTTTGGCCGGGCCGGTTTCCGGCCCGCATTGTGATTTCCATCACAAGCCACAGACAGCCTCACGCAAGGCCCGCACAATACTTTCAGCGACAATTCGAAATAGCGAGGAATCAGTATGAGCCTCTACGGAACCATGAGAACCGGCGTCTCCGGCATGAATGCCCAGGCAAACCGCCTGAGCACGGTTGCTGACAACATCGCAAACGCCAATACCACGGGCTACAAGAAGGCTTCGACGCAGTTTTCCTCGCTGATCCTGCCTACCACCGGCGGCGCCTACAATTCGGGCGGCGTCACCACGGACGTGCGCTACTCGATCTCGCAGCAGGGGACCTTCACCTACACGACGTCGGCCACCGACCTTGCCATTAACGGCCAGGGGTTCTTCATCGTGACCGGTGCCGACGGCGTCGAATACCTGACCCGCGCCGGCGCCTTCACCGTCATGGACGACGGTTCGATGGTCAATTCGGCCGGCTTCAAGCTGATGGGCTATGAGTATTCCTCGACCGACGATCCGACGATCGTCGTCAACGGTTTCGACGGACTGAAGGAGATCAATCTCGCTTCGGGATCGCTGACCGCAACGGGATCCACCGCAGGAGCTCTTGACGCCAACCTGCCCTCGAACGCGCCGGTCGGCTACTCTAAGACCACCTCGCTGGTCGCTTATGACAGCCAGGGCAACACCCGTCTGCTCGACTACGTCTACACCAAGGCGGCCGACAACACCTGGACGGTGGACGTCAAGTACAATGGCGTCTCCGTGATGAACCAGCCGATGCAGGCTTCGACAAGATCGAGCGTGCTCGGGAACCTGGATCCAGCCAGCGCGAGCTTCACGCATACCGCGACCGCCTACGACAGCACCGGCGCCGCCCGTACGCTGACGTACAACTACACCAATACCGGACCAGGAACCTGGGACGTCGAAGTCTTCGACGGAGCGACCTCCCTCGGCGCTCCCGTCAACCTGACGTTCGATGCGGCCGGCAAACTGACGTCCGGCGGCCCCATGGTGACGACGGCAGCTCCCCCGCTCGGCGCGCTCAGCATCGATTTCAGCTCCCTCACGCAGGAGACCGGTGCCTCGTCGGCATCCGCCATCGTCAACGGCAACGCCGCGAATGCCAGCGGTCCTGTCACCCTGACCTTCGACGCGGCAGGCAAGTTGCTCAATCCTTCGTCGCTGCGGACGCAGGGGCTGACGATCAACGGCGCAACGCTTGCGCCGCTCGACATCAGCATCGGCGGCACGACGCAGCTCGCCTCCGACTTCAACGTCTCCAACGGCAAGATCAACGGCAACTCGGCCAGCAAGGTGATCGGCTACGAGATCAGCGCCGACGGCGTCGTCTCGCTGAAGTACAACAATGGCGAACTGGAGCCGAAGTACCGCATCGCCATGGCGAACGTGCAGAGCCCGGACAACCTGAAGCCGCTGCCCGGCAACGTCTACTCGCAGAGCAACGATTCCGGCGTCATCGTCATGGGGTATGCCGGCAACAGCAGCTACGGCTCGATCCTCTCTGGCGCGCTCGAAGACTCCAACGTCGATATTGCCGAGGAACTGACCAGCATGATCGAGGCGCAGCGCAACTACACTGCCAACTCGAAGGTCTTCCAGACCGGTTCCGAACTGATGGACGTCCTCGTCAACCTCAAGCGTTGACGAGAACGGGTGCTGCAATAGAACGTTAGGTTGATACGATGTCGCTTTCAACGGCAATCAAGATTGCCCAGTCCAGCTTTTCGAATACCGCGATCCAAACCGCCGTGGCATCGAAAAACGTTGCGAACGCAAGCAACCCCGCATACAGCCGACGTGCCGCAATTCTCGCCTCGTCGGCCAACGGCTCGACGGTCGTCCAGACCTTCCGCGCGCAGAACGAAGCACTCCAGAAGCAAAATCTGCTGAGCATCTCTAAGTCCGCCGCGCAGGACACGACGCTGGCCGGTCTCGAGCGCATGAAGATGATGCTCGGCGGCGACTACGAGCTGTCGGCCGCCAATCTGATGTCGGTCCTGCGCAACAACCTTCAGGCGTTCGCGGACAAGCCGAGCGAGCGGTCCCTGGCGGAGACGGTCGTTGCGAACGCGACCGACGTCGCCAACTCGCTGAATTCTTCCAGCCAGGCCATCCAGAAGATGCGCGCGGAAGCGGATGCGGACATCGGGACTGCCGTCAACGAACTGAACCGCCTGCTTGCCGAGTTCAAGACCTATAACGATCAGGTCAAGGCTGGCACGGCCGCCGGTACCGACGTGAACGACGCGCTCGATCAGCGCGACAGGCTTCTGACGCAGATCTCCGAGATCGTCGGGGTCAGCACGCTGGTCCGTACCAACAACGACATGGCCCTTTATACCAGCGACGGAACGGTCCTGTTCGAGACGTATCCGCGCTCGGTCACGTTCGTCCCAACCGCGACGTTCACGGCCGGACTGGCGGGCAACAAGGTCTACATCGAGGGCGTCGCAGTGCCGGCGGGCCAAGGCGGCAACACCAGCGCCCAAGGGACACTGGCGGCACTGCTGCAACTGCGTGACGACATCACCCCCACGTTCCAGACGCAGCTCGACGAACTCGCGCGTGGGCTCATCTCGATGTTCCAGGACGCTGGTCAGCCCGGCCTCTTCGCCTGGATGAACGGTACCACGCAGTCAACTGTCGTTCCGGGTGCGCTGCAGGATGGATTGGCAGCTTCGATCATCGTCAACCCTTTGGTGATTACGGCGAAGGGTGGCAACCCGCTGGCGCTTCGCGACGGCGTGAACGTGAGCCAGAACACCGCCAACGACGCGAGCTTCTCGACATTGCTGGAAGGCTACGCCGCTGCCTTCGAGACGGACATGACGTTTGACGTCTCGACCGGTGTCAATCCGACGGCGAACATTCTGAACTTCTCGACCGCTTCGATCGGCTGGGTAGAGCAGTTGCGCAGTGCGGCGGTAACGGCCAACGACGACAAGTCCGCACTTCTGTCGCGGACACAGGATGCACTGAAGAGTGTGACGGCCGTCAGCCTCGACGAGGAACTGGCGCTGCTGCTCGATCTCGAACAGTCCTACAAGGCTTCGGCGAAACTGGTCGCGGCAGTCGACGAGATGATGACCGCGCTCCTCCAGGCAGCAGGCTAAGCACATGAAGACGTCGTTCGTATCCAACATGACCATGCAGAGCACTCTGCTTCGGACCATCGCCGAGGCGCAGACGGAGCTCATGCAGAAGCAGAAGGAGACGGTCACCGGCCGGCATGCCGACGTCGGCGCCGTTCTGGGCGCCAAGACCGCCCGCACGCTCAATCTCCACCGCGACCTGCAGCGCCTTGAGTCGCTGCTAAGTACGAACTCGCTGACAAAGCAGCGCCTCAGCGCCTCGCAGCTGGCGCTTGGAAACATCTCCGAAGCGGCAAAGCAGGTGCAGGAAACGCTGATCACGTTTGCCGGCACGGAAACGCAAACCCAGCTCAACCAGACCAAGGAGAGCTTCGCCGGTGCGCTGACGCTCTTCACCAATGCCGCCAACACATCCTTCAGCGGTGAGTATCTTTTTGCCGGCATCAATACCGATGTCATGCCGGTGAACAATTACCTCGCCGCCGGTTCTACGGCGAAAACAGCCTTCGACAGTGCTTTCTCCGCTTTCTTCAGCTTTCCGCCATCGGATCCGCAAACGGCAAACATCACCGATCTGCAGATGTCGGCGTTCATCGACGACCTCGAGACCAGGTTCATGGACACTTCGCCTGCAGGAACCTGGGCAACCGACTGGTCGAATGCGTCCAGCCAGAACATGGCAAGCCGGATCAGCACCTCCGAGGTCATCCAGAGTTCGACCAATGCCAATACCGACGGCATGCGCAAGTTCGCGCTCGGTGCGGTGATCGGCTACGAGCTCTTGAACCTGAATATCAGCACGGCGGTCCGCAAGACGGTCAGCGACAAGTCGCTGGAGTTCATCGGCTCCGCTATCACGGGCATCGACGGCGAGCGCACCACGCTCGGTGTATCGGAGGCACGCGTCAAGCAAGCGAACATCTCGCTCGAGGCGCAAACCAAGATCATGACGACGAGCATCAACAATCTCGAAAAGGTCGATACCAACGAGACCGCAACCCGCATCACGACTCTCGAAAACCAGCTGTCGCTGGCCTACACGCTGACGGGCCGATTGCAGAACATGAGCCTGGTGAACTACCTCTGATGATCAGAGGTGCGACGACAAACATGAAGGGTGTCTGAATGTACCAGTTCTCATACGTTGAGATCATGGAGGATGGCGTTGAAACCTCCAGAAGCCGGGAGCGGCAGGTTCTCGATCGCTCAATCGATCTCCTGCGGCGGGCGCAGCAAAGCGAAAGCTACGGCAGGGATGCCATTGAGGCGGTCTACTATACGCGCCGCGTCTGGATCCGCTTCGTGGAGGATCTCGGGGACCCGGAGAACCAGCTCGACCAGGAGCTGCGTGCCAATCTAATTTCAATAGCCCTCTGGATCTTGGGGGAGGTCGAACGCATCCGTAAGCGCGAGTCGGCCAATTTCCAGGGGATCATCGACATAACAACCATCATCAGGGATGGCATTAAATGAAAAGCACATTGCGGATCTCACTGAAGTCGGGCGAGCGTATCTTCGTGAACGGGGCGGTCCTGCGGGTTGACCGCAAGGTTGCGCTCGAGTTCCTGAACGATGTCACCTTCCTGTTGGAAAACCACGTCCTCCAGCCCGAGCAGGCGACGACGCCGCTGCGCCAGCTCTATTTCATCGCGCAGATGATCCTGATCAATCCGGAAGGCGCCGAGCAGTCGACGACGATCTTCCGCAAGTCGGTGATCATGCTCCTCAACTGCTTCAAAAACGAGGAAGTGCTGGCGGAGCTGAAGCGGATCGACGGTCTGGTCACGCAGGGGCGTGCCTTTGAAGCGCTGAAGGCCATCCGCGCTCTCTATCCGATCGAGGATCGCATCCTCAACAACCAGGAAATGACGCCGGCGACGATCGAGCATATCCGCAAGGAGATCGCCATATGGTGACGCCGGTCGGAGCCGCAGGAAACGGTTACACGCCGACCGTATCGGGCATGGAGTCCGGGTCGGACTCCAACAAGGCCACGCTCAACTACGAGAGCTTTCTGAAGCTGCTTGTCGCCCAGCTGAAGAACCAGGATCCGACGGAGCCGATGGATCCGACCCAGCAGATGGCGCAGCTCGCGACCTTCTCGCAGGTCGAGCAGACGATCAAGACGAACAAGAACCTCGAGAGTATGCTGCAGCGCACGGCTCTCCAGGAGGCCAATTCTGTGATCGGACGGACCGTGACCAGCGACGACGGCCAGATTTCTGGTGTCGTCAAGGAAGTGACGTTGTATACCGACGGCATCGTTGCGACGCTTGAGTCGGGCAAGAAGCTTGTCATCGGCCCCGGCGTGAAAGTGAGCTGACCGAAATGAATGAGGCCGACGCCCTCGATATCGCCCAAGCCGCCATCTGGACCGTGATCGTCGCGTCCGGTCCTGCGGTTCTGGCGGCCATGGTCGTCGGCGTCAGCATCGCTTTCATCCAGGCGTTGACGCAGGTCCAGGAAGTAACCCTGACCTTCGTCCCAAAGATTCTTGCGGTCTTCGTGACGGTCGCGCTCTCGGCGCCCTTCATCGGGGCGCAGATCTCCATCTTCAGCGATGTCATCTTCTCCCGGATCGAATCCGGCTTCTGAGCTTTTAGACTTCGTCCCCCGCTGCCACCCTCGCGCAAGTTTCGCGCGCTACCACTGCGGGCAGCATGGCGGCTCCTGCGGGCTGCGCCTCTCATGACGAGACGGGACGAATATGGCACAGGTACCATCACTCTCCATTCCCAAGGTGAATCCGAGCGGTCGGGACGTCGCGTTTGCGATGGGCATCGTCGCCATTCTCTCGATCCTGTTCCTGCCGATACCGGTGTTCCTGATCGATATGGGGCTGGCGTTCTCGATCGCCTTTTCCGTTCTGATCCTGATGGTTTCGCTCTGGATCCAGCGACCTCTCGACTTCTCGTCCTTTCCAACGATCCTTCTGATCGCGACGATGATCCGGCTGGCGCTCAACATCGCCACCACCCGCGTGATCCTCTCGCACGGCCACCAGGGTCACGATGCGGCCGGCGGCGTCATCGCCGGTTTTGCCAACCTCGTCATGTCGGGCGATTTCGTCATCGGACTGATCGTCTTCCTGATCCTGATCACGGTGAACTTCATCGTCATCACCAAGGGTGCGACCCGCATCGCCGAAGTCGGCGCCCGCTTCACCCTCGATGCCATCCCCGGCAAGCAGATGTCGATCGACGCGGACTTGTCCGCCGGACTGATCGATGAGAAGCAGGCACAGCATCGCCGGCGCGAGCTGGAGGACGAAAGCTCCTTCTTCGGCTCGATGGACGGTGCGTCCAAGTTCGTTCGCGGCGATGCGATCGCCGGCCTTATCATCACGGCCATCAATATCTTCGGCGGGATCATCATCGGCTATTTCCGCCACGGCATGGAAGTTGGCGAGGCGGCCGATGTTTTCGTCAAGCTGTCGGTCGGCGACGGCGTCGTGTCGCAGATCCCCGCCCTGATCGTGTCGCTCGCGGCCGGCCTGCTCGTTTCGCGTGGAAGTGCGCCGGGCTCGACGGACAAGGCCGTTGTCGACCAACTGAGCGGCTACCCGCGCGCCCTGCTCGTCGCTGCCGGTCTGATGATGCTTCTGGCGGTCATGCCTGGGCTGCCCTTCTTTCCGTTCATGGTGCTCGGCGGCGTCATGGCGTTCGGCGGTTGGATCATTCCGCGCCGGCAGGAGGAGGAGAACAGGCTGCGGCGCGAGCAGGAGGCAACCAATGCCGTGCAGGCAAAGGACGCCGACAAGGACTCGGTCAAGTCGGCGCTAAAGACCGCCGAGATCGAACTCCTGCTCGGCAAGCAGGTTTCGACACGCCTCCTCGGAGCCCACCAGGAATTGGCGTTCCGCGTCGGAAAGATGCGCAAGAAATTCGCCACGCAATACGGGTTCGTCGTCCCGGAGATCAAGGTCTCCGACGACATTTCGATTGCCGACAAGTCGTATCATATCCGCATCCATGGAACGACCGTCGCCTCCAACCTCGTGCGCGTCGGTGAGGTTATGGTGGTCACCGGCGGTGGCCGCAAGCCAAGCGTTCCGGGCGACGATATCCGTGAGCCCGCCTTCGGCATGCCCGCGGTTTCGGTCCTGGAGACCTTCATCGAGGATCTCCGCCGCGAGGGTTTCCATCCGATCGACAACGTTTCGGTCGTCCTCACCCATCTTTCCGAGGTCATCCGGAACAATCTGCCGCAACTGCTGTCCTATAAGGACGTCAAGATCCTGATCGAGCGGCTTGATCCGGAGTATCGCAAGCTGGCCGACGAGATCTGCTCGTCGCATATGTCCTACTCCGGCCTGCAGGCGGTGTTGAAGCTGCTGCTTGCCGAACGGGTGTCGATCCGCAATCTGCATCTCATTCTTGAAGCCGTCGCGGAACTCGCGCCTCACGTGCGCAAGACTGAGCAGATCGTCGAGCACGTCCGCATTCGCATGGCCCAGCAGATCTGCGGGGATCTGGCCGAAAACGGCGTTCTGCCGGTTCTGCGCCTCGGAAACCGCTGGGACATGGTGTTTCACCAGGCACTCAAGCGCGATGCCAAGGGTGAAGTCGTGGAGTTCGACATCGACCCGCGCCAGCTGGAAGAATTCAGCGAGCAGGCAACGAAAGTTATCCGTGAATTTCTTGATCGCGGCACGCCCTTCGTACTTGTCACCTCGCCCGAATCCCGGACTTATGTGCGCATGATCATCGAACGCCTGTTTGCCACGTTGCCGGTCCTCTCGCATGTCGAGCTTGCCAAGGGCATCGAGATCAAGATTCTCGGCTCGATCTCATGATCACCGATCCGCAGGGCACGGTGCTGGCGCTGTTCGCTGCCTTCTGCCGTGTCGGCGGCTGTTTCATGCTACTTCCGGGTATTTCCTCGGCCCGCATCGCCATGCAGATCCGACTGTTCCTGGCGGTCGCCGTTTCGATGGCAGTTCTGCCGATTCTCTGGGACACGATCTATCCGAAGACACAAGGGGCGACTGTCAGCTATGTCGAGGTGATCCTGTTCGAGACGCTGACCGGCGCCGTGATCGGATTGATCACCCGCTACTATGTGCTGGGCCTCCAGTTCGCAGGCACGTCGCTGACGATGATGATCGGATTCAACTCACCGCCGTCGCCAGACATTCTTGAGGACGCGTCGGAAAACCAGCTGACCAACCTCATCAGCTTCGCCGGGCTCATGGTGCTGTTCACTTTGAATTTTCACCACATCGTTTTCCGGGCACTGGTCGATTCCTACACGGCGATCCCGATGGGGGGCTTCAACCCGCAAAGCGCGCTGATCACCCTGACCGACACACTGGCGCAGACCTTCAGCATCATGCTGCGGTTGGCCAGCCCCTTCATCATCTACGGATTGCTGTTCAACGTCACCGTCGGTCTGATCAACAAGCTTGCACCGCAGATGCCGATCTATTTCATCTCGCTGCCCTACATCATCCTGGGCGGTCTGTTTCTGCTCTACTTCGGCGTCTCCTCGCTGCTGGAGATTTTTGCCAGCGGCTTCATCCCGGTGTTCGAAGGCCGCTGAGGGAGGTGACATGAAGAACCGTTCCGACAAACTCAAGCGCCTGGTCACGGTTCAGCGTCATCTCGAGCAGATGGCGGAAATGGATCTGGCGATGACGACGCAGCAACGGCAGGAAGTGGCCGACACCATGGATGCGGTCGCCGGGGCGATCAATTCGCTCAATCCAGTCCACCGCGGGTTCTCCGGCATCTATGCCGCGCAGATCGGCAAGCTGCGCCATAAGGACACGATGCTGGCCGGCGTGCAGCAGATGCATGAGATGCGGATTGTGCGCGAACGCACAAAAGGCGACCGCTTGGAAGAGCGCATGCACGAAGCTCGCGACCTCGAGACGCGCGAGGCCGACGACGATGCCATCTACGATCTCATCGACCAGCGCATCGCCTATGGTGATGAGGGCGGACGTTAGTCGAGGAGCCGCTCTCCGATTGGCGCGAGCGCATGACCAGCCTCCCGTAAGGTTGGGCGGCGATAGTCGAATCCAGGACGAAGGATGAAACCCGCGGGCGTTGGCATGCAAACCGGAACGATGGCGTTCCGTTGGCGGTCAGTGTCGCGGTCTTCGCTGCGAATAGGTCGGCGGTCTGCCATGACGGTGGGTGCGGCTTCCTCACATCCGAGAGGCAAAGAGACGTGGCAATTTCACCCCCCAGCGATCTGGTGCTTGACGTTGTGCGAGCCGCCGACCCTGCATCGGTGCAGGAAGCGCAGGCGCAGCTGAGATCGAACCGCGCAAGTTTCGAGGCGACCAGCCTCGCCGATGCCGGCGGCGGCTTCGGTGCCGCCGTCAGTATTTTGAACCGCAATTCCGCCGGATCCGCCATGCCGACAGCCGTGAGTGGCGGGGACAAGGCGATCCCGGAGACGTACCGCAAGTTCGAAGCCATGGTGCTGCAGAACTTCGTGAAGTCCATGCTGCCAGCCGAAAGCGAAGAGATCTACGGCAAGGGTACCGCCGGTGAAATCTGGCGCGGCATGATGGCCGAGCAGATCGGCGACGTGATTTCCAAGGGTGGCGGCATCGGCATCGCCGAAAGCCTCATGAAGGACAATGAAAAGAAGCGAGTCACGGAGGATATCGCCGTGATCGACCCGAATGCCCAGCGCGTTTCCACCGCCATGGTTCAGGAGTTGCAGCGCAACACATTCGCTGAGCTGACACCGGGTGAAACGAAGAACGACAAAAAGACATCCTGATCGGAGGAAACAACAATGGACATGGCAACGAACGATCTCCGTATCCGTACCGTACTGAACCGGCTTGAAAACATCGTCGACGCGGAAAACGACGGCATCGGCGTCGACCCCGACTTCGATCTGCAGACCTCGAATGCGCACAAGAGCCGCTGCCTGTATGAGCTCGCCATGCTCTCGCGCGACGTCCAGCCAGACGAAATGCCGACGTCCTTCGGTCCGCAGCTGAAGAACCTGAGAGAGAAGCTCGCCGTCAACGCCCAACGCGTGTCGGCCCACCTCGAGGCCGTTCGTGCCGTCGTGCAACTGCTGAAGGATGCGGTGCGTGAGCAGGAAGAGGACGGCACTTACTCGCAGGAGCAGTTCCGTCTGGGGTACCAACTGTGATCAAGCTCGTCCTCACCGGCATCTGGATCTGCGCCATCACGCTGGCGTCGGTCTATTTCTCCATGCAGATGGCGGCCGCACCCAGGGTCGATGAGGAGGCTGCCGCGCGCGCGGCGGCACTGGAGCTTGTCAAGGGCGGTCAGGCGACCATTCCCGTGATTTCCGATGGCGCCGTCAAGGGATATTTCCTCACCCGCCTGTCCTATGCTGCCAACACGCAGCTCGCGGCAAAACAGGTGATACCGATGAACGAAGCAATCACCGACGAGCTCTTTACGCTGCTCGTCGGACAGCGGATGATCGATATCGAGAAGCTGGATCATTTCGACATCGACACCTTTCGCGCTGCGGTAAAGGACGGCCTGAACAAGCGTTTCGGTGAAGCGGTCATCGACCAGGTGATCATCGAGCAGATCGACTACATCGCCAACGTGGAGGTGAACTCGAAACCTGCGCGAAAAGGCACCAACATCGTCAAGGGCGATGCTGCAACGGGTGCGGCTGCTCAATCCCCGACAAACTGAGGCCACGACCGGTCAAACAACGGCGTCGCGTTGCCGGTTAACGCGCGCCGTTTGTCGTTATGTTGACCGCTGATTGAAGGCGCCGGATGCACCGTCGATTACCCGGCACCGCATTGGGTGTCTCATGCGCTTTCGCCGCGCTGACGGCTGAACAGGCTGCGAAGCTTGTAGCGAGCGACATGATGCAGGAACCGCGGGTACCCGACGATATAGCGATACCAGCCCAGCCGCGGCTCCTTGATCAGACGGAACAGCCACGCGAACCTGAGATGATGCACGCGTGCCGGGGTTTTCTCCGTTTCGCCGGCGATCGCGTCAAGCAGGTTGTTGACGCTGATCACGAGCCGCACATGGCCGGGCGCCACATGCCGGTCGATCCATTTTTCCTGCAAGGGGCTCCCCATGGCGACGAGCAGGATGTCCGGGGACAATTTCCGCACCTTCTCCATGATGGCTGCAGATTCGCTGCGATCGAAGAAAGCGTCGGAGACGGCGTGAAACTCGTGCCAGGGCGCATGTTCCCGCAGATTTTCGGCCGCCTGCAGCAGGACTGGCCACTCGGCGCCGATCAGTGCGACGCGCTTCGGCGCCTCCATATAGGTCAGCAGGGCCGGCACGAAGTCCTTGCCGTTGAGATTGGCCGGGAAGGAACGGCCGTGGATCACCTGCGATGCCACGTCCACGCCTTGGCCGTCCGGCAGGACGATCTGCCGTTCGAGCGCATCCCGGTATTCGGGATCATTCAGCATCAGGTTCGCGCCATCGGCGTTCAGGAAGGCGATCGTCGTCTGCCCGATCGGCATTTCGGCCAGGCGCGCCACGAAGTCGAAGGCGTCGGCCCAGTCCAGGTCGCATACCGGAAGGCCCAGGATGTCGCGCTGCGACGCCTTTAGCGCGGTTGCCGTCCGAGGTGTCAGGCGAGGTTCGGCCGAAGGCGAGGCTCCCTTTCGCGGCAAGGCGGAGCGGTGGGCCGGATCGGCGGACATCGTCCGGTCATCGGCGAACAGATCGGTCATCGGGCGTGTCCTTCAGGCTTCCCACTGCGTGTACCAGTTTCGCCTCAAGGCAGACTTAAGTTGCTCGCTAAAGAGCGATGCTTTGCATTCAAGAATCATTTGCCATAGCGCGAGATCCGCGCCGGGTAGAGCCCGATGCTCCCGCCCGCTTGCCGGACGCTGGCGGTGCAATGCGCCACTTGGTCGCCGGTTGGTGCGCTTGCATTATCCGTTTTTTGACAACATAGGGCGTGAAGGGGCTATTGCCGGTGCTCAGAAGCCTTTAGATTTTCGCGCAGTTCGCGAGGGAGAAGAACGTGACCACCATTATCGATGGCAAGCAGGTTGCCGCTTCCGTAATTGACGCCGTCAAGGCTGCGGCCCGCAATCTCGAGCAGGAGACCGGAGTTAAGACAGGCCTGGCGGTGGTTATCGTCGGCGACGATCCGGCAAGCCATGCCTACGTGTCCTCCAAGAGCCGGATGGCCAAGGAGTGTGGCTTCACCTCCATCCAGCACACGCTGCCCGAGGAGACGACCCAGGAGGAATTGGCCGCACTGGTGGGGACGCTGAACGCCGACGAAACGGTGCATGGCATCCTCGTGCAGCTGCCGCTGCCGAAACATCTGAATTCCGAGCCGATCATCCAGTCGATCCTGCCGGAAAAGGACGTCGACGGACTGCATGTGGTCAATGCCGGCAAGCTCGCAACCGGCGATCTCGACGGTGGGCTGATCTCCTGCACGCCGGCCGGCGCGATGGTGCTGGTGCGCGGCATCCACGGGGAAGACCTGTCCGGATTGAACGCCGTCGTCATCGGCCGCTCCAATCTGTTCGGCAAGCCGATGGGCGCGCTCCTTCTCAACGCCAACGCCACCGTGACGATGGCCCACTCGCGCACCAAGGATCTCGCATCCGTATGCCGCAACGCCGACATCCTTGTCGCCGCGGTCGGACGCCCGCAGATGGTCAAGGCGGATTGGGTCAAGCGCGGAGCCACCGTCATCGACGTCGGCATCAACCGGGTGCCGGCACCAGACAAGGGCGAGGGCAAGTCGCGCCTCGTCGGTGATGTGGCGTACGAGGAATGCGCGGAGATTGCCGGCGCGATCACGCCGGTTCCGGGTGGCGTCGGCCCCATGACCATCGCCATGCTGATGGCCAACACCGTCATTGCCGCCTATCGCAAGTCCGGGCGCAAAGCACCGAAGTTCTGAACTGCTGACGGGCGCGGGGAGGGTCGGCCGCCTCGCGCACTGGCCGGTCAAGTGGTCGTGATGGCCGGGCTACCGTGGCGCCGGCCCGGTCGATCCGCGGACGATCATCTATAGCTCCTGATCCGGCCGCACTTCCAGGTTGAGGATGCGGGAGATCAGCGGTTTGGCGATCCGCGATCCGGCGGCGCGCAGCGACGAGCGCGTCGTTGTCAGCGGCACGCTGAAGTCTTCCGGTTTCAGCATCGGCAAGACGGCCGCAAAAAGCTGCCGCATCCTATGACATTGCAGAACGGCTGGCCGTCTTTTAGCGGAACACTCAATCTGATTTTAAAGTTTTCCCGGCTAACGTTTCACCGCAAGCAAGGCATGGGAATACCGCAATGAGCACGCCTCCTTCTCCTCAACGTTCGATCTACCTGAACAAGGAAGAATCCTTCATGTACGATCGGGAAAAGACCTTCCCGATGGAGGACACTTGCAACGAGGCCCGCATCGAGTTCACCGAGAACGGCGGTATCGTCAACCTTGCATCCCGCCGCTGCCAGATCATCAGGCTCTCGCGCAGCGGGGCATTGCTGAAGATTTCGACCCGGTTCAAGCTGCCGAAAAACTTCTATCTCGACATCGTCAGCGCCCGGGTTCCGATGATCGGCTGCCTCGCGCTCCGCGTTCATGCCAATGATACCGTCGAGGCGCGCTTCCTGCGGTTGATTGCCGAAAAGGACATGAACCGCATCTTCGTTTACAGCACCCATCCGAACCATCGGGACCGGACGCTGGATATCTATAGCTGACGTCTGCCGAGCAGCTTACGCAAACAGCACGCTTGCGCCGTGATCGGCGGGCCCTGCGATGGCGCGGAAGGCAGCGAAAAGCTCCCGGCCCATGCCGAATTCGTTGCCGGAAAGGTCGGCCGATGCCGGCGTTCTTGCAGCAAACTCGCCTGCGTCGACCAGCACGTCGAACGTCCCATTGATCGCGTCGACCCGGATCACATCGCCCTCGCGAATGCGGGCGATCGGCCCGCCGTCGGCGGCTTCGGGGGTGACGTGGATCGCCGCGGGAACCTTGCCCGAGGCGCCCGACATCCGCCCGTCCGTCAAGAGTGCAACCTTCTGGCCGCGATCCTGCAGGATGCCGAGCACTGTGGTCAGCTTGTGCAGTTCCGGCATGCCGTTCGCCTTCGGTCCCTGGAAGCGGACCACGGCGACGAAATCGCCTTCGAGCTGTCCAGCCTTGAAGGCGGCGTTCAATTCGGCCTGGTCGTGAAACACCTTCGCAGGCGCCTCGATCACGTGGCGTTCGGGCTTGACCGCGGAGATCTTGATGACGGCGCTGCCGAGATTGCCCGAGAGCATCTTCAGCCCGCCGCTATGCTGGAAGGGGTGTTCGACACTGGCGAGCACCTTCGGGTCGTGGCTGACCATCGGTGCCGGCTCGCGCCGCACCGTGCCGCCGTCGGAAAGCCGGGGCTCGATCGTATAGGCATGCATGCCCTGGCCAGAGACGGTGCGAACATCATCGTGCAGGTAGCCGGCCTTCAGGAGTTCCTTGATCAGGAAGCCCATGCCGCCGGCCGCATGAAAGTGGTTCACGTCGGCCAGTCCGTTCGGATAGACGCGGGCGAGCAGCGGCACGATGTCGGAAAGGTCGGAAATGTCCTTCCAGGTGAGGATGATGCCGGCCGCGCGCGCCATCGCGATCAGATGCATCGTGTGGTTGGTCGAGCCGCCGGTGGCATGCAGTCCGACCACGCCGTTGACGATCGAACGCTCGTCGATCATCTCGCCGGCCGGCGTGAACTCGTTGCCCTGCGCGGTAATCGCAAGCGCCCGCTTCGCCGCCTCCTTCGTCAGCGCATCGCGCAGCGGTGTGCCCGGATTGATGAAGGACGCGCCGGGCAGGTGGAAGCCCATGATCTCCATCAGCATCTGGTTTGAGTTCGCGGTGCCGTAGAAGGTGCAAGTGCCGGGGCCGTGATAGGATTTCGATTCCGCCTCCAGCAGTTCGTCGCGCCCCACCTTGCCCTCGGCGAAGAGCTGGCGCACGTGTGCCTTCTCGTCGTTCGGCAGCCCGGAGGTCATCGGGCCGGCGGGAACGAAAACCGCCGGCAGATGGCCGAAGGTCAAGGCCGCGATCGTGAGCCCCGGAACGATCTTGTCGCAGACGCCGAGATAGACGACGGCGTCGAACATGTTGTGCGACAGGCCGACGCCGGCCGCCATGGCGATCAGGTCGCGCGAGAACAGCGACAGTTCCATGCCCGGCTGGCCCTGTGTGACGCCGTCGCACATCGCCGGGACCCCGCCGGCCACCTGCGCCACCCCACCGGCTTCGCGCGCGGCCTGCCGGATCAGCGCCGGATAGGTCTCGAACGGCTGGTGGGCCGAGAGCATGTCGTTGTAGGAGGTGATGATGCCGAGGTTGGGGACGCGGTCGCCGGCAAGGGCCGCCTTCTCGGCAGGCGAGCAGACGGCGAAGCCATGCGCGAGGTTGCCGCAACCGAGGACCGATCGGTGCACGCCCTGGGATGCTGCGGCACGCACCCGGTCGAGATAGGGTTCACGGAGGGGCTTCGAGCGTTCGACAATGCGAGCTGTTATGGCTTCAATGCGGGAATCGGCGGACATGGGAGCTATCCTGATTTCTCTCTGCAGTGGTTTCGCGGGAGCCATTGAGTGGCTTCTGCGGTTTTCCGGCGGCGACCGTTGCGGCCGACCCTGGCGCGAAATCCCGTGCCAGGGCGCCCTGTCCTGCACGATGGCGCTCTGACGGTTCGGTCGGCTACTGCGCCCAGAAGATGTCGACCGGCGTCGCCGCGCGCCGGAAGATTGCGCGCACCGGCATGTCGTTCTCGCCGCCGTCGCCAAGGGCCTTTTCCAGCGTCTCCTTCTTGGCCTGGCCTTCGATGTGGAGCACCAGAAGCCGCGCATCCTGAAGACTTGAGAAGGTGAGCGTGAGGCGGGCTTCGCCGGCACCGTCGGCTTCCATGGTTATCACACCGCGGGGTGTCGCTGCGGACAGCGCCTCCGCCAGGTGGTCTCCGCCCGGGAAGAACGAAGCCGTGTGGCCGTCATTGCCCATGCCGAGGACCACCACGTCGAATGGATCCGCGAGCTTGGCCAGTTCCCCACCGGCCAGCCTGGCAGCTTCCTCCGCGCTATTCGCCTTACGGTAGAGGGGCAAGAAACCTGCTTCGGCGGCGGCGCCTTGCAGCAGGTTTTCAGCGACCAGAAGATGGTTGGACCGCGGGTTGTCGGCCGGAACGAAGCGCTCGTCCACCAGCGTGACCGTCACCTTCGGCCAATCGATCGCTCGTGTCGAAAGCGCCTTGAAAAACTGCTTCGGCGTTGAGCCGCCGGAGACCGCGATCGTCGCCTTGCCGCGTTCGGCAATCGCCGTCCGCAGCGCTGTGGCAACCGTATCCGCTAACCCTTCAGCCAATGCAGTGGCGTCGGCAAACTCATGAAACTTCGTCACCATGGCTTGCCTCAGCTTTCGTGCCATGTGCGGCCATCGCGCTCGATCAGGGCGATCGCCTGGCTTGGACCCCACGTGCCGGCCGTGTAGCCCTGCGCCTGCTGGCTGGTCACGTCCCAAGCCTTCAGGATCGGGTCGACCCAGCGCCATGCGGCTTCGACCTCGTCGCGGCGCATGAAGAGGGTCTGGTTGGAGCGGATGACGTCGAGCAGCAGCCGCTCATAGGCGTCCGCATTGCGGGAGTCGAAGGCCTGGGCGAAGGTCATGTCGAGAGGCACGCTGCGAAGCCGCATGCCACCCGGTCCGGGGTCCTTGATCATCAGCCATTGCTTGACGCCTTCGCCGGGCTGCAGGCGAATGATGAGTTGGTTGGCCTCGATGCGGCCTGCGGCCGGCTCGAAGATCGAATGTGGAATCGGCTTGAAGGTGATGACGATCTCGGAGACGCGGGTCGCCATGCGCTTGCCGGTGCGGATGTAGAAGGGCACGCCGGCCCAGCGCCAGTTGCCGATCTCGGCCTTGATGGCGACGAAGGTTTCTGTGTTGGAGACACCGCCTTCGAGCTCCTCGAGATAGCCTTTCACCGGCCCGCCGGCCGAGGCGCCGGCGCGGTACTGGCCGCGTACCGTCAACCGCTCGACGTTGTACTCGTCGATCGGCTTGAGCGCCCGCAGCACCTTCAGCTTCTCGTCGCGGACAGCTTCCGCATCCATCGAGGAGGGAACCTCCATCGCCACCAGACAGACAAGCTGCAAGATATGGTTCTGCACCATGTCGCGCAGTGCGCCCGCCTTGTCGTAGTAGCCGGCGCGGCTCTCGAGGCCGACGGATTCGGCCACCGTGATCTGCACGTGATCGATATGGGCGGAGTTCCAGAGCGGCTCGTAAAGCGCATTGGCAAAGCGCAGCACCATGAGGTTCTGCACCGTCTCCTTGCCGAGATAGTGATCGATGCGGAAGATCTGGTCTTCGCGAAACACCTTGCCGATCGTGTTGTTGAGTTCCGTGGCCGAGGCGAGATCGCGACCGATGGGCTTCTCGACCACGATACGCGTCTGCTTGGTGATCAGCTTGTGATCGCGGATCTTCTCGGCGATCTCGCCGAAGATTGCCGGTGCGACGGCGAGATAGAAGGCGCGCACGCGCTCCTTGCCGTCGTCGAGAATCTCCTTGAGCTTGTCCCAACCCTGTTCCGACTTCGCATCGACCGAAACGTAGAAGAGGCGCTCGGTAAAAGCCTTGAGCTGTCCGTCGTCTAGCTCACCGGGTTTCAGGTGTTCGCGCAGCGCCTTGGTCGCGAAATCGCGGTACGCCTCGTCGGTCATCGCCGCCCGCGACGCACCGATGATGCGCGTCGGCTCGGAGAACTGGCCCGCGATCTGGCGGTGGTACAAGGCCGGCAGTAGCTTGCGCTCCGCCAGGTCGCCGGTACCGCCAAAGACGACGTAGTCGAACGGCTCGACCGGAATGAATTGGCTGCTCATTGCAATTCTCGATTTGGTTCGCGTTGGCGCCGTTATATTCTAATCGATTTAAAATGACCAGAGCGGCTACGACAAAATCGCCGTATTAGGTGGCAAATGACCACCAACGGCCGCTTCTGGCCCATTGCGGACGTTCGGCTGTGCGGTCATTTTGCACGAGGACAGAGCGTCCACTTCCGTCACGCAAAGAAGCTTGACAGACTCTCCAAGCTCGTCGGCAGCAGAAGTAACAATGCTATTTCCACCATCATTGTCGGCCGGCATACTGCAGCGCAATCCGATCACCAAACGGCGAACTTGGGCTATCACGATCTAATGTTCAGCCGCCGCCGGTAATACATCAAAAGGATGATCCTATCGTCCTTGAGCAATCTGGCAAGAGCGCATCGTCAGGACTAACCTGTACGGGTTCATGTTTTGGAGGCAGTGGCATGGATCTGGTCGAATACTGCCTGCACAAACTTGGAAGCTTTTTCTACAATACTTATTATCTGAATGGTAAGGCAACGGCGCTCAGTTTCGCCATTTCCATTGGCTTGGTGCTGACGGTTTTCGCGGTGGAACTCACCTATGTGGGGTACGGCAATTCCGGGTTCCGTCGGGTTTTCTTCGAACGCAGCAAATCCACAATCACCGACATCGTCTATTTCGTCCTTCAGGCGACGGGAATGATTACACTATTCGCGGCGCTTGCATCATTTGGTCTGTCCTATGCGATCACCCGCGCGGCTCAGGATGCCCCCCACCTGGACCTTGCCGGGAGGCTGCCAGGCTGGGCACATGTTCTCTTGTTCCTACTGCTGTCAGACTTCTTGAGCTACTGGCAGCATCGTTTGATGCACCGGCTGCCCGTGCTATGGCGGCTGCACGAATTTCACCACGCAGCCGAAGAGTTCAACGCGCTGACTTCGACGCGGGAGCATCCGCTGGAGAAAGCCATAAACATGGCCATCATGGTCGTTCCGGCGCTGCTAATCGGCCTGCCAACGGCCTATTTCGCCCTCGTGACCATCACCTTTGGCACCATTGGTCTGATCAAGCACAGTGCCATTCCCTGGCATGGCTGGTTTGGCAAATACGTGATCCAGTCACCACGCGACCACTTCATCCATCACTCCCGGGAGCGGGAACATCGCGACAAGAATTTCGCCAACTATTTCCCGATCTGGGATCATTTGTTCGGCACCTATTACGAGGGCGATGCAGACGGTGCAAAGCTCGGTCTGGACTGCGACTACTTCAACCAAACCGATCCGTTGCGCGAAACCATCGCCACAGAAATCCGTTTCTTCCAACGCGCGGGGCAAGCTGCCAAGGCCAAGTGTGGCATAAGCCCCATAACCGGAAACCCTGCCTCGCCGCAGGGGCTGTCGGGTCCGGAGAAGCGCCGGTAGCGCGAAGCTGGTATCGCTCTGTTGTGATAAGCGGCACCTTTCGGGAATCCACGAACTAGCTGCGAAATGACAGAAATGGGTCGGGAGCTGCCTGCCTCTGATTGGTTGATGAAGCCGCTATCGCAGTTTGGGCCTTGAAAGCGGATAGACCGCTCCCGGCACCAAGGCGGCCATTCATGTCTCCCATTGGCGCAAAGCGGTCGGCGCACGACCGCCGACCGGTGGCATTTGCTGCATAATTCCGCAAAATCGAGACGGATTGCTCCTAAAGCTTGTCGCGGAGCGCGTACCAGGTCATCGCTAGGAAAAGCAACGGCGAACGGAATCGCGGCCCGCCGGGGAATGCAGGGATCTTGAACGCCTTCAGCATGTCGAGTTCCGCGCTGCCGCCCGCAACCTCCTCGGCATAAAGCTTGCCGCAATAGTTCGCCAGCATGACGCCATGGCCGGAGTAGCCGCCAATCGAGGTGATGCCGGGCATCACCTCGCGCACGTACGGCTTGCGCGGCATGGTGATTCCGACCGAGCCGCCCCAGGCGTGCGGGATGTCGACCTTCGAAAGCTCCGGATAGATCTCGGAGATCTGACGGCGTATATGCTGCGTGATATCGCTCGGGTTGTCGGCGGTGTAGGCCTCGCGTCCCCCGAACAGCAAGCGACCGTCGCGGCTCTTGCGGAAGTAGCGCACGACGAAACGCGAATCGGCGACGGATTCGCCGCCGGGCAAGATCTTCGGAAATTTGTCCAGCACCGGCGTCGCGCCGATGAAGGAGCGGATCGGCATAACGTGCGCTGCCGTCTTCGGCTCGAGATTGCCGATATAGGCATTGCAGGCGATCAGCGCCCTGTCCGCCGTGATCGTGCCGGTTGGCGTGGTGATGACTGCCTTGCCGCCGACGCGGTCGACCTTGATGGCAGGCGTCTTTTCGTGGAGGACCGCACCCGCAGCCTTGGCGGCCTTCCCGATCCCGACCAGCAGCTTCATCGGATGAAGGTGGCCGGTGCCGGCATCCCGCACACCGAAGATGTAGCGGGTCGAGCCGAGCCGCTCCTGCGTTTCGGCCTTGTCCATGAAAGTCGAGTGCGTGTAGCCGTAGCGCGCCGCCGCAATCTCAGCATTGGCGCGGTAGTCCTTCTCGAGATTAGGTTTGTGGGACACATTCAGTTGCCCCGCCACGTACTCGATGTCGAGGTTCTCGGAGGCGGCAAAGTCGTGGATGTACTGCTTGGCATGTTCCGCAAGATCGAAGAGGCCCTTCGAGCGTTCGTAGCCGAGTTCTTCCTCCAGCTCTTCCGGCCAGGCGCGCTGACCGGTGCCCAACTGACCGCCGTTGCGGCCGGAAGCGCCGTCGCCGAGGCGGTGAGCCTCGATCAAAATGACGCGGACGCCCTTGCTGGCGAGATTGTAGGCGGCCTGCAGACCGGTGAAGCCGCCGCCGATGATTGCGACGTTGGTCTCATAGGAGCCGGACATTGGCGGGTATTCGGGTCGTTCGCCAATCGTTGTTTCGTACCAGGAGACGCCAGGTGAAATCGGGCTTTGCCAGGACATGGAAAATTCTTTCGATCGCAACAGTTTGAGCAGCCGACGCGACCGGAACGCCGACTGCCGGAGCCTCGATGTGCTACCGCTTTGGCGTTCCGGCGCAGCCGGAAACGGAAATCAGACGTTGAGCAGCAGGAACTCTCGTTCCCACGGGCTGATCACCTGCATGAAGGTCTCGAACTCGCCCCGCTTGACGCCGGCGTAGAGCCCGATGAATTCCGGATCCAGGACCTTCGCCAGTTCCACATCGGATTCGAGCAGCGCGACGGCTTCGAGGAGGCCGCGGGGCAGATCGATCGATCCTTCGTTGGCCGCTTCATCGGTCGGCGGCGACGGCTCGCTGGCATTCATGATGCCGAGCAGGCCACAGCCCAGCGAGGCGGCGAGCGCCAGGTACGGGTTGGCGTCGGAGCTTGGCAGCCGGTTTTCGACGCGACGGGAATTCGCGTCCGACACGGGGATGCGGAACGCCGTCGTCCGGTTGTCATAGCCCCAGGCATTGTTGACCGGCGCCGACATTTCCGGGGTCAGGCGGCGATAGGAGTTCACGTAGGGCGCCATCATCACCAGCGTCTTCGGAACGTAGGCCTGCATGCCGCCGATGAAATGGAAGAACTCCTTCGAGGGCGAGCCATCCGGGTTGGAGAAGACGTTCTTGCCGGTCTTGATGTCGACCACCGACTGGTGGATGTGCATGGCCGAACCGGCCTGGCCCTGCATCGGCTTGGCCATGAAAGTGGCGTAGATGCCGTGCTTCAGCGCTGCCTCACGGATCGTGCGCTTGAACATGAACACCTGGTCGGCAAGCTCGATCGGGTCGCCGTGGCGAAGGTTGATCTCGAGCTGTGCGGGGCCTTCCTCGTGGATCAGGGTATCGATCTCGAGGCCCTGCTTCTCGGAGAAGTGGTAGATGTCGTCGATCAGTTCGTCGAATTCGTTGATGCCGGCAATCGAGTACCCCTGGCCGCCGAGAATGGTGCGACCTGAGCGGCCTTTCGGCGGGTGCAACGGATAGTCCGGGTCGTCGTTCATGGCGACCAGATAGAACTCGATCTCCGGCGCCACGACGGGGCGCCAGCCGCGCTCGGCATACATGTCCACCACGTTCTTCAGGACGTTGCGCGGTGCATAAGCCACGTTTTCACCGGTTGAACCGACGACGTCACAGATCAGTTGCGCGGTGGGGTCGGATTCCCACGGTACGACGCTCAGCGTGGACAGATCGGGAACGAGCTTGAGATCGCTGTCGCGCGGCTCATAGCGGAATTGTCCGGTCTCCTCCGGATACTCGCCCGAAATGGTGTGGCGGTAGACGGCGGAGGGAAGGGCAAGCGAAGTGTTGGAGGTGAACTTCGACGACGGCATCATCTTGCCGCGCGGTACCCCGGCAAGGTCCGGGGTGATGCACTCAATGTCTTCGATGCCTCGGAACTTGAGCCAGTCGACTGCCTCTCTCCAGGTCTTGACGCCGCGCGGAGCGGTGAGGGCGGAAGGGATTTTGGAGGAGCGGCTGACTTTCTGAACTGTAGTGGCAACGGTCTTTTTTGAGGGCATGTTACACCGGGTTTGGTTTCGGATGCGCCATCATAGCCGGAGTTTAGGCATTGGCTAGGGGGGCGAATTGCCGAAAAACAAGCCCCTACGCGCAAAATTCGCATTCGATCCGCACTGAGACGAAGGGCCGGATTGACTTTCATCAACGGGAGCGGAATTGGAGGGCCGAACGAGGAATTTGCGGCGTGATGGATAAAAGAGATGTGGTCATCATCGGTGCCGGTGCCGCCGGCATGATGTGTGCGATCGAGGCGGGCAAGCGCGGACGGCGCGTGGTCGTGATCGACCACGCGAAGGCGCCGGGCGAAAAGATCCGTATCTCGGGAGGCGGGCGCTGCAATTTCACCAACATCGACGCCGGCCCGAAGAATTTCCTCTCGCAGAACCCGCATTTCTGCAAGTCGGCATTGGCCCGCTACACGCCGAAAGACTTTCTCGGCATGGTGGAGAGCCACGGCATCGCCTGGCATGAGAAGACACTCGGCCAGCTCTTCTGCGATCACTCGGCGAAGGACATCATCGCCATGCTTCTGAAGGAGATGCGCGCGGTCGGGGCGGAACTGCGGTTGGCGACCGACGTGTCTTCCGTCCAGCGGTCACAGTCCGGTTTCCGGGTAGTGACGAGCGATGGTCCCGTTGAAGCCGGATCGCTGGTCATCGCCACGGGTGGAAAGTCGATCCCGAAGATGGGCGCGACTGGTTTTGCCTATCGCATCGCCGAACAATTCGGGTTGCGGATCGTCGAAACCCGGCCGGCGCTCGTACCGCTGACGCTCGATCCGCAGGCGCTGGCAGAACACGACGGTATGCCGGGCGTTTCGGCCGAGGTGGTGGCCACCCATGGAAAGGCGGAGTTCCGCGAGGCCATGCTGTTCACGCATCGCGGCTTGAGCGGGCCGGCGATCCTGCAGATCTCCTCTTTCTGGCGGGAGGGCGAGGACATAACGCTGCATCTTCAGCCCGGGCTGGACGTCGCCGAAGTGTTTTCCGCGGCGCGCAAGGCCAATGGCCGACAGTCTGCGCAGACCGTGCTCGCCGAGCATATGCCGCGCAAGTTGGCGCAACTGCTCGTCCGGCAGGTTGGCATCGAGGGAACCTTGGCGGAACTCTCGGGACACAAGATCGAGGCACTTGCGCAGCACATTCGCCGCTGGCGCGTCCGGCCGGCCGGGTCCGAGGGCTACCGCACGGCCGAGGTCACCCTCGGCGGGGTCGATACCGACGACCTTGATTCACGCAGCATGGCGGCGAAATCCGTTCCCGGTCTCTATTTCATCGGAGAGGCCGCCGACGTTACCGGCTGGCTCGGCGGCTATAACTTCCAATGGGCGTGGGCTTCGGGCTATGCCGCGGGCCAGGTCGCCTGATCAGTCACTGGCGACGATCAGGCCAGCCATGCGAAAGTAGGACTGGCATTGCGGCCGTCCGGCCTTTACTCTTCATTAAGAGTTACGGGCCGATCCTGTTTTCACAGTCGGCGTTTCGACCGCCCCGGCTTGAATGATCAATCACGGGGGCCGGTAGGGACAGCATGATGTGGGCCGGCTGGCCGGATTATCCGGGTGTCCCGTATCTCGTAAACGGAGTCACGCCATGCCTGCAGACCACCGCCGTCCCGTTGCCCGCGCCATTGCCATCGCCGCCGCCGAAAATAGTCGTCGCCGCGCGATCGGGCTCGCCGTTAATTGCGCTGCGGCAGCGCTGCTTCTGGCCGTGTTGGCCGCTACGGCCATCGCTGTAATTTAGTCTGCGGCGACCCCGTGGGCGCCCGACGCATCTTGGTCGGGCCCGAACCTCATCGCATCAGCATCGCGACAAGCCCCGCCTGTGAGTTCACATGCAGTTTCGCGTAAATGCTCTTCAGGTGTGTGCGGATCGTTTCGTAACTGACGCCGTCGGCCAAGGCCATGTCCTTCGGCGACAGACCCGACAATAGGCCGGAAGCAATCCGAGCCTCTTTGGGGGTCAGTTTAAAGGTCTCCATCAGGCGTTCATGACGAACATCGGGGCGTCCTGTAGTCATCGGCTCCACGATGATGGCCACCGTCGGTCCGTTCAGAAGTTCCAGGAAGAGATCGGATGTCATGCGGATCAGCGTCAGCCGATAGAGGACGTCGTCACTGCCCTTGATCATCGAGACATGCGGCTCGGAGTGGACTCCATGGCGCGAAGCCAGTTGATCAAGCTTCTCCGCCGTTTGCGGCAATTGAAAGCTCAGGCGACCGTCTGCCGCCAGACGAAGTGGCGCGCCGTTCGCAAGCATCCGTTCCGCACTACCGTTCAAGGAACGGACAACTCGATTTTCCGAGACGTAGATCAGGCCGACGCCAATCGCGTCTAATAATGTCTGTCCAGCCTGTCCGGGTTCCAGCGTTATGTGTGCCTTACGCAATAAATCGACCATACGTTTGAGGTGCGGGGAGAGCGCCGTGTAAAGATCGGCGGCCCGCCTGTTGACCGCGGCGTCGAGTGACGAGGTGCAGGTGACGAGAAACAAAGTGTGTGTTGGCTCGCGGATCATCGTGATGCCGACAGCGGTTTCGCAGCCTGCCTGGCGTTTGAGCCAATCGTTGTAGAATTCCGTTCTGATCAGTTGATCACGCGGCACAAGGTCCTCGCCGGTCACGCCCTGGCCCACAGGGGCCTGCATGTTCCCGGGGAGCCAGGGGTTCACCGACGCAAAATGCTTCGAGAACTGATCGATTTCCGCATCGCTGAAGCCGGACGTATAGGGCAGATGAGCAGCCGGTGAGGTGACATCATGATAGTGAAGCGCCGTCTTGCCGCCGGGCAGGGTTTCTGCAAGTCGATCCAGAAATGCCTGCCAACTGCTTTTGCCGAAAAGACAGCCATACACGAGGCCTGTCAATTCGGCCAATTCCGCCGTCCCACTGTGCAGCACGATCCCACCTGCCGTTACGTGAGGCGGACTATGGCACAACCAACGCGATAAGCAAGGGGTGCCAAGGGAGCGTCAAACAAAGAAGGCCGGTGCGAGCCGGCCTTCTGTTCCAATGCAACTGCGGTGCCGCGGCTGTCAGCCTCTGCCCTGGGTGACGATGACCGGGATCAGCAGATCGCCCCAATTGCCGCCCCCGCCGTGATGGCGGGCGGAGCGAACGAGTTCGACTGAGACGCCAGCCTCGACCGCCTTCATCACCGCCTGATTCAGCCTGTGAAGATCGTTTGCCACCATGCGGATCGCCGCCTGCTGGTCGGGCGTCATTGCCGAGGATTGCTCTTCTGCGCGTTCCTTGACGCGGGTTTGGACAGTCATGGCATTTCTCCTCTTATGGGGTTCTTGAACTGAGGTCTTCTCCGCCCCATCCGTTTCGCCGACCTTGGACCCAAAGCAGGGTGGACGGCATCAGCGAGGCGTTGGGGACTGGCCTCTCCCCGCTTCCGGAGAGAGGCAACGTCTAGGATCGTTCGACGATCACTCCGCAGCCGGGCGGAACTGGTCGGTCTCGGTCGATTCCTTCATGGCTGTGGTCGTCGACTGACCGCCGGAGATTGCGACGGACACGGCGTCGAAGTAGCCGGTGCCGACTTCGCGCTGGTGCTTGGTCGCGGTGTAGCCGTTGACCTCGGCGGCAAACTCAGCCTGCTGCAGCTCGGAGTAGGCGGCCATCTGGCGATCCTTGTAGCCCCGCGCCAGTTCGAACATGCCGTAGTTCAGTTGATGGAAGCCGGCCAGCGTGATGAACTGGAACTTGTAGCCCATCGCCCCCAGCTCCTTCTGGTACTTGGCGATCGTCGCGTCATCCAGGTTCTTCTTCCAGTTGAACGACGGCGAGCAGTTGTAGGCCAGCTTCTTGCCGGGGTGGGCCTTGTGCACGGCCTCTGCGAACCTGCGGGCCTGCTCAAGGTCGGGCTTGGAGGTTTCCATCCAGATCAGATCGCAATAGGGAGCGTAGGCGATCGCACGAGCGATGCAGGGTTCGATCCCGTTGCGCACCTGGTAGAAGCCTTCGACCGTACGGCCGGCATCGTAGTCGACAAACGGCCGGTCGCGCTCATCGATGTCGGAGGTCAGCAGCTTTGCCGCTTCCGCATCGGTGCGGGCGATGATCAGCGTCGGCGTGCCCATAACGTCCGCAGCAAGGCGGGCAGCCGTCAGGTTGCGGATATGGGCTGCGGTCGGGATCAGGACCTTGCCGCCGAGATGGCCGCACTTCTTTTCCGACGCCAGTTGGTCCTCGAAATGCACGCCGGCCGCGCCAGCCTCGATAAAGGCCTTCATGATCTCGAAAGCGTTGAGGGGACCGCCGAAACCCGCTTCGGCGTCGGCGACGATCGGCGCGAACCAGGTGTCGACCGAAAGGCCCTTGCCTTCCTGGGTCTCGATCTGGTCGGCGCGCTGCAGCGTACGGTTGATGCGCTTGGCAAGCTCGGGCGCGGCATTGGCCGGGTAGAGCGACTGGTCCGGATACATGGCGGAGGCGGTGTTTGCATCAGCGGCAACCTGCCAGCCGGACAGATAGATCGCCTTCAGGCCGGCGCGAACCATCTGCATGGCCTGGTTGCCGGAAAGGGCGCCGAGCGCGTTGACGAAGTCTTCCTCGTGGATCAGCTTCCACAGGCGGTTGGCGCCCATTTCGGCCAGCGTGTACTTGATCTGGACGGAGCCGCGCAGACGCTTCACGTCGTCCGCCGTATAGGGCCGCTTGATGCCGTCGAAGCGGCCCTGCGGTGCGGTCGGAACGAAATTGTAAAAATCAGTCATTATAGTCTGCCCTCCATCGGATCTGTCATCGGTCATTACGCCGTTGTTCGTAGTGTGTGCCGCATTTCGATGTGGAAATATTTACACCGCGACGCACAAATCCGCGAGGATTATTGAGGAAATCCGCCAGAGAAACGAGTTATCATGTGTTGCTCTTCACAATCCGCTCGTGTAAATTTGTCAAAAAGTAAAAGCCACTTTGGCGGCGATCGCAGTTTCATTCTGTCAATGGATTGACAAAATGGCCGAAAACAAAATCTTCGCGGGCCCGAAGGTCCGTCGCATACGCAACACGCTCGGCCTGACGCAGACTGCGATGGCGCAAGCCCTTTCCATTTCGCCGTCCTATCTCAATCTGATCGAGCGCAACCAGCGTCCGTTGACGGTGCAGTTGCTGTTGCGCCTCGCCTCCGTCTACAAGGTTGACTTGGAAGATCTGCAGGGCGAGGCGAGCGGTAGTGCCCGGCAACTGCGGGAAGTCTTCGCCGATCCGCTGCTTGCCGGCGAGTTGCCCGGCGATCAGGAACTGGTCGAGGTCGTCGAGGCCGCGCCGAACGTCGCCGGCGGTATTCTGAAGCTCTACCGGGCCTATCGCGAGCAGGCGCTGCGGCTTTCCGATCTCGCGGAACTTCTATCCCGCGAGGGGCGGGCGACTTCGCTTGCCGGCGCGCGTCTGCCCATGGACGAGGTACGCGAGAAGCTAGAGCAGCGGCCCAACTATTTCGATGGGATCGATGTGGCGGCGGAGCGCTTCCACGAGACGCTTGCTCCCGGAGACGATCTCATGGGGGCGTTGAAGGGGTGGCTGAAGCGGGAGCACGGCGTCGTCGTGCGTCTCCTGCCGATCCATGCCATGCCGACGCTGCGCCGGCGCTTCGACCGGCACTCCATGCGGCTTTTCCTCTCCGAGCGGCTGTCGATGCATGACCAGTTGCGGGAGGTCGCCATGGAGGCCGTTCAGATCGTCCTGCAGGACGAGATTGCGGCGGAACTCGACCAACTCGGCCTGTCAGGCGGCGAGGCGCGCCGCATCGCTCGCTTCGAACTGGCGCGCTATGCGGCGCATGCGTTGATGATGCCGTACGAGAGCTTTTGTGCGACCGCGCAACGGGTGCGCTTCGACATCGATGCCCTTCGGTCGCGTTTTTCCGTTTCCTATGAGCAGGCGGCGAACAGATTGACGATGCTGCAGAGGCCCGGGCGGTCGGCACTTCCGTTCTTCTCGCTGGAGATAGATGTTGCCGGGCATCGTCTGCGTAGGGCCGGGGCGCAGGGCTTTCCGCAAGCGCGCTTCGGTGGCGGCTGCCCGAAGCTGAATATCCATGCCGCCTTTGCCCAGCCCGGGCAGATCATCGTCGATGATGTGGAAATGCCGGACGGCGCGGCTTTCCTCCTCGTCTCCAGGACGCTCGAAGGGCCGCAGGCGACTTTCGGCGAGCGGGTTCGCCGCACGGCTCTGCTGATCGGCTGCGACGCCGACATGGCCGCAGAGACGGTTTACGGGGAGGCGATCGGGCAACGTGCTCCGATCCAAGTCGGAACCGCATGCCGCCTGTGCGAACGGCAGGGGTGCCTGGCGCGCGCAGAGCCGCCCGTGACGCGCCCGCTCGGGCTGGATGAGATGGTTGCGGGCGTCAGCCTTTTTGACTTCCAGTAAGATTCCGCTTGCATTCCGCGGCGGAAGCGATTTCAAATATGATAGGAAAGGTCGAAATGTGATACCAATGTTGCGATGAATTCTTCGTCTGAGAATGATGCTTGTCGCGCATCGGAAAAAAAACATAATTGACAATCGACCGCCCTCGGGAACCGACAACTATGAAAACTGGGAGCCATGTTTATGAAAAGACGTAACCTTTTGGCGACTGTCGCAATCGCGGCCCTGTCTGGCATTGCCGGCCTTCCGGCCACGGCGCAGGAACGGGTCGTGAATGTCTACAACTGGTCCGACTACATCGACGACTCGATCCTTTCCGATTTCACCAAGGAGACGGGGATCAAGGTCGTCTATGACGTCTTCGATGCCAACGAAACGCTGGAAGCGAAGCTGCTGACGGGCGGCACCGGTTACGATGTCGTCGTGCCGACCAACACCTTCCTGCAGCGCCAGATCGCGGCCGGCGTCTATCAGAAGCTCGACAAGTCGAAGCTGCCGAACCTGAAGAACATGTGGGACATGATCAGCGAGCGCATGGAGCCGTTCGATCCCGGCAATGAGTACTCGATCAACTACATGTGGGGCACGGTTGGCATCGGCTATAACAAGGCCAAGGTCAAGGAAGCCCTCGGCACCGACGAAATCGACAGTTGGAAGGTGATCTTCGATCCGGCGAATGCCGAAAAGCTCAAGGATTGCGGCATCAACATGCTCGATTCGCCGACCGACATCATCCCGGTCACGCTGGCCTATCTCGGCGAGAATCCCGACAGCCATGACCCGGCCGATGTCGCCAAGGCCGAGGAAGCGCTGGTGAAGGTCCGGCCGTTCGTGCGCAAGTTCCATTCGTCCGAGTTCATCAACGGCCTTGCAAACGGTGACATCTGCATCGCTATCGGCTGGTCGGGCGACATCTTCCAGAGCCGCGACCGGGCTGTAGAAGCCGGCAATGGCGTCGACGTCGGTTACGTCATCCCGAAGGAAGGCACGCAGATGTGGTTTGACCAGATGGCCATTCCGGCAGACGCGCCGCATGTCGAGGAAGCGCACGAGTTCCTGAACTACATGATGCGTCCGGAAGTGATTGCCAAGGCTTCGACCTACATTCACTACGCCAATGGCAACAAGGCCTCGCAGGCCGTACTCGATCCGGAGATCGTTAACGACCCGACGATCTATCCCGACGAGGCCACGCTGAAGAAGCTGTTCACCAACACGACGCTGGACGCCAAGACGCAGCGTCTGTTCACCCGAACCTGGACCAAGATCGTGACCGGTCAATAACCGGCACTGGCCAAATTGCCCGGAAGCATCGTCCTCCGGGCAATTTTCATTTCGACCGCCAAAAAATCTGCCAAGAAACGAGATGGGGACAGGCAATGAGGTCTCTCGGTAATATCCGTCGCGCTTTCACGCCGTGGACGGATCCGAATGAAAAGCCGTTCATAACGTTCCGCAATATCACGAAGAAGTTCGGCGATTTCATTGCCGTCGACAATCTCACGCTGAACATCTACAACCGCGAGTTCTTTGCGCTGCTCGGAGCCTCCGGTTGTGGCAAGTCGACCCTTCTGCGTATGCTTGCGGGCTTCGAGCGGCCGACCTCGGGCGAGATCATCCTGGACGGCCAGAACATTGCGGCGATTCCGCCCTACAAGCGGCCGGTCAACATGATGTTCCAATCCTATGCGCTGTTTCCGCATATGACGGTGGAAAGCAACATTGCCTTCGGCCTCAGGCAGGACGGCATGCCCAAGCCTGAGATTGCCGCCCGCGTTGCGCAGATGCTGAAGCTGGTCAAGCTCGAGCAGTTCGCGAAACGAAAACCCCAGCAGCTGTCCGGCGGCCAGCGCCAACGCGTTGCGCTGGCCCGGTCGCTTGCGAAGCGACCGAAGGTTCTGCTGCTCGACGAGCCGCTCGGCGCGCTCGACAAGAAGCTGCGGGAAGAAACGCAGTTCGAACTGATGGACCTGCAGCAGGAGCTTGGCCTGACCTTCGTCGTCGTCACCCACGACCAGGAAGAGGCGATGACCATGGCCGACCGGATCGCGGTGATGAGCCACGGCAAGGTCATCCAGGTGGCAACGCCCGCAGAAATCTACGAAGCGCCGAATTCGCGCTTCGTCGCGGACTTCATCGGCGACGTCAACATTCTGGAGGGCAAGGTCAAGAGCGTCGGGAATGGCAGGATCGAGATCGCCGGCGACGATTTCACCGTGCGCGCACTGAGCGATTCAGCGCCCGCACCCGGGGCCAACGCCGCTTTTGCCGTTCGCCCGGAAAAGCTCAAGATCAGCCGCTCGGCCCCCGCCGATCCGACCGTCAACACCTCCGAGGGCGAGGTCTGGGACATTGGTTACCTGGGCGACATGACCGTGCTGCGCATCAAGCTGCCGAGCGGCAAGGTGATCAAGACCTCGATGCTCAATGCCCAGCGCGAGGTGGAAAATCCGATCGGCTATGACGAGAAGGTCTGGGTCTCCTTCGCCGAGACTGCCGGCGTCATTCTGAGGGATTGAAAATGACCAAGCTCGGCTCCGCTATCTTCCGCCGCCTGGTCATCATCATTCCCTATGCCTGGCTGCTGTTCTTCTTCCTGGTCCCGTTCGCGATTGTTTTCCGGATCTCGCTGTCGACCACCGCGGTCGCCCAGCCTCCCTACGTACCGGTCTTTTCACTGTCCGATGGCCTCGCCGGAATCTGGGCGAGCCTCCAGCAACTGAGCTTCGACAACTTCATCTGGCTGACGGAAGACGCGCTCTATATGAACGCTTATCTGTCGAGCCTGAGGATCGCGATCATATCGACGTTCCTGACGCTGCTGATCGCCTACCCGATCGCCTACGGCATGGCGCAGGCGCCACGCACCTGGCGTCCGACGCTGCTGATGCTCGTCATCCTGCCGTTTTGGACCAGCTTCCTGATCCGCGTCTACGCCTGGATCGCGATCCTTAAACCCGAGGGGCTGCTCAACCAGTTCCTGCTGGCGACCGGCGTGATTGATGATCCGCTGATCATCCTGAACACGAACACGGCCGTCTATATCGGCATCGTCTATTCGTATCTGCCCTTCATGGTTTTGCCGATCTACTCGGCCCTGGAGAAGATGGACCATTCGCTGATCGAGGCCGCGCAGGATCTCGGCTGCCCGCCCACCACGGCCTTCTGGAAGGTGACGTTCCCGTTGTCGCTTGCGGGCGTCGTGGCAGGCTGCATGCTTGTCTTCATCCCGGCCGTGGGCGAGTTCGTCATCCCCGACCTGCTTGGCGGATCGCAGACGCTGATGATCGGCAAGACGCTGTGGACCGAGTTCAACGCCAACCGTGACTGGCCGGTTTCGGCGGCGGTGGCAACGGTGCTCCTGCTGATCCTCGTCGTTCCGATCGTCTTCTTCCAGAACATCCAGGCCAAGACCGAAGAGCAGGGGAGATAAGCATGACTAGGTGGTCTCGCTTCAACATTGCCTCTGTCGTCCTCGGCTTCGCCTTCCTGTATCTGCCGATCATTCTGCTGGTCGTCTATTCCTTCAACGAGTCGAAGCTTGTCACCGTCTGGGCCGGGTTTTCGACGAAGTGGTATGTGGCGCTGTTCCAAAACCAGGGCCTCCTCGATGCGGCCTGGGTGACGATTCGCGTCAGCCTCATGTCCGCGACCGTCGCGACCGTGCTCGGCACGATGGCGGCCCTCGCGCTGGTACGCTACACCCGGTTTCGCGGGCGGCTTCTGTTCTCGGGCATGGTTTACGCCCCGCTGGTCATGCCGGAGGTCATCACCGGCCTGTCATTGCTGCTGCTGTTCGTTGCGATCGGCTTCGATCGTGGTTTCTGGACGCTGACGCTCGCGCACATCACCTTCACGATGTGCTTCGTGGCCGTGGTCGTACAGTCCCGCCTGCTGTCGTTCGACCGTTCGATCGAGGAGGCGGCGCTCGATCTGGGGGCGACGCCCTTGCGGACCTTTTTCGAGGTGACCCTGCCGATCATCGCACCGGCGGTGTTCTCGGGCTGGGTACTCGCCTTCACCCTGTCTCTCGACGACCTGGTGATTTCGAGCTTCACGACGGGTCCGGGCGCGACGACGTTGCCGATGAAGATCTACAGCCAGGTGCGCCTGGGTGTCACGCCGGAGATCAATGCCGCCTGTACGATTCTGATCGGCTTCGTAACGGTTGGTGTGATCATCGCATCGATCACGACGAAGCGCCGTGAACTGCAGCGCCAACGCGACGAGCAGGCGGCTTTCGCCGGGCGCTGACGCATATCTCCCGTGGTGGTTTCGGGACCAAGATAAAACGATCTGACGAACTGTCGCCCAAGCCTCCCAGGTCTTGGGCGACATGCTATCTGAAAGCTGCGAGGACGGGCGGCGGAGCCGTGTGGCAGCGGGGCTCCTGCGCTCAGTTCGCCGGGCTTTCCAACAGCACTGCCATGGGCGAGATGACCGGCGTTGGCCACGAACCGCTGACGAGGAAGTTGATGGCGGGCTTGACGACCGCCGAGTCCGGCGGGGTACGCTCGACAAGCGAGCCTGCAAGCGCAACGCTGCCATTGCGGTAAGGAACCGATCCCGAAACCGCGAGTGTTTTTTTCGGCGTCTCGAAGGACGCCCTCGTTAATTCCAGGATGCCGCCATCCAGGTGGCCCTCGATGCTGGCCGTCGCGAATTCGAACGACCCGTCGGACGCTTCCTCCATGTTGAAGAGGGTGTTGCCTTGAGCCAGCCGCTCGAAAACAGGGTGGTCGAAATTCGTGATGGCACCCTGGTCGAAGCTGAGTTTGAAGGTGCCGGTGACGTCGACGGCCTTGTCCAGCGGCTGCAGCTGTTCGGTGAAGAGGTCGACTTCGGCGGATCCCCGCCCTGTCGGCAGTGGCCCCGAGAGACCCGACAGACCGATAATTTCACCGAGATCGACGTTTCTCAGCGACAGCCGGACCTCACCGCCTTGCATCAACTGCGGGCCGCTGACGGCGAGCCGGCCGTTGATGCTTCCGCCCAACAGGGTTCCTTCGCCGATGTCGAGCGACGCCTGGCCGTCCGCGGCGCGGATTCCGGCGGCGAGATCCGTCAGCATCAGCGGCTCGAACGCGGCCTGCCTTGAGGAAAGGCGGAAGTCCAGGTCAATCGGGTCAATCGCCGTTGCTGAAGGCGGAGATGGCGGCTTTTCATCGCCAACCGCAGATGGCGCGTAAGCGGCGATCAAGGACCGCAGGTCGATCCGGTCGAACGCCAGCGTTCCACCGATCCTCGGGGCTTCCAGCGGTGGGAGGCTGATGTCGAGAACACCGGTCGCATTCGAATCCTGTATGGCCAGCAAGAGATTGTCCAGCCGAGCCGTATAGCCGCTGGTCTTCACCGTGCCCTCCAGGGAAACGTGGCCGAGTTGCCGCGCGGGCGGGAAGTTCGTCCCGCGCCAGGCAAGGAGATTTTCAACCGACGGCGCTTCAAGCTTGAACCGGCCAGTGGCGAACGCACCTCCAGAGAGATTCGCCGTGCCGTCGAAATCGAGCGTCAGGAAATCTGAGATGAGCGACGTTCGCATCGACGCACTCTGCCCGTCGAGCAATTTTGCGGGGTCGTCTGCGTTGAGTGTCCAACTGATGATCTGGTCATTGAGGATGCCGCGCAGCCTGATATCTAGATCCGAGGTGAGGGTCGGCCACTCGACCTTCCCCTCGACGTTCGCAATGCGGTAGTGCGCGGCCCTTGTTAGGTCGTCGACGACGATCGTGGCGTCGTGGACGATTATGGTCCCGAAGTCGGGCGCACTGCCCGTGTCGGCCCCCTTCCGGCCCGCGCTGGCGATCCCGTTGCCCTGGTGCCAGTTCAGATTGCCGCTTTCGTCTCGGTGGAAATGAAAGGTCGGTCGAACGAGCTCGATGTCGCCAAGGTCGGGTTTGCCGAACAGGGAACCGACCAGACTGAAGTCGACGGAGATGCGCTCCGCGCTCAGCAGATCCGACCCAGTGCTGCCGTCCATGGCGGCGCTGCGCAGTCGCGCATCGCTGAAACCCACCTGGGGATGAGGCCAGAAGGTAAGGCTCGGTGTGCCGGAGAAGCTCAAGTGGGCACCTGTCCAGGCGGAAAGCTTGGCTTCGATTTCGCGCTCCACCCGATCGACCGAGACAAGGGTCGGCCCCGCCAGACGCAAAACCAGTGCAAGCGTCGCCATTGCCAGGAAGAGCCGCAGCAGGTTTTTTGGAAGGAGCGGGTTGAAGCGAGTCATCTCATCGACTGTTGATTGTCTATCGGGACGCGCCCGTCCGCTGAGGGGATAGGCCTTCGGTGGCAGGAAATCAAATGCGGATGGAAATGAAGATGCCGCTTTTCCACGCGCTCGAGGCGTTGCCGTCTTTATATTGCGGGGCAACATGCTACAGACGTCATTGGAGTGGGAGGAAGCAATGAACCAGGAAAAGCCGCTTTGGGAGCCGTCGCGCGAGGTGCTGGAGAAGAGTCCGATGGCACTCTTCATGAAGGCCTGCGGGGCGCGGGCCGGCCGCAAATTTGACGGATACGACGCATTTCATGCATGGTCGGTTGATGACCGGGCCGCGTTCTGGTCGGCCGTCTGGGACGATTGCCATGTCATTGGCGATCGCGGCGAGCGCGCGCTTGTCGGTGATGAGCGGATGCTCGATGCCCGTTTCTTCCCCGATGCCACCTTGAACTTTGCGGAAAACCTGCTTCGCAACACCGGCCACGACGATGCGTTGATTTTCCGCGGCGAGGACAAGGTCTCCTATCGCTGGAGTTGGGACGAGTTGCATGCGCAGGTCTCGCGGCTGCAGCAGGCCTTTGCTGCAATGGGAATCGGGGCGGGCGACCGCATTGCGGCGATGATGCCGAACATGCCTGAAACCATTGCCTGCATGCTGGCCGCCGCCTCGATCGGTGCCATCTGGTCCTCCTGCTCCCCCGATTTCGGCGAGCAGGGCGTTCTCGACCGTTTCGGCCAGATCGCGCCGAAGCTCTTCATCGCCTGCGACGGCTACTGGTACAACGGCAAGCTCCAGGATGTCGACGCCAAGATCAAGGCCGTGTCCGCAAAGCTGGGCGTACCGGTTCTCGTCATCCCCTACGCAGGCGATGCCGTTGCCGCCGCGGCTTCGGTGGAGAACGGCAAGACGCTGGCCGATTTTATCGCCCCCTATGCCGCAGCGCCGGTGAACTTCCTCCGCCTGCCGTTCGGCCACCCCCTCTACATCCTCTTTTCCTCCGGAACGACGGGCGTGCCCAAGTGCATCGTCCACTCGGCCGGCGGCACCCTGTTGCAGCACCTGAAGGAGCACCGCTACCACTGTGGCCTGACGGACGGCGAACGGCTCTTCTACTTCACCACCTGCGGTTGGATGATGTGGAACTGGCTGGTCTCCGGACTTGCGGTCGGCGCCACGCTCTGCCTCTTCGACGGTTCGCCATTCTATCCCGACGGCAACATTTTGTTCGACTATGCCGCAGACGAGGGCTTTGCGGTGTTCGGCACGTCGGCCAAATACATCGATGCCGTGCGGAAGGCGGGCCTGACGCCACGATCCAGCCATGATCTTTCGAGGTTGCGCCTGTTGACGTCGACCGGTTCCCCGCTGTCGCCGGAGGGCTTCAGCTTCGTCTACGAAGGCATCAAGCCGGACGTCCAACTCGCCTCGATTTCCGGCGGAACAGACATCGTTTCCTGCTTTGTGCTCGGCGTGCCGCTGAAGCCGGTCTGGCGCGGCGAGATTCAGGGGCCGGGTCTCGGGCTTGCCATCGACGTCTGGGACGAGAACGGGCAGCCGGTTCGCCAGGAGAAGGGTGAACTCGTCTGCACCAAGGCCTTCCCCTCCATGCCGATGATGTTCTGGAACGATCCGGATGGCGCGAAATACCGCGCGGCCTATTTCGAGCGCTTCGACAACGTCTGGTGCCACGGCGATTTCGCCGAATGGACCGCTCACAGCGGCATCATCATTCACGGTCGTTCCGATGCGACCCTGAACCCCGGCGGCGTTCGCATCGGCACGGCTGAAATCTACAACCAGGTCGAGCAAATGGAAGAGGTGCTCGAGGCCTTGTGCATCGGCCAGGACTGGGACGACGATGTGCGTGTCGTCCTGTTCGTCAGGCTGGCGCCCGGTATCGTGCTCGATGAGGCGCTGGAGAAGGCGATCAAGACCCGCATCCGCACCGGCGCCTCGCCGCGCCACGTGCCGGCGAAGATCATCGCCGTGGCCGACATACCGCGAACGAAATCGGGCAAGATCGTCGAACTCGCCGTGCGGGAGGTCGTTCACGGGCGTCCGGTCAAGAACAAGGAGGCGCTGGCCAATCCGGAGGCCTTGGAGCTCTTTGCCAACCTTGCCACGCTCAAGGAGTGAAGAATTTTGGGGCGCACAAGCCTCTGGCGGCGTTAACGATTTCGAGCCGGCCGGATTAACCAACTTCAACAAGATGTGAACGCGGCCGGCGGCTTGCAGGTGGGGAAGTAAGGATTTGTTAAGGCCCGGACGGCCATGGTCAACCGGACTTGAGCACGTCCAATGTGAGGACGGTTTCGGCGGCCCGGCCGCCCTCATGGCATGACGTCGTTTCCTGACGCTTTAGTTGGACAGCATCAAATTGTTGCGGGCGGCCGAAAGGTCGCCCTCTTTTTGTCAGCGATTGGTGGAGTTCAACGAACGCGACACCAGGAACACCGGCACAAGCCCCGCGGCAACGATAATGATGGCCGCAACCGACGCATCCTCCACCTTCGCCCGCGACGCATCCTCGTAGACGAGTGTCGCCAGCGTATTGAAGTTGAAGGGGCGCAGCATGATGGTCGCCGACAGTTCCTTCATCGCTTCGATGAAGACGAGCAGCGCAGCCGTCAGCGTTGCCGGCCGCATCATTGGCAGCAGAACGGTTCGCAATGTCTGGGCGCTTGTTCGTCCCAGGGTGCGCGCAGCCATGTCGAGGTGCGGCGACAGCTTGTGAAAGCCTGCATCGATCGTACCCTCGGCCATGGTGAGGAAGCGAACGGTGCAGGCGTAGATGATGGCAAAGCCGCTGCCGGAAAGAAGGAGCCCCGTCGAGAAACCGAACCAGTCGCGCGTCAGTCCGGCGACACCGTTGTCAAACCGGGCAAGCGGAATGAGCACCCCCATAGCCAGTACGGTTCCGGGCACGCCATAGCCAAAGGAGGCGAGGCGTCCGGCGACCGTGGTGAGCGGAGATCGGGCCGCGCGCGTCGCATAGGCGAGCAGGAAGGCGAGGACGACAGCGGCGCAGGCGGTCGAAAACGAGATCAACACGCTGTGCCAGAGCGCCGACAAGAGGCGCAGCGAAAGAAACTGATCCAATCGCTTCAGCGCATAGGAGCCGAGTACGAGGACGGGGATGGCAAAGCCGAAGAGCGGTGGAAGCAGGCACGCGACCGTTGCGACCCATCGCTTCCAACCCCTCAAGGGGAGACGGACCTGGTCGGCGACCGCCGCCGTCGTCTTGCTGCTGGTGAAGCGTTGCCTGCGACGGGCGGCGCGCTCGACGAAGAGCAGGGCGACAACGAAGAGGAGCATGACGCAGGCGATCTGCGCCGCACCGGCCAGGCTGCCGCGGTTCAGCCAGGTGTCGAATATCGAGAATGTCAGCGTCTGCACGCCGAGGTATTCGACGGCGCCGATGTCGTTGAGCGTTTCCATGGCGACCAGCGTCAGGCCGACCATGATCGCCGGCCGTGCCATCGGGATCTGCACCTTGGCGAAGACCGCAAGCGGACCGGCCCCGAGCGTGCGCGCCACATCGGCGGCGGCGCGTCCCTGCATCAGAAACATCGCTCGCGCGGCCAGGTAGATGTAGGGGTAGAGCACGCTCCCCAACACCAGCACGGCGCCGCCGGTCGTGCGGATCTCCGGGAACCAGTAGTCCCGGCGGCTCGTAAAACCGAAGATGGCACGCAAGGTCGTCTGCACTGGACCGGTGTAGTCGAGGAATTCGCCGAACGCGTAGGCCGAGAGATAGGAAGGGATGGCCAGTGGCAGAACGAGCAGCACCGAGAGCAACCGGCGCAGCGGAAATTCGCAGCTCGCCGTCAGCCAGGCGGTGATCACGCCAGTGATCGCCGTCGCAGCCGCAACGCCGGCGAGGAGCAGCAGCGTGCGCAGCGTCGCGCGAGGCAGGACGTTATTGAAGAGATGCGGCCAGTCGCTTCCCGATCCGCTGGCCGCGATCACGACGATCGCGACGATCGGCATGAGCACGATGAGGGACGTGAAGAGGGCGGCGCCGACCAGCGTGCGATGTGCATTTGCACCTGGCCTGTTGCGATCCCTTCCCAGGGTGAGACGAGCAAATACTTGCAACGCTGATCTTCCTCGTGTGCGGCCTTCTGCGAAGGGGCAATCAAGTCACGCGGGGGCGGCTGGCCCTCGGCATCGGTTGGCCCGGAGCACTGCCTTGTTCAGCGTTTCCTATAGAGGATCGGCTTGCCCCGTGCGTATGCCGAAGTAGCGCAATTGTCTCAAACTGCCAACACGCGCGGCGAGGGAAAGGTGACTTCGACGAGCGTGCCCTCGTTGGGGCTGGAACTGATGGCGAAGCTCGCGCGGTTCGCGTCCACCATGGCCTTGGTCAGCGGCAGGCCAAGGCCCGTGCCGTCGCCGCGCTTGCGAGCGCCCGTCGTCACCTGCCGGAACGGCTTCATGGCCTGCTCCAGCTCGCTCCGCGTCATGCCGGCGCCGGTGTCGCGGATGCGAAGCACGACGCTGCCGTTGGCCTCGTAGGACGTCGACACGACGATCTGCCCTCCGGACGGCGTGAAGCGGATGGCGTTCGACAGGATGTTGAGAGCAATCTGCTTGATCGAGCGCAGGTCGGCTACGACCGGGGGGACGGCCGTCGACAGCGACGTGCGAATGATGACACGCTGGCTGTTCGCCTGGGGCTGCACCAGTGATACCGCTTCCGATATGGTTTCGTTCAGGCCGACGGCGGTGAAGTCGAGCTCCATCTCGCCGGCTTCGATCTTGGAGATGTCGAGCAGATCATTGACGATGTCGAGCACATATCGACCGGACCGGCCGATATCGTTGGCGTATTCGATGTAGCGCGGGTGGCCGATCGGACCAAAGCGCTCGCTCGCCATCATGTCGGAGAAGCCGATGATCGCGTTCAGGGGCGTGCGGATTTCGTGGCTGACCCGGGCCAGAAAATCGCTCTTGTGGGCGTTGGCGGTTTCAGCCGCCCGCTTGGCGTTGCGCAGCTCTTCCTCGGTGCGCTTCCACTGTGTGATATCGCGAATGACGGCGCAGTAGCCGCTCTTCGAGGAAAGCCGCCCCATCGTCATGAAAAGAGGAATGAAGCCGCCGGAGGATTCGCGGCCGATAACCTCCCGCCCGTCATTCAGCACGCTCGCCACCCCGTGGCCGGAAAGGCCCGCGAGATAGTCGAGCACCGCCCGTTGACTCTCGTGCGCGAAGAGCGCGGCGAAAGGTTTTTCGCGGATTTCCTCTTCGTCGTAGTTGAAGAGCGCACTGGCCGAACGGTTGATCGAGCGGATTTCGCCCTCGTGGCCGACAATGACGACCCCATCCGTTGCGGTTTCAAGGATCGAGCGCAGCTCGGTTGCCTCGTCGCGCAGCGCCTCCAGCTCCTCTTGGTCGAGCATTTGCGCCGACAATTCCGCCGCCTCGGCCGTGACAGCGTGCCCGGTGGTTACCATAGGCGCGGTCGGCAGGATCGCCATCATCAATGCCGTGCCGCTCTCCCAGCGCACGGATTGCAGCCGGGCATTGACGGTCACGGTGTTCTCGCCGTCGGCGTGACGGAGCAGCATTGTTCCCGAGTGTTCCCGATCGTCGGCTTCCGGCTGGTCAAGCAGGACGTCCAGGCCGCCCGCCTCCTCCAGCTCGGCCAACGATCCGAAGCCGGTGAGGCTCATGAACTCCGGGTTCGCGTGAATCAGCCTGTCGCCGGCATGGATCAGCAGCGCGACGGGGAGCGCATCGACGATTGCGGCGGTCAGGCCATGGTCCATCGCGGTGCGCGGCGGCGCTATCGGCGCGCTTCTTGCGGGAACATCATTGGCGTGCTCGCCGACCTCAAGGCCCGGGATCTCATCCTGGTCGTCGACAGGAGCATCATCCGGGGCCAGAGATGCCGCTTCGCTGTTACGCGTGGCGCGCATGTCCTGCGCTTCTTCGGCCCCGTCCGTGGTGGGCGTGGCCGGCTGCATATCGGGGCGGCCGGCGACCGGCATATCCTCAGGCTTGCGCTTGCCGAAGGTTTCCCCGAGCTGCCGGGCGATCTCCCGGAAAGCAGCCTGCTCGCCACTTGAAAGCGCACCAGCACGGCCGCGCCGGTCGTCCAACTGGACGATCTTTTCCGATTGGCGCGGCGCGGGCGCTTCTACCAGTCGCAGCGCCGGCCGTTCGCCTTGAAAATCGTCCTCCGGCGCACCCGATGCATCGCTGGCCGGCTGCCCCGTCGGTGTCTCCGGTGTGTCGGAGGGTTCGTCTTCGAGTTCTTCTGCCAGCAACTCATCCAGCACGGACGGCGCAGGCGCAGGTGGGCGATCATAATCGTCCGGTTCTGCAGATTCCGGTAAAACTTCGCCGTCGCCTGGCGGCGTCTCCACCGGCTCGACACTTGCGAGATCGGTTTCGAGTGCCTGTTCTGTCACCTCGACGGCGCCCGAGAGCCGGAGGCCGTGCGAAGCCGGATCCTCAATGGCATCCGTGGTCCGCACGATGCCAAAGCCGCGGAAACCATCGAACTCACGTTCGCGCGAATAGGTCGGAAGCGCCGCGAGGTCGACCGGCACAACCAGGCTCGTGCCTTCGACCGGCCAGTGAATGGTCTTGCCCGACCACGTGTCGCGACGGCGCAGCAGTTCGGCAATGGTGCCGTCTGCGTCGAAGTCGAAGCGGCGCGCTACGTCGACAAAGGCTTGGCCGACCACATCGGCGGAACGCGGTCCGACCGCCTGGGCAAACTCGTCGGAGATCTCGCTGAACTTGCCTTCGGCATCGATCTTCCAGACGAAGCGGGCGGGGCGGGCCGCGGGATTGAAGAGAAACGATGCTTCCTCTGGCGCTGCCGGTTCAGGCGCCGGCGACACGTCCACCTTGTCATCCGCGGCAACGATCTCGGTGTCGCTGTCTGCTGCCGCCAGCCTGGCTTCCGCCGGCGCGCCGATTCCAGTCTCCGCTTCAGCCTCGGTGCCAGCGGGCGGCGCGTCGCTTGCCGGCGACTCTGATCGTGTGGCGGTCGCGCCGGTCGTCAAGGTCTCATCGCGGCGTTCGGAGACCGTCGGCGCGTCCTCGGCCGGGGCCACTGCCGCCGCTTGTGCCTGTGTCCCGTCGCTTGCGTCGTTGTCCTTTGAACTCACCGGGGCTGCGGGAGTTGCATCATGCTCGGCATCGAGGTGCCCAAGGATCGTCTCAACCGCAAACAGCAGGTTGAGGGTGGGGTCGAGCGAGACACGGCCGAGCGCTGCCGGCAGCAGACCCTTGCCGGTGGGGATTGGCCGCTTCACCAACCCGTCGCCCTCGCGGCGCGCGGCCTCGATCATCCGGCGACGCGCGTCCTCGCTGATGCCGAGCGCTTCAAAGCCGGGGGAGGCGGCGACAATGGCGCCATCGCCGTCGAGCACCGCCATATGGGTGTCGGGATCATCGAAGCCCGCAAGCATGGATGCCGCGCGAGCGGTCGCCGGCTCGTCCTTCGACGCAACCGGCGTGCTGAACAGGATCGCGTCTTGCCACGGAGTGAGAGCAATCCGTTCGACATGGGCATTGACAGGCAGGCCGCGAAAGCCGGAGCCGATGCGAAGCAGCAGGTTTCGACCGAGTCCCCTATGGGAAAGCTGTCGCGCGGCTGCGGCAAGCTGCCGGAAGACGACATCAGTGGGGGAGGGTGCATCGAGGAAATCATAGATTGAAGCATAGCCAAACAGGGCAGCTCCACGCCCGTTCGCCCACAGCACGGCCTTCATGTCGATCGAAAACAGCACCACCGCTTCGCCGCGGGCAAACGGCAGGCGCACCCGCTCGTGCACGGCGACATCGATAAAGGGGTACTGATGAGCGGACATCGGCAGCCTGTCATGGGTTCGCGGCGGCAGCTACCGCCGCACGCTTAACGCTTTATTAATAGCGACCCGGTTTCGGCCGGTCCAGCGTCGCCCCCTGTGCCCCCTGCTGTTTTGGCAGGCAGGGTTAACATTGTGCGTCGCACAATTATGTTGCAATGCACAATAAGATCCGCTATAACGCTGCCATCACGCAATTCGGTACCTCGTACGAGGGCCACATCAAGGATGATTGAAATGGCTGCCAAGAAGACCGATGACGTATTTTCCATTGCCGCTTTCGACCCGGCAAAAGTATCCGAGAGCTTCCGCGAGTTCGCTGAAAAGGGCGCTTCGCAATCGAAGGACGCCTATGCCAAGCTGAAGACCGCCGCAGAAGACGCGACGAAGGTCGTCGAGGCGACGTTCGAGAATGCCCAGGCCGGCACCGTCGAACTCGGCCTTACCGCCATCGAGGCGCTGCGCACCAATGCTGAAAGCTCGCTTTCGCACATGGAAGCGCTGCTCGGCGTGAAGTCCGTCTCCGAGCTGTTCGAACTCCAGACGGCCTTCCTGCGCAAGCAGGCCGAGGTGGTCGTCGAGCAGGCCAAGAGCATGCAGGAAGCCACCAAGAAGGTTGCCGAAAAGGTTGTCGAGCCGGGCAAGTCGGCCGCTGAAAAGGCGCTGAAGACCTTCAAGGCCGCCTGACCACTGTCGTTCCCATACCTGCGCCCGTTCGATCGAGCGGGCCGCTGGACCAAAAAGGGCTGGACGCATCGTCCGGCCCTTTTTAGTATGAACGACCAATAAGGGGCTTGCAATCCGGGCGGCGTGCCCGTATGTGAGCCACCAAGCGCGAAGCGCTTCCAGTGCGGTTGTAGCTCAGTTGGTTAGAGCGCAGGTTTGTGGCACCTGAGGTCGTAGGTTCGATTCCCACCAACCGTACCATTTTCCCCATTTGATAATCTAGGCGCGATGGTTGGTGCGTGGCCACCGGTCAATGCGCTACGCTACTGCGCGCGCTACCAATCGAAGTGATGAGGCGCGGTTCCGGCGGGAAAAACTCCGCCCGGTGCATCGGCGGTGCGCTCAGTCCCTCCAGTATGCTATGTTGACCGGTGTGAATGCGGGGATGGTGCGGGACGCCCCATCGTGACCATCGCCCGGAGGTCGTTTCGGAGCGGTCTGATGCGACAGTTCGATGCGATTTTTGTCGGCGCCGGCCAGGCGGCCCCCTTCCTTGCTGCGCGGATGGCCGAGCGCGGCATGAAGGTTGCGCTGATCGAACGAAAATTCCTCGGCGGAACCTGCGTGAACGCCGGTTGCATGCCAACCAAGACGCTGGTGGCCAGTGCCCGAGCGGCGCATGTCAGCCGCCGCGCAGCTGACTGGGGCGTGAGGATCGCGAGTGAAGTCGCGGTCGACATGCAAGCCGTACGTCGCCGCGCACACCAGGTGACCATGGACGCCCGCAATGGGCTGGCGGACTGGCTCGGCGGCATGGATGGCGTGTCCATCATTTTTGGCCACGCGCGTTTCGTTGCGGCCGACAGGGTCACGGTCAACGGCGACACCCTGACTGCCCCGCGGATATTCCTCAATGTCGGCGCCCGTCCGGTGATCCCCGACTTCCCCGGTATCGAAGACATCGACTACCTGACCAGCACCTCGATCCTCGAACTCGACACGCTGCCCCGCCACCTTGTGATCATCGGCGGCAGCTATATCGCCTTGGAGTTCGCCCAGATGTATCGGCGCTTCGGAGCAAACGTCACCGTGATCGAGCGTGGCGCGCGGATCGCCTCGCGCGAGGACGATGACATTTCCAGTGCGATCCGCGACATCCTCGAGGCGGAGGATATCGACGTCCGCACGGAGGCGGAGCACATTGGGTTTTCCCGGGCCGGGCACGGGATCCATGTGTCCCTGAACGGAGGCGGCATCGATGCCAGCCACGTACTCGTTGCGACCGGCCGCAAGCCGAACACGGATGATCTGGATCTCGACGCCGCCGGCGTTGCCGTCGATCCCCGCGGCTACATTGCCGTCGATGACGGGCTCGAAACCAACGTATCGGGTATCTGGGCGCTCGGCGATTGCAATGGGCGCGGAGCCTTCACCCACACGTCCTATAACGATTTCGAGATCGTTGCTGTAAATCTTCTCGACGGTGAGGACCGCAAGGTGTCGAGCCGGATCCCGGCCTACGCCCTCTATATCGATCCGCCGCTCGGCCGGGTCGGAATGACCGAGAGGGAGGCCGCCTCATCGGGCCGCAAGGTTCTTGTTTCCCGGCGGCCGATGGAACTGGTCGGGCGAGCAAAGGAGCGCGCCGAGACAAGAGGTTTCATGAAGGTAATCGCCGATGCCGACACCGGGGAAATACTTGGTGCCGCGATCTTGGGCATTGAGGGTGACGAAGCCATTCATGGCATCATCGATGCCATGAATGCCGGAACGCGCTACACCGAGCTGCAATGGGCAGTGCCGATCCATCCGACGGTCTCGGAGGTCATCCCGACGCTCCTGCGGGGGCTTGGCTGAAGCGACGCCGCCAGGGAGCGATCCGCCCCCGGGCCGATGCATCGGTGTACGCATCGGTTGCGCAGCGCGCGATGGCGATTGCGATCGACGACGGACCCACGATACCCGCCAGCCAACTGACAGGAAGGAACGACGATGTCTCAATCGGCAAAAACCAGTGATGCAGCAGTCGCGCCCCAGAAGGCTGTTAACGGCGACACGAAGCTTGAGGTGGTCGTCATTCCTGTTTCGGATGTTGATCGCGCCAAGGATTTTTACGGCGATCTGGGTTGGCGGCTCGATGCGGATTTCGCTGTTGGCGACGCTTTTCGGGTCGTGCAGTTCACGCCGCCGGGGTCGCCCTGTTCGATCCACTTCGGCAGGGGGATCACGGAGGCTGCCCCCGGTTCGGCAAGCGGAACCTATCTCGTCGTCTCGGACATCGAGGCCGCCCGCGCCGACCTCGTTGCTCGCGGCGTCGATGTGGGCGAGGTGTTTCACCGTGCCGGTCCGGGGAAGCCGCCGGTCAAGGGCCGGGATCCGGAGCGTCGCAGTTACGGTTCCTACGCCACTTTCAGCGACCCAGACGGCAACAGTTGGCTGCTGCAGGAAATCACAGCGCGTCTGCCCGGGCGTGTTGAGGCGACAAGCACGGCTTTCACGTCGCCGAGCGAACTTGCGGCAGCGCTTCGCCGGGCGGAAGCCGCGCATGGCGAGCATGAGAAGCGGACAGGTCAGCGTGATGCAGACTGGCCGGCCTGGTACGCCGAGTACATCGTGCAGGAACAGGCAGGGGGGCCGCTGCCGCAATGAGTGAAGCAGCGACGGGCAGGTGGGCGGCTATTAAACTATACTGCTCACAGCGCGTTGCCAGGACTGTCCCGGACTAGCGGCATTGGAGATTGTCAATGAATAGCCTTCACGCGGACATCCTGAGAATGGCACGGCGCAACAGGCTGGTTGGCATGTGGGCGGCGGAAAAATTGGGTCTCGTCGGCGAAAGCGCCAAGGCCTATGCGAATGACCTCGCCAGGGGCGCGCTCGATATCGAACGCAATGACGTGCTTGCCATCCTTCGCAAGGACTTCGATCGTGCCGGCGTGGTTCAATCCGATGAGCAGATTCTGAACATAATGAGCCAGTCCTGGCTGGAGGCCGGAAGAGGGACGAAGGGCACCGATTCCAGCGACGCCGCGCTGGTGCAGATTGTGCGCAATCTGCAGTCGAGGTGATGGATTTTGCGCACAAAGAACGCTGGCGCAGGCCTCACGCGTGCGGTCTGAAGGCCGATCTGTGGCTGCTATCAGCCGCCGAACCGCTCTGCTCGGAGCCGAAGTCGGTCACAAACAATGTCCGAGCATTGCCCCATCCTGCGCCGGGCTTAGTGCAGCCCCGCTTCCCACCGACAACGCGTCTCTACCGTTCATGTCCTTCGCTGCGGGAGCGAGTCGACCGGCAATTCTCCCCGGCGATAGCCGGGCAGCCGACCCGCCGGAAGGATCGTCAGAACAGCCAGTCCTGCCATGATGAGCAGCCCGATCTTCAAAGCGCGCAGGCGCGCCTCGGTATTGACGCGCACCGCCTCCGCCACTTGCTCCGGCGTCGCATCGGTGCCGGCAAGAACGGTCTCCAGCCGGTCGTTGCTGACGAAGTTGATATTGTCGAGGTCTACCTGCGCCTGCAGTTCGGGCGTGAGTTCCGGGCTCGCGGCAATTCTCGCAACCAGCGCCAGCAGCGGTGCCCGCCCTGTTTCCTGGCGCCTGCGCGTTCACATCAGAAACGCCTGGCCGAGCACGACGCCCACAACGATGAAAATTGTCGCACTCGTCTCAAAGGAATATCCGCTGCTCCTGCTCCACCAACTCCTGCACGTACGCCGTAACGGTGCGAACGCGGGCGAGGTCGCGGGCGCTTTCGTGATAGGTGGTCCAGTAGGCGCGGCGGATCGTCGTTTCGGACAGGATGCGCACGAGGTCCGGGTCCTGGCGGGCGATATAGTTGTGCAGGATGCCGATGCCGGCGCCAGAACGCACCGCCTCGGTCTGTCCCGTCGCGCTGGAGATCTCGAAGGCGGCATTCCAACTGCGCATGATCTCGCCGGTGAAGTCGAGCGAGGCGGTGAAGATCAGGTCCTCGACGTAGCCGATGCGGCGGTGCGCCTTCAAGGCTTCCACGTCGATCGGCTCGCCGTGAGCGGCGATGTAGCTGCGGCTCGCATAGAGGCCGAGCGTGTAGTCCGTCAGCTTGGAGGACACCAGGCGCCCCTGTTCGGGACGCTCCAGCGTGATGGCGATGTCGGCCTCGCGCTGGGAGAGCGAGAAGGAGCGCGGCACCGGCACGAGCTGGATCTTCAGCTCGGGATGGCGCGCCGTCAGTCGGCCGAGGCGCGGGGCGAGGAAGGACACGCCAAAACCGTCCGGGGCGCCGATCCGAACGGTGCCGGCGACCGCCGCATCGATGCGGCCGATCTTCGCCTGCGCCGCCAGCATCTCCGTTTCCATCCGCTCGGCGGCATGGAAAAAGACTTCGCCCTCGGCCGTCAGGTCGCAGCCGTTGGTTCGCCGCACCAGCAGACGCGTCTTCATCTCCTGTTCCAGCGCGCTGATGCGACGGCTTAGCGTGGCGTGGTTGACGCCGAGCCGGCGCGAAGCCGCGAGCAACTGACCGGTGCGCGCCACCGCGAGAAACATGCGAACGTCGTCCCAGTTCATTTCTTGGCCTTCGCTACGGTCGAGGACTATAATTTCTGCACAACGGTTGCTTATCGGAAGCGATTGAGTTGAGCAAATTGTAGTGCGATCATGCTCTCCATAACATCTGGAGGATATCCCATGCGTGAGATCGGACATTTCATCGGCGGCAAGCACGTGGCCGGCAAGAGCGGCCGCACGGCCGACGTCTACAATCCGGCGACCGGCGAGGTCCAGGCTAAGGTAGCGCTGGCAAGCGAAGCCGAAATGGCCGCCGCCGTCGAGGTCGCCAAGGCCGCTCAGCCCGCCTGGGCTGCCACCAACCCGCAGCGCCGCGCCCGCGTCTTCATGAAGTTCGTCCAGCTCTTGAACGACAACATGAACGAACTGGCCGAGATGCTCTCCAGGGAGCACGGCAAGACGATCGAGGATTCCAAGGGCGACATCATTCGCGGCCTGGAAGTTTGCGAGTTCGTCATCGGCATCCCGCATCTCTCCAAGAGCGAGTTCACCGAAGGCGCCGGCCCGAACATCGACATGTATTCGATCCGCCAGCCGGTCGGCATCGGTGCGGGCATCACGCCGTTCAACTTCCCGGGCATGATCCCGATGTGGATGTTCGCGCCGGCGATCGCCTGCGGCAATGCCTTCATCCTGAAGCCCTCCGAGCGCGATCCGTCCCTTCCGATCCGCCTTGCCGAACTGATGATCGAGGCCGGCCTGCCGGCGGGCATCCTCAACGTCGTCAATGGCGACAAGGGTGCGGTCGACGCGATCCTGACGCACCCGGACATTGGCGCCGTTTCCTTCGTTGGCTCCACGCCGATCGCCCGCTACGTCTACGGAACGGCGGCGATGAACGGCAAGCGCGCCCAGTGCTTCGGCGGTGCCAAGAACCACATGATCATCATGCCCGATGCCGACCTCGACCAGGCCGCCAACGCCCTGATTGGCGCCGGCTACGGCTCGGCCGGCGAGCGCTGCATGGCGATCTCGGTTGCCGTCCCCGTCGGCGAGGACACCGCCAACCGCCTGATCGACAAGCTGGTGCCGATGGTCGAGAGCCTGCGCATCGGTCCGTATTCCGACGAGAAGGCCGATCTCGGCCCGGTCGTCACCAAGGAAGCCCAGGCCCGCATCAAGGGTCTGATCGACAGCGGTATCGAGCAGGGCGCCAAGCTCCTCGTCGACGGCCGGAACTTCAAGCTGCAGGGCTATGAGGACGGCTATTTCGTCGGCGGCTGCCTGTTCGACCACGTCACGCCGGACATGGACATCTACAAGACCGAGATCTTCGGGCCGGTCCTGTCGGTCGTCCGCGCCAAGAACTACGAGGAAGCGCTTTCCCTGCCGATGAAGCACGAATACGGCAACGGCGTCGCGATCTACACCCGCGACGGCGACGCGGCCCGCGACTTCACCTCGCGCATCAACATAGGCATGGTCGGCGTCAACGTTCCGATCCCGGTTCCGCTCGCCTACCACTCGTTCGGCGGCTGGAAGGCCTCGTCCTTCGGCGACCTCAACCAGCACGGCACGGACTCGATCAAGTTCTGGACCCGCACCAAGACGGTGACGAGCCGCTGGCCCTCGGGCATCAAGGACGGTGCCGAGTTCGTCATTCCGACGATGAAGTGATCAGTTCAGAAGTAAAGAAACAGGCCCCCGCGAGGGGCCTGTTTTTTCATGCGCGCCGAAAGCGTGTATCGCGAGCATCGACAGGACAATCTGCAGGCGGCCGCCAGGCTCCAATCGCGACCGACTTGTTGTGGCGCCGTGAATTCGACGCGATGGGCCCAGATCCAGCTTCAGCCTGCCGGCTCGGGATTGGGAAATTTCCACTCGCCATTAAGGATTTCTGCACGTGGCCGATAGAGCCGCACCGTATAGTTCCAGCCGGGCATGATCGGCAGGCAATTTGAAATTTTTCCGTCGCAGCCTCCGAATTGTACGGTGACAGCGCCGCCCGGGTCTTTCTTCGCGGTAAGATCGTTAAGTGAATAGGCGTTGTAGGGATTCTTCTCGAAATAGCCGGCGGCATTGTAGACGCTGATTGACCAGAAGGCGTCCACCGGGACGTCTGCCACACGGAGCTTGTAGACGGTCTTTCCGTCATTGTTCGGCACCTGCGTTCCGATATAGGTCGCGTCCTTGTCCGGATTGCCGCCCCATCCTGCCGCGGTGCCGATCAGGTGCTTGATCGGGTCGACTTGCTCCTTGGTGCCGAAGGCGTGCTTGAAGCCGTCGGTGTGCTCGGCAAGCATCAGCAGAGCATTGCGGATCTCCGTCAGGCTTTTCGGGTCCCAGTTCGGCAATTCGAGCTTCCCGGGGCTTTCCTGGCTGACCTTGATCGCGTCCTGCAGCTTGTGAACCTCGTCGAGGTCGCCTGGCTGATTGGGATCGACCAAGGTGCGGATTGCGACCGTTACGTAACGGGTCCCGACGTCCTTCTCGGTGAGCGTGTGCGGCTTCTGGTCGTAGGCAACGAAAGGGACGTAATGGTCTTCGTTGACGATTTGCATCGACATGAAACGCTTGCCGGCGTCGGGGAGCGTAATCGTCACTGGCGCGGCTGCGAGATCGAAAACGCCGAAGGAATAGAGCGTGTCGCGGTTCAAGCGGATGACAGTCTGGTCGTCGATCGAAGCGGGCTCACGATTGTGGTGCAGCTTGCCAAGGCCGGCCTTCGCATTGGCAGCCATGTAATTGTCGGACTCGGCACGTGCAAAGTTGTCGACTGTGACCGGCGTTGTGATGCCGGTCGAAGATTGCGCGAAAGCCAGTGGAGCTAAAACGAGGAATGGGAATGCACTAATCATTCTCTTCATGGAGTATCTCCTCGGGTGCATGCGCAAACAATCTATGCGAGCAATGTGACATGTCAATTTCGAGGTCATGCGCGAGTGCATCGAGTCGGGCGGGGGCGGCCAGATAACGTCCGCCGTGTTGCTGCCGGCGTGTCGCCGCGAGATACACCAATGGGGGCACGGGCCGTCAGGGGGAACAAAAAACCCCGCCGTTGGCGGGGTTTTGTATTGAGGCAACCTGCGACTGCCGTAGCCGCAGCGGAGCCAGTTAGTTCGTCGGTCCGTCGTTGAAGCCGACCTTGTCGACCAGTTCGGAGGCCTTCTTGCGGTTGGCCGCGATGTCGGCGAGCGGAAGCGTGTCCGGCTTGATCGTGCCGAAGGACTTCACGACGTCAGAGGGCTCCTTGCCTGGCATCACCGGATACTCGTACACCTGCTCGGCATAGATTTCCTGAGCTTCGCCGGAAGCGAGGAAGTCGATCAGCTTCTGGGCATTTTCCTTGTTCGGTGCATACTTGGCCATTGCCACGCCGGAAACATTGACGTGGGTGCCGCGGTCATTGGCGTTCGGGAACAGCACCTTGATCGAGCTGGCCCATTCCTTCTGTTCCGGCTCCTTCTCGTTCGTCAGCATCAGGCCGACATAGTAGGAGTTGCCGAGCGCCAGGTCGCATTCGCCGGCGAAGATCGCCTTGGCCTGGTCGCGGTCGCCACCATCGGGCTTGCGCGCGAGGTTGTTCTTCAGTCCAGTGAGCCACTTTTCGGTCTCGGCTTCGCCATGGTGGGCGATCATCGAGGCGAAGAGGCCGATGTTGTAGGAGTGCTGACCGTCGCGGGTGCAGATCTTGCCCTTCCACTTCGGGTCGGCCAGTTCCTCGTAGGTGATGTCGTTCTGGGCGACGCGATCCTTCGATGCGTAGACGACCCGTCCGCGGGTGGTGAGGCCAACCCATGCGCCGTCCGGATCGCGATACTGGGCGGGAATGTCGGTGTCGATGATCGCGCTCTTGATCGGCTGCGTGATGCCGGCATCCTTGGCCTCGGTGAGGCGGCTGATGTCGACGGTGAGGATGACGTCGGCGGGGGAGTTCTCGCCTTCGGCCTGAATGCGCTCGACGAGGCCCTTGTCGAGGAACAGGACATTGGTCGCGATCCCGGTCTCGGCCTTGAAGCGGTCGAGCAGCGGCTGGATCAGGTCGGGCTGGCGATAGGAATAGATGTTGACCTCGCCATCCGCCAGCGCGGGAATGGCGGTGCTGGCGGTGAGCGACAATGCGATCGCGAGCTTCTTGAGATTGGCCAAGGGTCTGTTCTCCGTATACTTAACTCTGCGGCTCATCTTTTAGAACCTGTTCTCGAACAGTCAACTGGGGTATTCAAAATAACATGAAAGTGATTATCCGGTTTTTTGGAATTGTTCCAAAGTTCGATACAGCCTATATGTAGGACCACAGATCGAATTCGGAGCTTGAGATGCGCCTGACGAAACAGACGAACTATGCCGTACGGCTGTTGATGTATTGCGCGGCAAACGGAGAGAAGCTGAGCCGCATCCCGGAAATTGCCAAGGCGTATGGGGTGTCCGAGCTCTTTCTCTTCAAGATTCTGCAGCCGCTGACGCGCGCGGGTCTGGTCGAGACCGTACGGGGCCGCAACGGCGGCGTGCGGTTGCCAAGGGCCGCTTCCGAAATCACTCTTTTCGACGTCGTGCGGGTGACCGAGGATTCCTTCGCAATGGCGGAGTGTTTCGAGGCGGGCGAAATCGAGTGTCCGCTCGTCGACAGCTGCGGGCTGAACGCAGCGCTGCGCAAGGCGCTCAATGCCTTCTTCGAGGTCCTTCAGCAGTACACGATCGATGATCTCGTCAAGGCCCGTCCGCAGATCAGCTTCCTGCTTGGCATCGAAAACGCGCGCGTCGAGCGCCAACCGGCCGCCTAAGACAAACACCCATCACAATTTTCGGCGACCTGGCTGTGCCTGAGCGGGTCGCCGGGTCAGGAATCGCGCCTGCTGGCTGGTCGTCGCACATTCAGCCGTCGCTCGCGGCTCGGAGCTATCTGTCCGATCGGTTTTCCCGTTCGATATACTCCTGGATGATGAAGCCGATGGCGGTCGAATCGAGTTCGGTCTTGTCGATCCGGAAGTCCACCCCGTAATCCTCGATCGTCTGAAAATAGGGGTCGGTGATCGAGGACGAGATCACGCCGATCGGGCCGATATAGCCGTTCTGGCGCAGTTCCGGCACCGTCTCGCGGAAGTCGACTTGCGGCTGAAGCCGGTTGTCGATCAGGATCATGTCGAGAGCCGGTTCGCCGCTGCGGATGAACGCCAGGGCGGCTTCTATTGTCTCGACGTAGTGTAGCTTGATCTCTACGTTCGCCACCTTGCGCATCAACGCCCGCATGATGACGTTCTCCGCGGGATCGTCATCGACGAGCAGGATGTTCACTGTGACGGTCATGGCTATCTCGGGCTGATCGAATTCAGGGATGCATCGGCCGGATGGCGGTCGGGCAACCTTGACGTCCGCCTGCTGGCAAAAACCTGCCGTTCCCATCCGAGTACCACTCTGGTTCAGGCGGTAACGTTTCACAATCCCTCCGGGTGCGGATATGGCCGCCAACGCGACGTTGGCCAACGAAACGGCCGCCTTCTACAGGATGATCTGTTCGCGAATTGCCTTCGCCACCATCTGCGTACGATTGACCACGTCCAGCTTCTTCAGGATTGTCGCCGTGTGCGAGTTCACGGTGTGCTCGGAAACCGATACGATAAGGGCGATTTCGCTCGCCGTCTTGCCGTAGGAAATCCACCGCAGGATCTCGGTTTCGCGCGGGGTCAAGCCCATCCCGGTCTTGGCCGAAAGGACAATCCGGTAGAAGTAGTCGAAGACGCAGCCGCTCTCGTAGCAGAGTTGCATGTGCTGTTGCCGGCCGATGTCCTCGATGTCGCCCAGATAGAGGACGGCGTAGCGCGCGCCCGTGGGCGCATGAACGGGCACGCACACCGCCAGGTCAAACCCGAGCTGGCCGAGCAGTTCGTTCTCCACTCCCTCGGGACTCGGAGTTTGGGCATGCCACACCGTCGAGATTGTGGAACTGTGCAGGCTCTGGAAGACGTCGGATTCGCTGAAGCGGTGGCGCTGGTCATAGGTTTCGGCAAGCCCGGCCGGCAGATCGTGCAGCGCCAGCTTGCCGGAGAGATTGCTGCCCTCCTGTTCGGCGGCAAGCTGCAGCACGCCGAAGTGCTCGAAACCGTAGCGCAGGGCGATGCCGTGAAACAATCGAAAGAAGTCGACGCGATTGAGAGCCTTCTCCAAATCGCTTTCCAGGTCGTACCTGCGATGATGCTGCGAAAGTGCGGCCACCGGGTCTCCCAACCATCGAGCGATGAAATGAGTCTAGCGCCCCGAACGCCGGGAGCAAGGGGCAATCCGCAATCGCGTCAGCGTTTCGCGTATGCGAGCGTTTTGCGGATGTGACATTGTTCTGGATCGGAGTCTAGGTTTGAAGCTGGTAGAGCTGCATCCTTGTTGCGGTACGCCTTGCCGCCAGCACGGCGTGCCAGAATGCAGCTCTCCTGCCTCACGCCATGCGTTTGCCACAGGGCTTACCGGGGAGGCTATCGTTCAACGTCAGGATTGACAGCCGATTTGCAGTGGTTTTGCGATTCTCCACGCGGCCTGCCGAGACACGTGAGAAAGTCCCAAAAATGCCTCCTGAGGGCGATTATTCCCTAGTGTTCTCCATTTGGATAAATTTATTCGCGGACTTATTGCATTCCCGCGGCAAATATCGTTCCATCCGCGCAAGGCCGGGGCCCCTAATAGCGCCCGCGTCCGGACACGAGAGAACAAAAAGCAAACCTGGGAAGCTCGCTATGAAAAAGCTGACTACTCTCCTCGCGGCGACCGCACTCGCCTCCATGATGGGCTCGGCCGCCTGGTCGAAGACGCTGGTATACTGCTCGGAAGGATCGCCGGAAGGCTTCGATCCCGGCATGTACACCGCTGGAACCACCTTCGACGCGTCCTCGCGCACCGTCTACAGCCGTCTCGTCGAATTCAAGCACGGCGGCACCGAAATCGAACCGGGCCTCGCCGAGAGCTGGGAAGTTTCCGACGACGGCACGGTCTACACCTTCAAGCTCCGCCCGGGCGTGAAGTTCCAGACCACCGAATACTTCACCCCGACCCGTGAACTGACCGCCGACGACGTGATCTTCTCGTTTGAGCGTCAGTACAAGGAAGACAACAAGTGGAACAAGTATGTCGCGGGCGCGTCCTGGGAATACTTCGCCGGCATGGGCTTCCCGGAACTGATCAAGTCGATCGAGAAGGTTGACGACCTGACCGTGAAGTTCACGCTCAACCGTCCGGAAGCACCGTTCCTGGCCAACCTCGGCATGGACTTCGCGTCGATCATGTCGAAGGAATATGCCGACAAGCTCGAAGCCGACGGCAAGATGGAACTGATGAACCAGCAGCCGCTGGGCACTGGCCCCTACACGTTCGTCGCCTACCAGCCCGATGCTGCGATCCGCTACAAGGCCAACCCGGACTACTACGCCGGCCAGCAGAAGATCGACGACCTCGTGTTCGCGATCACGACCGATGCGGCTGTTCGCGCGCAGAAGCTGAAGGCCGGCGAATGCCACATCATGCCTTACCCGAATGCCGCGGACGTTGAAGGCCTCAAGGCCGATTCGAACCTGACGGTGATGGACCAGGCTGGCCTGAACGTCGCTTACCTGGCCTACAACACGCTGGTCGCTCCGTTCGACAAGCCGGAAGTGCGCAAGGCGCTCAACATGGCCGTCAACAAGCAGGCCATCGTCGATGCGGTCTTCCAGGGCGCAGCCACGGTTGCCAAGAACCCGATCCCGCCGACCATGTGGTCGTACAATGACGCCGTCGAGGACGACAAGTACGATCCGGAAGCCGCCAAGAAGATGCTGGCCGACGCGGGCGTCTCCGGCCTGAAGATGAAGATCTGGGCCATGCCGGTTGCCCGTCCGTACATGCTCAACGCGCGCCGCGCCGCCGAGCTGATGCAGGCGGACCTGGCAAAGGTCGGGGTCGAGGTCGAGATCGTTTCCTACGAGTGGGCCGAGTACCTGAAGCTCTCCTCCGACAAGGCCCGCGACGGCGCGGTCATCCTCGGCTGGACGGGTGACAACGGCGATCCGGACAACTTCATGGACACGCTGCTCGGCTGCGATGCTGTCGGCGGCAACAACCGCGCACAGTGGTGCAACCAGGAATTCGACGACCTGATGACGAAGGCGAAGGTCACCGCCGACGTCGCAGAGCGTACGAAGTACTACGAGGAAGCCCAGGTGATCTTCAAGAAGGAAGCCCCCTGGAACACGCTCGACCACTCGCTAGTCGTCGTCCCGATGAGCAAGAAGGTCTCGGGCTTCATGATGGACCCGCTCGGCATTCACCGTTTTGACGGTGTCGACATCGCCGAGTAAAATGACAAACAGAACAGCACGCCCTTAAGAGCGTGTATGGCCGGCGGTCCGAAGATATTCGGGCCGCCGGTTTTCCAATAAGGGATTGGCTCCCATGCTACGTTTCATCTTCGGCCGCCTGGCCGTTCTGATACCCACCTTCATCGGGGTATCGATCATCGCTTTCTCCTTCATCCGGCTTCTTCCCGGCGACCCGGTCATGCTGATGTCCGGCGAGCGCGTGATGTCGCCCGCGCGCCACGCCGAGCTGATGAACCAGCTCGGGCTCGACCGGCCACTCTACATCCAGTACTTCGACTATCTGGGTGGCCTGCTGACGGGCGACTTCGGCAGCTCGATCGTCACCAAGCGTCCGGTTCTCGAAGACTTCCTGCAACTGTTCCCGGCAACGCTCGAGCTGTCGCTCTGTGCCATCATCGTCGCGATCTGTCTCGGCATCCCGGCCGGCGTGCTGGCGGCGGTCAAGCGCGGCTCATGGCTCGATCAGACCATCATGGGCGCCGCCCTCGTCGGCTATTCCATGCCGATCTTCTGGTGGGGCCTGCTGCTCATCATCTTCTTCTCCGGCTATCTCGGCTGGACACCGGTGTCGGGCCGCATCTCGCTGATGTATTTCTTCCCGCCGGTGACCGGCTTCATGCTGATAGACAGCCTGTTGTCTGGACAGTCCGGCGCTTTCAAATCGGCTGTCAGCTACCTGATCTTGCCGACCGTCGTTCTCGCGACGATCCCGCTTGCGGTGATTGCGCGCCAGACGCGCTCGGCGATGCTCGAGGTGCTGGGCGAGGACTATGTCCGTACGGCCCGCTCCAAGGGCCTGTCTCCGTTCAGGATCGTCGGCGTGCACGCACTGCGCAACGCGATGATCCCGGTCATCACCACGATCGGCCTGCAGGTCGGCGTGCTGCTGGCCGGCGCCATCCTCACCGAGACGATCTTCTCCTGGCCGGGCATCGGCAAGTGGATGGTCGATTCGGTCTTCAAGCGTGACTATGCCGTGGTGCAGGGTGGGCTGATGCTGATCGCCGGCGTGATCATGCTGGTCAACCTGCTCGTCGACCTCACCTACGGGTTCATCAACCCGCGCATCCGGCACTAGGAGGTGGCGCAATGACCGCAATTGACACCAAAGCCGCCGACTCCAAGGCCGTGGAAACCAAGGCCGCGGCACACCCCTCCGCCCTGTCGGAGTTCTGGTTCTACTTTTCCCGCAACAAGGGCGCGGTGATCGGCCTCGTCATCTTCCTGGCGATCCTGTTTGTGGCGATCTTTGCGCCGTTCGTGGCGCCGCACAGCCCAAGCATCCAGAATCGCGAAATGCTGCTCGTGCCGCCGGTGTGGCAAGAGAGCGGAAGTTGGGGACATATCCTTGGCACCGATGCCGTCGGCCGCGATATTCTCTCGCGCCTGATTTACGGCGCACGCTTCTCGCTCTTCATCGGTCTCGTCGTCGTGACCCTGTCGGTGATTTCGGGCGTGCTGATCGGTCTCGTCGCCGGCTATTTCCGCGGCACGGTCGACACCTTCATCATGCGCATCATGGACATCATCCTGGCGTTCCCGTCGCTGCTTCTGGCGCTCGTGCTGGTGGCTGTCCTGGGACCGGGCCTGCTGAACGCCATGATCGCGATTTCGCTCGTCAATCAGCCGCATTTCGTCCGTCTGACGCGTGCCTCGGTCATGACCGAGCGCACAAAGGATTATGTAATCGGCTCGCAGGTGGCGGGAGCCGGCACGCTGCGTTTGATGTTCAAGACGATCCTGCCGAACTGTCTGGCGCCGTTGATCGTTCAGGCGACGCTGGCCTTCTCGGCGGCGATCCTGGATGCTGCGGCACTGGGCTTCCTCGGCATGGGCGCCCAGCCGCCGACGCCGGAGTGGGGCACGATGCTGGCCGAAGCGCGTGAGTTCATCCAGCGCGCCTGGTGGGTCGTGACCTTCCCCGGACTTGCCATCCTCATCACCGTGCTCGCCATCAACCTGATGGGTGACGGCCTGCGCGATGCCCTCGACCCCAAGCTGAAGAGGTCGTGATCGCCATGTCCCTTCTTGAAATCAAGAACCTCACCGTCGAGTTCGAGACTTCCACCGGCCTGTTCCGGGCCGTGGACGGCGTTTCGCTCTCCTGCGACAAGGGTGAAATCCTCTCGATCGTCGGCGAGTCCGGCTCGGGCAAGTCCGTTTCCATGCTGGCCGTGATGGGGCTGTTGCCGTGGACGGCGAAGATCACCGCGGACCGCATGACCTTCGACGGCAAGGACCTGCTGAAGATGTCGGCCCGCGAGCGGCGCAAGATCATCGGCAAGGATATTGCAATGATCTTCCAGGAGCCGATGTCGAGCCTGAACCCGTGCTTCACGGTCGGCTACCAGCTCGGCGAGACGCTGCGTTTCCACATGGGGCTCGGCCGCGCCGCGCGCCGGCAGCGCTCGATCGAGCTTCTGCGCCTCGTCGGCATTCCGGCACCGGAGGACCGGCTGTCGAACTACCCGCACCAGATGTCGGGCGGCATGAGCCAGCGCGTTATGATCGCCATGGCGCTGGCCTGCAATCCGAAGCTGCTCATCGCCGACGAGCCGACCACGGCGCTCGACGTGACGATCCAGGCGCAGATCCTCGATCTGCTGGTGCGCCTGCAGAAGGAGCACGGCATGGCGCTGGTGCTGATCACGCACGACATGGGCGTGGTCGCTGAAACTGCTGAGCGCGTGCAGGTGCAGTATGCCGGCCAGAAGGTGGAAGAGCAGCCGGTCAAGGAACTGTTCCGGGATCCGCATCATCCCTATACGGCCGCACTTCTGTCGTCGCTGCCGGAGCGCGCCATCGTCGGCGGCCGCCTGCCGTCGATCCGGGGCGTGGTTCCTGGCCAGCACGACCGACCGACGGGCTGCCTGTTCTCGCCGCGCTGTTCGTTTGTAACGGACCAGTGCCGCAAGTCGGTGACGCTGCAGCCGCCATCGTTTGGCAATGCACTGTGCAACTATCCGCTCGTAAGCGGCGTCCCGCAAAACCATCCCGGCAAGATTGCCGAACTGGCCGAGGAGCGTGCCTGATGAGCCAGCCTGTTCTTCAGGGGAAGGACCTTTCCCGTTTCTATGCCGTCAAGCGCGGCATGTTCAAACCGGAGGCGACCGTCAAGGCGCTGAACGGCGTCACCTTTGAGTTGCACTCCGGCAAGACGCTCGCCGTCGTCGGCGAGTCGGGCTGTGGCAAGTCCACGCTCGCCCGCCTCGTCACCATGATCGAGGATCCGACCGAGGGCACGCTGCTGATCGAAGGCAAGCCAGCCCATGTCGGCGACATGTCGCTGCGCAGCCTCGTGCAGATCGTGTTCCAGAACCCTTACGGCTCGCTCAATCCGCGCCAGAAGGTCGGAACGATTCTCGAGGAGCCGCTCGTCATCAACACCAAGGACGATGCGGCCACCCGGCGCGGCAAGGTCGAGGAAATGATGACCAAGGTGGGCCTGCGGCCGGAACACTATGACCGCTATCCGCACATGTTCTCCGGTGGCCAGCGCCAGCGCATCGCCATTGCCCGCGCGCTGATGCTGAGGCCGAAGGTGCTGGTGCTCGACGAGCCGGTTTCGGCCCTCGATCTGTCGATCCAGGCGCAGGTGCTGAACCTGCTGATGGATCTGCAGAAGGAGATGGGGCTCGCCTATCTCTTCATCTCGCACGGCCTGTCCGTCGTTCGCCATATCGCCGACGAGGTGATGGTGATGTACCTGGGACGGCCGGTGGAGACCGGAACGGCGGAGCGCGTCTTCGCTCATCCAACGCATCCCTACACGGCCGCTCTTCTCTCCGCGACTCCGGTCGCCAATCCGGAAGGCAAGCGCGAACGGATCCAGCTTCAAGGCGAGTTGCCCTCTCCGCTGAAGCCGCCGACCGGCTGCCCGTTCAACCCGCGCTGCTGGCGGGCGACCGACGAGTGCCGGAAGGCGATGCCGCCGGTCGAAGGAGACGCACACCACAGCTACGCCTGCTACCATCCGCTCTGAGCGATGACCGCGGCGACCAGGCATCAGGGCGACGCGGCGGCAAAGCCGCGTTGCTTGATCGTTGTCATGGGCGTCAGCGGTTCCGGGAAGACATCCGTCGCCAAGGCGCTTGCTGATCGGCTGTCGCTGCCCTTCCTGGAAGGCGACCAACTGCACCCGCCTGCTAATGTCGAGAAAATGTCGAGGGGGATACCCCTGACCGACGCCGATCGCTGGCCCTGGCTCGACCGCATCGGTGACGGCCTCCATGCGGCAGCCGCAGCTGGGGAGGGGGTCGTCGTGTCCTGCTCGGCGCTCAAACGTGCCTATCGTGACCGGCTGCGGGCGGCGGCCGGCGGCGATCTCAATTTTGTCTTTCTCGACGGCAGCCGCGATGTACTGCTTGCCCGATTGCAGGCACGGCGGAACCATTTCATGCCGGCAAACCTGCTCGACAGCCAGTTGTCGACGCTGGAGGACCCGACCGGCGAGCCAGGTGTGGTCACAGTCAGCGTCGACGCGCCCCTCGAAGCCATCATCGAGGACGGTCTCCAGAAGCTTAAACTGGCGTGCTTGAGACTATAAAGCTGATGTGGCGCCTTCCCGTCGGTGCCTCCACAATCCGCACTGGCAAAGCGATCGGCGCAATCGTATAGACGTACGCCGCACCAGATGCCCGCTGGCGGGTGGTTGCTGTGTCTGATGGACGCCGGCCACGGGGCTTGACCAGAAAACGACAGGAACGAACCCATGACCATTACTCGCATTGAAACCGGCGCGCGCATGAGCCAGGCCGTCATCCACAACGGCACTGTCTACCTCGCGGGTCAGGTTGGTGAAGCCGGCGCGGACGTTGCCACCCAGACGAAGCAGGTGCTGGAGCAGATCGACCGCCTCCTGGCGCTCGCCGGCACCGACAAGACGAAGGTCCTCTCTGCCCAGGTCTGGATGGCAGACATGGCCGACTTCCAGAAGATGAATGCCGTTTGGGACGCCTGGGTTGCCCCGGGCCATGCTCCGGCGCGTGCAACGGGCGAGTCGAAGCTGGCGACCTCGGAATACCTCGTCGAGATCATCGTCACGGCCGCCCTGGCCTGAACCTGATCGCAGCAAAAGCGGGCGGGCCACCATAGTAGGCCCGCCTTCAGTGTTCGGCGCTCAGGCGCTTTTCGCCAGCCGCGCCTGCTCGCCGAAGAAGAGCGCCTGGCTGATCAGTGCCTTGACCATGTCCGGATTGAACGGCTTGGTCACCAGGAAGGCCGGCTCCGGGCGTTCCCCGGTCAAAAGCCTTTCCGGAAACGCGGTGATGAAGATCACCGGAACGCTGCTGCTTTCGAGCATGTCGTTGACGGCGTCGATGCCCGAACTGCCATCGGCCAGCTGGATGTCCGCCAGCACCATCCCCGGAGGCGAGCGCCGGAAGAGCTCGTTTGCCTCGCTGCGGGTTCGGGCGATACCGGTGATCCGGTGGCCGAGGCCAGCGACCATGTCCTCGATGTCCATGGCGATGAGTGGCTCGTCCTCGATGATCAGGATGTCCGTCGTGACCTGTTGGGAAATCTCCGTGGCGGCCTGATCCAGGAACTCGCCGACCTGCGCCTCGCCCACGTCGAGGATGTAGGCGCACTCGGCAATGTCGAAGCCCTCCACGGCCACAAGCAGGAAGGCTTTGCGGGCGAGGGGCGCGACATGGTCGAGATTGGCCGCCGCCTGCCGTTCCCAACCGAAAGGTGATTGGGAGGCCTCAGAGATCGTCACCTGCATCGAGTCGAACAGCGAGCAGTAGAGCCTGAACAGGCTGATGCGGTCGTCCTTCCCTGCCGGATAAAGGGAAATGTCGTCGATCAATGCTTCAAGCATCGCGGCCACATATGCGTCACCGGAGGTTTGGGAACCCGTCACCGCGCGGGAAAAACGCCGCAACAACGGCAGGTGGGGGGCGATTCGGGTGGATAGCGACATTAACTTCTCCCTCGACACGTTTCGAATTCAGCTCGTTTCCTGTAGATTCAGATGACGAAAACGATGGTGGCGCGAACTCGAACTCCATTGGATAGGCGGGATCTGCGGCGAAATGAGGATGGTTCACCGGCGGCAAGGAGCACATGGCTATGAACAAGCCGGCTGTCAGCCATAGCAAGCGCGGGCGGACCCGGAACACGTTGGATCCCAACAGCGTGGTGGGCCGAAGGCTGCGATCCTTCTACGACACGATCGAAGCGGAGCCGCTTCCGCAAGAGTTGCTCGATCTTCTCGAAAAGCTGGACGAGGCGGAGCGGAAGGCGAAGACGCCGCGGTAAACCGTGTCCTGCACGCAAGCACGAGACGAAACCGCACGAGAAGAGACGCGCCGATTGCGCGCCTCTTCTCTCGCGTGTGTCGTGCTTATCGGCAGGGGGCTTCATAGCGACGCCCATAGCGGTCGCGATAAATGCATCGGCCAGGCTCGCTAGCATTGCCGATGAGAGCTCCGATCGCGCCGCCGGCCACGGCTCCGACCGCGGCACCGCCGACCTTGTTCGTCACGGCGCCGCCGATGATGGCGCCCGATGCCGCGCCGATCGTCGCACCCTTTTCCGTTTGGGTGCAGGATGTGGCCGCGAGTGCCGACAGGGCGATTGTCACTGCAACGATGAGCTGTTTCATTCCGTCTCCTTTTCAAATGAAATATGCGAAGGTCAGATGCGCCCCATCAGGACCAGAATAAGCAGAATGACGATGAGAAGTCCAAGGCCGCCCGACGGCCCGTATCCCCAATTACCGCTGTAGCCCCAACGCGGCAGAGCGCCGATCAACAGCAGGATCAAAACGATAAGCAGAATTGTGCCTAACATCGTGCACTCCCGAAAAGGTTGCGACCGAAGTGCTAACGCGCTTGCTACGCTTTTGTTCCTGTTGGGTATCCCTCTGCCCGGAGGGATCGGAGGCGGAACGATCTGGCACCGCAGACGTTCCACCGTCGCAATGCACGTTGCAAAGCAAAGGAAGGATTCGCCATGAATTGGGATATCATCGAGGGCAAGTGGACAGAGTACAAGGGTAAGGCCAAGGCACAATGGGGCAAGCTGACGGACGATGACCTCGACGTGATCGACGGTCGCCGCATCGAACTCGCCGGCAAGATCCAGCAGCGCTATGGAATTGCCAAGGAGGAAGCCGAACGTCAGATCGACGAATGGCAAGGCCGTCACTGAGGTCCATTGATAGTTCTAGCGCCGCCACGACATTGCTCGCGGCGGCGCTTATCTTTATCCAGCGCTACCCGCGTTTTCGAACGGGAACTTTCTACGCAACTCCTCGTTTTTCCTCTCGATGACAAAAGAGGAGTTCCACAATGCTCTATTACGCGCTTGTATTTCTCGTCATTGCGCTGATCGCCGGCGTTCTTGGTTTCGGCGGCATCGCAGGCGCATCGGCGGGCATCGCCCAGATCCTGTTCTTCGTGTTCCTGGCGCTGCTCGTCATTTCGCTGCTCTTCGGATGGTCAAGACGGGTTTGAGTGCGGCGGACGATAGGGGCGGCCAGAGTGCCGCTCCTTTCACGTTTCGACGAAGAACTTCACCCGGTCCGCCGCGAAGCGCGACCGGGAATACTGGATCGGCCGGCCATCGGTGTCGGCATTGATCGCCGTCGTTACCAGCAGGATGGCTCCTGGAGACAGTTTCAGCAGCCGCAGGTCGATGCCTTCGGCATGGAACGCTGAAATTTCCGTCGAGCACCTGACATAGTCGTCGATCCCCAGTTCGGCGAGCGCCTTGGTTATCGAGCCTGTGCGCTCGTACACGTCGCCGATCGTCGAAAACCGATCGGCGGGGAAGTAACTGGTCGCAGCGGAGATCGGCTTTCCGTCGGCAATTCCCACCGTTTCGAGGCGGATGCAGCCGGCTCCAGCCGCCAGGTTCAACGCCTTGGCGACGACCGGCGAGGGCGGTTCGGTCGTCTGCTGAACCAGCCGCCCCTCCAACTCTTTCGCCTGGCCGCCGAGACCCTGTGAAAAACGCGTCCGGCGCGAGATCGGGAACGTCAGGCGGTCACGCCGCTCGATCAGCGTTCCGATCCCTTGCACGGCACGCACCATGCCCTCATCGGCAAGCGAAGCCAGCGCGCTGCGCACCGTGTGGCGATTAACGCCGAACGTCTCTGCCAGCGTCGCTTCCGACGGCATCATGCCGGTGTCGTCATAGTCCCCATTGTTGATCGCAAGCCGCATCCGGTCGGCAATCTGCCGCCAGAGAGCCACGCCGGATCTGCGCTCGATCGTTTTTCTCATCCCGTCACAAGCCTGTCACCTTGCTTGATTATGACCAGAGCATAAGATGTCTAGTTGTCTAGATCAATAGACGACTGAGCGAGTGGAGATGAAAATGGCAGCACTGCGAAACCAGCCGTCGCCCGGCCCGGAGCCGGATGCGCGCAAGCGGGCGATGGGCCTCCTCGCCAAGGCGACGCGCGCCGAACTCGAGAAGGCCTGGGGGGCGCTGGAAGCCAAGCCCGCGGTTGCTCCGGTCCGCGGCCCCGAGACCGGGCTCGTCATGGTGCGCGGCCGGATCGGCGGTGGCGGCGCGCCGTTCAATCTCGGCGAGGTGACGGCGACACGCGCCAGCGTGCGTCTCGAGAGCGGTGTGGTCGGGCACGGCCAGACCCTTGGAGCCGATGGAGAAAAGGCGCGATTGGCCGCCGTGTTCGATGCCCTTCTCCAGGGCTCCGAGCACGATGCGGCTGTCCGGCGTCTGCTCGACGAGGTTTCCGCCCGCATCGAGGCCGACGACGCGAAGAAGGCTCGCCAGACCGCCGCCACCCGCGTCGACTTCTTCACCATGGTTCGCGGAGACGACTGATGACCGACACCCAGATCTTTTCCGGTGGGTTCCCCGAGCCGGTGTTTGCCGCGCAGGCAGTCTTTCGGGTCGTCATGGACTGCATGGCCCGCCCAGGCACGATCGGCCGAATTCCGGCAGGCGCAAGGCCGCCCCAGCCGCTTGAAGCAGCCGCCGGCGCGGTGGCGCTGACGCTCTGCGATCACGACACGTCCGTCTGGCTGACGCCGCAACTCGCCAAGTCGAAGCTGCCCGGTTGGCTGTCGTTCCATACCGGCGCGACGGTGACGAGCGAGAAGCAGGATGCCAGCTTCGCCTTCATCGAGAAGGGGGGCGTGGTGCCGGGCTTAGGCGTGTTCTCGCAAGGGACGCAGGAATATCCGGACCGCTCGACGACGATCGTGATCGAGATCGACAGCTTCGAGGGCGGCAGGCCGCTGGTCCTGACCGGGCCGGGAATCCGGAACGAGGTGCGGATTGCGCCGAAGGGGCTTCCGGAAGCCTTCCTGTCGCTGGCGCAGGCCAATCGCGCACTCTTCCCCCGCGGCGTGGACCTGATCCTCGTGGCCGGCGACGCCGTCGTCTGCCTGCCGCGCACCACAATCATTCGAAACGGAGAGGCCTGAGCCATGTATGTTGCCGTCAAGGGTGGCGAGGCCGCCATTGCCAACGCCCATCGCCTGCTTGCCGATCGCCGTCGCGGCGACCGCAACCTGCCGTCCATCACCATCGAGCAGATCGTCGCGCAACTCGGCCTCGGCGTCGATCGCGTGATGGCGGAAGCTTCGCTTTACGACCGTACTCTTGCGGCACTCGCCATCCGGCAAGCCCGTGGCGACATGATCGAGGCGATCTTCATCCTGCGCGCCTATCGCACCACGTTGCCGCGGTTCGGCTACTCGTTGCCGGTCGAGACTGCGGAAATGGTTGTCGAGCGCCGCGTATCTGCAACCTACAAGGACCTGCCGGGCGGCCAGTTGCTCGGGCCGACCTTCGACTATACGCACCGCCTGCTGGACCCGTCGCTTTTGACCGACGAAGCGGTGGAGGCACCACTGGAGCGCGACGAAGCCGGCGAGCCGATCATGCGCGTCTCCGACATTCTCGCCGGTGAAGGTCTCGTCGAGGATGACGGCAGCCTGCCGGACGGCCATGTCGCAGGCGACCTGACGCGCGAGCCGCTGGAGTTTCCGATGGCGCGGGACCTGCGCCTGCAGGCGCTCGCCCGTGGCGACGAGGGCTTTTTGCTGGCGCTCGGTTACTCCACCCAGCGTGGCTATGCCCGCACCCACCCCTTCGTAGGCGAAGTGCGCATCGGCGAGGTCGAGGTGGAACTGGACATGCCGGAGCTCGGCTTCTGCGTCTCGCTCGGCCGTATCCAGGTCACCGAATGCCAGATGATCGCCCAGTTCAAGGGCTCTGCGAAAAACCCGCCGCAGTTCACCCGCGGCTACGGTCTCGTCTTCGGCCAGAGCGAGCGCAAGGCGATGGCCATGTCGCTGGTCGACCGGGCCTTGCGTGCGGAGGAATTCGGCGAGGACATCGTCGCGCCTGCGCAGGACGAGGAATTCGTCATTTCGCACTCGGACAACGTGCAGGCGACCGGCTTCGTCGAGCACCTGAAACTCCCGCATTACGTGGATTTCCAGGCCGAACTCGACCTCGTGCGCCGCATGCGGCGCGAATACGAAGCCGCGCAAAACTTGGGCAACGACCTTGCGGAGGCCGCAGAATGACGACGGCAGAACTGGCGACCTACAATTTCGCCTACCTCGACGAACAGACGAAGCGAATGATCCGCCGCGCCATCCTGAAGGCGATCGCCATTCCCGGCTATCAGGTGCCCTTCGCCTCCCGCGAAATGCCGATGCCCTATGGCTGGGGCACTGGCGGCGTGCAGGTGACGGCGGCGATCCTCGGGCCCGAGGATGTGCTGAAGGTCATCGACCAGGGGGCGGACGACACGACGAACGCCGTCTCCATCCGCGCCTTCTTCCAGAAGGTCGCCAACGTGGCGGTCACGACCAAGACGCGCGAGGCGACGATCATCCAGACGCGCCACCGCATTCCCGAGGAGAAGCTGACGGCCGGCCAGACGCTGGTCTACCAGGTGCCGATCCCCGAACCCCTACGCTTCCTCGAGCCGCGCGAGACCGAGACGCGCAAGATGCATGCGCTCGAAGAATACGGCCTGATGCATGTAAAGCTCTACGAGGACATTGCCAGGAACGGCCATATCGCCACGACCTACGCCTATCCGGTGAAGGTGGAGGGGCGCTACGTCATGGACCCGTCGCCGACGCCGAAGTTCGACAATCCGAAGATGCACATGTCGGAGGCGCTCCAGCTCTTCGGCGCAGGGCGCGAGAAGCGCATCTATGCCGTGCCGCCCTACACCGACGTCGTCAGCCTCGATTTCGAGGACCATCCGTTCGAAATCCAGAAGTTCGATCGTCCCTGCGCGCTCTGCGGCGCGGAAAATGTCTACCTCGACGAAGTCGTGCTCGATGACAAGGGCGGACGGATGTTCGTCTGCTCCGACACCGATCACTGCGAAGACCGCCGCGAACACGGCCATTGCGGCACCATGCTCGCCTACGACAAGGAAGCTGCACGATGAGCGATGAACCCCTTCTCAAAGTCCGCGACATCTCGAAATTCTATGGCGCGCGCATCGGCTGCCGCAACGTCTCCTTCGAGCTCTGGCCGGGCGAGGTCCTGGCGATCGTCGGCGAATCCGGCTCGGGCAAGACGACGCTGCTCAATTGCCTCGCCACCCGCCTGCCGGCGACCTCCGGCATGATCGAATATCGGATGCGCGATGGACAGATGCGCGACCTCGCCCACATGGGAGAGGCCGAACGCCGCTACCTGATGCGCACCGACTGGGGCTTCGTGCACCAGAACCCGGCCGACGGCCTGCGCATGACGGTCTCCGCCGGCGCCAATGTCGGCGAGCGGTTGATGGCAGTCGGGGAGCGCCACTACGGCAACATCCGCGACACCGCCGGCGACTGGCTGCGGCGCGTCGAGATCGGCACCGATCGCATCGATGACCAGCCGCGCGCCTTCTCCGGCGGCATGCGCCAGCGCTTGCAGATCGCCCGCAACCTCGTCACGTCGCCCCGCCTCGTCTTCATGGACGAGCCGACCGGTGGTCTCGACGTTTCGGTGCAGGCACGTCTGCTCGACCTGGTCCGCGGTCTCGTGCACGACCTCGGGCTTTCGGCGATCATCGTCACCCACGATCTCGCCGTCGCACGCCTCCTGTCGCACCGGATGATGGTGATGAAGGACGGTCACGTGATCGAACAGGGTCTGACCGACCGTGTCCTCGACGACCCGCGCGAGGCTTACACCCAGCTTCTCGTCTCCTCCATCCTGCAGGTTTGATCCGACCGCCGCGTGCCGGCTTCACGCCCGGCTGTGCCCGGTCCAGCAAAAGGACATCACCATGGCGACCCCACTCGTCGTATCCGAAGTCGCAAAGAGCTTCATCATGCACCTTCGAGACGGCATCCGCCTGCCGGTCGTCTCGGACGTCAATTTTTCCGTCAAGGCTGGCGAATGCGTCGTCCTCGGCGGACCGTCCGGCATCGGCAAGAGCTCGCTCCTGAAGATGGTCTACGGCAACTATGGCGTCGACGGCGGGCAGATCCTCGTCGAGCATGAAGGCAGGGTGATTGACCTTGCAAGCGCCGACCCGCGCACCGTTCTTGCCGTCCGCCGCGTGACACTCGGCTATGTCAGCCAGTTCCTGCGCGTCGTGCCGCGCGTCGCTGCGGTCGATGTCGTTGCCGAGCCGCTTGTCGCGGGCGGCGAGAATCCTGCGGTCGCGCGCGAAAGGGCGGAGGAAATGCTGTCGCGGCTGAACCTGCCGCGCGAACTCTGGCAACTGCCGCCCGCCACATTCTCCGGCGGTGAGCAGCAGCGCGTCAACATCGCTCGCGGCTTCATCACCGAGCACCGCATCCTTCTGCTCGACGAACCGACCGCCTCGCTCGATGCAAGGAACCGCGAGATCGTCGTCGGGATGATCGAGGAGAAGAAGCGGGCAGGGGTGGCGCTTCTCGGCATCTTCCACGATGACGACGTGCGCACGGAGGTGGCCGACCGGATCATAGACGTTTCCGCTTTCTCGCCCAGAAAGGCCGCCGCGTGACAAAGCTTTCCGAAACGCCGCTGATCGACCCGACCGCAAAAGTGACCGACTGCACGCTCGGCCGCTACACCGAAATCGCCGAGCGGTCCCGCATCAGCGAGACCGAGCTCGGCGACTATTCCTACATCATGGAGGACTGCTCGGTCTGGTGCGCCACGATCGGCAAGTTCGCCAACATCGCCTCGTCGGTGCGGATCAACGCCACGAACCACCCGACCTGGCGCGCGACGCTGCACCACTTCACCTATCGCGCTGCCGACTACTGGCCGGATGCCGACAAGGAAGCGGATTTCTTCGCCTGGCGGCGGGCGCACCGCGTGACGATCGGACATGACGTCTGGATCGGCCACGGTGCGACGATCCTGCCGGGGGTCAACGTCGGCAACGGCGCCGTCATCGGCTCCGGGGCCGTCGTCACCAAGGACGTAGCACCCTACACGATCGTCGGCGGGGTGCCGGCGAAACTGATCCGCGAGCGTTTTCCAAGGCAACTTGTCGAACGCTTCGAACGACTTGCCTGGTGGGACTGGGATCATGCCCGGTTGCGTTCTGCACTTGATGACTTCCGCGCGCTCGACGCGGAAAACTTCCTCGACCGCTACGAGGCCTGAACAAGCGCGAAGCCCGGGAAAACCGGGCTTTGTGGATTGTTACCGAACAGACATGAAACTGACATCCGGCCTTCATTGAGCACCTTTAAAGCCCCCTACAACGTCAATGAATGAACCCTCGAAAGGGATGCCATGTTTCGCCTGATGAACGTCACGCGCCGGTTTGGCGGGAACGCCGCGGTCAACGCGGTCAACATCGACATCCCGCAGGGCCAGATGGTGGGTGTCATCGGTCGCTCCGGTGCGGGCAAGTCCACCTTGCTTCGCATGATCAACCGGCTTGTCGAGCCGACCGAAGGGGCAATCCGCTTTGGCGATGTCGAGGTTTCCGCGTTGCGAGGCGCTGCCCTGCGCAACTGGCAGCGCGACTGCGCGATGATCTTCCAGCAGTTCAACCTGGTGCCGCGCCTCGATGTGCTGACCAACGTGCTGCTCGGCCGTCTCAACCATCGCTCGACGGCGCTCAGCATCCTCAACATGTTCACCCGCGAGGAGCGCATCATGGCGATCGCCGCCCTCGAGCGCCTCGGCATCGAGCAGACGGCACTGCAGATGGCGGGCACGCTGTCCGGCGGCCAGCAGCAACGTGTGGCGATCGCGCGTGCGCTGATGCAGCAGCCGAAGATGATCCTTGCCGACGAACCGATCGCCTCGCTCGATCCGCTCAACGCCAAGGTCGTGATGGACGCGCTGCGCGACATCAACGAGCACGAGGGCATCACCGTCATCACCAATCTCCACACGCTCGACACCGCCCGCAACTACTGCGAGCGCATTATCGGCATGTCCGCCGGCAAGGTCGTCTTCGACGGCGCGCCGCGGGACCTCGACGCCGAAGCGGTGCGGTCGATCTATGGCGCGGGGGCCGATGGTGCGGAGATCGATGAGACCATGACATCGACGAGTATTCGGCGCCAGCCTGCCGCGCTCGTGCAGGACAACATCAAGGAATCCGCCAGCGTGAAACCGTTGGCACTGGCCGGCATCTGACCGCGGCCAGGATCGAGTGGCCCACGTCAAGGGTCAAAGCCATTCTCAAAGCCGGCGTGGCCGGTCAAACAGGAGAGAAATCATGCTGAAGAAAGCTCTTTTCGGCGCCGTCGCCCTTTTGGCGCTGGTCGGCCACGCCCAGGCTGAAGAACTGAAGGAATTCCGCGTTGGCATCATCGGCGGCGAAAACGAAGCCGATCGCCTGCGCAACTACCAGTGCCTCGGCGACAAGCTGAAGGCCGAGTTCGGTTTCGAGAAGGTCTCCTTCTTCCCGGCTGCCGACTATGACGGTGTGATCCAGGGCCTGCTCGGCGGTACGCTCGACTACGCCGAACTCGGCGCCTCCGGCTTCGCCAAAATCTATCTCGCCGACCCCAAGGCCGTCGAGCCAATCCTGACGACGGTCCAGACCGACGGCTCCACCGGCTACTATTCGATCATGGTCGCCCGCAAGGACAGCGGTATCACCAAGGTCGAAGACCTGAAGGGCAAGAAGCTCGGCTTTGCCGATCCGGATTCCACCTCCGGCTACCTCGTCCCGCTCGTTACGCTTCCGGAATCGATCGGCGCGCCCGTCAAGGAATTCTTCGGCGAGACCGGCTTCGGCGGCGGCCATGAAAACCTCGTCCTCGAAGTGCTGAAGGGCAACTTCGATGCCGGCACGACCTTCGGCTCGGGCGTCGGCGAATTCAAGGACGGCTACACCTCCGGCAACCTGCACAAGATGGTCGAGAAGGGCGTTCTCGACATGAACGACCTGGTCGAGCTGTGGCGCTCGCCGCTGATCCCGAACGGCCCGATCGTCGTGCGCTCCTCGATGGCTGACGACATGAAGGCGAAGTTCAAGCAGTTCATGCTCGACCTGCCGAAGGCCGACGCGGCCTGCTTCTCGGCCATCATGGGCGGTGATTTCACCAACTTCACCGAAGTCAACACCGACTTCTACAAGCCGATCATCGACGCCCGCAAGGCAACGATCGGCGGCTGAGCCGACTGGGAAATCTGACGGCGTCGGCCGGTTTTGCTGGCTGACGCCATTTTTGAAGGAAGCCTCTTCCATCAGCGTAGAGGCGCAGACGCGGAAAGCGCCATGGCCCTCAACACCCTTCCGAAAGAGTTCAGCGAAAGCGGCGCGCTCATCGAGCGTCACTGGCAGGAGCTCGCCGCCAAGCGCCGGCTTTACTCCTGGGTCGGCTTTGGAATTCTCCTGTTCGCGCTGGGTGGTTCGATGTGGTTTGCCAACGCAACCAATGCCGGCAAGTTCTTCGACCGTCTCCCGCATCTCTTCGATTTCGTCGGCGGCATGATCCCGCGCGACGGCTTCGAGGTGTTCCGCGCTCTATTCGATCTGCCGTCTCCGTATGACGACGGCAGCTTCAAGTACAACTATCCGGAAGGCCGGCTCTACCTGACGGAGAGCTTCTATGTCCCGGAATATTTCTACAAGATGCTGGAGACACTCAACATCGCGATCTTCTCCACCATCCTCGGCGCGTTCTTCGGCTTTATCCTCTGCTTTCTGGCGGCGCGAACGCTGATGCCGAACCGCTTCGTGCGCGGCATCGTTCGTCGTCTGATGGAGATCCTGCGCGCCTTTCCGGAGGTGGTGCTGGCGGGCTTCTTCCTTGCGATCTTCTCGCTCGGTCCGCTGCCGGCAGTGATCGCGGTGTCGATTCACACGGTCGGCGCCTTGGGCAAACTCTTCTTCGAGGTGGTCGAAAATGCCGACATGAAGGCGGAGGAGGGGCTTCGCGCGGCCGGCGGCAACTGGATCGAGCGGGTCTGGTTCGGCATCGTCCCGCAGGTCATGCCGAATTTCATCAGCTACTTCCTCCTGCGCCTCGAGATCAACGTGCGCGCCTCCACCATCATCGGCGCCGTCGGCGGCGGCGGCATCGGCGAATTGCTGCGCCTCTCGATCGGCCAGAACCACCAGGCCAAGACGCTGGCGATCATCCTTCTGCTCTTCCTAACGATCGTCGCCGTCGATCAATTATCTGCCTGGGCAAGACGCCGTTTCGTCGGCGACCAGGCCTTCCAACTCGCACAGTAAGGACCGAACGATGGCCAAGCTTCACATGTCCGAGATGGAACAGGTCGCCGCCCGGCATCCGGAGATTTTCGCGCGTTCCTTCTGGTCTCGCTTACGCACGCCACTGGTTGTGCTGGCCGCGGTGCTCTATGGCCTCTATTGTTGGTGGTTTTTCGCCGTCGGCACGGTGCTCCACAATGCGAATTGGTCTCTCGCCGGCACCTATCTCGCCGACTGGGTGTCCTATGAAGTACGCCCGGAGTTCCGCATGGCCCCGGACGGAACCATGCAGATCCGATACCCGCGCTATTCACCGCTCGGCGACAATCCCAATCCTGACTGGCTGACCGCAACCCGTGAAACGGTGACGCGCACTGTCGAACTGCCGGCGGCCGCAGCGTCGTCGCAGCCCGCCGTGAAGAAATCCGCGACAAGCTTCATGGCGCCGGGGGCGGCGCTCGGCGGCTCTGCCACGCAGGCAGCGCCGCCAGCCGAAGCAAAGACCGTAACCCGCACCGAGGAGGTCGTGACCCGCGCCGAGGTTCTGATGGGACGCTCGACCCGTATCGAAGTCCTTCCCGGCAACGCGGTCGTCCAGCACGGTGACGAAACGCTGCACGTAGCCATGGACGGCAAGACCGTCTCGGCTGACAGCGATCCGCTGCCGCAGTGGGCCACCCAGAAGCGCCCCGGCGAGAAGATCGTCCTCTCCTTCGGCCTTGCGGGTTGGGCCGAGATCGAGGCGGACGAGGTCAGTATCCGCAAGCGCTTACTGGGCTGGGCCAATTTCATCTTCGATACCCAGTCGCCCTTCTTCGGCAAACCGGCGGCCGACGTGTTCTCCCTGATCGCCTGGGGCGAGCGCATCGATCCGTCGCGCTCGAACCTGTCGCTCGCCTGGAACAACATCCTCTACAACAGCGAATGGCAGCACCTCGACGTCTGGACCAAGCTGCTGCAGACGATCGTGATGGCGTTCGTCGGCACGGTGCTGGCGACGCTCGTTGCCTTCCCGCTCGCCTTCGTCGCGGCCCGCAACATCACCCGCAACTGGATCTCGAACCAGTTGACCAAACGCCTGTTCGATTTCCTCCGCTCGGTCGACATGCTGATCTGGGCGCTGTTCTTCACCCGCGCCTTCGGCCCCGGGCCGCTGGCCGGCATGTCGGCGATCTTCTTCACCGACACCGGCACGCTCGGAAAGCTCTACTCCGAGGCACTGGAAAACATCGACGACAAGCAACGCGAGGGGGTCAAATCCGTCGGAGCACCCAACGTCGCCGTTCAGCGCTTTGGCGTCGTGCCGCAGGTACTCCCGGTCTTCGCTTCCCAGGCGCTCTACTTCTGGGAATCCAATACGCGATCGGCGACCATCATCGGTGCCGTGGGCGCCGGCGGCATCGGCCTGAAGCTCTGGGAAGCGATGGCCACCAATTCGGACTGGGAGAACGTCGCCTACATGGTGGTTCTCATCCTGATCGTTGTCTTCGTATTCGACGGCATTTCAAATGCACTGCGCTCCCGGTTGATGGGACGCAGCCGTTGAGAGGAATGGAAATCGCCGGAGGTCATGGCATGATGCCGCCGCACGATTCCCCGTTGCGCCTGCACCGCGCGCAGCCATCTCCGCGAACCGCGACCCCGAATTGAACAGGAAGATCGAATTTGCGTTACGCCCTCTATTTCACGCCCGTCGCCCGCGATGAACTTGCGCTTGCCGCTGCCCGCTGGCTCGGCCGCGACGCATTCAGCGGCGCCACCGTCGCACAACCGACGGTTCCCGAGTTTTCATCGGCGGCGCTGGCGGCCCTGACGGCGGATCCGCGCCGCTACGGTTTCCACGCAACCTTGAAGGCGCCGTTTGCACTGGCCGACGGCTGCACCGAGGCCAAACTTGTCGCCGAAATCGCCGAATTCACCGCCGAGATGGAGGCGTTCGACCTTCCAGAGGTCGTGATCGGACGGCTGGAATCCTTTTTCGCCCTTGTCCCTGCGGACGAACACGAACCGCTGCAATCCTTTGCCGGCGAGGTGGTACGCCGCTTCGATCGCTTCCGCGCCCCGCTCTCTTCTGCCGATATCGCAAGGCGCAAGCCGGAGGAACTGTCGAGCGAGGAACGGCAGAACCTCGTTCAGTGGGGTTATCCTTACGTCTTCGATACTTTCCGTTTCCACATGACGCTGACGGGAAGAGTGCCGGCGGAGGACGCACCTGCGATGGAGCAGGCTCTTGCCCGCCATTTTGGCGCTTTCCACGGCCAACCGCTTTCCATCACGGGCCTCGCCCTTTTCTGCGAACCTTCCCGCGGCGCCGACTTCACCGTACACTCGCTGTTCCCGCTCGGCGGCACGGCCAACAGAAAGATTGCCTGACATGTCGACCGAACTGACGCTCACCAATGCCCGCATCGTGCTCGAGGACGATGTCATCCACGGTGCGGTGCTGATCCGCGACGGCCTCATTGCCGACATTTCCGACCGGTCGACCGCAACGGGAGAGGACATGGACGGGGACTATCTGCTTCCCGGCCTTGTCGAATTGCACACCGACCATCTGGAGGCCCACTATTCGCCGCGGCCGGGCGTGCGCTGGGACAAGACGGCGGCGATCCAGGCCCACGATGCCCAGGTCGTCACCTCCGGCATCACGACGGTGTTCGACTGCCTTCGCATGGGGGCCGACGAGGATGGCGGCTTCGAGAAGGGCGAGATGCGGGCGATGGCCGACGCGCTCGCCCAGGCAGAACGCGACGATCGCCTGCGCGCCGAGCACCTGATCCACCTGCGCTGTGAGGTCTCGACCGATAACGTGCTCGACCATTTCGAGGAGTTCGAGGATGATCCGAAGGTGCGGCTTGTTTCGCTGATGGATCATGCGCCGGGGCAACGGCAGTTCCAGAGCATGGATCAGTATACGCTCTACTACAAGACCAAGCGCGGTTTGACGGACGAGGCCTTCGCCGAGTTCTGCGAGCGGCAGCAGGCGCTCTCCGCCCGCTACGCCAAGCCGCATCGGGATGCGATCGCCGCTCGCTGCGCCGCGCGCGCCATTACCATTGCAAGCCACGATGATGCGACGCTCGAGCACGTCGAGGAGTCGATCGGCTACGGCACCCGGCTCGCCGAATTCCCGACCAGCCTGAACGCGGCCAAGGCCTCGCACGGCGCCGGCTTGAGCGTCCTGATGGGCGCCCCCAACATCGTCCGCGGCAAGTCGCACTCCGGCAACATCGCCGCGCGCGATCTCGCCGACATCGGCGTGCTCGACGTGCTTTCTTCCGATTACGTCCCCTTCAGCCTCATGCACGCGCCTTTCATCCTCGCCGACGAGATCGCGGCGATCAGCCTGCCCCAGGCGGTCGCAATGGTCTCTGCGACACCGGCCAGAACGGTCGGCCTCGACGATCGCGGCCGGATCGCGGCCGGCCTTCGCGCCGACCTTGTGCGTGTGCGTCGTCCGAACGGCGTTCCGGTTGTCCGCTCCGTCTGGCGCGAGGGCCGGCGGGTGGCATGACTGGGCCTGCGACGATGTTCACACTCGATACCGAACCAGCCGGTTGTGCTGACCACGGCATGGCGATCGTCGTTGTCGGTCCCAGTGGGGCCGGCAAGGACAGCGTGATGGATTTTGCCGCCCGGCACTTCGCCGGAAACGACCGGGTCGTCTTCGCGCGGCGCGTCATCACGCGGCCGGCGGATGCCGGCAGCGAGGCGCACATCGGCGTCGATGCGGCCACGTTTTCGCGCTTGAAGCAGGAGGGTGCCTTTTGCGTCTCTTGGGACGCGCACGGGCTCTCCTACGGGATCAGGACGGAAATGCTGGATGCGGTGGGGCAGGGGGCAGTCGTGATCGTCAACGGCAGCCGTCAGGCCTTGCCCGATTTCGTCGCGGCCTTTCCGCGACTGAAGATCGTCACGATCACCGCCCACGCCGAAGTGCGGGCCGAGCGACTGGCAAAGCGCGGCCGTGAAGGTGCCGGCGCAATTGCCGCCCGCCTCGACCGCCAACCGCGCGTTGCGGCTGCCGGTCTCGACACCGTCACCATCGACAACAGCGGTCCCCTCGATGTTGCCGGCGACGCTTTCGTCTATCTGTTGCAGTCAACCCTGGATTGACTTCAGCAATCGGCGCTTGCCGGAAAAAGGGCCCTTGGTTAATCAAGGCGCGATAAACAGTAGATTCTGATGGAGCGCCATCCCCCATGAAATCCCTCGAAATCCTGGTCGAACGGATCATTCTTTCCAGCCGCTGGATCCTTGTCGCCTTCTATCTCGGGCTGGTCGCGGCACTTGCCGTCTACGCCGTCTCGTTCGCCTACAAATTCCTCAAGGTGGCAAAGAACGTCTTCGCGCTGGACGATGCCGAGATGATCCTCGCCATGCTGGGGCTGATCGATGCGGCGCTGGTGGCGAGCCTGATCCTGATGGTCATGATCTCCGGCTACGAAAACTTCGTCAGCCGCTTCGACCAGGCCGAGAGCGATGTCTCCTTCCTCGGCAAGCTCGATTCCGGCAGCCTGAAGATCAAGGTCGCTTCCTCGATCGTGGCGATCTCGTCGATCCACCTGCTGCAGGTGTTCCTGAACGCCCAGCAGTACACCACCACGCAGCTGATGTGGCTGACCTTCATGCATCTCGCCTTCGTGATCTCGGCCGTGCTGCTCGGCTATCTCGAGAAGATCATGGCGCAGTTGAAGATCAAGGCCTGAGCGATCCAGACCATCGTTGCGAGCGAAGTGGCGCCGCGGAGTTTCCGCCGGCGCCTTTTTCATGCTCCGGGCAGGCGCTCGCGGCCCAGGACTGGTCCCGTCAGAGCGCCAATGGGCCGCCGCGCCACGGTGCTAAGGCCCGTGAAGATTTTTTCCAGCCCGTAAGCGCTGGGAACTCAGGGTTTCCCCATGGGACGGCCGACAATTTTCGCAAAACCGTCATTTTTGCTGTTGACTTGGTTTGGGGTTGGGCCTAGAAACCGCCTCACCAACGAGGGCGGCGGCGCTGCTAGCGACTGACCAACTCGCTCTGAAGTTCTTCTTGGAGATGCTGGCAACTGAGGCCGACGAGATCGGCTGACGGCTTTGCGCTTCG
>NZ_JBFTIM010000008.1:0-307262 GCF_056394765.1 Mycoplana sp. 10N416 | reverse complement strand
GATCAAGAGATGACGCCCTATCGGCTGGCGTCCAACCAATACCTCCGGCGATTCGGCAAAAACTGCAGGGTTTTGTAGACAGCAGTACCCTGGACATTGCCCGCTACCGAGTTGGGGGCGGTGGCGAGCTAAGTCTGCAATTGAATGCCTTTCGCTCCCGCGCGGCAGATGCCATCACCCTCGACTACGTTATCGTCTTTGCCAATAAAGCAGATGCGCTCGATAACGCAGTCGGCTGGGTGCATGAACTTACCCATGTCCGGCAGTATCAAGACTGGGGAGTGCAGGGCTTCGCCGTCAGATACATTCGCAGCCATAGCTCGGTTGAACAGGAAGCCCACGACGAAGAAGCGCGCTATATGGCGTGGGTCGACCGGGAATAATCAACCATCATCTTGTTTGGCGACGCTTCGTGGCTTGGGGGAGGGTGACTCTCAACCGCATGATTTCCTTGCTTCCCCTCCATTTTTGATGCTGGTCGCACCCCGCGTTTCCCTATTGCGAGCCGCTTTCCCAGCGGTGTGAAGCCGACCTCATCCCCAATGCTGCCGGAGGACGAAGAACAGGACGATGACGGCCAAGGATGCGGTCATCAGCGTCCGGGTCCGGGACGAAGTCATAGTTTGACGCTCCTCAGTCTCAGCGAGTTGCCGATGACGCTCACCGATGACAGCGCCATCGCGGCCGCAGCGATGATGGGGGACAGGAGGAGGCCGAAGGCGGGATAGAGAACCCCGGCGGCAACGGGAACCCCCAAGGCATTGTAGATGAAGGCAAAAAACAGGTTCTGGCGAATGTTCGACATTGTCGCGTGACTGAGTTGCCGTGCTCGCACGATGCCCTGGAGATCGCCTTTGAGGAGCGTCACCCCGGCGCTTTCGATCGCCACGTCCGTCCCCGTGCCCATCGCGATGCCGACATCGGCAGCCGCAAGCGCGGGCGCGTCGTTGACCCCATCCCCGGCCATGCCGACGATCCGTCCCTCGCTTCGCAACCGCATGACGATCTTGCTCTTGTCCTCCGGAAGCACCTCGGCCTCGACTTCGGTGATGCCGAGCCGACGGGCAACTGCGTGCGCCGTTGTCTTGTTGTCGCCGGTGAGCATGACGACGCGAATTCCTGCCTCGACCAGCGCCTTGACGGCATCCGGTGTCGTCGCCTTGATCGGGTCGGCGATAGCGAAGAGACCGGCCACCCGACCGTCCATGGTCATGAAGATGACGGTGGCCCCTTCGTCGCGCAACTCTTCCGCCTTGCGCGTCATGGAGGAGACGTCGATCCGCTCCTCTTCCATGATCCGGTGACTTCCAAGGATGACGTCGTGGCCGTCGACCTTGCCGGTTACGCCTTTGCCGACAGGGCTGTCGAAATCCTCTGCGCTGCCAATCGGAATGCCGCGTTCTCTGGCGGCATTTACGATCGCAAGGGCAAGGGGGTGCTCGCTGGAGTTCTCCAGTGTGGCGGCGAGGCGGAGCAGTTCGGTCTCGGACAGTTCATCGCTCGGGATGATGGCCGTGACCTTGGGCCGACCCTCGGTGAGCGTTCCCGTCTTGTCGACGACAACGGTATCGACCTTCTCGAACCGCTCGAGGGCTTCAGCGTTCTTGATCAGCACGCCAAGTCGCGCACCACGCCCCACTCCGACCATGATCGACATCGGTGTCGCCAGTCCCAATGCGCAAGGGCATGCGATGATGAGCACGGCGACCGCTGCCACTAGCCCATGCGCGAACCGCGGCTCCGGGCCGAACAGCATCCAGCTTGCAAAGGACACGATCGCGATGACGATCACGACCGGAACGAACCAGCCCGACACTTCATCCGCCAGGCGCTGGATCGGCGCGCGGGACCGTTGAGCATCGGCAACCATTTGTACGATCTGCGATAGGATCGTGTCCCGGCCAACCTTCCCGGCTTCCATGACGAAAGCTCCGGTCTGGTTCATCGTGCTGCCGATCAGTTTGGAGCCGGCGTCCTTGGTCACCGGCATGGATTCGCCGGTGATCATCGACTCGTCGACCGAGCTGCGTCCTTCGAGAAGGGTGCCGTCCACCGGTACTTTCTCTCCCGGGCGAACCCGCAGCCGGTCTCCAACCGTCACGACATCAAGACCGACGTCTTCCTCCGAGCCGTCCGCATTTACCCTGCGGGCGGTCTTGGGAGCCAGGTCGAGCAGGGCGCGGATTGCCCCGCCCGTCTGTTCGCGTGCCCGCAGTTCCAACACCTGTCCAAGCAGGACGAGAACCGTGATGACGGCCGCGGCCTCGAAGTAGACTGCGACGGAGCCTTCGGCAGAGCGGAAGGTTGCGGGAAAGATGCCGGGCGAGATAGTGGCGACCACGCTGTAAAGCCAGGCGACTCCAGTGCCCATCGCAATCAGCGTGAACAGGTTAAGGTGGCGTGTCACCAGAGACTGCCAGCCCCTCTGGAAGAAGGGCCAGCCCGCCCAGAGGACGACGGGCGTCGCCAGTACCATTTGCAGCCAGTTCGACATCTGCGGACCCAGCAGCATGTGCAGGTTTGTCAGATGGGCTCCCATTTCCAGAACAAGAACTGGCAGGGAGAGCACAAGACCAACCCAGAAGCGGCGACGCATGTCCAGGTACTCTTCGCTGGGCCCCGACTCGGCCGTGGCGATCACCGGCTCGAGCGCCATTCCGCAGATCGGGCAGTTACCCGGGCCAATTTGCCTGATCTGCGGATGCATGGGGCAGGTGTAGACCGTGCCCTCCGGCACGGTCTGCGTTGAAGTCGCGCTGGGCTGGTCTGATCCAGAACGATGGCCGTGATGATTGTGTCCGGAGTGTTCGTGCCCCTGTTTTTGGTGCTCATGTGCCATGGCAAGTCTCCGGCTAGATCGCGTTTTCATAGGCAACGAACGACATCATGCCCGTCGCCATGTGGTAGAGATGGTGGCAATGGAACGGCCAGTGTCCAGGGTTTGCCGCATCGAACCGAACGGCAACAGTCGCCATGGGCGGCACGAGCACCGTATCGCGGACCGCTCCGTTGATGCGCTTGCCGTTGATGCCCACCACCTGGAAATGATGGCCGTGCAGGTGCATCGGATGCGCCATCATCGACATGTTCCGCATCACCAATTCGACGCGGTTCCCGGTGGTCACCTCCATCGGGCCATCTGCGGCCCCGATTTCCCAGACGTAGGAGGCCATGTCTCCGGTCAGTGTCAGGGCATATGTCCTATCTACGGCCCGCTCGGCTAGCGGGTTCGCCGCCTGCAGCGCTTCTTCCACCGCCAGATCGAGTACCGGGCCGCTGTCTGCAGCAATCGTAGCGACCTTGGAGATGCTGGCGTCCGCGGTCGCGAGGATGATGCCCGTCCGCTCCTTTGCCCCCTCTCGCAGAGCCAGAATAGGGAATTCCCCAGAATCTGACGGAAGCCGTAGGCGGATGTCGAGCCGCTGCCCCATTGAAACGGGAAAGCGGCTGCCTTGTCGCGGGACGATGTCCATCCCATCGACAGCGATCAGTTCGCCCGGAAGGGTGCCGGTGTCGATGGTGAAGGCGGTCGCTGTCGCGCCGTTGATGATCCGCAGGCGAACGCGCCCTCCCTTTTCGACGGCGACGACTTCCGGATCGTCCAGCGTGCGGTCGTTGGCAAGATAGGCGTCATACTCGATGTCGTTCAGGTCCATGGCTGCCATGCCCGGCATTGTCATGCCCGGCATGTGCCGCTGGTGCATTCCCTCCATGCCTTGCATCATGGACCCCATATCGGGGGCGGCTCCATCATGCCCGGCCATGGCTCCGCTTGAGCCAGGGGCCTTCAGCCCGGCCAACAACTCCTCCGGGGATTTGAAGGAGAAGTCATGCAGCAGGATGACGACTTCCTGTTCGTCACGCGCCAGGTCGGCCGCGGTTCGCACGATCAGCGGGGCCGCGAGCAGCGCTTGCTCCTGAAGCGTATGCGCATGCATCCAGTGCGTGCCGCCCTGGCCAACGGGAAAGAGGTAGTGGCGGTTTTCGCCCGCGGCCAGCAGTTTGGCTGGATTGTCAGGCACCCCGTCCATACCCCATGGGGGCGTCAGTCCATGCCAATGGATCAGCGTGTCTGCGCCCGACTGGTTCAACAGGTTGACGTTGAAGTCGCCTCCGGCGTTGAGGACCAATCCGGGCTTTCCGTCGGCCGTGCCAAGTTGAAATACGGTCGCGGCTTTCCCGTTCACCTCAAGGACGCGCTTGGAGATGGACAGATCGGTTGTTCTATTGCTCGACGCCCGGGCGGCGTTGGACCAGGGATAGTTTGCGATTGGTGCGATGGTGGCTGCGCCAATGGCCAGCGTCTTCAGGAATTGTCGGCGGTGCATTTTGATATCTCTCGATCCTGGTCGGAAACCCGACCTGCTAAAATGGCAGCCCGAGACGGCTCGAGCCGGGTTCATTAAAGCGGGATGGATCGAGGTGGCTCGAATACGTCAGGCGCGGCCTGGCCTGACAGACCGACCATCACGTCGGGAAAGTATGATGAGCTGACGATGTTACTCCACGCCACCGAAGCGGGAGAGGGGACGGCGGCAACACAGGCGGTGCATGCCTTCGCACAGCAAAGCGTATCCTTGAGCGCTTTGCTGTGCTGATGGTCTCCGTCGACGGACCCTTGTTGCGGCGATGCGAGGGCGTGAACGGCAACGCCCTCGGTGTGGCAATCAGCCGACATGGCCTGCGCAGGCGTGTTGAGGAGGAGGCCTGCAACGACTGCGGCCAAAACCAACCTCAACAATGTCACGAACCATTTTTGGCTTACCATCAACTTGGCTCAAACCTCGACGTGGACCGCAAAGTAGGGTGCTTCTCTTTCGCGCGCCCTGACCTTCATCAATATGGGCCATGCCTCCCAGGCGCGGGAGCAGGGGATTGGATGGCGGGTCACGCCCCGTGGCAGCAGCACGAATTCTTGGCGGTGGCCCCATAACCAGCTTCAGTGATCGCGGCGATGAACCTGTCGGCCCCGACTTGGGACTCGATGGACGCCGTTTTTGACTCGAGATCGATTGCGACCTTTGCCCCTGGATCGACCGATTTGACGGCCTTCGTTACCGCGCCGACGCAGTGGCCGCAGGTCATGTCGGGAACATTGAGACGGAACATTGGGATGTCTCCTGATGGGTTTCGCTAGAACCAAAATGGGGCTTCCCACGGTGGGAAGGTCAAGAGCGCTCAGGAATTTATTTGGAAGTGGCGTTTCGGAAGGCGCGTGCGTCCGACCGGCGTGCGTCGCAACGCTTTGGTCATGTCAATCTGCGGCGGAAGCCTCTGCGTTCCATTTCGCGGTGAACGGATCAGCTAGCGCTGCCTCGGGGCGGCTGATTGGATACTTTGTTCCGGAGATGCTTTTCGCCATCTTCTTTGCCCCGTCGCGTTTCAGAAGCTCTCTGAAACTCGGATGCATGCCTCCATCGACATAGGCGGACACCGGGAGAGAAGCCTCGTCAGCAAGCGCGGAGTCGACCCGCTTCCGTTCGGCTTCCATTTTTGCCATGACATTGGCATCAGGCAACGTCATCGCGGCTGGACACGCTGCGAGAGGATCGTTGGGTTCGCCACCCTCGAACTCGGAGTTGAACACGTAACGCCCGCCGCAGACCGACACTTTCGGCTGCTGGCGCGTGATCTCGAACGAATCGTACCCCTCCTTCAGGGTCCGCCAGAACGCCATGTTTTCGTCGCCTCGATGGAGGGCCATGTTCTTGGGCGTCATGCGAAACGGATATGCTTGGACCTGAAACCGTTCCTGCCCCGTGGACAAGGCCTTCTGAGCTATTGCGTAGATCTCGCCGACCCCTTGATCGGTCATCGCGTAGCAACCGGACGAGGAGCACGCTCCGTGTACCATCAGCGCTTCGCCCGAATAGCCGAGCGCCGACTCCAGACGGTTGGGATAGCCCAAATTGAACGAAACATAGTACTGCGACTTCGGGTTAAGCATGCCGGCCGACACATGGTAGAAGCCCTCGGGAGCCTGCCGGTCACCATCCAGTTTCTTGGGACCGAGTTTCCCTGACCAGCGACACATTGGGTAGGTCTTGAACAAGGCGTAGCGTCCGGACCTGTCGACTTTCCAGACCTCAAGCTCGCTTTCCTGCTTGAAGATGCGCACCAGCACCGGGCTTTCGGGCTTCATCTTCCTTTTCGACATCTCCGCCACGGTCTTGCGCGAGAGCTCAGGCGGCGCTCTCGACAGATCATCCAACTCCATGCCGATGCAACCCGAAAGAGTACCACCGATCGCCGTGACCGCCAGCGCATGGCGGATCAGACTGACCGTCGTGTTCAGCAAAGTTGAGGTATATATTTTGGCCGATGCGTTCATGTCGAAAGTTCTGGTGCGCTAAAAATGAGGAGGGCAATCGACGTTCGTGCAACTTCGTTAAGCATTGGTTAAACATGGAAAGCACGCGAGAGTGCATAGGATCATAAAAGCGAACACGCGATGAGACGCCGGTTCGGCCAACGCGCAACTGGAGCTATGCAGCCATGTCAAGTTCTGGATAGTGGCGGAATATGCCTTCCTGGTTGAAGGCTAGTCGTCGTGGCGAAGCAAGATACGCTGCGAGTTTCGGCCTACCTTTTATTGAGCTGTGAAGCCGCGCGAGAAGCGGATAGCGCCGTTCATAATCATTCATGGCTTTCGGAAAAGCATACTTCAACCCTTCGATTATCTGGAACATTGAAAGATCAACGTACGTCGATTTACTGCCGACGAGATAGCCACTTTCGGCCGGATTTTGCTGCACCACACGCTCAAAGTAGGCGAGAAATTTCGGCATGCGGTTATTCCAGAATTCAAACGAACGTGCCTTCGCCTCCGTCTTCTGCTCCTCGTAGTATTTTGAGACCGCGATCGGATGGTGAGTGTCATGTATCTCTGCCACCAAGTCCGTGATCGTCAGTTGAAGTCCATTTGCATACCAACGCAACGCCTCTTCCTTTGGAGCAAGGCCCAGTTTGGGACCAAGGTACAGGAGAATGTTTGCCACGTGAGAAACGATGACGGTTTCATCCTTGAGAAAGGGCGGGGCGAAAGGGAGTTGTCCCTCACTCGGATCACTCAAGAGGCCTAGCATCTCGTTGAGACCGCGGGACGGCTCACGGGTAACGTCGATGTAAGCTGCGTCAGCGTCTTCGAGCGCCAGTCGCACAAACTCGCCGCGGCCCTGAATCCCGTCCCAGTAATACAGTTCGTACGACATCCGACCCGCGGCTCCGTTACTGACTGCGATAGGGGAGAGAGTGCCAGGGATTTGTGGCGTCAGCAGGTCTTGTGCGCAACTGTTCGCGTGTTGACATCCCCAGGACATATCCGATATTCTGGATATATGGATAACGACAAAGCAATCTCCGCGCTTGCCGCACTGGCTCAGACCACCAGACTTGAGACATTCCGGCTTCTCGTCCGGCACGAGCCCGATGGCGTGCCTGCCGGCGAACTCGCCCGCCTTCTCGATGTCCCGCAAAACACCATGTCGGCACATCTCGCCACGCTGTCCCGGGCGGGCCTCGTGACAGGCGAGCGGCAGAGCCGTTCGATTATCTATCGGGCGGACCTTCATCGGCTGCGCGACCTGATCCTCTTCCTATTGAAAGACTGCTGCGGCGGATCGGCCGAACTCTGTGCGCCGCTCATCGCCGAACTTACGCCCTGCTGTGCTCCCGAGGTGACGCAGTCATGAGCGACATCAGGCTGGAGCCAGTCCCGGGAGGCGATCCGGAACTGAAACTGGCGCTGTCGGCTTCCGGTCTTCCAACTGAAGACCTCGAATCCCCGGGGCGTTCGTTCTTCAGGGCGGTTTCCTCTGATGGCGGCACGGTTGGCTACGCTGGCATCGAGGCGTGCGGCGACGCGGTCCTCCTCAGGTCGATGGTCATCTTGCCCGAGCATCGCGGAAGGTCATTGGGGAGATCGCTGGCCCAAGCAACTCTGAAGGCCATCGACGGCAGTACGCCGGTCTTTCTGGCAACGACGGCCGCCGCTCCGTTCTTCGAAGGTTGCGGCTTCATCGTGGTCGAGCGAGGCGATGTTCCGCCAGCCGTTCTCGCGACCCGTCAGCTTTCGGGCATCTGTCCCGCATCGGCCACGATCATGAAACTCAACAGACCTCCGACCTAACCACGGAACACAACCATGACCGACAAAACCTATAACGTGCTCTTCTTGTGCACGGGCAACTCCGCTCGTTCTATTCTCGCTGAATCCATCCTCAACAAGGAAGGCGGCGGGCGTTTCCGGGCGTTCTCCGCAGGCAGCCAGCCGAAGGGCGAAGTCAATCCGCACGCGCTGAAGGAGCTGGACGTCCTCGGCTATCCAGTGACCGGCTTCTCGTCGAAGAGCTGGGATGTCTTTGCCGCACCAGGCGCGCCCGAAATGGACTTCATCGTCACCGTCTGTGATAGCGCGCACGGCGAAGCCTGCCCGGTATGGATAGGACATCCGATGACGGCGCATTGGGGTGTCGAAGACCCGGCTGCGGTTGTCGGCTCCGAGGTCGAAATCCAGCGCGCCTTTGCGACGGCCGCCCGTTTTCTCAAGAACCGCATCATGGCTTTCATCAGCCTTCCGCTGTCATCCATCGACCGTCTGGCGCTCGAAACGAAGCTCAGCCAAATCGGTGCGATGGAAGGCTCAACGGGAACTCATGGAAAGACGGCCTGATGTCCACGTTCGAACGCTACCTCACAATCTGGGTCTTCCTTTGCATCGTTGTCGGCGTCGCCCTCGGCCATCTGATGCCCGGTGTATTCCAGGTCATTGGCGCAGCGGAGATCGCGAAGGTGAACTTGCCTGTCGCTATCCTGATCTGGCTGATGATCATCCCAATGCTCATCAAGATCGACTTCCGCTCGCTGGCTCAGGTCAGCACGTACTGGCGTGGCATCGGCGTGACCCTGTTCATCAACTGGGCCATCAAACCGTTCTCCATGGCGCTGCTCGGATGGATATTCGTAGGCTGGCTGTTCCGTCCTTATCTGCCGGGCGACCAGATCGACTCCTACATCGCAGGCCTGATCATCCTCGCGGCTGCACCCTGTACTGCGATGGTGTTCGTGTGGAGCAACCTGACCCGCGGCGAGCCGTTGTTCACACTTTCCCAGGTCGCCCTGAACGATGCGATCATGGTCGTTGCCTTCGCGCCGATCGTCGGGCTGTTGCTTGGGCTTTCGGCCATAACCGTGCCCTGGGACACGCTCGTTCTGTCGGTCGTCCTGTATATCGTCGTCCCAGTCATCATCGCCCAGGTCCTGAGAGGGCGGCTGACCGCCGACGGCACGACGAAGGCGCTGGACGCCATGCTGGCGAAGCTGCAGCCGCTTTCGCTTGTCGCACTGCTGGCGACCCTCGTTCTCCTCTTCGGCTTCCAGGGCGAGCAGATCATCGCTCAGCCGACGATCATCGCACTGCTGGCTGTTCCCATCCTCATCCAGGTCTATTTCAACTCGGGGCTGGCCTATCTCCTAAACAGGATGTCGGGGGAGCGGCATTGCGTTGCCGGGCCGTCGGCATTGATCGGGGCCAGCAACTTCTTCGAATTGGCGGTCGCGGCTGCCATCAGTCTCTTCGGCTTCCAGTCCGGCGCGGCACTGGCGACCGTCGTCGGCGTGCTCATCGAGGTTCCCGTGATGCTCACGGTCGTCTGGGCCGTGAACCGCACCAAGGGCTGGTACGAGGCGGCACCCGCCGTCTCCAGGAACACAGTCACCGAAAGGGCATGACAATGGACGTCACCATCTATCACAACCCCGCCTGCGGCACGTCCCGCAACACGCTGGAGATTATCCGCGCAGCCGGCATCCAACCGACCGTGATCGAGTATCTCCATTCCCCGCCGTCGCGGGACGAGTTGGCAAGGATGATCTCCGACGCTGGATTGACCATCCGCCAGGCGATCCGCGAGAAGGGCACGCCTTACGCGGAGCTGGGTCTCGATGATCCGAAGCTGACGGACGACCAGTTGCTCGACGCCATGCTGAAGGACCCGATCCTCATCAACCGCCCGTTCGTCGTCACGCCGCTCGGCACCAGGCTCGCGCGCCCATCCGAGGTCGTGCTCGACATCCTGCCGGATGCCTTCAAGGGAGCCTTCTTCAAGGAAGACGGCGAGCAGGTTCTCAACCGGGAGGGCAAGCGCAGTGTCTGAGACCTTCCCCGCCTTGCAGGAGCGGCATCTTCGTCAGCCTGACCTCGACGCATTGCGGCCAGCCTTTTCGACGCACAAGCCGCGCATCCTGATCCTCTACGGCTCGCTCCGGGAGGTGTCCTACAGTCGGCTCCTCGCGCACGAAGCCAGACGTCTTCTCGAACGTCTGGGGTGTGAGGTACGGATGTTCGATCCGAGGGGATTGCCGCTTCCCGACGAGGCCCCGGCCAGCCATCCGAAAGTGCAGGAGCTGCGCGACCTGTCGCAATGGTCGGAAGGCCAGGTGTGGGTCAGCCCCGAGCGCCACGGTGCGATGACAGGTATCATGAAGGCACAGATCGACTGGATTCCGCTGTCGCTCGGATCGATCCGGCCGACGCAAGGCAAGACGCTGGCGATCATGGAAGTCTCCGGTGGCAGCCAGTCCTTCAACGCTCTGAACCAGATGCGCGTCCTCGGACGCTGGATGCGGATGATCACAATCCCGAACCAGTCGTCGGTTGCCAAGGCCTACCAGGAGTTCGACGCCGACGGCAGGATGAAGCCGTCTTCCTACTACGACCGCGTTGTGGATGTCTGCGAGGAACTGGTGAAGTTCACGCTGCTGACGAGGGATTCTTCGGCCTACCTGACCGATCGCTACAGCGAGCGGAAGGAGCGTGCGGCCGAACTCGAAAGGCGGGTGTCGTTGAGGTCGATTTAGTCACCCGCTTTTGCGGGGCTCCGCGTAGACGCAGCCACCGCCATGAAGGCAGCGATGCCGAGCGTGCCAAGCGACGCATTGACGAGCAGGGCCATGGCGATGCCGAGATTTTCCATCGCCGTGGCGAACACAAACGGGGCGGCCGCACCGACTGCCAGCCTCGCCGCTGCCATTTTCCCCGTGATCGCCCCGTAGCCAGCGGACCCGAAGAGATAGAGCGGCAAGCTACCCTGGGCGATGCTGTTGATACCGGACCCGAGGCCAACGAAGACGGCGAACGCCACCGCGCCCGGCAGCCAGTCGCCGGAAATCCCGAGTATGATGACACCGAGGACCATGAGGGTCGCGGAAACGATAGCAAGCGCGGGCGGCGATAGGCTCTTGCCGAAGACCATGTTGATCAGGCGGCTCATGACCTGTGCCGGACCGAACAGCGAACCGATCACCACTGCCGCGCTGCCAAGCCCGATCGCGCCGAGCATCGGCACCATATGCACAAGGATCGCGGCCAGAGTGAAGCCCGAAAGCGAGAAGGCACATGAGACCAGGAGCATACCGCGGCGACGCGCCTCCGGCTCGAGCGCGCCTATGACAACCTCGCGGGTTCTTGTCTGGTCGAGTTTGGAGCCGCTCTTTCCGTCACGCCTGATCCAGTAGTGCAATGGCATGCAGACGAGAAGGTTCAGGGCGGCGAACACCAGATAGATTTCCCGCCAGGACATGTATCCGGTAAGTGTTGCGGCAATCGGCCAGAAGATGGTGGAGGCAAAGCCGCCGATCAGCGTCAGATAGGTGATGCTGCGTGATGCCGTTCGAGGTTCGCTTTCGACCAGCGTCGCGAAGGCGGCCTGATATTGCACCATGCCCGCGGAGACTTCGAGCAGGACAATCGCGAGTGCGAAGATTGCCACGGATGGTGACCAGGCACACAACGCCAACGTGATGGCGGAGAGTGCGGAGCCGATCGTCATGACGGCCGCAGCGCCGACCCTGTCCATGTGTCTGCCTATGAAGGGGGCCGACAGGCCGCCGATGAACAGGGAGACCGAAAAGACGCCGAAGACCTGTTCCAGGCTGATGATCAGGTCCTTGGCCATCGCTGGCGCCAGGATGCTGAAGGAGTAATAGAGAGTGCCGTAGCCAATGATCTGCGTGACACCGAGAGCGGAGACGATACCCGCCGGAACCTTGATGGTGTGCAATGCCGGTTTCCTCGGTGGCCTACGCTTCGCTCGGGCAGCATCCCATCGATCGTTCTACCGATCCACGGATGCCCGAATGTCCTGCGCAGCAATCTTCAATCAGGAAAGTCACCAAGTCGGCAAGTGTGTCGTAATTTGCGCTGTAAACGATCGAACGCGATTCCCGACGCTGGGAGATCAAACCCGCGCGGTCCAACTCCTTGAGGTGGAACGAGACGTTCGATGGGGAGACGCCCATGCGCTCCGCAATAGCGCCGGCCGCCAGACCTTCTGGGCCGGCGACCACCAGTGTCCTGACGGTGGCGAGTCTGGTCTCCTGGGAAAGTGCGGCGAAGGAGGCGAGGGCTTCACGCTCGTCCATATTTCAATAATCCTTTAATCATTGGATCGGAGGATATATGCAACTGAGCGCGATCGGCAATGACCATTCTGACAGAACCGACATCTCGCTTGGGGAATTGCTCGGCAACGCCGCCGAAACACCGGACCTGGCGTTGGTGTTCCTGTACGACGGAAAGCCCGTGAAGCCCGGCTATCACGTGACCGGGGTCAAGATTGGCCAGTTCTCCGCGCTCGACTGCGGAGCGAACCCGGAGGCCTTGGCTATTCGCGGCGGCGTTGAACGGCGTGAAAAACTCCGGTTTGATCGGCATCAAAATCCGCGAGAAACTCGGAATAAAGGTGTACGTCCCAGTGCATCGCAGGCGGATGGATGGGCATTCAAGAATGACGAATCGACCAGCGTCGATTTCGTGCCGGCCGGCTTCTATGAAGGTCCCAGAGACAAAGGAGGTCTTCCCGGATTCTATTGTTAAGCGGACAACGCCAAGGCCGGCTAGCTCTTCCCCGCTTGACACACGCGTGCATCCTGTCACCGTGACCTACGCTTGGAGGGCTTGATATGGATCGTCCGGAAAGTGAAAGCACGCTCATCCCAATGCTCATTGCAGGGCTCTTCCTGATTAGCGTTGGTGGAGCCGTCGTGATGTTGTTTGTCTGAGGTGCGAAAGCCACCCCTTTAACCGCCAATCGAAGATGTTGCCCGTCAATTCGTCCCAAGGCTCGTACGCGAACGCTGATCGCGTTGCTGCGCCCGTTCCCGCGGCTAATGCAGGTGACTGGAAGGTTGGGTCCGGCCTATGGACTGGAGGTATGCCACAATCTGAAGTCGAAGATGGTCACGCCGCCCGTACTTCTCAGAGATCCGCTCCAGTTCCGGCTCGATCGCATCGTAAACCTCGTCCGGGAGATGGGCGTCTGCGATGGCATACGCGTCATCGCCGACGGCGCGAATGTCGCAGCCGGTTGCCAGCACGTCCTGGACGAACTCGGGGATCTGGTCCCCGGTCATTTTCCTCATGGCTTGCCCTCTGATCGCGGCAATCGCTCGCACACGGTCAACTGCCCGGAAAAGCCGTTATGGATGAATTGTATAGCGTCTCGGTTTGTCATGGCGTGGCAAGATGTGGTGGCTGTTGTTTGGATTTCAAAAGAAATTTCTTCAAATCGTTTTGCGAGCACAGGGAACTTTCTGCCTCGATCGTGGTTAGCAGCGCTCAAGCTCGCATCATGATGTTTGCTTGGGCAGGTTCAGGTACACTTGGCACCTGGACACGGTATTGTGTATGAGGCAATCCGGCAGGTCGGCGGCTTCCAGACACCGTCGACCTGTTGCCGACTTCTCTCGCTTCGATGGACTGAACGCTCGGATGCGCAGTTGGACGTTCCGCCTCGTCTTTGCCGGAGGCGAAGCCTGCCCGTGACGTTCGGGCAATTTGCGTAAGCTGGCTCTTTGATCCAGGCGGCGACAGCGTGAACGTCGCGCGGTCATCTGATGTCCGGCTCAGCTTTGAATAAAGAGAAAAACTGTTGCGTGACGCGCCCTGGGCGGCGCGCCGCCTCCTCGGTGCCCGCCTCGCAGCCCCCGTCCTTCTTGCTGGTGTCTAGTATTGGGCGTTTATCGTCCCGCTGCGCATCCCGGTGATTTCCGCGTCGGGTGAGGGCCCTTGATACTGGGCGTAAGACGTGTTGTAGGCGCCGGATTGCGTGGCGCACCCGGACAGTGCGAGAAGCGCCAACACAAGCATGGTGATGGTAGCAGGGTAGGTCATGGGCGTCCTCCGTTGCCGGGCATGTGGCATGCAGCAATCTACCTCTCGTTGCCGATCAGTGGCAAGTGCATCCCAGTGGTCGATAAATCTGCCACATGACAGCCATATGCCATAGCAACCGCCGGCGGGCAGAATTAGCCTGCCCGGTCAATATAACACGACGACGCAATGATATTTATCGGCTGCCGCTTTGGTCCTGCGTCATTTTTTTGCCCATAGGTGGCAGCAATGGATATGGACACCCAACGGGAAAGGGCATTAAGACAGGCCGAATATATATCCGCCGACCGGCCAAACGGTCGCGAGCTTCTGACAGGGCAGCAATGATGGACTATACCGCAGCGCGCATCAAAATGGTCGACAACCAGATCCGGACGACGGACGTCACGTCGCATTCCGTCCTCGAGGCGTTCCTGACGGTGCCGCGTGAAGCGTTCGTGCCGACCGCAGTGAAGCCACTCGCTTACATCGACAACGACATCGAACTTGCACCGGGTCGATATCTGATGTCTCCGTCGCCGCTGGCAAAGCTCATCCAGCTGGCCACGATCAGCAAGGAGGACCTGGTGCTCGAGGTCGGCTGCGGGACTGGCTATGCCTCGGCAATACTGTCGACGCTTGCCGGATCGGTGGTTGCGCTTGAGAGCGACGAGGCGCTTGCAGCGAAAGCCAGCGAGACCCTGGCGGAGCATGGCTATGACAATGTCGCTGTCGTCACCGGCGATCTGGAAAAAGGTTATGGCGCGGAATCGCCCTATGACGTGATTGTCGTTAACGGCTCCGTCGAAACGATTCCGGAGGCGCTGTTTGCTCAGTTGCGCGATGGCGGCCGGCTGGTGGTCGTGCAGGGCTATGGCAACGCCTCGCAGGCTCGGCTGTTCGTCAAGGAGCGCGGTCTCGTCTCCGAGCGCGCCGCCTTCAACACCGCCGTCAAGCCGCTGCCGGGCTTCCGCAAGACTGCCGAGTTCGTGTTCTGAAAAATCGCCGAAAATTCGAGTCGGATTTCAGAAAGGATTTTGTTGTAATTTAGCATGTCGTCACGTGCATCGCGTGCCGACTGACCGTCGCATAAGGGGATTGGGGTTGCGACAGCCCTGTGGAATGTTACTCTGACGCAGGTCGGAATGAAGTGCAATGGTCCCTCAGTACTTGTGCTGAGAGTGGGGAAAAGATACAGGTGACGGCTTGAAGCTTGAGTGTGGCGACCAGTTCGACCGCTGCACTCGCGAAGAAATCATGCGTGTCGCGACACCGGTCGGTGTCGTTGTTGCGTAAAGCGGGACCGGTACGCCGGTCCAGTCTGGAGTTAGTACGTGTCCATGATTCGCAAGACCGCCCTGGCAGCGGCACTCGTTCCCTTCCTGCTGGCGACGACGCATTCGGTGTCGGCCGAAACGATCGCCGGCGCCATGGCGAAGACCTACGCGAACAACCCGGATCTGAACGCCGCGCGGGCCGCGCTGCGCGCCATCGACGAGAACGTGACCATCGCCAAGGCCGCCATGCGCCCACAGGTCAACGGCATCGTGGATGCGACTGCGGCGCGCAGGATTTTTGACAAGTCCACCAGCTCGAGCCCGTTTGTCGCACCCATTAAGAGGACCGACACCTTCAACTCCTCCTACGGCATCTCCATCACGCAGCAGATCTTTGACGGCTTCCAGACGCTAAACCGGGTCCGTTCGGCCGAGGCGAACGTGCTGGCCAACCAGGAAGCGTTGCGTGCGCAGGAAATCTCGATCCTTCTCGCCGCCGTCGAAGCCTACACCAACATCGCCCGCGACCAGGCGATCGTCGTCATCCGCCAGAAGAACCTGGAGTTTCTGCGCGAGCAGCTCAACGCTTCCAAGGCGCGCCTCAATGTCGGCGAGGGGACGCAGACGGACGTGAGCCTGGCCGAGGCGCAGCTCGCCGAGGCCGAGGCCCTACTGGTTTCCGCGCAGGCCGCGCTGAAATCGAGCGAGGCGGTCTATTTCCAGATCGTCGGGGACCAGCCGAAGAACATCAAGCAGCCACCGACGGCCAAGCGCGGGGTTCCGAGGAACCTCGATCAGGCGGTCGCGGCCGGATTGCGCGACAATCCGCAGATCCTCTCGGCGGAACGCAGCGTCGATGCGGCCGGCTACAACGTCAAGGCCGCCGAAGGCACGATGCTGCCGGGCGTTTCCCTTCAGGGCGACGTCTTCAAGTCGGTGAACGACAGCGGCAGCACCAATGACAACGTCGCCGGCAGCATCTCCGCCCGCGTGACTATCCCGCTCTACCAGGGCGGCGCCGAGTACGGTCAGATCCGCCAGGCGAAGGAGCGGCTCGGCCAGCAGCGCATTCTCGTCGATTCGGCGCGTCTTGAGGTGCAGCAGACGATCATTTCGGTCTATACGCAGCTTGAGGCCGCACTTGCGTCGATCAAGGCGAACGAGGCGGAAATCGAAGCCGCGAACCTCGCGCTGAAGGGCGTGATCGAGGAGCGCAACGTCGGCCAGCGGACCACGCTCGACGTGCTGATCGCGCAGCAGACCGTGCTGGATGCGCAGGAGCGGCTTGTGATTTCCCAGCGGATCGCAGTCGTCGCCAGCTATTCGCTCCTTGCGTCGATGGGACGTCTGACGGTCCGCGACCAGGGGCTGCAGGTTGCCGAATATCGCGCCGGCGATCACTATCAAGCCGTCAAGGACAAGTGGTTCGGCCTGCGCACCGTCGACGGCCGCTGATACCCCGCGCATTGGCAGGGCCCACAATTCTGTGCATCACTGTTAAGAGTTGATTCGCGACGATTTTTTTGCCGTCGCGAGTGGCCTATGCTCTTGCTTATTCGCACCGCATCGAACCTCGAATCGTGTTCGGCATCGGCTGCGAATTGCAGTGAACGGGGATGAAAATGGCTCAGCCGAATGTAGCGCGTGAACCCTCGATGGAAGAGATCCTGGCGTCGATCCGCCGGATCATCGAGAGCAACGAGCCCCCCCTTGGTCCCCCACCGGTGCTGGCTTCGACGGCCGACGCCGAAGATGCGTCCAACGAAGACCGCTTCGATGACGAGACGATCGTCGCCGACTTTCACGCGGAGGAGGCCCGCCGCGCCGCTGCAACGAGTGAGATCGAGGTTGTCGACGCGCCCCCGGTTCAGCCAGAACTACGTGCGGCGCAGCCTGCAATGTCGCTGGCCGACGTCGCAGCGCGGGTGCGTGCGGCCTCCGAGCGCAACGGGATGCTGCCGCGTGACGAACATGTCGGCAGGTTCGACCTGGACGTCGACACGCCGGCGCCCCAGCACAACACCAATCCGCTGACGACGGCGCGCATGATGCCATCGGGCGCCGCGGGTATCCGGGCGCAAGACGTCATGCCCGACGAGAACCTTCGGCCATCCGGCGCGAACGAAGCCGACGGCGCCTACGTTGCCGCCGCTGCGCCGGTGTCCGAGGCGGTGTTGCCGGCTGCACCCGTATCCCTCGTGTCGCCGGCCGTGGGTGCGCAGGTCGCCAGTTCTTTCGGCGCGCTGGTCGAGGCCGTGGAGGCCGGCCCGCGCCGGTCATTCGACGAGATTGCCGAGGAAATGCTTCGGCCGATGCTGCAGGAATGGCTCGACGACAACCTGCCGACGTTGGTCGAGCGGTTGGTGCGGGAAGAAATCGCGCGCGTGGCGCGTGGGCCGCGCCGGTAACCGTCCACACAACCATCCCCAGCAGTCCTGCCGGAAAGCGATATTGGTTCAGGATCGCATTTTGCGCGAATTCTGATGCTAACGCATCCTTGGCGGATCCGATGGGGATGCGCCACAAGCAATATAAGCCTGCGCAAGTGTCGACCGATTGCATCGGCCGGATCGCGATCGAAATCGTTCCGGCGCAAGAGGGCAATATCGGCGCAGGCCGATACCGGGCCGCGCCGCGTGGCGTGGCTTTTCTCTTGTGTTGTTGTTGACTTCAATCTGGGCATCCGGTTTAGAACCCGATGACTGCAACAATGGGCGTGGCCAGTAAGATGCTTGAGAAAAACTATGATTCCGCGGCCGTAGAACCGAGAATTGCGAAAATCTGGGAAGACGCGGATGCATTTCGCGCCGGTGCCGGGGCGAAGCCCGGCGCTGAGACCTTCTCGATCGTGATTCCGCCGCCGAACGTGACCGGTTCGCTGCACATGGGCCACGCGCTCAACAACACACTGCAGGACATCATGGTGCGCTTCGAGCGCATGCGCGGCAAGGACGTGCTGTGGCAGCCCGGCATGGACCATGCCGGCATCGCCACCCAGATGGTCGTCGAGCGCAAGTTGATGGAGCAGCAGCAGCATCGCCGCGAGATGGGCCGCGAGGCCTTCATCGAGAAGGTCTGGGAATGGAAGGCCGAGTCCGGCGGCTTGATCTTCAACCAGTTGCGCCGCCTCGGTGCCTCGGCCGACTGGTCGCGCGAGCGCTTCACCATGGACGAGGGTCTCTCGGAGGCCGTTCTCGAGGTCTTCGTCTCGCTCTACAAGGAAGGCCTCATCTACAAGGACAAGCGCCTTGTGAACTGGGACCCGAAGCTTCTGACTGCCATCTCCGACCTCGAGGTCGAGCAAGTCGAGATGAACGGCAACCTGTGGCACCTGCGCTATCCGCTCGAGCCCGGCGTCACCTACCAGCATCCTGTCGCCTTCGATGACGACGGCAAGCCGGTCGAATGGGAGACGCGCGACTATCTGGTCGTTGCGACGACGCGGCCGGAAACGATGCTCGGCGACACCGGCGTCGCCGTCCACCCGGACGACGAGCGCTATCAGGGCATCGTCGGCAAGCACGTCATCCTGCCGATCGTCGGCCGGCGCATTCCGATCGTCGCCGATGAATACCCGGACCCGACGGCCGGAACCGGCGCAGTGAAGATGACGCCCGCCCATGACTTCAACGACTTCGAGGTCGGCAAGCGCCGTGGCCTGCGCGCCATCAACGTCCTGACGATCGAGGGACGCGTCACCATCAAGGACAACGAGGACTTCCTCGAAGGCCTCGAGCATCCCGCAGCGCTGCATGGCGCCTGGGATCAACTGGAGGGCAAGGACCGGTTCGAAGCGCGCAAGCTCATCGTCGAGATCCTCGAGGAGGCGGGGCTCGTCGACAAGATCGAGCCGCACAAGCACACGGTTCCGCACGGCGACCGTGGCGGAGTGCCGATCGAGCCGCGCCTGACCGAGCAGTGGTATGTCGATGCCAAGACGCTGGCAAAGCCGGCGATCGCCTCAGTGCGCGAAGGTCGCACCAAATTCGTGCCGAAGAACTGGGAAAAGACCTATTTCGAGTGGATGGAGAACATCCAGCCGTGGTGCGTCTCGCGCCAGCTGTGGTGGGGCCACCAAATCCCCGCCTGGTACGGCCCGGATGGTCAGGTCTTCGTCGAAAAGACCGAGGAAGAGGCGCTGCACGCCGCGATCCAGCACTACATCGCCCATGAAGGCCCGTGGAAGGCCTGGGTCGAGGAGAAGCTGGAGAATTTCGCGCCTGGCGAGATCCTGACCCGCGACGAGGACGTGCTCGATACCTGGTTCTCGTCCGCGCTGTGGCCGTTCTCCACGCTCGGCTGGCCGAAGGAGACGCCGGATCTCGATCGCTACTACCAGACCGACGTGCTCGTCACCGGCTTCGACATCATCTTCTTCTGGGTCGCCCGGATGATGATGATGGGACTGCACTTCATGAAGGACGAAGTCGGCAACCCGGTGGAGCCGTTCCACACTGTCTATGTCCACGCGCTGGTCCGCGACAAGAACGGGCAGAAGATGTCGAAGTCCAAGGGCAACGTCATCGACCCGCTCGAGCTCATCGACGAGTACGGCGCCGACGCGCTGCGGTTCACGCTGGCGATCATGGCCGCGCAGGGCCGCGACGTGAAGCTCGACCCGGCGCGGATCGCCGGCTATCGCAATTTCGGCACGAAGCTCTGGAACGCCACGCGGTTTGCCGAGATGAACGGCGTGAAGGCCGATCCGCAGTTCGTACCGGAAGCCGTCTCGCTGACGATCAACCGCTGGATCCTTACTGAACTCGCCCGGACCGCCCGCGACGTGACGGAAGCGATCGAGAACTATCGCTTCAACGATGCGGCCGGGTCTCTCTATCGCTTCATCTGGAACCAGTTCTGTGACTGGTACCTCGAACTGCTCAAGCCCGTCTTTAGCGGCGAGGACGAGGGCGCGAAGGCGGAATCGCAGGCCTGTGCGGCCTACGTCCTTGAGGAGACCTACAAGCTTCTCCACCCGTTCATGCCCTTCATGACCGAGGAGCTCTGGGCGCACACGGCAAGCGAGGACAGCGAGCGGATCGGTTTGATTTGCCATGCCGAATGGCCGTCCCCCGCCTATGGCGACGACGCAGCCGCCGACGAGATCAACTGGCTGGTCGATCTCGTCTCGGGCATCCGCTCCGCGCGCGCCGAAATGAACGTTCCCCCGGCCGCCGTGGCGCCGCTCGTCGTCGTCGGCGCAAACGCGCAGACCCGGACCCGCTTGGAGCGTCATGATTCGGCGATCCGCAGGCTGGCCCGCGTCGATGCGATCACGCTCGCCGACGACGCGCCGAAAGGGTCTGCGCAGATCGTGGTCGGCGAGGCGACGGCCTGCCTGCCGCTCGGCAGCCTGATCGATCTCGCCGCTGAATCTGTTCGCCTGGAGAAGGCGATCGCCAAGGCGGGCGCGGAAGCGGATCGCATCCGCGGCAAGCTGTCGAATGACAAGTTCGTCGCCAACGCGAAGCCGGAGGTCGTCGAGGCCGAGCGCGAAAGGCTTGCGGAGCTGGAGCAGCAACTGTCGACCCTCGGCATTGCACTTGCCCGAGTCGCCGAGGCCGGCTGAGTCGATCAGAGTCGCTATCTTTGCGGGAACAATGCAACCGCGCCGTTCGATGGCGCGGTTGTGTTTTGTTAGGCCAGACCAAAACTGTCTATGTGGTCGAAATGTGACACGCCGCCGATGGTTTGGAATGCAATACCTCAGTTTTGGGCATTGCGCTGATGTCAGGCGAATAGATTTCTACGACAGTGCAATTCCGGCTGCGCTGGGAAGAGCTTACGTTATTCAGTTCGTCTCCTCAGGGCGACTTGCGCAATTCGCCCGTTTGCAAATCCGCGCGCACTTTCCGATAGTCCGGCCACTGCGACGGTTTCGGGGACCTGGCCGGCGCGGTGATGCCAAGGGGACTTTCATGCACAGAAATACACTGACGGCAGGCGCGCTGGGGCTTGCGGCATTCGCCCTGTCTAGCACGGCACTTGCAGGCGGCCTGGAACGTCACGGCTATGACGTCGACCTGTTGTTCGAGAAATCGCCCTACGTGTTCGATGGCACGGTGACCTATGTCATGCCAAACCGCGAGCTCAAGAACGCGGTGGATCATAGCGTTCCGGCAGGAAATCCGACCAATCTCAACAACATCGGCACTTATTCGACCTCCGCGGACGGGGCTCAAAACTACGTCGATCCTTATGTCGGCGCGAAAGCGGCAATCGGCGACTCGATCGACTGCATGATCGACTATTCGGAGCCATGGGGCGCCAACGCCAATCCGGGGCGCTTTTGGACCGGCGCCAAGGATATGACCGAGATCGAGGTGTTCAGTCGCAATTATGGCGGCACCTGCTCCTACAGGTTCGATGCCGGTCCGGGACAGTTCCGGGTGATCGGTGGCGGCTTCTACCAGGAGATCGGCGGCCACAAGGAGGCTGTGGTGTTCGCGCCGGAAATACTGCCGGCGCTCGGGGCGGAGCTTGGAGGATTGGACTTTTCCGGCTTCAGCGGGCTTGGCCGGCTCGAGGGTATGGAGGATCGCAGCGGCGGATGGCGATTGGGGATCGGCTACGAAATCCCGGAATATGCAATGCGCGCCAGCCTCGTATACAACAGCAGGGTCAAGTATGACAGCATTGGTGGAACGCTGAACCTGACCGGTGTTCCAGCGGCTACGGCCTTGCTGGAACCAAACTTGCTCAAACGGGCCGTCTATGAGCGTGTATTCGGACAGAAAACCCCGGTAACGGGTTCAGCGACCTTGCCGGATTCGCTGGAACTGAAGCTGCAATCCGGTATTGCGCCCGACTGGCTGGCCTTCGGTTCTGTCAAATGGACGAACTGGAGCCTGCTGCAGACGGTGGCATTCACCTGCGACGGCAGTGCCGCCTTCTGTGGCAATGCGACTGGTGTGCCGCTGACCGCCCTCGACCTCTTCTATCGCGATGGCTGGACCGTGACGGGCGGCGTCGGCCACAAGTTCAACGAACAGTGGAGTGGCGGGGCGAGCCTGACCTGGGACCGCGGCACGAGCACCGTGACCGGATCGAATTCCGACAGCTGGACCGTCGGGCTTGGTACGGCCTATACGCCCACCGAGAACGTCGAACTGCGTTTTGCCGGCGCCCTCGGCATCCTGACCAGCGGCGAGTCCAATCCGACCAGCATGACCACCGCCAGCTACGAGTACGGCACCGACTTGGTCTCGGCCCTGTCGGCCGAGTTGAAGGTCAAGTTCTGACCTACTGCACATTGCTGCGATGAGGTCCGGGTCATACCCGGGCCTTTTTTTTATTCGATGCTCTGGGGCAAGGCGCAAAGAACGCGGCGCGGCAGGGCGGGTTCGCCTTCCGGTGTCTGTGCCGATTTGGCAACACATTCTTTGCGATAGTTTGCTAGACAGGAACGGCGGACCGATCTGTCCATTTCCCGCCACAAACGGGGAGCAGCGATAGGCCCGAGAGCGCGCTGGATAGGCGCGGAAGGAAACCATGAACCGAGTGGTGCCATTGGTGAGGTCATTGTTGACAAGATTGCCGGAGGAACGCGGATGGTGCGTTGCATCGGCAAGGCGAGTGGCATGTCCCCCGGCGCGCGTTCGGGACATGGGTAGCCTTCTTCAAGTCACTGTTTGCCCTTTGGAAAACCGCATCCATTCCGGCAAGGGGTAGGGCGGAAGATAGTTGTAGCCATGTCCAAGTCTGCGTCACTTTCGATACAATGTCTGGCCTTTGGTCTCTGTCTGTCTTTGGGCAACGGGCTGACGGCGACGGGCGCTCACGCCTTCGACCCGGCATCGGGCGTGAACAAGGAGAGCCGGCCGTTCGACCTCTTCAAGTTCGGCTTCTTTTCCTACAAGGAAGGCCGCAAGGAAGATGCCATCGAAGCCTATCGCTATGCGGCCGAGAAGGGTCACACCGGGTCGCGCTGGGCGCTCGCCAACATGTATGCCGACGGCGACGGCGTGGCCGAGAACGATCTCGAGGCCTTCAAGATGTACAGCGCGATTGCCAACCAGGGCGTGGAGCCCGGGTCCGACGACACCGGCTTTTTCGCCAATGCGCTCATCGCGCTTGCCGGTTACTACCGGCGTGGCATCCCGGATACGCCGGTAAAGGTCGACCTGGGACAGGCGCGACAGCTCTATTTCCAGGCCGCGTCGACGTTCGGCATTCCGGAGGCGCAGTTCGAGCTGGCGCGCATGATCCTGTCCGGAGAGGGCGGCACGGCCAACGTCCATCAGGCCAAGAAGTGGCTCAACAGGGCCCAGAAGCACGGCCATGCCGGTGCCATGGGCCTGCTCGGCAATCTGATCTTCCAGGAAGGGCAGTCGGCCCGCGGCCTGGCCATGATGACCACCGCCCTCGACAATTGCGCCCCGAAGGATTGCTCCTGGCTGCAGGAGATGCAGGAGCAGGCCTTCTCGCTCGCCAGCGAAAAGGACCGCCGCGCAGCGGTCTCGATGACGCAGGAGATAAAGCAGGGCGTCAATTAGGCTCAGGGCCCGGTCCCGGTCTCCGACAGCCGCCTCGCTCGACGCGGCATCGGCGCGTCAGGCGAAATGCCCGACGACCGGCACGTGGTCTGACGGCTTTTCCCAGTTGCGGACGTGCTTTTCCACAGCGGTGCAGACAAGGCGATCGGACGCCTCCGGCGAGAGCATCAGATGGTCGATGCGGATGCCCTTGTTCTTCTGCCAGCAGCCGGCCTGATAGTCCCAGAAGGTATAGAGCGGCGTTTCGTCGGTCGATGCGCGCACGGCATCGGTGTAACCGAGGTTCTCAAGCCGCCGGAACGCTTGCCGCGTGGGCGGTAGGTAGAGCGCATCGCCCTGCCAAACCTTCACGTCCCAGCAATCGTGGGGTTCGGGAATGACGTTGTAGTCGCCGGCGAGCACGATCGGCTCCTCGAGTGCCAGCCGGTCCTGCGCGAACGCCACCAGCCGGTCCATCCAGGCGAGCTTGTAGGGGTATTTCGTCGGATCCTGGGGCGGGTTGCCGTTCGGCAGATAGATCGAGCAGACGCGGATGACACCGCCGTCGCGGGAAAAGACCCCCTCGATGAAGCGCGATTGCTCGTCGCCATCGTCTCCCGGTAGTCCGCGATTGATCTCGTCCGGGCGGATTTTCGAAAGAAGGGCGACGCCGTTGAAGCCCTTCTGGCCGTGCGTCTCGACGTGGTAGCCGAGCGCCTCGACCTCAAAGCGCGGAAAGGCGTCGTCCTGGCATTTGATTTCCTGCAGCGCCACGATGTCCGGGGCCGATTCCTTGAGCCAGGTGAGAAGATTGTCGATACGGGCGCGCACGCCGTTGATGTTCCATGTCGCGATCTTCATCGGCATCTGTCTTTCTGGACGATCGGTTGGGGTGATTAGGTCGGCGGAGCGTCGAAACGGTCAGATCGAGAAGCTGGTGCCGCAGCCACAGCTTGCAACCGCATTGGGATTCTTGATCTGGAACGACTGGCCCATCAGATCGTCGACGAAGTCGATCTCCGCGCCGTCCATGTAGACGAGCGAGAGTTGATCGATCAGCACGCGCGCGCTGCCCTTCTCAAGAACCAGATCGTCCGCTTCGGAACTGTCCACGAGATCGAACTTGTAGGAGAAGCCGGAGCAGCCGCCGCCTTCAACCGAGACGCGCATCGCCGTCTTGGCGGAATCGGCGCCGAGAATGGCGGCAATCCGCTTGGCTGCGGCGTCCGAAAGGGTGACGTTCTTGTCGCTCATGGCGGCCTCCGGGCGGGGTCAAGGTCCGCCGAGATTCGATTTCTTTGCCGATCCTTGCCAATCGGCTGCTGCACACGTCGGCGTGCGTTGAGATAAGTGATTGATCTCATATATAAAGAAGCATGCTTCTTGCAGTGCGCCTTTACGCTGTGCACAGTATAGGTATGAAGGCGTCGGGGCCGCGTCAATGGGTGGCCCGAAGCAGGTGAACTATGACACTGGACAGACACGCCCTCGGGTTCGGCGCAGGCCAGAGGGCAATCTATGCGGCCGATCCATGGTCGAGTCGCGGGCGGCTTTTTGAAGAGGGCCAGAGCCCGACCCGCTCCGATTTTCAGCGGGACCGCGACAGGATCGTCCACACGACCGCGTTTCGTCGGCTGAAACACAAGACCCAGGTCTTCATCGCCGCCGACGGAGACCATTACCGCACCCGGTTGACCCATACGATCGAGGTGGCGCAGATCGCACGCGCGCTTGCCCGCGCGTTGAAACTCGACGAGGACCTCGCCGAGGGCGTGGCGCTGGTCCATGATTTCGGCCATACCCCGTTTGGTCATACGGGCGAGGACGCCCTGCACGAGGTTTTGGCGCCCTATGGGGGCTTTGACCACAACGCGCAATCGCTGCGGATCGTCACCAAGCTGGAGCGGCGCTACGCGGAGTTCGACGGGCTGAACCTGACCTGGGAAAGCCTCGAAGGGCTGGTCAAGCACAACGGGCCGTTGCTGACGCCGCAAGGCGAGGGCACCCGCGGCCCCGTGCCTCAGCCGATCCTCGACTATTGCGCCCTGCATGATCTGGAACTTGCCAGCTACGCCAGCCTCGAGGCTCAGGTTGCCGCCATTGCCGACGATATTGCCTATAACACCCATGATATCGATGACGGACTTCGTGCGGGCTATCTTACGCTGGAGATGCTGGAGGAGGTTCCGTTCCTCGTCGGGCTGATGACGGAGGTGCGGCGCCTCTATCCTGGGCTGGAGCCATCCCGCTTCACCCACGAGATCATGCGCCGGCAGATCACCGCCATGGTCGAGGACGTGATCGGCTACGCGCAGGCTGCGCTGCGCGAGGTCGGGCCGGAATGTGTAGACGACGTGCGCCAGGCCGGGCGGGTCATGGCGACCTTTTCCGATTCGTTTGCTGCGACGGACAAGGCGATCAAGAAGATGCTGTTTTCCCGCATCTACCGTCATCCCGAGGTAATGCGGGTGCGCGCCAATGCCGCCACCATCGTCACCGACCTGTTCCATGCGTTCATGAACGATCCGCAACAGATGCAGGGCCACTATTGGGTGGACCACATCCGGGAAATGCCCGAGGCGGCGAAGGCGCGCCACGTCGGCGATTACCTGGCCGGCATGACCGACAATTACGCAATCGATACCCACAGACGGCTGTTTGACCGGACCCCGGAATTGCGATAGTCACCCGGCCGACCGGAAAATCAGCGCTTTGAGCGCGTGGCGCGGTTTGGCGCACGGATGGATGACATGAACCTCTTTGTCGATTTCGAGACCAGAATCAAAGACGTACTGGAAGAACTTGATGTCGTGCGCGAGAAACGCGCCGAGGTCGATTTCTCTCGTGTCGGTGTCGAGCCGCCGCGCGATGCCAGCCATGGTGACGTGGCGACGAACGCCGCGATGGTGCTGGCCAAGGCGCTTGGCACCAATCCGCGCGCGCTGGCTGAACTGATCGTCGGCAAGCTGCGAGAGGACCCGGAAGTGGCCGAGGTCTCGGTGGCCGGTCCCGGCTTCATCAATGTCCGCCTGTCGGTCGGCTATTGGCAGAAGGTGCTTGCCGACATCATCCGCCATGGCACGGAGTTCGGCCGCAGCCAGATGGGCTCGGGGCGCAAGATCAATGTCGAATATGTTTCGGCCAACCCGACGGGTCCCATGCATGTCGGTCACTGCCGCGGCGCCGTCGTTGGCGATGCGCTTGCCAATCTTCTGGCTTTCGCCGGCTATGGCGTAACGAAAGAGTATTACATCAACGACGCCGGCTCGCAGGTCGACGTCCTCGCCCGGTCGGCGTTCCTGCGCTATCGCGAGGCGCTCGGCGAGAACATCGGTGAGATCCCGGCGGGCTTGTACCCCGGCGACTATCTTGTCCCGGTCGGCGAGGCGCTGGCGGCCGAGTTCGGCTCGAGCCTCCGGCTGATGCCCGAGGAAAAATGGCTTCCGATCGTCAAGGACCGCACCATCGACGCGATGATGGCGATGATCCGTGAGGATCTGCTGGCGCTGAACGTCTCCCATGACGTTTTCTTCTCCGAGCGCACGCTGCACGCCAATGGCGGCGCACCGATTCGGACAGCGATCAACGACCTGACCTTCAAGGGGCATGTCTACAAGGGTGTGCTGCCGCCGCCGAAGGGCCAGTTGCCGGAGGATTGGGAAGATCGCGAGCAGACCCTATTCCGCTCCACGGAAGTCGGCGACGACATCGACCGGCCGCTGATCAAATCCGACGGCAGCTACACCTACTTCGCCGCCGACGTGGCCTATTTCAAGGACAAGTTCGACCGCGGCTTCGATGAGATGATCTACGTCCTCGGCGCCGACCACGGCGGCTATGTCAAGCGGCTTGAAGCCGTCTGCCGCGCCATTTCCGAGGGCAAGGCGAAGCTGACGGTTCTGCTGTGCCAGCTCGTCAAGCTCTATCGCAACGGCGAGCCGGTGAAGATGTCGAAGCGCTCGGGCGACTTCGTCACGTTGCGCGAGGTCGTCGAGGAGGTGGGCCGTGATTCGGTGCGCTTCATGATGCTCTATCGCAAGAGTTCCGAGCCGCTCGATTTCGACTTCGCCAAGGTTACCGAGCAGTCTAAGGACAATCCGGTCTTCTACGTGCAGTATGCGCACGCGCGCTGCATGTCGGTCTTCCGGCAGGCGGCGGAAGCCTTCCCGGACGTCGACTTCGATGGTCTTGATCTCGCTTCGGCGGTGAAGGACAAGATCGCCGATCCCACTGAACTGCAGTTGCTCGCAAAGCTCGCAGAGTATCCGCGCGCGGTCGAGGCGGCGGCATCGGCCCACGAGCCGCACCGGATTGCGTTTTATCTTTATGATCTCGCAAGTGCATTCCATGCGCACTGGAACAAGGGCAAAGATCAGCCCGACTTACGTTTTGTTAATGATAAAAACCGAGAATTGAGTATAGCCAGACTCGGGCTGGTGTATGCCGTCGCATCTGTTCTAAAGTCGGGCCTTGCCATTACGGGCACTGCCGCGCCGGACGAGATGCGGTAGTGTCACCATTTGCCCACATTAAGCTGGCAAACGCGTTTTGTAGCTTGCGAGTGGAGCAGTATGGCAGACAAGAATCTTGCGCGTAGCGGAGCCGCCGACATCGACGTTCTGTCGGACGATGATCCATTAGCGGAACTCGCACGTATTGTCGGCTACGAGCCACGCAATGTGCCGACGGCGGCGCGCCCCGTGCCGCCGGAGCCCTTGCAGGAGCCCGCCTTCGATCTGGAAGGCGAGTTGCTCCGCGAGTTTGCGCGCTACGACGCTCCGCCGCTTGATCCAATAGCCGATGTCGATCGCGACGCCGCGACCGATTTGTCCGGCGACGACGGCGTCCCGGCCGTAGCCGACCTGTCGGACACGGTAGTTGCGCATTCCGGTCTTCATTCCGATGAGGCAACCCAGTTGCCGATGCCCGATCAGCTCGATCCGCTGCCGGCCGCTGGCACGTTGCCGCCTGTCGAAGGGCCGGACGGTGTCGCAACCGACAACCCCGGTACGGCGGAGCCGGTGCCGGATCTGTCGGCTTCGGATGTCGAATGGTGGCCTGTCGCAACGCCTGTGCCAGCAACGCCTGTGCCTGTGCTCGCTCACGATGCGTCGCCAACTGATGAGCCCGTGTTCCTCGGGTTGCAGCCCGCCGAGTTTTCTGAAGTAGCTGTCGAACCGGCTCCGCTCGACCTTGATCGGGAGCTGGAGCTGTCGCTCGGGGATGCCTTCGCCGAAACAACGGAAGTCTCGCACGTTGCGGCGCAGACGCATCATGCCGATACACCGCGCCTGCCCGAAGCGGCCCGATCCTATGACGCAGCCGCGGCCGGCCTCGTTGCCGACGACGCGAATGTCGGTGCGGTGAGTGGCTCGGTCATCGAATCACTCTTCACGGGGAACGCGTCCGATCGTGCGGACGCGGATCTGCCGCCGCCTGCCTATTCGGAACTGATGCCGGTAGGTCCGGAAGGCGGCGATGGGGCGCATTTCGCGGCTGCGGAGCTCCCGGTCGAGGTTGGTTCGGTCGATTTCGTGCCTGCCTGGATGCCCGAACAGCAGGTCGATGCTCCTTTGGCTGTCGCCGAGGATGCGCTGGCTACATCCGCAGCGGAAACAATCGTAACGTTCGAGCCCGAGCCGTCCTACGAGGTCGCACCTGCCGCGCGCGCGGAAAATGGCTACGAGCTCGATGAACTGCTGGCCGAGGTCGAACGCTTCCCTGTGCCGGAGAGCCGTACACCGGTTGCGACCCCGTTGGAGACGTCGCGCCCGCGCCCTGGAACGCTGGACGGCTTTTCGAGCATCAAGTTCGGCCGCGCCACCCCAGTTGCGATCGATCGGCAGCAGGCCAGTGCTGCGGCACAGCCGCTGCCCGCCGCGCCGACACCGGTTGCACCGGCCCCGGTGGTTGCGCCGGTCGAACCTCCGGCTGTCGTGGCTGTCCAGCCGCTGCCAGAAGTTGCGGCGCCTCGCTATACGGTGCAGCAGCCGGCGGAGCCGGTGGGCGATCGCGACGCTGCCGAAGCTGCCGTCGACGACGCCTTCGCGAATTTCGAGATCGATTTCTCCGACGTTGAGTTCAACCTGGATCCTTCCGAGCTCGTGCTGGTGGATGAGGCGAAGCCCGCGGCTGCGCAATTGGCGCCGCAACCGGCGCCCGTTTCGGTATCCGTTCCGCTAGCCGGAACGGTGGAGGTTGCGCGCGTACCGGTACAGCCGCTTTCACCTCAGGTCGCACAGGCGAGCTTCGAGCCTGCCTTGCCGGTGGAAACTGCAGCGGCAAATGCGCCCGAGCCGTTCGACAATGATGGCGTCTTGCCGTTCGATCCGTCGCTGATCGCCGACACCGATACCGGCGTCGCGCCCGTCGCCGAGTTGGATGTGCCGCAGTTGCCGGCAATCGAAAAGGAAAAGCCGCCGGTTCATCCGCCGGAATTCGATTTCGACATCGATGCCGAAATGGCGCAGCTGTTCGCAAATCCGGGGGCCGGGGAACAGTCTCGCGATGGCGAGCGGGCCGGCACTGCCACGCCCGCCGCGACCGTGGCGAAAGCAGGAGCCGTCGAGACCGACGAATTCGACAAGGCCTTGGAGGAGGATCTGCGCCGCTCGCTCTCCCAGCCGGAGCGCCACGCTATCCCGCTCGATGCGCAGCAGGTCGACGGCGATTTTGTCGGCGATGGTTATGACGAACCGGTGCGTCGCGGCAGGGGGCTGCTGGTTGCCGCCGCGGCGGCCGTGGTCGTCCTTGGTGGTGCAGGTGTTTATGCCTTCATGGCTGGTTCGGGCGCGATCGGAACCGGCGGGGGAGAACCGCGCGTCATCATGGCTGACAAAGAGCCGGTGAAGATCGTGCCGGAAGAGAAGGGCGGCAAGACGGTGCCGAACCAGGACAAGGCCGTCTATGATCGCGTTGCCGGATCGTCCGAAGCGAGGCCGCAGCAGGAACAGCTCGTCACCTCGACCGAAGAGCCGGTGGACGTCGTTCAACGCACCTTGGCGCCGGAATCGCTGCCCTTCGACGGACCGGAAGACGAGATGCCGGCCGACGATGCAACCGCCGCGGACGAGCGTCTGTTGCCTGGCGTCGACGATACCGCAGGGGAGCCTGGCAGGCACGACGACAGATCGCCGGTCGTTTCGCCGCGCAAGGTCCGCACGATGATCGTCAAGCCCGACGGAACGCTCGTTGCCCGCGAGGAGCCCGTGTCCGCACCGGAAAGCGCGCTCGCTTCCGCCGATAATGCTGTCGAGGCCGCCGGGACCACCGCGCCTGCGTCCGCCGTCGCTTCGGCAACGGCTGAGGCCGGACTGCGGGCGGAGCATATCGGCGAAGCCGCCGCAGCCTTGGATGAAAACGCGCGCGCGCTGCAAGATGCCGCCGACGCCGCAGTTACGGACAGCGCGCCGGTTCGTGTCGTAAGGACGACAACCCTCGGCGCTGCTGCCGATGCAACGGCTTCGGCTGGGGGCGAACAGGCGGCTGGAAAGGTGGCTGTCCCCGTCACCCGGCCGGCCGATCAGCCCGTCAATGTCGTCGGAACGGTGACCGAGCGCGGGCGCGTGGCCGATGCCAACCCCACCGAGACCGCGGCACTCGCGTCGGACGCCGCTCAGCAGCCGGCCGTTGAACAGGCACCGGCCGCCGCCGCCAATCCGGGTGGCTATGTCATCCAGATCGCTTCGTTGCCGTCGGCAGAGGAAGCGCAAAAGTCTTACAACAGCCTTTCTGCGAAATTCTCCGGCGTCATCGGCGGTCGCGGCGTGGACATCAAGCAGGCCGATATCCCGAACAAGGGAACCTACTTCCGCGTCCGAATTCCAGCGGGGTCGCGCGAAGAGGCCAATGCGCTTTGTGCCAAGTACAAGAGTGCAGGCGGCAGCTGCCTCGTGACGCGGTAAGCAGAGCGACAAGACATATCGACAAGTGGCGCGGTTAACCCGCGCCACTTTTGCGTTGGGGGCGTGCTTTTTTGTGAAAGAGCCGTGACCACTCTCGCCTTTCGCGTCAGGCCCCGTATGATTCGACCCCATGAGCGAATCAAAATCCTTCATTTCCGGTTGCAAGGGGCTCACCCTCACCGATGACGAAAAAGCATTCTTCAGGGACGAACGCCCCTGGGGCTTCATTCTGTTCGGCCGCAACATTGGCGAGCCGTCGCAGGTTGCCGATCTGACGGCCGCACTGCGCGATACCATCGGCGGTGACGCGCGCATTCCCGTGCTGATCGATCAGGAAGGCGGTCGGGTTCAGCGCGTGAAGCCGCCATACGTTCCGCAGTATCCGAACGCCGCGGCACTCGGGGCCATCTATCGGCAGGACGAGGAAAAGGGGCTTCGCGCCGCCTGGCTGATGTCGCGCCTGTTCGCTTTCGACCTCTCGCGCCTCGGCGTCAACGTGGATTGCCTGCCGGTGCTGGATGTAGCGGTCCCCGGGGTGCACGACGTCATCGGCAACCGCGCCTACGGGCAGGAACCGGAGATCGTCTCAGCGATGGGGAAGGCGGCGTCCGAGGGCCTGAAAGCGGGCGGCCTGCTGCCTGTGATGAAACACATGCCCGGACATGGCCGCACCATGGTCGATTCCCATCACGATCTGCCGGTGGTGAACGCGCCGATTAAGGAGCTTGAGGCGGTCGATTTCGTTCCCTTCCGGCGCATGAAGGACGAGCTGATGGCCATGTCGGCCCATATCGTCTTCACGGAAATCGACCGGGACAATCCGGCGACGACATCGCCGAAGGTCGTTCGGGACATCATCCGTGGCCATATTGGTTTTGACGGACTGCTGATGTCCGACGACGTGTCGATGAACGCCCTTCGCGGCGATATCGCGGCGCGGGCGCGCGGGATCGTCGCGGCCGGTCTCGACTTGGTGCTGCATTGCCACGGCATCATGGAAGAAATGATTGCAGTTGCGGAGAATGTGCCGCCGCTGGTAGGAAAAGGCCGTCAGCGGGCTGACGCTGTCACGGCCGGTTTCCCGCAGGCCGACGGCGCGGACGAACAGGCGCTGCGAGAGGAATTCAATGCCCTGATCGCGATCGCCTGAGGCTGCGCGGTCAGGCAAGCGAGCGCTAGGAGCACAGGTGTACGGATCGAGGTTCAAGCCGCAGAAGCTTCAAGGATCGGACAGTGCGCCGATGGAAGAGCTGTGGCAGGACGACGACGGTCGTGGACTGCACGAAGAGGGGCTCGTCGTCGACATCGCCGGCTTCGAAGGGCCGCTGGATCTGCTGTTGCACCTCGCCCGGACCCAGAAGGTGGATCTCGCGCGCATCTCCATCCTCGCGCTCGTGGAACAGTACCTCCATTTCATCGATCGCGCCCAACGCATCCGCATCGAGCTGGCCGCCGACTACCTCGTCATGGCGGCCTGGCTTGCCTATCTCAAGTCGCGGCTCCTCATTCCGCAGGCTCCCAAGGACGGAGGCCCGACGGGCGAGGAGATGGCGGCGACGCTGGCGTTCCGCCTCAAGCGGCTGGAGGCGATGCGCGACGCGGCGACACGGCTGATCAACCGTAACCGGCTTGGCCGCGATTTTTTCGCGCGCGGTGCACCGGAGCACATTCCGACCCAGCGCAGGTCGGCCTTCGACGCCTCGCTTTATGACTTGCTCAGCGCCTATGCCTCGCTCCGCCAGCGCCACGCCATTACCCAGGTCACGATCGAAAAGCGCAATGTCTGGTCGCTGGCCGATGCGCGCGAGATCCTGCATCGGCTGATCGGCGAGATCGATGACTGGACGGCCCTCGACCATTTCCTGCTGCGCTACATGACGGACCCTTCCGAGCGCAAGACGGCGATCGCCAGCGCCTTTGCCGCCTCTCTCGAAATGGTGCGCGAGGGACACCTCGAAATCCGGCAGGAAGGTGCGTTCCAGCCGATTTATCTGCGCCGCGGCGTGCCGCCGCGCACAGGCAGCGCTGAGGATAACGACCGTGTCTGAGGCGAGCGACGTCGAAAGCAAGGCCAGTGCGTCCGATAGCGCGACGATCGTCGATCCCCGTCGCCTGCACGAGGCCGCGCGCATTGCCGAAGCCCTGGTCTTCGCCTCCGCCGGCCCGGTGGCCGAGGGCTACATCGCCGATCGGCTGCCGGCTGGCGTCGACGTCGGCAACGTGATGCGCCAGTTGAAGACGCTGTATGCAGGACGCGGCGTCAATCTCGTTCAGGTCGGCGATCATTGGGCTTTCCGCACTGCGGCCGACCTCTCCTTTGTCGTGCGCAGCGAAGAGGGCGAGGTACGCAAATTGTCGCGTGCAGCCCTCGAGGTGCTTTCCATCATCGCCTATCACCAACCGGTGACGCGCGCGGAAATCGAAGACATCCGTGGCGTGCAGACGTCGAAGGGGACGCTCGACGTGCTGCTCGAGGCTGGCTGGGTTCGCTTTCGCGGTCGCCGGCGCACGCCTGGCCGCCCCGTAACGTTCGGAACCACCAAGGACTTTCTCGATCACTTCGGACTGGAGGAGCTTCGAGATCTGCCGGGCCTGGAGGAATTGAAAGGGGCCGGCCTCCTGTCCGGCCGCATCCCCTCGAACTTCCAGATACCATTGCCGCTCGGCGAGGATGAACTCGCCGAGGACGAGGATCCGATCACATCGCTGGATCTGGAGGAGCTTGGCCTCTTGACACCGGGCGGAAAAGAAGACGAATAGCGGAAGCTTATCGTCGTCCTGAATTGCCTGCGCTTTTCGGACGAAGGGCAGGAGCGACAGGGACCTCCCTGCGCTCAAGCGTGAAGGCAGGGATTGGCAAGGCATGGCTTCAGGTTCGTCTGAGTTGAACGGGAGCGCAATGCGAACCGCATCGGCGGTCACCTTTGCCGCAAAGCTATCCTTCGAGAACATTCACCACAGCTATCACGGCAAGGAAACGATCCGCGGCATTACGATGTCGGCGCAGCCGGGAGAGGTCCTGTGCCTGCTCGGCCCGTCCGGGTCCGGCAAGACGACGCTGTTGCGAATCGCTGCTGGAATCGAGGCGCAGCAGGGCGGGCGCGTGCTCCTGAACGACCAGGAGATTGCCGGTCCCAAGGTCTTCCTGCCACCGGAACGTCGCGGTGTTGGCCTGATGTTTCAGGATTTCGCGCTTTTTCCGCACATGTCGGTGCTGGACAACGTCCGCTTCGGGCTGACAGCCTTGCCGAAGAAGGAAGCCGTGGCAGAAGCGCATCTGGCGCTCGAGCGCGTGGGGCTTGCGCACTACGCGGACAAATTTCCCCACGCGCTTTCCGGCGGCGAGCAGCAGCGCGTCGCCCTTGCCCGCGCACTGGCTCCGCGCCCGTCGGTGCTTTTAATGGACGAGCCGTTCTCTGGGCTCGATTCGCGGCTGAAGGACTCCATTCGTGCCGATACGCTGGCGATCCTGCGCCATTCCCGTGCAACCGCGATCGTCGTCACCCATGACGCCGAGGAGGCGATGCGGATGGCTGACCGCATCGCGCTGCTGCGCGACGGGAAGCTCGTGCAGGTCGGAACAGCCGAGGAACTTTATCTCAAGCCCGCGGACCTTTTTGCCGCCGGGTTCTTTTCCGAGATCAACATCTTTCGCGGGTCTGTTCAGGCGGGGAAGGTGGAGACCCCGTTGGGAAATGTTGCGGCCGGTCCGCTTCCGGACGGTGCGAAAGTGCGCATCGCCGTGCGGCTTTCGGGCGTCGCAGTGTCGCAGTCGGACGGGGCGGTCCCGGCGCGCGTGCTGTCTCGGCGCTTCCTCGGGGTCGTCGAGTTGCTGGAACTTGCGGTTCCGGGCTCCGATCAACCGGTTCGCGCCCGTATTCGTGCCGGCCAACTTCCGTTTGGATTGCGCGAGGTCAAGCTTTCCGCTAACGAGCGAGATATACTAGTATTTGAAAAAGACGGCTGAACGTCTTACATCGATGGAATTCTAAAGGAGTACGGGAATGGGTTCTTTCAGCATCTGGCATTGGCTGATCGTTCTGGCAGTGGTGCTGCTGTTGTTTGGCCGCGGCAAGATTCCGGAATTGATGGGCGACGTCGCCAAGGGCATCAAGAACTTCAAGAAAGGCATGTCGGACGAGGAAGCCGCCGACAAGGCCAAGACTGTCGAGCACAAGGCCGACGAAACCAAGTGATCGGCCATGGCCGCGGCAGTCGCAGCGGTCTGAGGAAATGTTCTTATGCTTGAAGTCGGCTGGACCGAAATTCTTGTCATTGCGATCGTCCTGATAATCGTGGTGGGTCCGAAGGACCTGCCACAGATGCTCAGGACGTTCGGCAGCATGGTCACCAAGTTGCGCAGCATGGCGGGTGAGTTTCGCCAGCAGTTCGACGAGGCACTGCGGGAAGCGGATCTCGACGACGTCCGAAAGACGATCGACGACGCACAGAAGCTGAACCCGATGAACGCCATCCGGGACGCGGTCAATCCGCTTCGCCAGGTGGGCGACGAGATCAAGTCGGACCTGCAGAAGGCGACGAGCGTCAGTCAGATGGAATCGACTGCCGCTTCTTCGCTCTCGACGGAGGCGCCCGGCGAGGCTCAACCGGCCGTCACCGAAAACGGTGCCGCAGCTCCGGTGGCCGGGGCGGCAGCGTCGGCAACCGCTGCTTCGCCTGTGGCGGCGGCCCCGGTTCAGCCGGTGAAATCGGCTCCGATCAATCCGGTTGAGGCGACCGCGAAGGCGATCGAACAAGCCGCAACGGCGAAAAGGCCGGCAACCACAAAGCCGGCGCCGGCGGCAGAGGCCAAGGAGCCGGAGCAGAAGCCGGCACGGAAGCCTTCGAGTGCGAAAGCGCCCGCGAAGTCCGCCAGTGCCGCCAAGGCCGCGGACAAGGTTGCCAAGCCGGCGCGCAAGACCGCCGGCGAAACCGCCAAGAAGGCCACGACACGCAAGCCCAAGAAGGACCAGGCATGAGCGGCGATTATGAGGACAAGCCCCAGCCGCTGATCGAGCACCTGATCGAACTGCGGCGGAGGCTGATGTGGGCCGTCGGCGCGTTCTTCGTCGCCTTCCTCGTCTGCTTCTATTTCGCCAAGGGCTTGTTCAATCTGCTCGTACTGCCGTTCAAGTGGTCGGTCGAATGGGCCGGGCTGACGCATCGCAATATTGAATTGATCTACACTGCGCCGCAGGAATTCTTCTTCACCCAGATCAAGGTGGCGATGTTCAGCGCGCTGGTGATCGCCTTTCCGATCATCGCCCAGCAGATCTACAAGTTCGTCGCGCCCGGTCTCTACAAGAACGAGCGCGCCGCGTTTCTGCCGTTCCTGATCGCGTCGCCGATCCTGTTCCTGATCGGCGCCGCGCTCGTCTATTTCTTCTTCACCCCGATGGTGATGTGGTTCTTCCTGTCGATGGAGCAGGGCGGCGGCGAGGGGCAGGTCTCGATCCAGCTTCTCCCGAAGGTGTCAGAGTATCTCAGCCTGATCATGACGCTGATTTTCGCCTTCGGCCTAGTGTTCCAGTTGCCGGTGGTGTCGTCGCTCCTGGTGCGCGCCGGCTTCATCACCTCGCAGTCGCTGGTCGATAAGCGCAAGTACGCGATCGTGATCGCCTTCATTGCAGCTGCGGTTCTTACGCCGCCGGATCCGATCTCCCAGATCGGCCTTGCGCTACCGACCATCCTTCTCTACGAGATTGGCATCTATACGGCCCGACTCATCGAACGGCAGCGGGCGAGCGCCGCCCAGGATTCGGACTCCGAAAAGGATGCGGCGGACGTGCCGGCATCGCAGGAAGCCGACAAGGCTTGACACGATAGCTGGCGCAAGCGGACGCTGCCGGGCGGAGGGGCCGCAACCCTATTACGCCTGGAGCGACAATGCTTGATATCAAATGGATCCGCGAAAACGCCGAGACTCTCGACGCAGCGCTGGCAAAGCGCGGCGCCGAGCCGCTCGCGGCCAGCCTGATCGCGCTCGACGAGACCCGCCGCAACGTCATCCAGAAGGCGCAGGACATGCAGTCGCGCCGCAATGCCGCCTCCAAGGAGATCGGCGCTGCCATGGCCCAGCAGGACACGGCACTGGCCGAAAAGCTGAAGGCCGAGGTTGCCGAGATCAAGACGATGCTTCCGGCAGCCGAAGAGGAAGAGCGCCGGATCACCGCCGAGCTGAACGATGCGCTGTCACGCATCCCGAACATACCGCTCGACGAAGTTCCCGTCGGCGCCGATGAAAATGACAACGTCGAAAAGCACAAGTGGGGCACAAAGCCGGGCTGGAATCACAAGCCGCTCGAACACTTCGAGATCGGCGAGGCGCTCGGCTGGATGGACTTCGAGGGCGCGGCGAAGATTGCCGGCGCCCGTTTCACGATCCTGAAGGGCCAGCTGGCGCGACTGGAGCGGGCGCTCGGCCAGTTCATGCTCGACACCCACACGCAGGAACACGGCTACACCGAGGTCCAGCCGCCGCTGCTCGTCCGCGACGAGGCGATGTATGGCACCGGGCAGTTGCCGAAGTTCGCCGAGGATCTGTTCAAGACGACCGATGGCCGCTGGCTGATCCCGACCGCGGAAGTGCCGCTGACCAACCTCGTCCGCGACGAAATCCTCGCCCAGGAGAAGCTGCCGCTGCGCTTCACCGCACTGACACCGTGCTTCCGCTCGGAAGCCGGCTCGGCCGGCCGCGACACGCGCGGGATGCTGCGCCAGCACCAGTTCATGAAGTGCGAACTGGTCTCGATCACCGACGCAGAGAGCTCGGTGGCCGAGCACGAGCGGATGACCGCCTGCGCCGAAGCGATTCTCAAGCGTCTGGGCCTTCACTACCGGGTCGTGACGCTCTGCACCGGCGACATGGGCTTCGGAGCCCAGAAGACCTACGACATCGAGGTCTGGCTGCCGGGACAGGACACCTATCGCGAGATTTCCTCCTGCTCGGTCTGCGGCGATTTTCAGGCGCGGCGCATGAACGCGCGCTATCGCGGCAAGGACGACAAGAGCCCGAAATTCGTGCACACGCTGAACGGTTCGGGCGTCGCGCTCGGGCGAGCGCTCATCGCCGTCGTCGAGAACTATCTGAACGAGGACGGCTCGGTCACCGTCCCGGACGTGCTGCTGCCCTACATGGGCGGGCTGAAGAAGATCGAAAAGGCGAATTGAAGGGACGACGGAGCGAATGCGCATTCTGCTGACCAATGACGACGGCGTGCACGCCGAAGGCCTCTCCGTCCTGGAGCGGATTGCGCGCACGATGTCCGACGATGTCTGGATCGTGGCGCCGGAGACCGACCAGAGCGGGCTGGCGCATTCGCTGACCCTTTCCGAGCCTCTGCGCCTGCGCAAGGTGGGCGACAAGCGCTTTGCCCTGCGCGGCACGCCGACCGACTGCGTGATCATGGCTGTCCGTGAGATCCTGCCGGGCCCGCCCGATCTGCTGCTGTCCGGTGTCAACGCCGGGGCGAACATGGCCGACGACGTCACCTATTCGGGGACGATCGCCGGTGCGATCGAGGGCACCTTGCAGGGCATAAGGTCGATGGCACTGAGCCAGGCCTTCCGCCATGCCGACGGGCATATGGTGCCCTGGGAGGTTGTGGAGCGGCACGCGCCGGATCTGATCCGTCGTCTGATGGACGTCGAGCTTCCCGATGGGACGTTCTTCAACCTCAACTTTCCCAACTGTCCTGCCGATGCCGTTGCAGGTACCGAGGTCACCTCCCAGGGCAAGCTGGATTTCGGGATCAGTATCGAAGAGCGCAAGGATGGCCGCGGGTACCCGTATTTCTGGTTGCGATTTGGCGATCGACACGGTGATTTCCGCGCCGGGACGGACATCCATGCCCTGCGGGAGAATGCGATTTCCGTGACGCCGCTCAAGCTCGATCTGACGGACTACGCGGTGCTCGACCGCGTCAAGCGTGCGCTTGGCTAAGCTGGAGGCTGCGATTGAACACGGCACGAGTGATTGAGAAGGAAGGCTTCGCGGCACTTGCCTTGCGGCTTCGCGGCGAGGGTATCAACAACCTCGATCTCCTGACCGCCGTGGAGCAGACGCCGCGCACGCTGTTCGTGCCGCCGCAGTTCTCCGGGGAGGCCTATTCGAGCCGCCTCTTGCCGATCGACTGCGGCTCCTTCGTAGAGGGGGTCGACCTGGCCGTTCGGCTCCTGCATCTGCTCAATCTCAAATCCGGCCAGCGCGTCCTCGAGGTCGGCACCGGCAGCGGCTTTACCGCGGCGGTCATGGGGCGCCTGACGGAGCGGGTGCTGACCGTCGACCGCTACAAGACGCTCGTGGCAGGGGCGCAGCAGAACATCGAAAAGACCGGCGTGCGCAACGTGATCGTCCGCCAGGCCGACGGCAGCAACGGCCTGGTGGGTGAGGGGACGTTCGACCGGATTCTCGTGACCGCCGCCTTCCCGGCGATGCCGCGCCAGTTCGTCGATCAGCTCGTCTCGGGCGGCATGCTGCTCGCCCCGGTCATGGTCAGTGACGAGACTTGCAGGATGGTGAAGCTGGTCAAGACCGGCAGCCGCTTTGATCGCGAGGACCTGTTCGAGGTCCCATACCTGCCGATCGTGCCCCATCAGGCCAAGAGCCTCTGACCGATCACCCCCGTCTCATCGGACGCGAATCGACTGGCAGATTTGACCGGTGCGCATCTGCTCGCGGTTCGCCAGTTCGGGTGCTCGACATCCTATGCACGCAGCGGCCAGCGAGCTCCGGAAATCATTACTTGTTAATCTTTCGTTAACCAATGCAAGCTTCGCGCAAGGTTCGACCCCTAAGCGGGTTGTCTAGCGACATGTATCCACACGTCGAACGAACCAGCAATGGATCGCCATCCGATGGAGATGAGCATGCAAATCTCGAACAGGATCGCCGGCAGCGCAACGAGCGACAGCCTTGCAAATCTCGCCGCCAGGGCCGCGGGCAAGGCCGGTGAAGAGGCCGTAGACGGTGGGCGGCAGAACGGCTTCACGGCCGGCTCGTATGATCCGTCCGACCAGGTTTCGCTTTCCGTCGAAGCCCTGTTGGTCCTGAGTGCGTCCCGCGACACTCAGCGCTTTCGGCCCCTGACCGAGGATGAGCGCAACAATATCGTCTCGCCGGAGCTTGAAGAACGTGAGTACGCCGCCTTCCGCCACTTCCGCGATGACGGTGACATGAAGAGCTACTACCGCGCCTTTATCGAGTACTTCGACAACCTCAGGCCGCAGGATCAATCGAGCCCGCGTTATGTCGGCAGCCGCCAGGTTGCGGTTTCCTCCTTGCGGTCGCTCGCCTATGCGGAAAAGGCGCTGGATGACGACCTGGGAACCGAGGTGCCGGCGGTGCTGGATACAATCCTCGCCAGCGGCAACACGATTCGTCGCGATGTTCCGCAGATGCTGTCGCCGGGTGCCGCCCTTCATAGTGCCGATGGCCTGGGCCGGCAAAGCTTTGCCGCTTCCCGCGCCACGTCCATGTATCTCGGCAGCTTCTGACCGCTTTTGCCGGAGACCCAGGCGGTTCGGTCCCGCTTTTCGGCCGGATCACGATTAGCAATATCTCAAAGATCTGACGCTGTTGGTCCGGTCTTAACCGGGCAGTAACTCTAACGCGCTTTAATCATTGCACGGCTGTTGTTGTGTTTCGATTGGGTTGTCAGACATGCGTAAGAGTGTATCACCGAGTTTTGGTAAGACCGCGCCACGGCTTCTCGTGGCGGTGTTGCTGGCCGGTGCGGCCACTGGCTGCAGTTCCGATGCCACCCGCTTTGGCGGACTGTTTTCATCTTCCGACGACATAACGACCAATTCGATCCCGCGGCGCACGCTGTTCGGCAACAGCAGCCCCGTTCCGCGTGGCGATGTGAACAGCGCCGGTCAGGCAGTGGCCATGAACCAACCCTATCCGGTGCAGGACGCCGGCAACGGCGCAGGTGGCTCCAGCGCCCGCATGGCGACGACGCCGATGGACGTACAGCGCACCGCGCTTGCCGATCCCACGGTCGCGTCGAGCTCCAGCCAGCGGGAAGTCGCGATGGCACAGCCGATGCCGACGGCTCCGAAGGCGCAAGCCGCCGTCGATACTGGTACCTCGAAGGGTGGCAAGAGCAGCAACGGCTGGTCGACTGCCAACGCTCCGGTCGTCATGATGCGCCCCGGTGAGAGCGTGAAGACGCTGTCGAACCGCTATGGCGTTCCGGAGAAGGAAATCCTCAAGGCCAACGGCATGAAGAGCGCATCGGACGCCGAGCCGGGTCAGAAGATTACGATCCCGGTGTTTGGCACGACGCCCAGTGCTGCCAAGGCTTCGATCGATACTGCGCTCAACACCGACAACCGGCAGCCGCTGCCCGACAAGAAGACGGGCGAGGACGTGGCAATCCTTCCCGGTTCCGCGAAGGGTCGCGACAAGGCTGCCGGTGATGCCGACAAGACCAAGCTTGCAGCTAGCGATGGAGGCAAGACCGGCGGTTACGAAGTCCAGCCGGGTGATTCGCTGGCCAAGATCGCAGCCAGGAACGGCGTCACGGTCGACGAGTTGAAGAAGGCAAACGGCTTGACGGCCGCGTCGATCCGTGTCGGACAGAAGCTGAGCATTCCAAGCCCGTCGGCGACCGACAAGACGATGACGGCGTCGCTCCCCGATGCGAAGAAGGCGGTAGAACCGGTCGAGAAAAAGGCCGAGGCCTACGCGCCGGTGGCAAAGACGCAGACGGTGGCCGAGATCGAGACGAAGGCGGATTTGAGCGAGGCGGCACCCGAATCGACCGGCATCGGCAAGTACCGCTGGCCGGTGCGCGGAGCGGTCATTGCCGGCTACGGTGCAAACGTCGAGGGCAGCCGCAACGAAGGCATCGATATCTCAGTTCCGGAGGGAACTCCGATCAAGGCCGCCGAGAACGGCGTGGTCATCTATTCGGGCAGCAGCCTGAAGGAGCTCGGCAATGCCGTTCTGGTCCGCCACGACGACGGTACCGTGACGGTCTATGGTCACGCATCGAGCCTGAACGTCCAGCGCGGTCAGAAGGTCCAGCGCGGCCAGACGCTGGCTGCATCCGGCATGAGCGGCAGCGCCGCCCGCCCGAAGCTTCACTTCGAGGTGCGCAAGAACGCCTCGCCGGTCAATCCGATGACATTCCTCGAATAGCGACGAGGCAAACCAAACAGAAAAAAGGCCCGGGAGACCGGGCCTTTTTTCATTTCGTTAGCGACTTGCCGAGACGGCCGGCCAGATCCTGGATGAATTGCCAGGCAACACGGCCGGAGCGCGAACCGCGTGTCGTCGACCATTCGAGCGCTTCGGCATGGATCTCGCCGTGGTCGCCGTCCAGCCCGAAGTAGTCCGCGTAGCTGTCGATCATTTCCAGGTAGTCGTTCTGGCTGCACTTGTAGAAGCCGAGCCACAGGCCGAACCTGTCCGACAGCGAGACCTTCTCCTCGACGGCTTCGGACGGGTTGATGGCGGTCGACTGCTCGTTCTCCATCATATCGCGTGGAAGGAGGTGTCGGCGGTTTGAGGTGGCGTAGAGGATGACGTTGTCCGGCCGCCCCTCGACGCCGCCGTCGAGCGCCGCCTTCAGGGACTTGTAGGATGTGTCGTCATGGTCGAAGGAAAGGTCGTCGCAGAAGACGATGACCGGCATCGGCGCAGCCTTGAGGATCTCCATCAGCGCGGGGAGGGTGGCGATGTCTTCGCGATGAACCTCTACGAGTTTCAGCGGCAATCCCGTTTCGCGCGCCGTCGAGGCGTGAACCGCCTTGACAAGCGAAGACTTGCCCATGCCGCGCGCGCCCCAGAGTAGCACGTTGTTGGCGGGCAGGCCGTTGGCGAAGCGCAGGGTATTGTCGGCGAGGATGTCCCGCACATGGTCGACGCCGCGGATCAGGCTCAGATCGACGCGATTCGGCCGGGAGACCGGCTGCAGATACTGCCGCGCCGGTACCCAGACGAAGCATTCCGCGGCGTTCCAGTCATTCTCGGCCGGTGGCGGGCCGGCAAGTCGCTCAAGTGCCGCCCGAAGGCCCGCGATTTCATTCAGGATCGCTTGCGTTTGTTCTTCCTGCACGTTTCACACTCCTTTGCCGTCACGGCAAACATTGCTCTGGGGCGGTAGCATGTCGGTGTTGGGGCGAAAAGAGAGAAATCCCTGAATTTCCGGCAGGATTGGGGCTGTTCTGTTGCATTCGAGCTTGGCTTGCCTATATTCGCGCCGACTGCATCGAGTGGATATTCGCCCGGTGCTACCAGTTTCAAGGAGTTTTGAATGTTCATTACCGAGGCTTTCGCCCAGACGGCGCCGGCTGCCGCAGCGGGTGGCACGGATCTTCTGATGTCCGTGCTGCCGTTCCTTCTGATTTTCGTCGTGATGTATTTCCTCATCATCCGTCCGCAGCGCGCTGCTGCAAAGCGGCGGGATGAACTCTTGAAGAACATCCGGCGCGGCGACCAGGTCGTGACTGGCGGCGGCATCGTCGGCAAGGTGACGAAGGTCATCGACGACAAGGAACTCGAGGTTGAACTCGCAGAAGGGATCAAGGTTCGGGTTGTGCGCGGCGGCATTTCCGAGGTTCGCGTCAAGGGCGAGCCGGTAAAGGAATAATGTGATCTTCGCTCCGGCGGCGGTGTACCACCGCTTCCGGGCGACGTCGTTTTGTCGGGTTTCCTGCCGGCACGATTGCCGGGCATTTCGAGAGTGTGATGCTGCAACCTGCCCGCTGGAAAACCTTGCTCGCCTGGCTCGCCGTTGTGGCGAGCCTTGTCGTTCTCTTGCCCAATACTCTGGGAACAGATCGGCGGTCGGACCTTCCCGGCATGCCGCTTCCTCGGTTGCTGCCCGGCCTTGATCTGAGCGGCGGGGCCGGTCTCGTGCTCAAACTCGAACGGTCGGACATCGAGAACGATCGACTGGTGGCCGCGGTCAACGCGGCTGGGGCAGCACTCAGGGCAGCGAAAATTCCCTATGCCGGACTCGCCGGGTCCGAGCGCAGCCTGTCTGTTCGAATCACGGATGCCGCGCGCACCGAACAGGCGAAAGCCGCGCTCGCCACGATATCCGGGACCGCGCTGACCATCGAAGCCGACGGCGTGGTGCGGCTCGATCTGACAAATGAATCGCTCGACATCGCACGGGACGAGGCGGCGGCCGCAAGCCTCGACGTGGTCAGTCGGCGCGTCAGCGAAGTCGGCGGCTTGGCGGTGAACGTTCGCCGCGAGGGGCAGGATCGCATTGCCTTGCAGGTTCCGGGCTTTGCCGACCCGCAGCGGCTCAAGGACGTTCTGGCGCAGCGCGGAGCGTTTTCCGCCCGTCTCGTCGAACCGAACGCTTCGCTCGAAAACGGACCGCCGCCCGGCACCGAGGTCGCCTACACGATGGGCGAGCCGCCGGTCGGCTACGTCGTGAGGCGCGCGAGCCTGTTCACCTCAGGCGATCTCGTTGCCGCCGAGGTCGTGTCGGGCGAGGAAGGGGTCGCGACCTCGATCTCCTACCGTTTGTCGCCAGAGGCAACGACCCGGCTCGTGGAAGCGACGCGCGACAATGTCGGGCGAACGATGGCACTCCTGCTCGATGATCAGGTGTTGACCGCTTTTACAATCGACGGCCCCATTACGGACGGGCGCGGCCAGATAACCGGCGAGTTCGATGAGCAGGGCGCCGCAAACCTCGCCGCGGTTCTGCGCAGCGGCGCATTGCCGGCCTCCATGACCGTCGTCGAGGAACGCTCGGTCGATCCGGCGCTCGGATCGGCCTCGTTGCGGTCGGCGCTTCTGGCGGTCGGCGTCGCCGGGGTTGCGGTCACCCTGTTCATGGTCGGGTGGTACGGTGCGTTTGGCGCCATCGCCGCGATCGCGCTGGCTTTCAACCTGTTGCTCATTCTGGCGATCGTCGCGCTGACCGGGACCGTCGTGACTCTGCCGGGCATCGCCGGGATGGTGCTGACGATCGGCATGGCCGTCGATTCCAATGTGCTGATCTATGAGCGAATGCGCGAGGAGGCTGCGAATGGCCGCCCCTTGTCGGAGGCGCTCGCGTCCGGCTTCTCGCGTGCCTTTTCGACGGTAGCGGATGCCGGCGTGACGACCATGATCGCGGTCCTCGTCCTGTTCTTCCTCGGATCCGGGCCGATGCAGGGCTTTGCCGCCATCGTCGGCATCGGCATCGTCACCACCGTCTTCATCACCTTCACGCTGACGCACTGGCTCGCCTGGCGGTGGGTGAAGAGCCGGCAAATCTCGCATCTGCCCCGAACCGTCCGCAGCGGCCTGTTCGGCGGGTTGCATCTGCGCTTCATGGCGATCCGCAACTACGTTTTCTCGGTGGTCGCGCTGGTCTCCATTGCCGTGGCCGTCCTCGTTTCGCTGAATGGCCTCAACCTTGGCATCGATTTCACCGGCGGCGCGCTCCTCCAGGTCAAGGCGAGACAGGGCAATGCCGATGCGGCGCAGATCGCCGGCCAGTTGGAAGAGATGAATCTGGGTGACGTCGCGGTGCGGGTCGGCCTGGACCCCGCCATGGCGACGATCCGCATTCCTCCGCAGGGTGGCGGCGAGAACGCCGAGCAGACCTCGGCCCTGGTCGCGCGTGGCGAGCTTGAGAGCGATTACGACATACGCCGGGTCGAAGTCGTCGGCCCCACGGTCTCTGGCGATCTGATCGCCGCTGCCACGATCGGCATGGCGTTCGCGCTCGTCTCTCTGATCGGCTTTGTCTGGGTTCGGTTCGGTTGGCAGTTCGCCATCGGCGCGGTCGTCGCGACGATGCACGATATCCTGCTGACGACAGGCCTCTTCGCGCTGACCGGCATGGAGTTCAATATCGGCAGCGTGGCCGCTCTTCTGACCATCGTCGGCTATTCGCTGAACGATACGATCGTTGTCTATGACCGCATTCGTGAGAATCTCCGCCAATTCCGGCAGATGCCGTTGCCGTTGCTGATCGATGCCGCGATCAGCCAGACATTGTCGCGCACGGTGCTGACGGCGGCGACCACGCTGATCGCGCTGGCGGCACTGGCCATCTTCGGAGGCGAGATCCTCCGCGCGTTTGCGGTGGCGATGTTCTTCGGTATTGCGGTCGGGACCTTCTCTTCTATCTATATAGCCGGCCCCGTGCTGATCCTGTTTGGATTGCGGCCCGATCGCTATCGTCTCGGCGGTCGCGGGACCGAGGCAGAAAAGGCATGACGATGGCAAAGGGCATCGAAATTCGACAGGCGCATTTCCCCGGCCGCGCACCGATCGACGCTTACGGCAATGGTGGCTTTCGATTCGCCGACATGTCGCATCGCGGTTCCGTGCTCTTCCTGCCTTCGGGAATCTATGGCTGGGACAAGCAGGACGCGCAGTCCTTGACCGCGGCGGATCTCGAGCGGGTCCTGGCCGAAGCGGCGGAAATCGAGGTGCTGCTTGTCGGCACGGGACTGGAGATCAAGCCGCTTTCCAAGGAACTGCGCGCCATCCTTCGAGAGCACCAGATAAGCGCCGACCCGATGTCGACCGGTGCCGCCGTGCGCACCTTCAATGTCATGCTCGCCGAATCGCGTGCCGTCGCGGCGGCGCTGATCGCAGTCTAGAATTCAAACCCGCGACGGCATCCGGACGATCCAATGCAGCATCATCATCCAGTGGAAGGGCGCGACGGGAAGGCGCCTGTCGAGGCGAACTACGCCCATTGCCTCTCGGTCCTCCGCGACACCGACCGCGACCGCTATCTCGCCTGCCTGCTGGCGCCACAGGACCGGCGCGGACCGTTGGCCGCACTTTACGCCTTCAACGCGGAAATCGCCCGCGTCCGCGATCTTGTTCACGAGCCGTTGCCGGGAGAGATCCGCCTGCAGTGGTGGCGAGACACGCTGGAGGGCCGCGGGGAAGGCGATGCCAAGGCGAACCCGCTTGCGGCGGGCCTGCTTCATTGCATTTCCGAGCACCGGCTGCCCGTCCGGGTGCTGACCGACATGATCGAGGCACGCATCTTCGATCTCTACGACGACCCGATGCCGGATCGGGGCGCGCTGGAAGGGTATGCCGGCGAGACCGCGTCGGCGTTGATCCAGCTTGCGAGCCTGGTTCTCGATCCAGGCGGAGCGGAGCGATCGGCAACGATCGCCGGCCATGCCGGTGTTGCGCAGGCGATCGCGGGCCTTCTTCTGCTGCTGCCGATCCATCGCCGCCGCGGGCAGGTCTACATACCGGGTGACCTGCTTGCCGCAACCGGGCTCAGCGCCGAAGAACTCCTCGCCGGAACGGATCGTGCGCGCATTGCAAGCGCGGTGGAGGCCTTCGCCGGCCTTGGACGCGATCACCTGCGCAAGGCTAGGGTGGCCGGGGAGATTGCGCCAGCCAATCGAGCGGCGTTCCTGCCGGTTGCGATCGCCCCGCATGTGTTCAAGTTGGCGGAAAGGGCAGGAGCAGACGCGCTGGAGCGGACGCTGCTGCCGGCGCAGTGGCGCCGCCAGTGGTGGATGTGGCGCGCGCTTCGAACAGGCACCTTCTGAACGTACCCGGATGGGGCATGACGGTTGCCCTGCCAATCGGCGGGTCGACGTCCGAGTGCTTCTAATCAGCCCACAGTCGTCTATTTCGTCCGAAAATCCTGCCACACGCAAAATTGGCGCAAGCCACGTGGTGTATGTCGGGTCCGATCCAACGCGGCCGTCGGGAGGATGCAAGATGATCTGGACCGTCGTAATCGCCTGCATTTTCCTTGCGGGCTATATCTTCATGCGCGTGCAATGGCGCGAGGAGCCCAGACGGGCCTCAAACGACACGGGTCTGGCGATCCTCGAATTCGGCCAGGCCTATCCGAACGAGGCCATCCGCGAGGTAATCAGCACGGCGAACGGCGACAGCGTGTTTCTCCGGCTGCATGACGGCAAGGTCGGCTGCATGCGGGCGCATGGGCAGCATTTCACCAGTCACTTGATCGAACCCGGCCTGGTGCGCGTGCACAATTCGGCCAGCGGCAAGGGGCTGATGCTGGAGTTCCTCGGAAACGCCTCGGACAACGGCACTTTCGAATTTGGCACGAGCGGTGAGGCGGCCGAAGTGTCGTTGTGGCTGCTGGGAAGCCTGCTTCCGGCAGCGGAAATAGAGGAAACTCCGCGAGCGCTGATCACCGACACCTGATCATGGCCGCTGCACGCTGCATCCCAATGCGGCGCTTCTTGCCCCCGATTATTGGCTGGCCTGCAACCACTGCCGGCAAGCCTCGAGCGCACGCGCCGCGGTCGCCTGCTTCTTGGCGATCGCCTTGTCCTTGCCCCGAAACCGCTTCATGCCCTCGGGCTTGACGATGCTGCCGGGTTCGAGTTCGGGAAACAGACCGAAATTGATGTTCATCGGCTGGAACGAGCGCTTGCCCGGTTCGTCGTCGGACACGATGTGGCCGCCGGTGATGTGGCCGAGCAGCGCGCCGAAGGCAGTCGTCTCCGGCGGCAATGCCGGCGTCTCGCCGCGACGTTCGGCGGCAGCAAACCGACCGGCCAAAAGACCGATGCTTGCGCTTTCGACATAGCCTTCGCAGCCGGTGATCTGTCCGGCAAAGCGCAGGCCCGGCCGACCCTTCAGGGTCAGTGAGCGATCGAGCAAAATCGGGGACTGCAGGTAGGTGTTGCGGTGAAGGCCGCCGAGTCGTGCGAATTCGGCGTTCTCCAGGCCGGGAATCAGCCGGAAGATCTCGCCCTGCGCGCCGTATTTCAGTTTCGTCTGGAAGCCGACCATGTTGTAGAGCGTGCCGAGCGCGTTGTCCTGCCGAAGCTGGACCACCGCATAGGGCTTGACGGTCGGGTTGTGGGCATTCGTCAGGCCCATCGGCTTCATCGGGCCGTGACGCAGCGTTTCCCGGCCACGCTCCGCCATCACCTCGATCGGCAGGCAGCCGTCGAAATAGGGCGTGCCCTCCCATTCCTTGAATCCGGTCGTGTCGGCTGCGATCAACGCGTCGATGAAGGCGTTGTACTGCACCTCGTCCATCGGGCAGTTGATGTAGTCCTTGCCGGTGCCGCCCGGCCCGACCTTGTCGTAGCGCGATTGGTGCCAGCAGATGTCCATGTCAATGGAGTGGGTGTGAATGATCGGCGCGATGGCGTCGAAGAACGCCAACGAATCAGCGCCCGTGCGCTCCTGGATCGCGGCGGCAAGACCCGGAGCCGTCAGCGGCCCGGTTGCGATGATCGCCTGGTCCCACTCGACCGGTGGCAATCCCGTGATTTCCTCGCGCACGACCGTGATGAGCGGGTGGCCCTCGATCGCGGCGGTGACGGCCGCGGAAAAGCCTTCGCGGTCGACGGCGAGCGCCCCACCGGCCGGAACCTGGTTTGCGTCTGCCGCACGCATGATCAGCGAGTTCGCCAGCCGCATCTCGGCGTGGAGCACGCCGACCGCGTTGCTGGTCGCGTCGTCCGAGCGAAAGGAGTTGGAACAGACCAGTTCTGCCAGCCCATCGGTCTTGTGCGCATCGGTACCGCGCACGCCGCGCATTTCGTGCAGGATGACCGGGATGCCGTTTTCGGCAATCTGCCATGCCGCTTCGCTACCGGCGAGGCCGCCGCCGACAACATGGATTGGAGAGTGGGAGGTCGAGTTCGTCATGGGCGGGTGCATATCACGCGGCTGCGGCACTTCCAATCGCCCGAATCAAAAACGGCACCGAATGGTGCCGTTTGATACGTTCCTCGCGCGTCGCCTTTCGGCCGCAGCGTCGGAATTCGGCTGTCTTAGCGGAAGGAACGGGCTGCGATGCTGCGGATGTCGTGGCGGGTCAGGCCGATATCGGACAGCGTGTGGTTGGACAGGTTGCCGAGTTCGTTCAGGGTACGGCGGTAGCTGATCCAGTTCTTGGCAATGCGAAGCGGGTTCATGTTCTTCTCCTCAGGGTTGACCGGGACATCTCGTCCTCGGTTGTTGATCTCTATCTACTCTCTTTGCCCTGGTTTGTGCAGTGCAAAGAAAGTGCAGCTGCCATGCATTTGTGCATTGCAGTGAACAGCAAATGTGCGTGCCTGTTGTTTGGGCGATATGTTCTTGTAACCGCACGTTTTTGAGTGCGCAAGGGCCGACCGACAAGTGGATGCTGCATTGCGGTATGGCGGCAAAGAAAAACGCCCCCCGGATTTCTCCGGAAGGCGTACAAACGTGGATCGCAAAGACCGTCTGTCGGGCTTACTTGATCGCCTGGCGGGCAACGTACGGGATGTCCGAACGGCCGATGCCGAGGTCGCTGAGTTCGCGGTCGCTCATGCGGCCGAGCTCGGAGACGGTCTGACGGTATTTGCGCCAATTGCTGAAGGAACGTGCGAGGTTCATGGTCGTACCCCTTTCCTGGGTTCTGGGGGCTGGCAGCCTCTGTTGGCGTCGCCCTGATCTGATGGTTGGAATATAGGCTGAGCAGCGTGCGAATGACAGAGACAAAGCCGAATGGCAGTCATGCATGCCGCGCATGTCAAGCTGAAAAATGACAAATTTCTGCTCAAATGGCGCGCATATGTCGCGCCCTTTGGGGCAGGGATCCGTATTTTGTTTGTTGCGGTGCAAAAAGCGCGACACCCGCCGGGGGAGGAGATCCGGCGGGCGTCGCTATCTTGATTGGCAACTGGGAGGAGGAGTGTTGCCAATCGCATCGGGCTTCGCTGGGAGGAGGAGTGCGTCGCCCGATTGACGACCGCTATATAGAGGCGGGCTGCGGCGGTTTAAAGGGGCAATGGTGAATGGCACCCATGCAATAATGTCGCAGCCACGTCGCCCCCTGGAATCGGAATTGGGCAGATACATGAATGACATGACTGAAATGGTGGGTGAATTGACCTGGCCGCGGCCGCTGCGATGTATCGTGAGCAATGGGCAAGGGCGGAATCAACAACGCCCGCCGGGGGAGGAGATCCGGCGGGCGTCATTAAGGGTGATTGGCAACTGGGAGGAGGAGTGTTGCCAATCGTATCGGGGCGGCACTGGGAGGAGGAGTGCGCCGCACCGAATTCTGTCGACCGCCTGTTCAGCGGACGGGCCTTTCTGGATATCCAGATGGCTGGCCGGTGCCATTTCGCCGCTTCTTCCGTCGCCCTGCGGCGCCTGGTTTCCTGCGGCTTCGGATCATTCCCGATCCGATGTTTTGAATATAGTCCGGTGGTTCCGATTTGTGCAGTGCAATATGGGCATGGATGGTATGCGTCAGGCGCATGCCACCGGGAGGCTTGCAGGGTCGATGAGCTTGCGTCTGGCATTGAAGCAAGGAATGGCCCTAATTTACGGTGAAGAAAGCGACATCCATGCTTTCCGCTGCAGTTGTATCGTTTGCTGCTTGCGCGCTAGTCTGGCCGGCAATGAGAGGCGGCTGAGCGCCGCCAATTTCTGCTATCGGGAAGGACTGGGCATCGATGTATCGGGGACGATTGGAGCGGGACCTTGGGGTATGGGCCGAAAAGGGTCTGATCGACCAGATTACGGCCGGCAGGCTTCTGGCCGAGTATGACCAGCGCGAGAGCTCGTTCAGTCTCGGCCGCGTGCTGATGGTGATCGCGGCGCTGCTGCTGGGCGGTGCGGTGCTGCTGCTGATCGCGGCGAACTGGGAGGCAATACCGCGCGTCGCCAGGCTCATCGGCATCGTCGCGCTGATCTGGTCTGCCCATCTGGTGGCCGCCTTGCTTCGCAATCGCGACGCGCTGCGTCTGTCCGAGGCCGTTCTCGTCGCCGGTCTTTTGCTTTTCGGTGGCGCGATCGCACTCGTCGGCCAGATGTACCATCTCTCTGGCGATGCGACCGAGGCCTCTCTCGTCTGGTTTGCCGGTGCCGTGGTCGCAGCCTTGCTCTATCGCTCGATCGCGGCCACGGTGGTCTGTGGTTTCCTCGCCTTTGTGGTGGCCGGCGTGGAGTGGTCCGACAGCTTCGGCATGGATGACAGGCTGCTGCTCTGGCTGATGCCCGTTATGGCGCTCGTCGTGATCGGTCTCGTGCGCTTCACCGGCGCATCACGGGCGCGCCATCTCGCCTATCTCCTGATGATGGCGTGGGTCCTGCTCCTCTATGGAGAGTACGAGAGTCCCGCGACGGCTTTGACGATCGCCGGCGTTGGCGGCGTGTGTTACCTGCTGGCCACGCTTAAGGAATCGCCGCTTCGGCCGCTGGCCGCAGGTGCGGGAGCAGCGCCGGCCTTCTATGCCTTCTTGCTGCTGCTGATCGGCCTTGCCATTCTGCACCTTGAGACGAACAGCGTCGGCGAGCGGCTGGCCCTCGGCATCGTGACGCTGGCCGCGGCCATCGGAGGCATTGCCCTGTCCGGACGCGACAATGGTGCCGTGCGCTATCTCGCCTATGCAGCCTTCGCGGTGGAAGCGCTCTACCTGGCGTCGGAGACGCTCGGCTCCATTCTCGGGACTTCCGGGTTCTTTCTCATCTCCGGCCTGGTGGTGGCGGCGATCGCCTGGATCGTCATTCGCCTGGAGCGGCGTTTCGCCGGCCGCAGCAATATGGAGGCAGGGCAAGGAACAAACCCGTTTCGATCCTGCGCATTTCTCCCTTGCTGGCGGCCGTGCTCGTGGCCCTGATCCAGACGGCTGTTCTCGGCTACATGGTCGAAAGCCGGGCGTCGATTCTGCGGAACGGCGTGGATGTGCGCTTGAAAACCGTGCCGATCGATCCGCGCGACCTTCTGAGGGGCGATTACGTGACGCTCGGCTATGCGATCTCGACGATCGACCGGTCGATGATCGTTGGCGAGACGCCGAAGACGGCCGGGCGCCAGACGATGGCGGTCCGGCTCGTGCCGGGTGCCGATGGGCTATGGAGTGCAAGCCAGGCGTCGTTCGGTTCCCTGCCGGAACAGCCCGGCAGCGTCGTCGCGCGCACCTTGCCCTTCGACTACTATCCCGGTGCTGAAGGCGAAGTGCCCGAGTCGATTTTTGTCTCCTACGGGATCGAGCGCTATTACGTCCCGGAGGGCGAGGGCAGGGTGCTCGAGGAGGCTCGGAATGCGCAGGCGCTCGAAGTTGCCGCGCGCGTGTCGTCGGCCGGCAGGATGCAGATCCGGCAGATCTTGCTGGACGGCAAACCGGTCTACGACGAGCCTCTCTATTGAGATCACCGTGGTTTTCGAGTGAATTTCCGGTGATTTCCCAGCTTCGTGGGACAACCGGCGCCATGTGCCTTCTCGGTCACATTTTTGCTTTGATACCTGCCAAACGGGTGCTATAGAGACGCCGCGCTCAGGAGGCGCGCCTATCTTGGGCGCCGGACGGCAAAACCGCTGATGCGGCTTTCTGAACGCGGGTATGGCGGAATTGGTAGACGCACTTGGTTTAGGTCCAAGCGCCAAAAGCGTGGGAGTTCGAGTCTCTCTACCCGCACCAGAAGCGCTCAGGCCTGGCATACTGCGCCTTGCCCGAAGAGTGATGTCCGGCCTCGGAAGGAGGCGCGGCATGGCCTGGAATTTGGCGCACGAGGATCCATCGAACGCAAATTCGACGGGCGGATCGTGCGCGGGAGCGCCATTTTGCTTGCCAAAAGGCCACCGATAACAGTAAAGCCACTCCCGGCAAATGGACCCGGAGGGGTGCCCGCCAAAGGACCGGTTCCGGCCGGGGCACCGCCATATCGAAACGAAGGTTTGAACATGCAGGTAATCGAAACGCTCGCTGAAGGGCTGAAGCGCGAACTCAAGGTCGTCATTCCGGCCAAGGATATGGAAGCTCAGATGAACGAGCGCCTGGCAGATGCCAAGGATCGCGTTCGCATCAACGGGTTCCGTCCCGGCAAGGTTCCGGTCGCCCACCTGAAGAAGGTCTACGGCAAGTCGATCATGGCCGATCTCGTCAACGAGATCATTCGCGAGCGGCCGACGGCGATTCTGTCCGAGCGTGGCGAAAAGTCGGCAACCCAGCCGGAAATCGCCATGACCGAGGATCAGGCCGAGGCCGAGAAGATCCTCGCCGCCCAGGCGGATTTCGAGTTCACCCTGTCCTACGAGATCATCCCGGCCATCGAGCTGAAGGATGCCTCCGGCATCAAGGTCACCCGCGAAGTCGTCGAGATCGCCGACCAGGAAGTCGATGACCAGATCCTGAAGATCGCCGAAAGCGCCCGCACTTACGAAAGCAAGAAGGGCAAGGCCGAAAACGGCGACCGCGTCACCATGGACTACCTCGGCAAGGTCGACGGCGAAGCCTTCGACGGCGGCAAGGACGAGGACGCCGAGCTGGTCATCGGTTCCAACCGCTTCATCCCGGGCTTCGAGGACCAACTGGTCGGCCTCAAGGCAGGTGACGAAAAGGTCATCACCGTGACCTTCCCGGCCGACTACCCGGCCGCCCATCTCGCCGGCAAGGAAGCCACCTTCGACATCAAGGTCAAGGACGTCGCCGCTCCGGCCGAGCTGAAGATCGACGACGAACTCGCCACGAAGCTCGGCCTCGAATCGGTCGATCGCCTGCGCGAAGTCGTTCGCGGCCAGATCGAGGGCCAGTTCGGTTCGGTCACCCGCCAGAAGGTCAAGCGCCAGATTCTCGACCAGCTGGACGAGATGTACAAGTTCGACACGCCGCAGCGCCTGGTCGACGCCGAGTTCGAGAACATCTGGCGCCAGATCAACACCGACCTGCAGCAGGCCGGCAAGACCTTCGCCGATGAGGACACGACCGAAGAGGAAGCCCGCGACGAGTATCGCAAGCTCGCCGAGCGCCGCGTCCGCCTCGGCCTCGTTCTCTCCGAGATCGGCGAGAAGGCCGGCGTCGAAGTGTCCGACGAGGAAATGCAGCGTTCGCTGTTTGAGCAGCTGCGCCAGTTCCCCGGCCAGGAAAAGCAGATCCTCGACTACTTCCGCAACACGCCAGGCGCTTCCGCATCGCTGCGCGCGCCGCTGTTCGAGGAAAAGGTCGTCGACCACCTGCTGGGCCAGGTTGCCGTGACGGACAAGACCGTTTCGAAGGAAGAGCTGATGACTGACGACGAAGCCGAGGAAGGCAAGTCGGAAGACAAGAAGGCCCCGAAGAAGAAGGCTGCCGCCAAGGCCGAGGCCGCTGAGGGCGAGGAAGCCGCTCCGAAGAAGAAGGCTCCGGCCAAGAAGAAGGCTGCGGACGACAGCGCCGAGTAATCTCGAGCGATCGTGATGGAATTGGAAAGGCCGCCCGTCAGGGCGGCCTTTTCCTTTGTCGGGCTGGGTAATCGTGGCGAACTGGAACGGGTCAGACCACCATGAAGTCCAGGTGCGTCAGCTCCAGGCCCGGTGACAGCGAGGCGAACTGCGTGCGCCCGCCGCTCTCATTGCCGTTGGAATCGTAGTACAGACGGCCCGCATCGGTCTCGTAGATGATGTGGTCGGAGGCGTCCGCGGCCAGCCCGCTGGTGTTCGCCCGAAACGCGGATGCGGCCAGCACACCGGACCCGAGCGCGGCGAAGATGGCATTCTCCAACCGTATCGTGTCGCTCGGCACCGAGAAATCGGTGATCCTGTCCACATTCGCCGTCCCGTCGATCGCGGTGTTGAAAAGGAAGGTGTCCGCTCCGGCTCCGCCTGTCATGAGGTCGTTTCCGCCAGCTCCGGAGATCAGGTCGTTGCCGCGGCCGCCGCTGATGTTGTTGGCGTCGGATCGTCCATAGAGCTGGTCGCCGAATGCCGACCCCACGAGGTTTTCGATATTGCGAAAGCTGTCGCCGGCTGCTTCGCCAGCATTGAGCGCAGCATTCGCCAGGCTCGCTGTCACGCCCCGCGCGGCCTGGGCATAGGAAGCCGTGTCGCGGCCGGCACCGCCGTCGAGCGTGTCGGCACCTGTACCACCGATTAGCAGGTCGTCGCCGGTATCCCCCATCAGCCAGTCATCGGCTGCAAGGCCGAAGAGTTTGTCGTTGCCGTCGCCGGAGCGAAGCCGGTTGGCGCCATCCGATCCGGTCAGGGTGTCATTGCCGCTGCCCGAGATGGCGACTTCGACGCTGGAGAGGCTTATGCCGCCGCCACCTTGCGAAGGGGCGAACACGCCCGTGTCGAGGTTGATGGAAGCATTGAACCCTGCAGTGGTCACCGCCGACGCGTCGAACGTGTCTGTGCCCGCGCCGCCGTTGAAGCTTTCGCCCACGCCACCGGTCCAACCGGCGGTGATGTAGAAGCGATCGTTCCCGTTGTTACCGAACGCGCGGTCGACACCGGATCCGCCCTGGATCGTGTCGTCATCGTCGCCGCCATAGAGCGTATCGTTGCCGGCCCCGCCGTCGAGCCGGTCGGCACCGCCATTGCCGCGCAGCACGTTGGCAATGGCATTGCCGGTCATGGAGTCGTTGTTCGAGCCGCCATTGGCATTCTCGATCAGGGAGCGCGGATCCCCTTCGAACTGGAAGGCATTGAACACGTTGCCGCGGGCAAAGCCGTCGTTCGGCCCGCCACCCAGATAGGCGAGCTGGGCGGCCGAAAAGGTCGAGCTCGCACCGGGCTGCAGATTGATCCGTAGTGGTGTCGCGTAGTTGGACAGGTCATAGGTATCGATGCCGTTTCCGTCCCAGATCGTCGAGAAAACCCGATTGGCACCGGGCGCGATCGCCAGCTCGCCGTCGACATAGAAGTTGCCGCTCGACGGGTCCCAGGAATAGACGGTGTTACCGCCATTGGCCGTGAAATCGGCGCCGTACATCGTCTGCAGGGCGAGTATGTCGGCCATCATGAATGTTTGCGGTGCGCCGAACGGTTCGTAGTCATAGCCATCGGTCGTGTCGCCGATGAAACTTGGATAGGTCATGACGCTGAATTCCAGCGAATTGTACGCCGCGGGCAGGGCGGTGTCGCCCGGGCCACCCGCCTCCTGGCCGTGTTTCAGGCCCAGTGCATGCCCAAGCTCATGCAACACGCCATGCCATCCATAGTTGCCGGCGATCGGAGTCTTGAAGCTGTTGGAGGTTCCGTCATAGGCATTGCCGTAGAACGCGTCGCCGCCATGCGGATCATTGTCGGGATAGAAGGCATAGGCGGTGGCGGCATCGCCAGAGTTTGCTGCTCGAATCGTCGCGCCGCCGGCGCCCGAGCCGGCATAGCTGATGTCCAGCTTGGTGAAGCCTTCCACAGACAGCCCGGTCGCACCGGCAAGCTGCGAATATTGCGTCGTGTCCAGGGCGGCATGGAAGGCGCGCCTTTGCGCAGCTGTCAGTTGCGAGAAGTCTTGGAACTGGGCGCTGACCCCGTTGGCATCATCATCAACCACGTAGCCGGAGGGGTAGTCGGACGGAGAATCGGTGTCGCTGTAGGTGATCGATGCCTCATTCCAGCGGACCCCGCTGAGTAGACCGTCGATAATTGCATTGCCTGTGGAGGCCACTGACGTCGTCATGGACGCTGCGCCATTCTCCTGCGTGGCAGAGGGGTTGGCGGCGGGGCTTTGGTAAGCGGTAGCCTCCGACCAACCACCCACGCTGTGGGTTTCTGCGGTTCGGCCAATCGCGGTTTGCCAGAGCGCTGGCGACAAGGCAGTCCCAAAGAGCGCCTGGATCGCCTGCGAAGGATACGCCGTACCTTCGCTGTGGTATGCCAGGGCAGTCTTGAGCCAGGAGTTCTCGGAAAGAGAGGCAATCGGATCGCTGTCCAGCGGTGTTTCCAAAAATATCGAGTGCAGTCGCGCTCTGGCGGTCATGATTCCTCCTTCGCCGCAGCACGCAGAACGACACTTGGCGGCGTTTGAACTTCACATATGTGTTGAGATTTGTGAGTGAGGCGGGGCGCTATTGGGAACCAACGGCCCGGGACTGATGATCCATCTCACTCTACACTATCGCTGCACCTCCAGCGCGATGGTCATCGTGATGTTCGAATTTCGCACACCTGGCGTCGTGCTTTGCTCCTCCGTTGTGAACACAGCAGTCTTGTGCGGTACAGTCTTGCCGCGTACTCCATCCCGACTGCTGCAACCAGATCCGAGGCTACGATAAATTAGGTGGGCCTACAATAAACCTATGCGTTTGGTTGGTCCGCGCCACAGCGTTCCTGCAGCGAAGCGGCAGGCATCCATTTCGCCGACCTTACCTGCCAACCGCGGGCGGTCGCATGCCTGGCCGGCCGGCGGCAGGCGCGCCGCTGGGCGCAGTTGCAATTCAGCTGCCCGACCCAAGGCACTGCCTCAAGGAAGTTGCCATGGCGCGCATCAAGTCGATGTAGAGATTTGGGCCCGCAGCCAACGTCGCTCCTTCAGGATCGAGAACGCCCGACCTGGCCTGTGTTCCTTCCATCACGACATTGATCAATTTGGGCTCGAACTGCGGCTCGGCAAAGATGCAGCTGGCGCCGAGTTCGCTGACCTTTTGCCGGATCTGCGAGAGCCGCTCTGCGCCCGGCATCGTTTCCGGGCTGACCGTGATGGAGCCGACGGCACGCACGCCGTAGCGATGCTCGAAATATTGGTAGGCGTCGTGGAAGACGATGAACGGCTTGTCCTTCACTGGAGCGATTGTTTCGGCGACCTCCTTGTCGAGTGATGCGATGTTGGCATTCAGCGCCGACAGGTTTGTCTGATAGGTGACTGCATTCGCCGGATCCTGCGCCGAGAGCGTCTTTTCGATCGCTGCGGCCATGGCCATGGCGTTCATCGGATCCAGCCAAAGATGCGCATCGAAGCCGTCTTCGTGCGCATGCTCATGCTCACCATGATCTTCACCGGCGTGGTCGTCGGTCTCGAAGGCGCCACCCTCGCGGAACTTCAGTTTCGTCAGGCCCGGCGCATCTTCGAGTTCGATGATCGTCGCTCCGCTTGCCAAAGCCTGTAGCGGTTTTTCGAGGAAGGCTTCGAGGCCGTGTCCAACCCAGAACACGATATCGGCGTCCTGTAGCGCTGCCGCATTGGACGGCTTCATCGAATAGGTATGGGGAGACGCGGCGCCCTCGACGATCAGCTTTGGTTCGCCGACGCCCTGCATGATCGAAGCGACGAGAGAATGGATCGGCTTGACGGAGACGACCACATTTGGGGTGTCGGCCCGCGCGACACCATAATTACCAGCAAGCAGCGCGGCCGAAAGGAACAGGGTGGGCGCAAGCCTCATTGGGGAGGTCTCCATTGAGTGATGTAATGTTATTACATTTGTTGCGTTATGGTATAACGTGTGCCATAGCAATAGGGCAACCCAATCCGCGGACGATTTCATGCTGCAAACCAACGTTCAAGCCACACCGCTGGTCGCCTTGTCCGGCGCTGGAATGCACCGGCAAGGCCGGTGGCTGGTGCGCGGGGTGGACTTTTCCATCTCCCGCGGCGAGATCGTCACCCTGATCGGACCGAACGGCTCGGGAAAGTCGACGACGGCCAAGCTGGCCATCGGCGTGGCCCGGCCGGACGAAGGTCACGTCTCGCGCTTGGCGAACCTTCGCGTCGGCTATGTTCCGCAAAAGCTCGCGATCGACTGGACCATGCCACTGACGGTCGACCGTCTGATGACGCTGACCTCGTCGCTGCGAGACCGCGAGATCGATGCCGCGCTCGAGGCGACAGGCATCCGCCATCTCGCCCGTGCCGAGGTGCAGCATCTGTCCGGTGGTGAGTTCCAGCGCGCGCTGCTGGCGCGCGCCATCGCTCGAAAGCCTGACCTGCTGGTGCTTGACGAGCCGGTGCAGGGAGTCGATTTCGCCGGCGAGATCGCGCTCTATGATCTGATCAAGACGATCCGCAACACCACCGGCTGCGGCATCCTGCTCATTTCCCACGATTTGCATGTCGTGATGGCCGAAACGGACACCGTCATCTGTCTCAATGGTCACGTCTGCTGCCGCGGCACGCCGGAAGCGGTGCGTGAGAGTCCGGAATATCTGCGCCTCTTCGGCGCGCGGGCCAGCCAGATGCTGGCTTTCTACAGTCATCATCACGATCACACCCATCTGCCGGACGGCCGCGTGCTGCACGCCGACGGCTCCGTCACTGACCATTGCCACCCCGCCGACGGCCACCATCATCAGGACGCCGGTGCCGCCGCACGCGCCGGGCCGATGCGCATCGTGCACGCGCACGGGCCAGACTGCGGTTGCGGGCAGGACCAGTCTAACGCCGCCGCAACGGGCGGGGACAATCTGCCGGAGCGGCGCGATGCTTGACGACTTCTTCACCCGCGCCCTGCTTGCCGGCATCGGGTTGGCGCTCACCACCGGTCCGCTCGGCTGTTTCGTCATCTGGCGGCGCATGGCCTATTTCGGCGACACGATGGCGCATTCGGCGTTGCTCGGGGTGGCGCTGTCGCTGCTGTTTCAGTTGAACCTGACGGTCAGCGTCTTTGCTGTGGCCGCGACCGTGTCGATCGTGCTGCTGCTGCTGCAAAAGCGGGGCTCGCTGTCCACCGACGCGCTGCTCGGCATTCTCTCGCACGCGACGCTTGCGACCGGGCTCGTTATCGTGTCCTTCATGACCTGGGTGCGGATCGATCTCGTCGGTTTCCTGTTCGGCGACATTCTTGCGGTGACGCCGGCGGACGTCAGCCTCGTCTGGGGCGGCGGCATTCTCGTTCTCTTCACGATCATCTATCTCTGGCGGCCGCTGATCGCCTCGACGGTCAACCCGGAACTCGCCGCCGCCGAGGGACTGGAGCCGGAACGGGCGCGGCTGGCCTTTATGCTGCTGATGGCCCTGGTGATCGCCATCGCCATGAAGATCGTCGGGATCCTGCTGATCACCGCGCTGCTGATCATCCCCGCCGCCACCGCGCGCCGCTTCTCCGCCAGCCCGGAGATCATGGCCGTGCTCGCCTCGCTGCTCGGCGCCGTCGCGGTTGCCGGCGGACTGTTCGGTTCGTTGAAGTTCGACACGCCGTCCGGCCCCTCGATCGTCGTCGCGGCGCTCGTGATTTTCCTTCTCAGCCTGCTGCCGTGGCGCCGCAGCGAACGCGGTGGCATCGCTGCGGCACAATCTGGAGGGAGCGACCGATGACGACCCCGCAGCTGACCCGCAACCAGTCGCTCGTCCTCGACGCGCTCTCCCACTCCGAAGCGCCGCTCAGCGCCTACACCATCCTCGACAGGCTGCGTGACGACGGCTTTCGGGCCCCACTGCAGGTCTACCGGGCCCTCGACAAGCTGCAGGAGTTCGGCCTCGTCCATCGGCTGGAGAGCATCAGCGCCTTCGTCGCCTGCGCCCATCCGCATCAGGGCTGCTGCACGCACGGCCTGACCGCCTTCACCATCTGCGAAGCCTGCGGCAAGGTGACGGAGTTCCACGACCACCTGATCGAGGAGCGGCTTGCCGCCTTTGCCCGCGATCACGGTTTCAGGCCCGGCAAGGCCACCATCGAGGTTCGCGGGCACTGCACCGGCTGCGCCTGATGCGGAGCGTTCTTTCCGCGCCATGCTTCTCTTCGTGCACGCCTTGGTCCCAAACCGGGTCCCCCATTTCGGAGACCTGCATGGGCGGGCGCGTCCTTCAGTCGAGCCGGCGCAGCTCCGCCCTGAAGCGCTTCCAGTTCCGGACATAGCTTTCGGCCGACGTCTTCAGCCCCTCGATCGCCGCCTCGTCGAGCGTGCGCACGACACGGGCCGGCGAGCCGACGATCAGCGAGTTGTCGGGAAACACCTTGCCTTCCGTCACCAGCGCACCGGCGCCGACGAGGCAGTTGTTGCCGATCACGGCGCCGTTGAGCACCGTCGCGCCCATACCGATCAGGGAGTTGTCGCCGATAGTGCAGCCGTGGATGATTGCGCCGTGGCCGATCGTGCAGCCTTTGCCGATCGTCACCGGCTTGCCGGGGTCAGTGTGGATGACGGTGTTTTCCTGGATGTTGGTGCCGGCACCGAGCGTGATCGGCTCGTTGTCGCCGCGCAGGACCGCGCCGAACCAGATGCCGACATCCTCGCCGACCACCACCTTGCCGATCACCTGCGCGTCCGGCGCGACCCAGTAGCGGTCGTCGGCGGGCAGGGTGGGGACGTGGTTACCGAGTGCGTAGAGCGACATGAAAAACTCCTCAGGCGGTCGTTCCGATTCTGTCGGTGCACTCTAACATCCTCCAGCGGCACGCGGCCTAGCCGTGAAGGCGGCGAGGGTGGTTTTTTAGCCCTCCTTGCGCTATGAGCGGCGCGAAACCATTTTCTCGGGCAGGACGGCAGCTGGCGCGCGATGACGCGGGCGGTCGCGATCTGGCAACGATATCGACGAGGGACGCGGACGGATCATGTACCAGCAGGCACTCAAGACGGGGACAAAACTCTTCGCCACGGCGCCGATGATCGACTGGTCGGACCGGCACTATCGCCATTTCGCCCGGCAGCTGACGAAGAACGCCGTCCTCTACACCGAGATGATCGTCGCCGACGCGATTTTGCGCGGCAACCGCGAGAAGATCTTGGGCTACGACCCGGTCGAGCACCCGCTGGCGCTGCAGCTTGGCGGCAGCGATCCGCACAAGCTCGCCGAAGCGGCGCGGATCGGCGAAGACTTCGGCTATGACGAGATCAACCTGAATGTCGGCTGCCCGTCCGACCGGGTGCAGTCCGGCACGTTCGGGGCCTGCCTGATGCGCGAACCGCAGCTGGTGGCCGACTGCGTCGCGGCGATGAAGGCGGCGGTCAAAATTCCGGTGACGGTGAAGTGCCGCATCGGCGTCGACGACCAGGATCCGGAGGTGGCGCTGCGCGACCTTGTCGCCCGCGTCAAGGCCGCCGAGGTAGATGCGGTGTGGGTGCATGCGCGCAAGGCGTGGCTGCAGGGGCTGAGCCCGAAGGAGAACCGCGACATCCCGCCGCTCGATTATGGTCTGGTGCGGCGGCTGAAGGCGGAAAATCTTGATCTTTTCATCGGGTTGAACGGCGGTCTTCATACGCTGGATCGGGCGGTTGCCGAGATCGGCGCGCCGGGCGAGGGGCTGGATGGCGCCATGCTCGGGCGCGCTGCCTACCAGGACAGCGGCATGCTGGTCGGCGTGGACGCGGTGTTTGCGCGGCCGGGCGGCGTTGCCGCCGTCAGCGCCGTCGGGGCATTTTTCCCGCAAGGGGGGCGATCGGCGGACGCCGCGGCCGCCGTGGATCGGGTCGCTGTCCGGACGGATCGCGAGACGCCGGATACGGCCCACGCAGCCGCCAACGCCGCCAACCCCGCCGCTGCGGCCGACACCGCCTTCTGGGAGGGCGTGCGCGACGCGATGATGGACTACGCGGCGGGCGTGATCGAAGGCGGCGGGCGACTGAACCATGTCACCCGCCACATGGTCGGGCTGTTCCAGGGGTTTCCCGGCGCACGCCGCTACCGGCAGATCCTTTCGGCCGACGCCACCAGGCCGGGGGCGGGGCCGGAGGTGATCACAGCGGCGTTCGCCGCGGTGCTGGAGGCGGCCGCCGCCAAGGCCGCGGCGGAGTAGGGCACGACCCCGGCCGCCGGCCAGCCGGCGACAGGCGGGACCATCGAGCAGCCGGTGCGAAGAAGATCCCCGAAATCACCGGCGCGCAGTCCGGCAGGACGCGGCAAGCGCGCGAACCCATCGCCCTCTTCGGAAGGACGGGGTATGAGCGCGGCCGCACCGACCTTCCCTGGCGGGCGGGGCCGTTGCGCGGCCACACCGACCTGCCCTGGTGGGCAGGGCAAGCGCGCAGCGACGTTCCCGGACGGGCCGGACAAGCGCGCAGCGGCAGCGACCTTTCCGAAAAGATGGGGCAAGCGCGCGGACCCACCGCCCATTCCGAAAAGATAGGGCGAGAGCGCGGCCGCACCGACCTGCCCTGGCCGGCAGGGCAAGTGCCCAGCGACGTTCCCGGACGGGCCGGACAAGCGCGCAGCGGCAGCGACCTTTCCGAAAAGATGGGGCAAGCGCGCGGATCCACCGCCCATTCCGAAAAGATAGGGCAAGAGGGCGGCCGCACCGACCTGCCCTGGCGGGCAGGGCAAGCAGCCAGCGACGTTCCCGGACGGGCCGGACAAGCGCGCAGCGGCAGCGACGTTTTCGAAAAGATGGGGCAAGCGCGCGAACCGATCGCCCTCTCCGGAAGGACGGGGCAAGAGCGCGGCCGCACCGACCTTCCCTGGCGGACGGCGCAAGCGCGCGGCGACGTTCCCGGGCGGGCCGGACAAGCGCGCAGCGGCAGCGACGTTTCCGATAGGATAGGGCAAGCGCGCGGCGGCACTGACCTTCCCGGGCGGGCGGGGCAGGCTGGCGGGCAGGCCGCCGCCGGTCAGCGCGGGCGCGATCCGTTTGGCGCGGATCAAGCGCAGCAGGTCCCGGTAGTCCGCCAGGTCCCGGCCGGCAAAGGGCGGGCGCGCGACGGCATCGCGCTGGCGGCGCCGGGCGTCAAAGCGGTTGCGCAGGTTGCCCTGCCGCGGCAGCAGCGCCTGCACGAGGTCGATGGCCGCATCCTGCAACTCGCGGTCGTCCGGGTCGCGGCTCGGCGGCTCGACCGGTGTCGACGGCGCGAACGCGATCGTTTCGAGCAGCCGGATCGTCTCCGCCTGCAGCGCCCGGTGCAGGGCCAGAAGGTCGGGCGCCGGCGCCCACAGGCAGTCCGGCTGGCCGTCGCGGCCGACCATGACGCAGCAGCGCGCGCGGCGGCACGGCCGGCAGCGGCAGGCATATTCGGGACAGAGCAGCAGGGTGCTGACGCCGCGCGCGACAAGCAGCCGGATGTCGTCGTCGAGGCGGCTGGTCGGTTTTCGGGCCGGGGTGCCGGAAGATGCGGTCTGCATGGGCTTGCTCCTTTGCTTCGGTCGGCGTGGCCGGGCGGTGCCGCGTCGCTTGCCCGCCGGGACGCCGGCCTTGTCCCGCCCGGCATCGCGCCGGTGCGCGCCCACCGCCCATGCGCCCGCGGCCACGCCCGGCCTGCCGTCGTGGTTTTCAAAAAATCTGCTTCGGACGGGGCGCTGGGAGCTGCCGCATCGGAAATGGGTGGGTGGCACCCTCCGGCGCCCCGTTCGGCGGTTTTTGCCCGCAAACGCGGTCCTCTGCCTCGCCCGCCATTGACGCGGGCGCTCTGTGTGCCGCCGCAGGGGCACGTCCGGTGCGCCACTCGGGCGAAATGCCCGCCGTCACCAGAGGGGACCTGTCTCGCAGGCCCGGATCATGAGGTGTCGCGTCTGTCCCCCACGCCCCGCGCCGTCCCCGCCTCGCCGCAACGCCTTGCGGTGTATCCGCGGCGGGATGGGGGGATTATGGCACGCGTTATGTGCGGAGAGGATGAAGCGGTGGTGGGGGTGTTGATTTTGTTTAGCAATACGAAGTTGCCGTACTCAATTTGAGCAACATTTTCCGAATGCAAAGGGCGCGCGCAAGCATTTGCGAGCTAGGGCGGCTCATCCGGACTTCCCGGATAAGTTGTTGATTAAAGCTTGCGAGTCATACTTGATGTCCCCACGCGAACATAGGGCGAGATAAAGGGGATACTCGTGGCAGGCATTTCAATTCCGCTGTCGAACTTGGAGCAGGCGGTTTCTACTAACGGCAAGTCTCTAACTTATGCTGTATTGCATTCTCTGTTCTCTATGACTGAGCGCAGTAAAAACCCCATAAGGGATGTTTATGACAGCTATATTCCTTTTGTTCGGAGCGCCTGCCGAAAGCAATCTGGTCGTCAAATAGATCTTGAGATACTAAAGATAGATTTGAATAATGACTTTGGGTTAGATATTCCAGTTTATACAATAGAAAACATGTTGCCAACCCTCCGGGCGGATGGGGTTATCGTATATGACAATATAGCAAAATTATACATAGTCGCCAATGCGATAGATGACGATAAATCTGATGTTGTCATAAGTGAGAAGATTACAGAGATTGAGAGAGCTCTTGATTTATTTATAGATAATCGTGATGCGCGTGATGTGATTATTTCTGGAAATCCTGTGGATGCGTTTATAAATTTTCTTAAGCCCTCCCGCGATTCCGATAAAAAAACCGTTTCTTTTAAGAAGGTTCTGGTGTCTGATCCCATAGAATTAGAGAGATACCTGATTGCCGAATTTATTAAATTTGCTCACGATCAAGATTCTGTTTTGTACGAAGCTATTACTCACGTATTCGTTGGAGTTTTAATTGAAGAATTTACTTCGACAATAAGTACGGTCGGCTCGAATCAGGATTTTTCGAAACTAAAGATATTTTATGATACGTCACTGTTGTTGAGGCTATTAGGCACATCAGGGACCCTACTGGAAACGGCGTCAATAGAGCTGCACCGTTATCTCGAAGGCCTCAACATTAGCACCGAGTTTTTTGCCAACAACGAACAAGAAGTTGCGAATATATTATCCGCGATAATTGCCAGCAAAGATGGTGGATATGGAATCTACGGCGAGACTGGCGAAGCAATAATCCGTGGCGAGATAACTACATCAGAGATCCGCTCGATGGAGTACACTTTCGTCGAAAGATTGGCCCAGAAGGGAGTGTTCCCTTCAAAGTACGAGCAGTCCGGCTTTCAGAAAAATGTGCGAGGGCAAATAGACGAGGCTGCATTCTCAAAATATCTAATGTCATCTGCCAAGGCTAGGAATAGATCATATTCGCAAGAGAATGCCGATCACGATGCGATTTCTTTGGCTCACGTGGTAAGAATGCGTCGTACGCAAGTCGTTCGCGATGTTGCTGAGTGTCCTGCAATATTCATTACATCGAATAGACTTCTCGCGGCTAGCGCTCGGCAATTCCTTGTCGAAGAGGGGCATCTCCGCAATTTCGAAGTGCCGCCCATCATGCATGTATCCCAGGCAAGTACTATTTTTTGGTTGGCAAAGGACGGGGATATTTCCGAACGCAATGCGAGCCAAGAGCTGATGGCCAATTGCTATGAGGCGATGCGTCCAGACTCCAATTTCTACACCGAGCTTTTCAATGTCGTTGGTGCGTATCGCGATTTAGATAATATTGATAGTACGCTGCTGGCGTCGGTCAAGCGAATAGCGCGCCAAGACTCTTTTGGTAAGACGGCAATTCTTCGGGTGCTGAGCGCTGCGGATATCCTTGCTAGGGCCGAAGAGGCAGTTCAGGAAGGTGTGCGGCGAGCGCAAGAAGAGAAGATCCAAGCGAAAGCGGAGGGGGAGCTTTCAGGTCGTTTAGGTTATTCTGAAGAATTACAAGAGACACATCAAAACCGCTGTCGAAATATCGCAAATACCTTGGTTTTTTGGGGCGAAATTCTGGCCTCATTAGGTGTGATACTTTTCTTGATTATTGATGCATTCTCGCTCTTTTCGGAGTGGACACCGATTTGGCTTATAGGAAAGCTCGCGGCGAGTGTAGTGGTTTTGCTTTCAGTGTTGGACTATTTCTCGATTTCGGTCATTCGCAAATGGACGGACTCGTTCCGTTCCAAAATTGCTAACAAGCTATATCGGACGCTCTACGCCTGATTTATTAACGTACTGAATCATGGTTACCACACTTCGGTGCTGACCATAGAGATGAGTCGGGGATGAGTTCTTTTACCGCCCCGGCCGCCCCGTCTTGCCTTTCGTCTTTGTCTTGCGCGCCTGCTCGGCCGGGTCCTCGTAGGAGCCGACGCCGACCTTGCCGCGGACGACGGCGAATGCTCCTCCGTCATGCCGGACTTGATGCGGCATCCAGTGCGCGATGTCCATCGCGTGAGAGGAGCATTGCCGGCTTTACCGTGATGGAAAGAGGCATTCACCGCACGGACGCGCGGTGGCTGGATGCCGGATCAAGTCCGGCATGACGGCGGGTGGGCAACACGCGTCGGTCCGGCACGACGAAGATAAGGCGGAGGCCGGATCAGAGTCCGTGCAGGTGGTAGGCGATGTCGGCCCAGTCGGGGTTGGCGGCTTCGATCAGGTCGAGCTTCCATTTGCGCGGCCAGTTCTTGATGGCCTTTTCGCGGGCGATGGCGTCGGTGACGAGGTCGTGTTCCTCGAACCAGACCAGCGTCTTGACACGATAGCGGCTGGTGAAGCCGGGCGTCAGGGCGTGTTGGTGCTCGTAGAGGCGGCGCGGCAGGTCGGTGGTCACGCCGGTGTAGAGTGTGCCGTTGCGCCGCGAGGCGAGGATGTAGACGTAGCCCTTCATGGCGGAAGGATGCGGGTAGGTTCGTACGATGGCAAGCTGTAGTTGCGGTTGGCTGGGATCTCACCGTCATGCCGGACTTGATCCGGCATCCAGCCACGGCGCGTCTGCGCCGTGAATGACTAAGCTTCGCACGATTTCTTTTGAGTCTCCCGCGCGATGGACATCGCGCGCTGGATGCCGGATCAAGTCCGGCATGACGGAGGAAAAGGGACGGCGTGGGACTGGTTACCGCCCCGGCCGGCCCGTCTTGCCCGTCGTCTTTGCCTTGCGTGCCTGCTCGGCCGGGTCCTCGTAGGAGCCGACGCCGATCTTGCCGCGGACGACGGGTTTTTCCGGGATCGTGCCGGCAACCGGCTTTTCGGTGCGGCCGACGGTCATCTCGTCGAGGGTGTTCTTTCGGAACAGCGAGGTGCCGGCCGGGACTTCGGTGTCGGTGCCCGGACCCATGTTGTCGAGCGAGGGCTTCTGGAAGAGAGAGCCTGAGGACGATTTCGCCGAGGTTTTCCCCCCGCTGCGCTCCTGGCTCCTTGCCTCTTCCCGTGCCATCGGGTCGTCCATGACCGCCAGTTCGGCGGCCTTGAGGCGCTTGATCTCGTCGCGGATGCGGGCGGCCTTTTCGAAGTCGAGGTCGGCGGCGGCGTCGCGCATGGCCTTTTCCAGGGCGTCGAGATGGGCCTGCAGGTTGTTGCCGACGAGGTGGCCTTCCTCGGCAAACCCCTTGCCGCCGACGCCGGAAATGTCGGCGCGGACGTGGTCGCGCTCGTAGACGCTGTCGAGGATGTCGGAGATTCTTGCCTTCACCGATTCCGGCGTGATGCCGTGCTCGGCATTGTAGAGCATCTGCTTCTCGCGGCGGCGGCTGGTCTCCTCCATGGCGCGCTGCATCGAGCCGGTGACCTGGTCGGCATAGAGGATCACCTTGCCGTCGACGTTGCGGGCGGCGCGGCCGATGGTCTGGATCAGCGAGGTTTCCGAGCGCAAAAACCCTTCCTTGTCGGCGTCGAGGATGGCGACGAAGCCGCATTCGGGAATGTCGAGGCCCTCGCGCAACAGGTTGATGCCGACGAGGACGTCGAAGGCGCCCAGGCGCAGATCGCGAATGATCTCGATGCGCTCCAGCGTGTCGATGTCGCTGTGCATGTAGCGGACGCGCACGCCCTGCTCGTGCAGGTATTCGGTGAGGTCCTCGGCCATGCGCTTGGTCAGCACGGTGACAAGGGTGCGGTAGCCGGCCTGCGCGGTGTCGCGGATCTCGCCCAGCACGTCGTCGACCTGGGTTTTGGCCGAGCGGACCTCGACTGGCGGGTCGATCAGGCCGGTCGGGCGGATCACCTGTTCGGCGAAGACGCCGCCGGCCTCTTCCATCTCCCAGCCGCCGGGGGTGGCGGAGACGGCGATCGTGTCCGGGCGCATCGCGTCCCATTCCTCGAAGCGCAAGGGGCGGTTGTCCATGCAGGAGGGCAGGCGGAAGCCGTATTCGGCCAGCGTCGCCTTGCGGCGGAAGTCGCCGCGGTACATGCCGCCGATCTGCGGGATGGTGACGTGGCTCTCGTCGATGAAGACCAGCGCGTTGTCGGGGATGTATTCGAACATCGTCGGCGGCGGCTCGCCCGGCTTGCGGCCGGTGAGGTAGCGCGAATAGTTCTCGATGCCGGCGCAGGAGCCGGTCGCCTCCAGCATCTCCAGGTCGTAGCGGGTGCGCTGCTCGAGGCGCTGCGCCTCCAGCAGGCGGCCGGCCTTCTCCAGTTCCTCGAGGCGGAATTTCAGCTCCTCCTTGATCGACTTGATGGCGGCGTTCAGCGTCGGGCGCGGCGTGACGTAGTGCGAGTTGGCGTAGATTTTTACCGATTTCAGGTCGCCGGTCTTCTGGCCGGTCAGCGGGTCGAACTCGGTGATCGCGTCGATCTCGTCGCCGAACATGCTGATGCGCCAGGCGGCGTCCTCAAGGTGGGCCGGGAAGATCTCGATGGTGTCACCGCGGACGCGAAACGAGCCGCGGACGAAGTTGATATCCTGGCGCTTGTACTGCTGGGCGACGAGGTCGGCGAGCAGCTGGCGCTGGTCGAGGCGGTCGCCGACGCTCATCTGGAAGGTCATGGCGGTATAGGTCTCGACCGAGCCGATACCGTAGATGCAGGAGACCGAGGCGACGATGATGCAGTCGTCGCGCTCGAGGATGGCGCGCGTGGCGGCGTGGCGCATCCGGTCGATCTGCTCGTTGATCGAGGAATCCTTCTCGATATAGGTGTCCGAGCGCGGCACGTAGGCCTCGGGCTGGTAGTAGTCGTAGTAGGAGACGAAGTACTCGACGGCGTTGTCGGGGAAGAAGTTCTTGAACTCGGAATAGAGCTGGGCGGCGAGCGTCTTGTTCGGCGCGAGGATCAGCGCCGGGCGCTGCGTCGCCTCGATCACCTTGGCCATGGTGAAGGTCTTGCCGGAGCCGGTGACGCCGAGCAGGACCTGGCTGCGCTCGCCGCTGTTCAGGCCCTCGACGAGGTCGTTGATGGCGGTCGGCTGGTCGCCGGCGGGCTGGTAGTCGGAGACCATGCGGATCTCGATGCCGCCCTCCGACTTTTCCGGCCGGGCCGGGCGGTGCGGCGTCCAGATCTCGCCGTTCTTGTGCAGCGGGTTGCCGGATTCGATTAGCTTGGACAGGGCCTCGACGGTGGCGGTCACCGCGGAGGCGGCGTTCAGCGAGGAGGCATCCTCCAGGGCGACGTCGAGGCCGGCGACCGGGTTGAGGCCGGCGGCGGCGCGTGTCTTCGGGTCGGAGGAGGCGCCGATGGAGACGCCGCGGGCGGTTTTTGTTGCGCTGACCTTGTCGGCGCCCTGCTTGCGGCCGCCGGTTGATTTCTCCAGCGCCACCTTCTCGGCGTGCTGACGGGCGGCGTTCTCGACCTTCTTGCGGTGCTTGCCGGCCTTGGAGGCGACCTCGCGCTGGCTCTCGATCGCCGAGGCCTCGGCGTCGGCCTCAAGCTGCCGCACCCAGTCGGAGACGCTGCCGGAAAGCGGCGCGCCTTCGAAGTCGGACTGCGGGGCTTCCTCGAAACCATCAGGGGCGGGGGATTTCTTCGTCGATCTGGCCATGACGGGAATATGGAGAGAGTCCGTTGGAAAGGAAAGGGGCGGTGAGTACAAAACAGAAACGAATTGGGCCGTGCAGATCGTTGATCGGCTGTCGTTTGGATGCGGATCGCGTTGCGCCGCATCACGGGTCCAGATCGAACGGGTCGCCGCCCCAAGGCCGTCAACCATCTTTGCAAACTTCGCCGGGTCCGGCTTGTCATCTCGAAGTCGTGAGGGCTATCAGGTGCGTTGATGTCGAGCAGCCATGGGCAGAAGCGCACAAGCTGCCGCTGCACGACTGAGGCATGGAATGAGCATTCGAACAGACAGCCGCGTCATGTGGGTCGATGCCGCGCGGGGCGCCGGCATCGTTCTCGTTACCTTCGGGCATGTCTGGCGGGGTCTGGACGGGGCGGGGCTTATTTCGGACGCCCCCCTATTTCAATCCGTCGATGCGGCGATCTACCTGTTTCACATGCCGCTGTTCTTTTTCGTGTCGGGACTGTTTTTCGAGCAATCGGTGCGCCGGGCAGGGATCGTCCCGTCGCTTTGGCAGCGTGTCGAGACGCTGCTCTACCCGCTTCTGATCTGGTCCTGGGTTACGGCTGGATTTCTGATACTTGCCGGATCGTTGACGAACCGTCCGCCGATCTCGCTGACGGAAGCGCTTCTCTACCCGTTCCCACCGAAGGATATTTTCTGGTTCCTGTGGTCGCTGTTCTTCATACAGACCCTGGCATCGTTGTTCGCCACCGCAAGGACGGTCCACGTGCTGGCGGTTTTCGCGGCCAGCTTTGCGTTGCTTCTGGCACTGGATGTCTGGCCGTTCCCTCGACTGGAATTCGTGACCGACAACCTTTCCTTCTTTCTCGCAGGCGTCTTGCTCACGCGCAGCGGCAACATCCGCTTCGGCCTCGGGGCGGCTTCCGGTCCGGTGGCGCTCCTGGCATTCATCGCCTGCGAGGTGTGGGCGACCCACAACTGGTCGCTGCTCGGCACGGCGCCGGCCTACCTGTTCGGGCTGATTGCGACGCTCTCGTTCTGTTCCTTCATCGCCTGGGTCGCCGCGTTGGCACCCGTCTCGATCGTGACGCCCATGTCCTTCCTTGGGCGCGCGTCGATCGCCATCTACGTCACGCACGTGATCCCGCTCGCCGCCGTTCGCATCATTCTGGTGAAGCTTGGCATCGGTTCACTTCCTGTTCACATCCTGCTCGGTACGGTTGCAGGCGTTGTTCCGGGTGCCTTGATATACTTGCTGCTGAAGAGGTGGGCGCTTCTCCGCTGGTTCGGCCTGGGCCGGGACAGAACAAAGGCTGCGGAACGACCTTCGCCGCCATCCGGTGAGCCGCGAGCGGCTTGACGGGATGGTCCGGCGAGCTAAGGAAGGGCTGCGCGCCGAACAAGGAATCGCCGATGCCATTTGGACTGAACCCTGCGGCCGTCTGGCCGATCGTCCTCCTCTGCCTGTCCAACGTCTTCATGACCTTCGCCTGGTACGGCCATCTCAAGGTCAAGTCGTCGCCGCTATATATCGTCGTTCTCGCCAGCTGGACGATCGCCTTCTTCGAGTACTGTCTGGCTGTGCCGGCGAACCGGATCGGCCACCAGGTCTATTCAGCGGCACAGTTGAAGACGATCCAGGAGGTTATCACGCTCATCATATTCGCCGGCTTTTCGGTGTTCTGGCTGAAAGAAAGCCTGAGCTGGAACCATTTGATCGGCTTCACGCTGATCGCGGCCGGTGCCGCCTTCGTGTTCAAAGCATAGGACCGGCGACGAGCGCGGCACATTCTGCTATAGCGGGTCGCTGACTGGGTGAGAGCAATGAGCATTTCTTTCGGCACAATGGCGGCGCGCCGCTTTGGTTACGGACTGAGGTCCGGCGAGGTGCCACCGCAAAACGTGGACAAACTGATCCAGCAGGTCAATCGGGGTGTGGGAGAGGTCTGTCCGTTCCCCTACGACGGCATCGCTGGCCGGCGCGCCAGTTTCCAGCAGTTTCGCCTTCTGGCCGAGATTGACAGGGAGGCGCGCAAGAACGGTACCGTCCGCAAGGTCGGCGGTCGGCCGGTCAATCTCTACCAGATCGGCCGGACTGCGGCGTTTCTGCGCGACCAGCATCTCAAGGTCCAGCACGCCGTCTCCTCGCCGAACGGCTTCTACGAACGGCTCGTGTCCTTCTGGAGCGACCATTTCGCCATCAGCGCCATCAAGGCACCGAACATGCGTTTCCTCGTGGCGCTCTATGAAGCCGAGGCGCTGCGACCCAACCTGGCAGGGTCATTCGAGCAGTTGCTTCGCGCCGCGGTGCTGCATCCGGCGATGCTTATCTATCTCGACCAGTCAAAGTCGATCGGGCCGAATTCGCCCTTTGGGACAAAAAAGGGCCGGGGTCTGAACGAGAATCTCGCCCGCGAGTTGATCGAACTGCACACCATGGGCGCAGGCAGCGGCTATACGCAGGACGACGTGCGCGCCGCGGCGTATGTCCTGACCGGCCTCGACTTCGAACCCTGGGTATTCGAAACGCGCTATCGACCGAACCGGGCAGAGCCTGGTGTCCATCATGTGCTGGGACGCGGCTATGGCGGCGAGGTCCGGAGCCTCGACGACGTGAACGCGCTGCTTGCCGATCTGGCAGGAAAGCCGGAAACACGCAGACACATCTGCCGCAAGCTGGTCGCCCATTTCGTCACCGAGGATCCGCCCGTTGAGGTCGTGCAGGCCATGGAGACGGCCTGGGAACGAAACGGCGGCAGTCTCGTCGAGGTCTATCGGGCGATGCTGGAGCATCCGCGCAGTTGGGAGCAGGACGGACAAAAGGCGCGGCAACCCTTTGATTTCGTCGTCGCCGGATTGCGAGCGCTCGATGTCCCGGTGGACGCGCTGGAACCACTGCCGGCGGCGGTCGATAAAACGGCGACCGTGGATGGATCGATGATTGCGCCGATGGAGTTGGAGATGGGCCAAACTTTGGTCGCTCCAGCGGACGGGGCAGCGATGGCCGAAACAGACTTGATCGCCGCACCTACCGCCGACGGCAAGATTCCGATCCGCGCAAACCCGCTCACCGTCGGCGTATTGCAGATCCTTGGTCAGCCGCTCTGGCGACCGCCTAGTCCGGCTGGCTGGGACGAAAGTATTTCCACTTGGGTAACGGCAAGTCAGTTGGCCCAGCGCATTGCCTGGATCCGGCGTCTGGTGAAACGCTTTGGCGGGTCGAGCGACCCGCGAGCGCTGCTGCAGGCCGTGCTGGCCGATGCGGCCCGCGACGACACGATCCAGGTGGTGGCGGGCGCGCCGAGCAGGGACGCCGGTCTTTCGTTTGTACTGGCATCACCCGAATTCAACCGGCGCTAAGAACATCCAGCTGTAGAACGCTGCGGCGGCCCCGAAGGAGACGACAATGACGATCGAACTGAGCCGCCGCTCCTTCCTCGCGGGCGCTTGCTGCCTCGCCGCGTCGCCGCTTGCGACACCGGTGAGTTTTGCCGCGGTTCCGGGAGACAATAGACTGGTGACGATCGTGCTGCGCGGCGCGATGGACGGATTGGCGCTGGTGCAGCCGCACGGCGATCCGGCGCTTCTCCGCCTGCGGCCAAAACTCTCGCTGACGTCTGATCAGGGTCTTATCGATCTCGACGGCTTCTTCGGGCTGCATCCCTTCGCCGCAGAGCTGATGCCGCTCTGGCGCACGAATGAAGTCGGCTTTGTCCATGCGATTTCCACACCCTACCGCTCCGGCCGCAGCCATTTCGACGGACAGGACATGCTGGAAAGCGGCGGCGCCGCGGTACAGGAGGAGCGGACCGGCTGGTTGAACCGGGCCATCGCCACCATTCCGCGCAGTTCCGAGCGCAAGGCGATCGACGTCAACACAACGTCGGAGCTCATCCTGACCGGCCCCAATCCGGTCGATGTCTGGTCGCCACGCGCCGATCTGAAACTTGGTCTCGATGAGCAGGCCTTCTTCCAGCGGCTCTACCGCAACGATCCGGCCTTTTCGACTGCGATGAGCGAGGCGGTGGAGGCCGACATGTTTTCCGATGGCATCTTTGCCGGCGAGAAGCGCGGCACGGGTGTCGCCGACGTGGCGAAGCTGGCGGCTGGAATGCTGTCGGGCGAGCATCGGATCGCCAGCTTTTCCATCAACGGATGGGACACGCATGTCGGCCAAGACAAGACATTCAAGCGGCCGGTGACGGACTTGTGCACTGCCATCCTGACGCTGAAGGCGCAGCTTGCCCCGGCCATATGGGAAAAGACGGCTATCCTGGCGATTACGGAATTCGGCCGCACGGCTCGGGAGAACGGTTCCAACGGCACCGACCATGGCACGGGCGGGCTGGCGATCCTGGCCGGCGGCGCGGTCGCCGGCGGTAAGGTGCATGGGGTCTGGCCGACGCTGAAGGAGGGTAGCCTGCTGGACGATCGCGACCTTGCGCCGACGACGGACCTGCGCCAACTGGCGGCGGCGATGCTCTACCAACAGTTCGGAATTCCGGCGCATGACCTAGGGAACCGGATCTTTCCGGGCCTGTCGCTCGACACGGGCGCGAGCTTTCTGCACGGCTGACGCTGGCACGCTGCCAATGATCGGAAACCCGTTCGGCTTCGAGACCGCCGGAGCCGAGCGGGGATCGGTGCACAAGTGCAGCGGCGGAATTACTCGGCCGGCACCGGCGTTGGATGGCCTTCGTGGTCGAGGGCAACCATGATGAAGGTCGCGGCCGTTACTTTGTCCAGTTCACCGGTCAGATAGCGTCGTGCCCAGGCTTCCACCTGCAGCGTGATCGAGGTTCGCCCGACCGCGCCTATCTCCGTAAAGACGTTGATCGTGTCACCGATCTTGACTGGCAGCTGGAAGGCCATTTCCTTCACGGCCCGGGTGACGACGCGTCCGTGCGCCCGCTCGGCGGCGCGGATGCCTGCTGCGAGGTCCATCTGCGACATCACCCAGCCGCCGAAGATGTCGCCGGCGGCGTTTGCATCGGCCGGCATGGCGAGGGTACGAAGGGTCAATTGGCCGTGGGGATGTGCGGTTTCGGTCATCGCTGGTATCTCTCCTTCTGAGACTCAACCTCTTAGCCTACTCGCCCGCCGGTCGATATCTGTTTGCGTGACGGCGGCGCCGTTTATCGTCCGTAGTGGTGAGAATATTGCCGGGCGGCGCGAATTCGCATGGGACTTTAGTCGTAAGAGGGGCGGCCAGTCCCGTTGTGACGTTGCTCCTGGACTGATGCCCTTCGCTCAATGACACCGGCGGTATTTTGGGTGCGGGCAGCGCTCTCTCGCCGCAACCGGTTCGAGTCGAGCGCGGTGACGACGGTGCCAATTGGACAGAAGGGTTTGAATCTTCAATCTTTCTAGCCCTGGGAGAAAATCGGCATTTCGATCGGCGGCACCTTCCAGAATGGCGCAAGCGCGCTCCCGTGCCGGGAGAAATCGAGTGCGCGCTGACTGGACGACCTGCTTGCGCGCGGTGTCGGGCCGCAGATGGCTGCCGGACTTGATAATCGTTAGTTCATGCTAATTTAACTGATCGCGGTCGAACGTCCCCGCAAAGCCGGCAGAAAGCAAAATCGGCGAGGGGGCTGCTTGTGAATAGACTCAAGATTTCATTCAGACTGTACCTGCTTGTGGCGTTGGCGCTGGCCGTGTTTTCGGCCGTCTCCGTCTACAGCCTGTTTCATTATCAGGATGCCATGGTGGCGGAACGCAAGTCGAAACTGCGCGCCATGGACGAGAACCTCGTCAAACTGTTCGAGTATTATCATGGCCTGGAGTCCACCGGGGCGCTGACGGCGGAGGAAGCGCAGGCGCGTGCGAAAGAAGCGGTAAAGGCATTGCGCTACGAGGGCAACGGCTACTTCTGGATCAACGACTACAATGCCGGCATCGTCATGCATCCGATCAAGCCGGAGCTCGACAACACCGACCAGTCCGGCATGAAGGACCCGACCGGAAAGTTCATCTTCCAGGAGTTCGCCAAGATCGCGAAGGCGCAGGGCGAGGGCTTCGTCGACTACTATTGGCCGAAGCCGGGCGCGGACGAGCCGGTGCTGAAATATTCGCATGTCGCCGGATTTGCGCCCTGGGGCTGGGTGGTCGGAACGGGCGTCTACGCGGATGACCTGGCGGCGATGTTCCGCAGCAATGCGGTCTCGATGGCCGGCATGCTGGCGCTCGGGGCGGCGGCGATCGTGCTGGTGGCGTTTGCAATCGTGCGCAGCGTCGTGCGGCCAATCGCACGGCTGAAGGCTGCGATGCAGGCGATCGCCGAGGAGGACGTGTCCAGCGACATCCCGGAAACGGGTCGGCGCGACGAGATCGGAGAGATGGCCAAGGTGGTGTCGGTGTTGCGCGATACCGTCCGCGAGCGCGCCGAGTTGCGCATCCGCGAAGGCGAGCAGCAGCGGCACCTCGATGCCGAGCGCAGCGAAGTCGAGCGCCGCCAGAGGGATGTCAGTCAAACGCAGGCCGACGCGATGGACACCGTCGGCGCGGCCCTGGAGCGGCTGGCGAGCGGCGACCTTTCCGCCACCATCGGTGCTATTTCGCCCGAGTACGCCAAGCTCCGGGACGACTTCAACCAGGCGGCGCGGGCGCTCGACGAGGTGATCGGCGCGATTGCTCATTCGACCGATGTCGTGCACGGCAGCGCCGGCGGGATCGCGGAAGCGGCGGGCAACCTTTCTCACCGCACCGAACAGCAGGCGGCGTCGCTGGAGGAAACGGCGGCCGCACTCGACGAGATCACCGCCGCCGTCCGCAGCGCGTCCGACAGGGCCGGCGAGGCCAGCCGGATGGTCGCGCAGACGAAGGAAAGTGCGGGGCGTTCGGGCGCGATCGTTCGGGATGCCGTCTCGGCCATGGGACGGATCGAGGAGGCATCCAATCGGATTGGCCAGATCATCGGCGTGATCGATGAGATCGCCTTCCAGACCAACCTGCTGGCGTTGAACGCCGGTGTCGAAGCCGCCCGCGCCGGCGAGGCGGGCAGGGGCTTTGCGGTCGTGGCGCAGGAGGTGCGCGAACTGGCGCAGCGTTCGGCCAATGCCGCCAAGGAGATCAAGGGGTTGATCAGCAATTCGGCGACGGAGGTCGGCAATGGCGTGGCGCTCGTGCGCTCGACCGGCGAGGCCCTCACCGAGATCGAGCAACTGGTCAACCAGGTGAACGATCAGGTGCAATCAATCGCCACGGCCGCACGCGAGCAGGCGGTCGGCCTCGCCGAGGTCAACACTGCCGTCAACCAGATGGACCAGATGACCCAGCAGAACGCGGCAATGGTGGAGGAAACCAACGCCGCCGGCCAAACGCTGACGCAGGAGAGCAACCAGTTGAGGGTGCTGCTGCAAAACTTCCAGCTTTCGTCGCAGCCGGCGATGCGGCGCGCGCGGGCGGCCTGAGACTACAGAAAGACGATCGGAGAGGGCTTGCCCCGGCGTTTACGCCGGGGCTTTTTTCTTGCTGTCCCGGAAAGCCCCACCGATCCCGGCGGGGCGCTGCGAAACCGTTCATTTACCTTATCGACCTAATCTTTCCTTGTTTTGCAGCGGCCTGGCCCTGCCGGCATCCGTTCGCAGATTTCCTCCCGAATGCGAACACATGGGCATCGCACCATGCCGGGATACGCACGCGGGAACGGTCATGAGTATTGCGTCTGCCTTTTGCTCCCGGATGCCGATGGTCGTGCTGACGGCGATGGTCGTGGCCGGCTGTTCCGGCGATCTGCTGCCGTCGGCCAGCATTGACGGCGAGAACACGGTGAATGCCATCAGGCCGAGCCAGGATGTCGGGCAAGGGCGCGCCATGCGCGCCGCCGGTTCGAGTTCTACCGGCTATCCGGCCGGCGATGCGCCGCTCACGACCGCGGGCGGAAACGCTTATCCCGTGGAAGCCGGTCCCATGGCCTCGCAGCCGGACGGCAGGTTGCCGATGATCGACAGCGACGACGCACTCGGTGCGTCGCAAGCGTCCGCAGCGGGGGGAACGCTGCGCCTGCCGGACGAAGGCGTGAACATGGACGCCGGTCTCGGGGTGCAGCCGATCCAGGGCTTGGCCGAGGCGCAGGCCGCAGAAATCGCCGAAGGCAACGCCACCCAAGTGGTGGTCGACGGTATCGGAACGGACGCGCCGCAACAGCTCGGCCAACCGGTATCGATGCCGATGACGGAGGCGGCCACCGAGGTCGGGCGTTCGGCGCCGGGCCGACGTGCCGCGCCGGTTGAAGAGGAACAGAAGGTCGCCTTTATCCCGCGGTTCAACGATCCGATGGCGGTGCCGGAGGCGCAAGGCGGCATGCCGGCCTCCGAAAAGGCCTGTCGGCAGCGGCTGCAGCGGCTGGGGGTGCAGTTCCGGGACATTCCGACGATCTCGAAAAACCGTTCCTGCGGCATTCCTTATCCGATCGAGCTGCAGGGGCTCTCCGGCGGGATCCAGATCCGGCCGGCAGCGCAGGTGAACTGCCAGATCACAGAAGCCTTCGCCAAGTGGGTGAAGAACGAACTCGCGCCATCGGCGCGCCTGCGCTACCTCTCCGGCGTGCGGTCGATCCACCAGATGTCGTCCTATTCCTGCCGGACGATGAACTCGCAGAGCGGTGCGGCGATGTCGGAACACGCCAAAGGCAACGCGATCGACGTCGGCAAGATCGTGCTGAACAACGGCAAGGAGATCCTGATCCGCAAAAAGGGTTTCTTTGCCTTCCGTGAAAAGGGTCTGTTGAAGGCGGTGCGCACCGACAGCTGCAAGTACTTCACTACTGTACTGGGCCCCGGCAGCGACCGCTTCCACAAGGACCATTTTCACTTCGACCTGCGGATGCGGAAATCCGGCTATCGGCATTGCAGCCTGTAGGCGCATAGACAAGGCCGGCGCGGAGGCTGGCTGAAGCAGGCGCGACCGGCAAAGCAAGGCACTGTCCGGTCACCAGGGCGTGCGTGCTTGGCATTCTGGCGGACGTTCATCCATCCGATCGGCTCCGCGCAGGGGCGGGCGGTTTCGCAGTCATTGCGAGTGGCGGCATGGGGCGATTGGGTTGCAACGCCTGCGTGCCTCGATCGAGGCAGTGGTTGATCTTCCTTGCCGTTTCATGACAGTTGCGGCCTCCGCCCGACTCCCACCTGAGTCCCGCCGCCTGTCTGGAGCCGCCATGCCGCCCGTCACCGATCTCATTGTGTTTGCCCTCGCGCTCGCCGCGGCGGGCGTCGTCTCGGGCCTGCTGGCCGGCATCTTCGGCATCGGCGGCGGGGCGATCCTGGTGCCGGTGTTTTACCAGGTGTTCGGCTATCTCGACGTGCCGGAGGCGGTGCGCATGCACCTGTCGGTCGGCACCTCGATCGCGATCATCGTGCCGACCTCGCTTCGTTCGTTCACCTCTCACCGCAAGCGCGGTGCGGTCGACATCGACCTGCTCAAGGGCTGGATCGTGGCGCTGCCGCTTGGCGCGATCCTCGCCTCGGTGATCGCCGCCATGATCTCGAGCGTCGGGTTGCGGCTGATCTTCGTCGTCATCTCGCTTGGGGTTGCCGCACGCATGCTGTTGGACCAGCCGCATTGGCGGCTCGGCAAGGATCTGCCGCCCAATCCGTGGAAGTGGATCGCCGGCGTCGTCATCGGCACGCTCTCCGGGCTGATGGGGATCGGCGGCGGCGTGCTGAACAACACCTTCATGACGATGTACGGTCGATCGATCCACCAGGCGGTGGCGACCTCGTCGGGCGTCGGCGTTCTGATCTCGATTCCCGGTATCTTCGGCTACATCTGGGCCGGCTGGGGCGCGCCGGGCCTGCCGCCGCTGTCGACCGGCTTCATCAACTGGATCGCCGTGGCGCTGATCATTCCGATCGCCCTCGTCGTAACCCCCTATGGGGTGAAGATGGCGCATGCGATGAGCAAGCGCCACCTGGAAATGGGATTCGGCATCTTCCTGCTCTTCGTCGGCGCGCGCTTTCTCTACAGCATCTACGGCTGAGATTGCCTTTTCGACAGGAAAGGGATGAAAGTGCGCATCCGAAGTACCACATTGCGCGTTCTTCCTACGGTTTTTCCTTCCGAATGGACTTCTCCATGGCGCCCGTCGTCCGCATCGAAAATCTGACGAAAAGCTATTCCAGTGGATTTCAGGCGCTGAAAGGCGTCAGCCTTGACATCGAGGAGGGTGAGATCCTGGCGTTGCTCGGCCCGAACGGCGCCGGCAAGACGACGATGATCTCGATCGTCTGCGGCATCGTCACGCCGACTAGCGGACGCGTGACGGTCGCCGGCCACGACGTGGTGCGGGATTTTCGCCACACGCGTGAGATCATCGGCCTCGTGCCGCAGGAACTGACGCTCGATGCCTTCGAGACGGTATTCAACACCGTTTCCTTTTCGCGCGGGTTGCACGGCAAGAAGCCGGATCCGGTGCTGATCGAGCGTATCCTTCGCGACCTGTCGCTGTGGGACAAGAAGGACAGCATGCTGCGCCAGCTGTCCGGCGGCATGCGGCGGCGGGTGCTGATCGCCAAGGCGCTGTCCTACGAGCCGAAGATCCTCTTCCTCGACGAGCCGACGGCGGGCGTGGACGTGAGCCTGCGCAAGGAGATGTGGCAACTGGTGGAACGGCTGCGCGCCACCGGCGTGACGATCATCCTCACCACCCACTACATCGAGGAAGCCGAGGAGATTGCCGACCGGATCGGCGTCATCGACAAGGGCGAAATCCTGCTCGTCGAGGACAAGGCGGCGCTCATGCAGAAGCTCGGACGCAAGAAGCTGACGGTGGAACTGGCCGACCCGATCGTGACGGTGCCGGAGGCGCTGGCGCACTACAACCTGTCGCTTGGCGCCGACGGACAAACGCTCGTCTACGACTACGACGCGACGGGCGAGCGGACCGGTATCACCGGCCTGCTGGCGGCCCTTGCCGAGCAGGGGCTGCGACTGAAGGACGTGGCGACGGAGCAGAGTTCGCTCGAGGACATCTTCGTGGAACTGGTGGGAGAGGCGAAATGAACGTCGAGGCGATCAAGTCCATCTACCGGTTCGAGATGGCGCGCACCCGCCGGACGCTGCTGCAGAGCATCGTCTCGCCGGTGGTGTCCACCTCGCTCTACTTCATCGTCTTCGGTGCGGCGATCGGCTCGCGAGTGCAGGAGGTCGGTGGCGTGCCCTATGGCGCCTTCATCGCRCCGGGCCTGATCATGCTGACGCTCTTGAACCAGTGCATCGGCAACGGAGCCTTTGGCATTTACTTCCCGAAGTTCACCGGCACGATCTACGAAATCCTGTCGGCGCCGATCTCGACGGTCGAGATCGTCATCGGCTATGTCGGGGCTGCGGCGACGAAGGGGCTGATCGTCGGCACGATCATCCTTGTGACCGCCTCCCTGTTCGTCGACATCACCATCGCCCATCCCTTCATCATGCTGCTGTTCTTCGTGCTGACGGCGGTGAGCTTCAGCCTGTTCGGCTTCATGATCGGCATCTGGGCGAGGGACTTCGAGCAGTTGAACCTGATCCCGATGCTGGTGATCCCGCCGCTCGTCTTCCTCGGCGGCAGCTTCTACTCGATCGACATGCTGCCGCCGTTCTGGCAGACGGTCAGCCACTTCAACCCGGTGCTCTATCTCGTGTCCGGTTTCCGCTGGAGCTTTTTCGAGATCGCCGACGTCAATCCGGCGCTGAGCCTTGCCGTCGTGGTCGGCTTCCTGGCGGCCTGCCTGTGGGTCACGGCCTGGATCTTCCGGACGGGGTACAAGCTGAAGAACTGAGCAGATCGGCACGGCAACGCGTGCCGGCGCGGCGTCGGATTACAGGCCAATTCCGCCCCTCATCCGCCCTGCCGGGCACCTTCGCCCCGCAGGCGGGGAGAAGGACACGAGCCGCTCCGTGGCCATCCCTTTAGCGACGTTCAGAACCAGCCACGTTCCCTCTCCCCGCATGCGGGGAGAGGGCTAGGGTGAGGGGCGAGGGCCGAAAGTGCGCGCCAAGACCGCTGCACACTTTCGAGCATGTTTAGTCGCGCAGGCGCAGCTCGTTGCCGCGGATCTCGACGGAGCCGAGGCTGCCGAGGAAGGTCATGCCGAGAAGGCTCTGGTCGAGCTTGCCGGGGCCGGCGACCATGGCGCGGACGTTGCGCCGCTCGATCGGGCCGATCGCCAGACTTTCCAGGCGAATGGGCGCGGCGACGCTCATGCCGTTCGCGGTCGACACCATCATGTTGAAGTCGAGCGTTTCCGGCTCCAGCCCCAGCTGTTCGGCGTCGGCGTAGGAGAGGACGACCGAACTGGCGCCGGTGTCCACGAGCATGCTGGTGCGGCGTCCGTCGATCTCCGCCTGGACCTGGAAATGGCCGTTGTCCATCTTGTGCAGAACGAGGATCTGTTCGCCGGAGGCATCGGTGGTGACGACCGCGCGTCCGGGAACGAGGCCGGCGGTCATCCGGCCGGCGACGGATTGCAGGTCGTCGCGGTAGATGTAGCCGGCGACGAAGAGGAGGGCGATCAACAGCCAGAGCGCGGCGTTGCGCAGGTTCTCGCCGAAGCGGCGCCTGCTTGCGAGTATGCCGGTGGCGATGAGTGCGCCGACAGCGGCGAGCTGGACGAGGTGGCCGAACTCGTCGTTGCCAAGGCCGAAGGTGCGCCCGGTCCCGTGGTTCAGGAGAAGCATCGCCAGGCCGAAGCCAAGGATGGCGATGAGAATCCAAAATCTCATGCGTCGCCGCGCTCCCGCGCCATCCGTGAGCGGCGGGTTTCCCGACGCGGCTTGCGCTCTACCGTTGCGAGCCGGGCAGGAAGATCAGCCATGATCGAGCGTCGCTCATCGGAACTGTAAAGGGTCCAGGCGCCGATTTCATCGCGGGTGCGGCCGCAGCCGAAGCAGTAGCCGGTGATGTCGTCGATCGAACAGACGAGGATGCAGGGCGATTCCATCGGGTCTCCAAGTGTCAGCTTCTGTCTATATCGGCCGCTCACAGCGCCAGTGCAAGGGCAGCGAGTGCCGCGATCTCGGCGACCTGCTCGGTCGCTCCGATCGTATCACCGGTGTGGCCGCCGATCTTGTCGCGGACGACATCGGTGAACGCGAATACGGCCGCAGAAAGTGCCAGCGCGGCAGAGGCGATCGCAAGGAAAGGGGCGTTCGGCAGAAGCAGCAGCACCGCAATCGCCGCACCGGAAACGAGGGCCGCCCGGGCGGGGTCCGTTTCCGGTTGTCCGACCGATGCGGCGACGCCGTCCTTGCGGGCCGGCGGCAGTGCCGACCAGTGCCAGACCATGGCAGCCCGGCTCGCGGCGGCGACGGCGAGCAGCATCATGGCCGCGCCGAGCGGCGACAGAACCGGAATGATTGCTGCGAGCGCGGCCGCTCGCAGCCCGAAGGAGAGAATGAGCGCCACCACGCCGTAGGAGCCGACCCTGCTGTCCCTCATGATGGTCAGCGCGCTGTCGCGGTCGCGCCCGCCGCCGAGGCCGTCGGCGGCATCCGATAGGCCGTCTTCGTGCAGCGCGCCCGTCAAAAGCGTCTGCACCGAAAGAACCAGGAGGGCCGAGAGCAGCGATGCGGCGCCGAGGGCCTCGAGGATAGAAAGCAGGACGGCTGCGGGCAGGACGATCAGCAGCCCGGCGACAGGAAACGCCCGGACCGCGCGGCCCAGGCGGCCGTCGTGGCCGTCGAAATGGCGTTGCGGCACGCGAATGCGGGACAGAAAGGCCACGGAGCGGGCCACGTCATCGATGTAGTCGCCAATATCCACCTGCGGCCCTCCAAGCGCCGGCGTACGGGAGGCCCCGCTTCCTCGCAAATCGGGGCAGAGAGGAGACCGGCCGTGCCGTTGTGCAATACTAATGCGCCACTTGCCAGCCCCATCAAGCCTGGGGCGACATGAACGGGCGCAAATGCGGTTGTCGGACTCGTTTGCGATCTCTAATAGAAGGCGCATCCAACCATGCTTTGGAAGCTGAAAACAAGGAATCCTCCAAGATGAGTGCCAGTGGTCTGCCGTTCGATGACTTCCGTGAATTGCTACGCAATCTGCCGGGACCGGATTCGGCGACGCTGGCGGCGGCACGCGACCGCGATGCGCAGCTGACCAAGCCCGCCGGGGCGCTGGGCCGGCTCGAAGAGATCGCCTACTGGCTGGCCGCCTGGACGGGCCGGCCGCCGGCTGTAACGCGGCCGCTCGTGGCGGTCTTTGCCGGCAACCACGGCGTGACGAAGAACGGCATCACGCCGTACCCGTCTTCCGTGACGGCGCAGATGGTGGAGAATTTCGCCGCCGGCGGCGCCGCGATCAACCAGATCTGCATCACCCACGACCTCGGTTTGAAGGTCTTCGACCTCGCGCTCGATTATCCGACGGGCGACATCACCGAAGAAGCGGCCCTGTCCGAGCGCGATTGCGCGGCTACCATGGCCTTCGGCATGGAGGCGGTGGCCGGCGGCACGGACCTTCTGTGCATCGGTGAAATGGGCATCGGCAACACCACGATCGCCGCCGCGATCAACCTTGCGCTCTATGGCGGCACCGCCGCCGACTGGGTCGGCCCCGGCACCGGCTCGGCAGGCGAGGTGCTCCAGCGCAAGATCGCCGCGGTGGAGAAGGCGGTCACCCTGCACCGGGATCACCTGTCCGATCCACTGGAAGTGCTGCGCCGGCTCGGTGGCCGCGAGATCGCCGCGATGGCGGGCGCGATTTTGGCGGCGCGCATGCAGAAGATCCCGGTGATCCTCGACGGCTATGTCTCGACCTGCGCCGGTGCGATTCTCAAGGCGGCCAACCCGTCCGCGCTCGATCATTGCCTGATCGGCCACGTTTCGGCCGAACCCGGACACATGCTGGCGATCGAGAAGCTGGGCAAGACGCCGCTTCTCGCGCTCGGCATGCGGCTCGGCGAAGGCACGGGTGCGGCACTTGCCGCCGGCATCGTCAAGGCGGCCGCTGCCTGCCACTCCGGCATGGCGACGTTCGCTCAGGCCGGTGTCAGCAACCGGGGAGACTGATTGCCCGTTCGAGAGGTCTGTGGTTCGAAGACAGAGGACGGCCCGCGATGACACCGCGGGCCTTTCGTTTGTCGATACGCCACGGCCATGTTTCCGCCACCGAGCGTCAATAAGGGCCCATCCTTCCCGTCCGCAATGCTTTCTTTTCGCTTTGCTGGCATGATGTTACAACGTCGGCGTGCGCGCCGTATCCGCGCGAGCGAGAGAAGAACGATGACCATGGCTGAAGGCAGGATCGACACGAGCCCGGTGAAGAAGGAGACGGGATTGCGTCATCTCTTCGCCGCCGCCAGCTACTCGCTCGGCGGGGCACGGCGCTTGCTCGGCGAGGCGGCCTTCCGGCATGAGCTGATTGCCTTTGCCGTGGTGATGGGCGTCTTCGTCGTCGTCGGGGCGACCTTCTTCCAATTCGTGGCGATGGCGATCCTGTTCTTGCTGATGATGGCCTTCGAGGCGATCAACACGGCGATCGAGGAGATCGTCGACCGGGTGTCGCCGGAAATCTCCGAAATGGGCAAACACGCCAAGGACCTCGGCTCGTTCGCCGTCTTCTGCCTCATAGTCGCGAACGCGGTCTATGCGGCCTATGTGCTGATCGTCTCGCTGATGGCCTGACGAACGGTCCGCTGCGCGCCGCTCAGGCGAAGCTTCTGCGGCGCGGGGCGACGGTCCTGATCTCTTCGACGGGCGGCAGGCTCTGCAGCACGCGCTTGGCGGGCAGGATGGCGATGGCCTCGGTGCCCTCACGCAACTTCGATTTCAGGATGAACTCGCCGTTGTGCTTGGCGAGGATTGCCTGAACGATCGGAAGGCCCAGGCCGGTGCCCTGTTCGGCGCTCTTGATGGCGATCGCGCCCTGGCCAAAGGCGGAAAGCACGATCGGGATTTCCTCCTCGGGAATGCCCGGGCCGTTGTCGCGGATGGAAATGTACTGGCCGCCGCCGGCCGTCCAGCCGACCTTGACCCTGATCTCGCCGCCTTGCGCCGTGAACTTCACCGCATTGGAGAGCAGGTTCAGCACCACCTGGCGAATGGCCTTTTCGTCCGCCCAGACATCGGGCATGTCGTTCTCGAACTGATGGGTGATGGAGATCTTCTTGGTCCGGGCACGGAGCTGCACCATGCCGATGCAGTCGTCGCAGACGTCCACGAGCTGGATCGCCTCCTCGGTCAGGTCGTACTTGCCCGCCTCGATCCGAGAGAGGTCGAGGATTTCGTTGATGAGATTGAGCAGGTGCTTGCCGGACGTGTGGATGTCGGCAGTGTATTCCTTGTAGGTCGGATTGTTCAGCGGGCCGAGGACCTCGGTGGACATGACCTCGGAGAAGCCGAGGATGGCGTTGAGCGGGGTGCGCAACTCGTGGGACATCGAGGCGAGAAAGCGCGACTTCGCGAGGTTGGCCTCCTCAGCCCGGCGGCGCGCTTCGTCCGACATTGACTTTGCCACCTCCAATGCGGCGATCAGGTCGTCCTTCTCGGACTGGAACGACAGCAATTGCGTGCTGGCGCGGCGCATCCGCTGCGTGATGAAGGCGAGAAAGACTAGCGCGACCGAGACGATCGCCGCCATGCCGACGGCGATCGGATCGGGATTTGCGATGGCGGAGAAGGCGAGTGCCGCGATGGATGGCGAGAACGCGTAGAGGAGGGCGTTGCGCAACATCAGCGCGCTCATGGTGGTCATGCAGAGCGCGACGAGCAGGGCGGTGCCCTGGTAGAAATCGAATGCGTTTCCGCCGCAGGAATCGCAGTCCTGCACAGCAAACACGGCCCAGGCGAACCCCATCAGAATTTGGGCCAGCAGGAAATATCGCTGCCAGCGCCGGACTTCGTCGGTGACGAGACCCTTTCGATGCACGTGCCTGGCAAGCAGGACGCCGATCGCATGCAGGCTCAGCGCCAGGATCGCCCAGACGAGATAGGTGGGATTGCGGGTCAGATGCAGACCGATGCCGGTAACGAAAAAGATCAGCAGCGGCATCATCAATGCACCGTTCAGCACGGTCTCGATGTAGAGCACGAGCATCTCGCGCTCGAATGCCGGCGAGGTGCCGCTGCTTGTCTGCAGTCGCTCACGCGTCACGCGAACGGCTCGCGATACAGCCCTGTTTCTGTGGCTGCGCGATCGGTCGACAATGATCTTGTCGGTCGTGGTGCTGGCGGCGGGACCCATGAGCTACGCAAAGATTGTGATCACGGTTGAAGTCTAGGGGGGAATTCTTAAAAAGATACTGCCGGACATTAGCAATTTGCGAACCATTTCGCCGTTATGGGCGATCGTGCGCCGGACCTGCCGAGGGTTGCGGCTGATACGACTAAATACGGCATGTAGGCCGGCCCGGACAGGTCTCGGGTTCACGCGATGTTGAGGGCGGTTCTGGTGCGTAAGCGCATGAAATGGCGCGATGTTGTCGTTGCGCTCGCCATATTGGCGTTGATGGCATTGATCGCCGTGCGGCTGGACAGCCCCTCCGGGAGTGACCTGTTCAGCAGCACCGCCCGCGCCGCCGACGGCGACACACTGACGATGGGCGGACGGCGCATCAGGCTTTCCGGGATGGATGCCCCGGAACTGACGCAACCCTGCAAACGTGACGGCAAGGAGTGGTATTGCGGGGCGGCGGCGCGCGCGCATCTGGCCGAACTGCTTCGCCGCGGCGCGATCACCTGCAGCCCGATCGGTACCGACCGATATGAACGGACATTGGCGCGCTGCCGGGTCGGCGATGACGATCTCGGCGCGCGCATGGTGCGCGATGGCCTTGCAGTTTCCTACGGTGACTACGAGGATGTCGAAGCGATGGCGCGGGCAGAACGCAAGGGGCTGTGGAGCGGCACGTTCGATCGACCCCAGGACTGGCGCCTCCAGCACGGCCGGCCACCGGAGGAGCCGCATGAGTCGGCTGCCGGATACCTTTCGATAGTGTTGCGGCTGATCGGTTTAGAGTAGCGGGAGCGCGTGGGATGGCCGGACAGACGGGCCGGAAAGGGTATTCGGCGGAGATCGCGGCATTGCAGGCATCGATTGCAGCCTGTCGCATCTGCCGCGACCAGCCGCTCGGGGAAGCGCAACTGCGCCTTCCGCACGAACCACGCCCGGTCGTCGTCCTTTCCGCCACAGCGCGGATCCTGATCGCCGGACAGGCGCCCGGCCTGCGCGTTCATGAGACCGGCCTGCCGTTCAACGACGCGTCGGGCGATCGCCTGCGCGACTGGTTGCAGGTCAGCCGCGAGCAATTCTACGATCCGGCGCTCTTCGCCATCGTCCCGATGGGCTTCTGCTTTCCCGGCTATGACGCCACCGGCAGCGACCTGCCGCCGCGGCGGGAGTGTGCGCCACATTGGCGGGCGAGGGTGATGGCAGCGATGCCGCAGGTCGAACTTGTCCTGGCGGTCGGCCAGTATGCGCAGGCCTGGCACCTGGGCGCATTGCGGGAGAAGTCGATGACCGCGACGGTGATGGCCTGGCGGCGTTACCTCGCCCCCAATAAGGGGCCCGCGGTGCTGCCGCTGCCGCATCCGAGCTGGCGCAACACGGGCTGGTTAAAGCGCAACCCATGGTTTGCGGAGGAATTGCTGCCGGAACTGCGAAAGCGGGTGAAAACCCTAATTCAGTGAAATATCGTTCTTTATTTCGCCACGAGAGTCGTCTTAATAGAAAATTCGTTTCAAGGGGGATGTATTCATGGACCGTCTCGACCGCAAGATTCTACGCCTGCTGCAGGAGGATTCCACACTTGCCGTGGCGGATCTGGCGAAGAAGGTCGGCCTCTCCACGACACCCTGCTGGCGCCGCATCCAGAAGATGGAAGAGGACGGCGTCATTCGCCGTCGCGTGGCCCTGCTCGATCCCGTCAAGGTGAACACGAAGGTCACGGTGTTCGTGTCGATCCGGACCAATGTGCACTCGACGGAATGGCTGAAGCGCTTCTCGGAGGTTGTCGTCGATTTTCCCGAAGTGGTCGAGTTCTACCGGATGAGCGGCGACGTCGACTATCTGCTGCGGGTGGTCGTGCCGGATATTGGCGCCTACGACGCCTTCTACAAGCGGTTGATTGCCCGCATCGAGATCCGCGACGTGTCCTCGAGCTTCGCAATGGAGCAGATCAAGTACACGACCGAGCTACCGCTCGACTACATGACCGTGGACAACAAGTCGGCAGACGACTGAAGAGGTCGACGGCCTACAGCATGTCTCCCGAAAGTGGGAACCGGTTTCGGGTCAAAGACATGCGAAAGAAGGGGAGTGCCCACGGGCGACTTTCGCCGCCCATGGGCGGCTTGATCACTTGCGCTCGAGCCGGGCGAGCAGCGAGGACGTGTCCCAGCGCTTGCCCCCCATCTCCTGCACGTCGCCGTAGAACTGGTCGACCAGGGCCGTGACCGGCAGCTTGGCGCCATTGCGCCGGGCTTCGGTTAGCACGATACCGAGGTCCTTGCGCATCCAGTCGATGGCGAAGCCGAAGTCGTACTTGCCCTCGTTCATCGTCTTGTGGCGGTTTTCCATCTGCCAGGAGCCGGCCGCCCCCTTGGAGATCACCTCGACCACCTTTTCGATGTCGAGGCCGGCGCACTTGCCGAAGTGGATGCCTTCGGCAAGGCCCTGGACGAGGCCGGCGATGCAGATCTGGTTGATCATCTTGGTCAGTTGGCCGGCGCCGGCCGGACCCATCAGGCCGACCATGCGGGCATAGGCATCGATGACCGGCCTCGCCTTGTCGAAGATGGCCTGGTCGCCGCCGCACATGACCGTGAGCACACCGTTTTCGGCGCCCGCCTGGCCGCCGGAGACGGGGGCGTCGACAAAGCCGCAGCCGCGCGCCGTCGCCGCCTCGTAGAGTTCGCGCGCGACCTCGGCGGAGGCCGTCGTGTTGTCGATCAGGATCGCTCCGGCCTTCATCCCGTGCAGCGCGCCGTCCTTGCCGGTGGTGACGGAACGCAGGTCGTCGTCGTTGCCGACGCAGACGAAGACGAAGTCAGCGCCGTCCGCTGCCTGCGCCGGCGTTGGGACGGCCTTTCCGCCGAACTGTGCCGCCCACTTCTCGGCCTTGGCGAAGGTGCGGTTGTAGACGGTGACGTCGTGGCCGCCCTTGACCTTGAGATGGCCGGCCATGGGGTAGCCCATGACGCCAAGGCCGATGAACGCGACATTAGCCATGCTTTAGTTCTCCTCTTTACGTATCGGTGATGTATCGGAAAGCGGCCATCGGCGAAAGTGCGGCTGCGGCCATTGCTGTCGCTGCCGTAACTCAAGTGGGCGCGGGTGCGGGAACGAGCGGCATGAGCAGCACGTAACCGGCCAGTCCGCAGCCGATACAGAACAGCGTTGCTCCGGCAAGACGGACGGTAAAGGGGCTTGCACCGGCACCGGATGCAGCAAGCCCGACCTTGGTAAAGAGGTTGACGATGACGGCGATCAGGATGGCTGTTACTGCCGTGTCCAACCCAAGCGATCCGCCGGTCAGCCGTGCGGTCGAAAGCGTGATCGCATCGATATCCATGGTGCCTGAGATGGCGGCCACGACGTAGAGCAGGGCTGACCCCGAATAGTCTACGAGCACCTTGGAGACCCACGTGATCGCGCCGAGAAGTGAGCCGAACTGCAGAACGACCCGAAGTTCGAACGGGTTGTCCATTTTCAGCTCCGGTGCATTGCGTCCGCCCGCGTCGTGCCAGACCGTCCAGGCGACCACGGCGAGCATGGCGAGCAACGCCGGCACGAGCGATGCGGCGAGCCGAAGGGAAAGGGAAGGCGCGATGATGAAGCTCAGGACGAGAACGCGTGCGAGGGAGAGAGCGCCCGCTATGATCGCGCCCGCGGCGAGTTGCCGGCCGTTCTCCGGTGCCGACCGGGCAAAATTGGCGAAAGCCACGGTGAGCGCAGTCGAGGAGGCGAGGCCGCCTGCGGCGCCGGCGAACAGAATGCCGCGCTCGGAACCCGCCACCCGCACGGCGATGTAGCCGGCGTAGGAAATCGCGGCGATCATCACCGTCATCAGCCAGATGGTGCGGAGATTGAGTCCTCCCCAAGGGTCGATCGGGCGGTCCGGCAGGAGCGGCAGGGCGACCACCGTCATGGCGAGCAGAACGAGGGCGGAACGCAGTTCGATCCAGGTGAGCCGCTTGAGAAAACCGTGCAGTCGGTTTCGGGCGGCGAGAAAGCCCGCGGTCACGACGCCCGCAGCCGCGGCCACGCCCGGGTCGGCGACGACCGCGGCTGCGCCGAGCACGAACACCAGGATGGCAGCGACGACGCCCGTGACGCTGTAATCTTCCTCCTCCTCCGCCTCCCGGCGTTTGAACAGGGTGAAGATCGCGCCGAACAGAAGCAGCAAGGCGACCGCGAAGGCTGTTCCAAGATAGGGCTGGAGATAACCGGTCAGGCCGCCGAGAAGGCCGATCAGGGCGAAGGTGCGGATGCCCGCCGTGCGGCCACCGGCGCGGACGGAGCGCTCCTGCCAGCCGCGTTCGATGCCGACGAGGAGCCCGACGGCCAATGCGACGCCAAGACGTTGAAATGCTTCGACAGTATCCATGCGGTGAGCATATCCGCCTGCCGGCTTTGTTCAAGTCCGGCTCGCGCAACGCCAGTGGCATGCGCCGCGACAAATCGATGGACGACGCCTCTGCTGAGGAGTGCGCCGAAGGGACGTGGGTCAGATCCCCGCGCCTCGCTCGAACGAACCGTTCCTGTCCCGAGACTTGCTGTCGAGGAGGCTCTCGGAGTCTGGTCCAAGCGCACCGCAAATGTCGTTCCAGACCAGCCGCAGCCGGCGGACATGGAGATCGTCTCCAATCCAGCGCATGACATGCTCGATGCATCTCGTCGACTGTTTGAGGTCAGTTCCGACAAGCTTGCGCGCCCATTGACAATATTCGTCAACGGTAACCGGCTTAACGTTGCCGTCTTCGACGATCATCGGCCAGTTCTTGCCGATCTGCGCGACACTTCTGAGGTTATCCGTCGTGGCAAAGAGGATGCCGGCATAGATCGCGTCGCACTCGTCCGGACCGTGGCGGCTGTCGATCGCCCTCTCAAGGTCGAAGATCGAACGGATGTTCACCTCGCGCATCATGAGAAACCGCTCGATGCCGAGGATGTGGCACAATTGCGCCTGGGCCACCCAGTCGATGCACTGATAGATGCCGTAGGGCGACTCGATGTGCAGCATGATCGGATTGGTGGTCGCGAGGTTCTGCACGTCGTAGATGCCGCATATCTCCAGCCGGAAGCGCGTCGGGAAATCGACGCCGTCGATGACATCGGGTGTTGTGATGCGGGTTACCTGCTGGAACCTGTCATCCTCGGTCTTGAACCAGGCAATGAGGTTCTTCGTCTTGGTGAAGACGAACTGCGTCGCCGAGCGCGGCATCAGTCCCAGGATCGGCGCAAGAGCGATCCAGACCCGCGAGATTTGTGCGCCTCCTTCGGGCGGTGTGAACGGCGCGAGCGGATCGGGGGCGAATGCATAGGCGATCATCGTGAAGACCACGGCTGCGATCGTTTCGGCAGTCTGGCGGAGGAACGTGTAGGAAGACAGATCATAAACCGCCAGGTGACGCAGAAAGGTGCGCATCGAATCGACGTATGCCCCGGCGAATGCAAGACCGCCGATGGTGATCAGGTTGGCGAAGAGCGGGGAAGGAACCGGCGCCCGCCTCCGGGCGTGCATTGCGTGAAAAGCGTCTGAGCGCAAGGACAGACCGCGCCCTGGAAACCGCACGCAATCGCGCCCATCAGCGCGTCGATGCCGCAATAGATCACGATCATCAGCGCGATAGACGATATCAGCAGCCGAACGTCGTGTCTTCGCCCCTGCCAGCGGATCTGGGCGAGCACCTCTTCCAATTGTCGGCCGGTCGGTACCGGGCCGTTGATGCCATTGAACGCGCCGTCGGTGTCGATGTCCGAAAGATACTTGGAACGGACGAATTCGAACGAGGGATTGGTCCTGATGTTGCTTTTGGGCCGGATGCGGTCGAAGGTGCGTTCGAAATCGAAGATCTGCCGGACCCGGCGGATGCGGACTTCCTGGCGGCCGAAGATGATCAGCACCGGTGTCAGGACGGCAAACGCCAATGCCCAGAAGTTCGTATTTAGCCAAATATAGAGCGCGAGCCCGTGCAGGTACCCCAGGAAGATTTCGAGATTTTTGGCGTCCACTCCCGCTTGCATCGCGTGGCGATCCCTAAAAGATCTCCGCGCAAGGCTATGGCGCGCCCAAGGGTAAGTCTACGAACCCTGTGATAATTCCTGGTTGTGGTATCAGGCTTCACCGTTGTACTTCGCGATCACAAGATGGCCGGCAATCGGCTCGCCTTCTTCCGTCCGCACGGTGATGTCGCCGACTTCGACCACCTCGAATCCGGTCGCTGCCAGCCGCTCGCGGACATAGGTCTCGGCATGGGCGAAGCGCTGGTGCGGGCCGACCATGAAGGCGCGGCCGGCAAAGGCTTCGTCCGGCAGCGTTTCGGACGAGAAGATAAAAAGACCGCCGGGCAGAAGATTGTCCGCAGCGCCGAAGAACAGCGGCTCCAGCGCGCCCAGATAGGGCAGGACGTCGGTCGCGGTGATCAGGTCGAAGGGCTCGTCGTCATTATCGTCGAGGAAATCGACGGCCTCGGCGACGTAAAGCGTTTCGTACAGATCCTTCTCATGGGCGACTTCGACCATGTTCTCCGACAGATCGACGCCGGTGACGTCGTCCGCCATGTCGCGCAGCGTGCCGCCGGTGAGCCCGGTGCCGCAACCGAGATCGAGCATCCGCTTGAAGGGGCCGAGGCCAAGCGCCTGCAGGCGTTGGCGTACCAGCACCGGCACGGCGTAGCCGAGCTGCTCCACGAGCACGTCCTCGAATACCTCGGCGTGCTGGTCGAACAGCGTAGTGACGTAGGCGTCCGGGGCCTTTTCCGGCGTCTCGCCCCGCCCCATGGAGGCCAGGCGCACGGCCGCGCCGCCGTGATCCTCGGGGTCGAGGGCCAGGACCTCCGCATAGGCTTTCGCCGCCGCGTCGAAGTCGCCGGACTTCTCGAGGGCGAGGGCGCGGTTGTAGGCTTCCGCAAGCGCTTCTTCGTCGATCTTTGTCATGGGGCGTCTCATAGGGCTGACGGCGCCGTTTGGCAATCCTGGCCGGTGGCCACCGCCCGGCTGACGGCGAAAATGACATTTCACAATCGGATCAAAGAGGGGCATCATCTCCTTCAAGGAAAAGAAGAAGGAGGAAGGCCGATGGCGGGCGAAGTGGCGTCGTTTTCCGCGCAACCGGACAAGGGTGAGATGACGTCGTCGCATCTGCCGGTGACCTCGATGGAGGCGATCAACCTGATGGTCCATTACTATCGCGGTGAACTGGGCCGGATGGCCGGCTGGCGTGACCGCATCGACCGGACGACGAACTGGGCGATCACGGTGGTGGCGGCGATGCTCTCCGTCTCCCTTTCGACGCCGAACTCGCATCACGGGGTCTTGTTGTTCGCAATGCTGCTGATTTCGCTGCTGCTTCTGATCGAGGCACGGCGCTACCGCTTCTTCGACGTCTATCGGTCGCGGGTCCGGCAGATCGAGAAGAAATACTTCGCTGAATTTCTCGAGCCGCGCGGCGACCTGTCGCCCGACTGGGCGGCCGCGATCGCCAAGAGCCTGCGCAAGCCCCAATTCGAGATCGGCTATCGCGAGGCCGCCTGCCGCCGGCTGCGACGAAACTATTCCTGGATGTACCTGATCCTGCTGTTGGCCTGGGCGCTGAAGATCTCCTCGTCGACGATGACGGAGGCAGGCCCCTTCGACGTCGCGCTGTCCTTCCATCAGGTGCTGAAGAATGCCGCACTCGGGCCGATCCCCGGCGGCGGCGTGCTCGCCATTGTCGCCGTGTTCTACCTGCTCATTCTCGTAGCCGTCCTGCACCAGGAGCGATCCGAAGGGGAACGCGTGCGTGGCGAGGCGCATGTCTGACGCCGGGCATCGGCGGCGCGTCAGTGCAGGATGAACTCGCCCTTCAATGCCCTCCACTCGGTCGCCGAGATCAGCTTGCGGTGCACATAGCGTACCGAATGCAGCGGCCCGTCGAGCTTTTCCTGCCAGAACTTCAGGAACTGGCGCATCTCGGGAAATTCCGGAGCAAGATCGTAGTGCTGCCAGACGTATGTCTGCAGCAGGGCCGGATGATCGGGCATTCGGTAAAGGATCTGGGCCGTCGTCAGGCCGTAGCCTTTCAGTTGCAGTTCCAAGTCCTGTGTCATTCGGGACCTCATTTCAAGGTGAATGATGGTCCCTATGATTGAGACACGGCAGTGGTTAATCAATCATTGATTTTCATTTAAGGTGGGGATTAATTCATTTGAAACAATGGCTTGGCAGCACTTTTGGTGGAGTGCTGCCAAGCATTGGGATCTTTCAGCGCTTCAGGTGGCGCGTCAGCCGCGCTTCCAGCCAGGCCCAGAGGTTGCGCATCAACTCGACGATCATCAGATAGAGCAGCGCGGCCCAGAGATAGGTCTGATAGTCGAAGGTGCGCGAGAAGGCGCGCCGCGTCTCGCCCATCAGGTCGAACACGGTGACGATTGCGACGATCGCCGAGCCTTTGATCATCAGGATGATCTCGTTGCCATAGGGACGAAGCGCCACGATCAGCGCCTGCGGCAGGATGATCTTGAAGAAGGTGATCCGACTCGGCAGGCCGAGCGAGGCGGCGCCCTCATGCTGGCCGCGCGGCACGCTCTCAATGGCGCCGCGCAGAATCTCGGCCTGGTAAGCGGCAGTGTTGAGCGTAAAGGTGAGCAGCGCGCAGTTCCAGGCGTCACGGAAGAAACCCCACAGGCCGAGCGCCTTCAGTTCCGCCGAGAAGCTGCCGAGGCCGTAGTAGACGAGGAAGAGCTGCGTCAGCAGCGGTGTTCCGCGGAAGAAGTAGATGTAGCCGTAGGCGAGCCAGGACAGCACCTTGTTGTTCGACATCCTGGCGAAGGCGACCGGCAAGGAAACGAGCGCGCCGAGCGTGATCGAGATCGTCACCAGGAGCAGCGTCACGCCGAGGCCGGACAGGTAGCTCGGACCGTACTTGGCAAACTTCTCCGGATCCCAGCCGTCGACGACGGTCAAAAAGATGCCGACTGCGACCGCCAGCCATATGCCGAGGGCGACGCTGCCGACAAAACGTGACAGCGAGTAGGGCTGCGGGGGCGCCGGAGGAGGAGCCTGGGGTGGAATGAGAGAGGTGACGGCGCTCATCGTGCGACCTCCGAGCGCTTCACGCGCGCCTCGATGGCCGAAAACACGATCGAAGACAGGAGGGCGAGAACGAGGAAGAGAATGCAGGCGATACCGTAGAACAGGAATGCCTCCTTGGTGACGCGGGCGGCAATGCCGGTCTGGCGCAGGATGTCCGGAAGGCCGACAATGGAGACGAGTGCCGTATCCTTCAACAGGATCATCCAGAGATTTCCAAGTCCGGGCAGGGCAATGCGAACAAGCTGGGGCAGGATAATGAGGCGCATGGTATTGCCACGATGCAGCCCGAGTGAATCGCCGGCTTCGTATTGTCCGCGGGGGATCGCCCGGAATGCCGACAGCAGGACCTCGGAGCAGTAGGCGGAAAAGACGACGCCGAGCGCAATCATGCCGGCGAAGAAGGCATTGATCTCGACCGCCTGCTGGTATCCGAGCGCCGAAAGCAGGTTCTGTACGAGGATCTGCAGCCCATAATAGACGATGAAGAGCGTCAGCAGCTCCGGCAGGCCACGGAAGATGGTCGTGTAGATGTCGGCGGCAAGCCGCAGCGAGCGTTCCTCCGACTGCTTGGCAAGCGCGATGAAGAAGCCGAACAGCAGCCCTACCGGCAGCGTTGCCAGGGCGAGGCTGCCGGTGATCAGGAAACCGGTCGCGATCTCGTCGCCCCAGCCCGCGTCGCCACAAGCAAGAAGGGTATCGCCCGCGAACCAGCGGAATACGCCGGCGGGGCCGCACAATGGATCGATCACTCTGAGAAACGCGGAGACCGCCTCCGCGATGGCGGAAAAGAACCCGCTCATGCCAAATGTACCCCCGGCGCGCTTGGCGCGCTCATCGCGCGGCGCTTCAACACGCCTTCTGTTTAAGGTTGTTCTCAAACAAAAATGACGGGAGGGCAAGCCCTCCCGTCCACACAAACCCGCATCGGGTCATAAAATCCCCGCATAAGCGGGGCCGCCGACTATTCTTCGCCGTAGACGTCGAAGGGGAAGTACTTGGCGTTGATTTCCTGGTACTTGCCGCTGGCGCGGATGCCCTGGATCGCCTTGCTGAGCTTGTCAGCCAGATCGGTCTCGCCCTTGCGGACGGCAATGCCGGCGCCGGCGCCATTGATGACCGGGTCGACCGGCAGCGTGCCGAGCAGCTTGCAGCAAGCGCCATCCTCGGTCTTGAGCCACTCCGAGAGAACGACGACGTCGTCGATAGCGGCGTCAACACGACCGTTGGCGATGTCGAGCTTGTACTCGTCGGCGGTCGGATAGAGCTTCAGCTCCGCGCCCTTCATGTGCGCTTCGGCATAGTTGGAATGGGTGGTCGAAGACTGGGCGCCGAGCGTCTTGCCGGCGAGCGCTTCCGCGGTCGCAGCGGTGATCTCGGAATCCTTCGGCACGACGATCGCCGGCGGCGTGTTGTAGTACTTGGCCGAGAAGTCGACCTTCTGCTTGCGCTCTTCGGTGATCGACATCGAGGCGACGATGGCGTCGAACTTCTTGGCGACGAGCGCCGGGATGATGCCATCCCAGTCCTGCGTCACGAAGGTGCATTCGGCCTTCATCTCCTCGCAGAGCGCCTTGGCGATATCGACGTCGAAGCCTGTCAGCGTGCCGTCGGCTTCAAGGTTGTTGAACGGCGGATAGGCGCCCTCGGTGCCAATGATAATCTTTTCACCATCGGCCATCGCAGCACCGGCCAGCAGTGTGAAAACGGCTGCGGACGCGGCCATGGTGAGACGTTTGGAAATGCGCATTTTAATCCTCTCTGTTTCAGACCGGCCGGTTATTGTGTTCTCGGCGGTTTCCCGGGGCGGGCGTCGCTGGCCCGCTTGGCGCGATAATCGACTTCTTTCGCCGGAAAAATCAACCACGAACTGCTTCGCTTGCTCGTTCGGCCGGAGTTGTCCCTCGGAGGCGAATGAACCGAGCGGCGTGCTTGCGCGTTGTATGGTGGGTGAATGGAGCCGAAACGGGCCGTTCATCAAGAGTTCAGACCAGGGCCAATAGCCTATCCACACTGCAGGATTCGGTTTGCGGACCGGATCATAAAATCGCCCGGAATGGCTGGTCCACGCTTCGCCGAAGGAATCAGCGGTACACAAGGAATACGTAATGGGTAACCGAACCAAACTGCTCGCCACGGTAGCACTGCCGTTGGCATCGCTCATCTGGCAACCGGCCAATGCTGCGGCGATTCGCCCGATGCAGCCGGCCGGGACCACGCAGGGCGTGATCCAGGTTCAGTCGGACGAGAGCGGCCTTTCCGAGGAGGAGCTTCGCAAGCTGCGCCGCAAGCAGCGCCAGCAGCAGGCCGAAGAACAGAAGGGCGCCGCCGAGGAGCAGCAGCAGTCGGACAAGCAGAAGGCTCGCGAAGAGCGCCGCAAGAAGCAGCAGGAGCAGAAGGCGGAAGAGCAGAACCGCGCCGCCGAGGAGCAGCAGCAGTCGGACAAGCAGAAGGCCCGCGAAGAGCGCCGCAAGAAGCAGCAGGAGCAGAAGGCGGAAGAGCAGAACCGCGCCGCCGAGGAGCAGCAGCAGTCCGACAAGCAGAAGGCCCGCGAGGAACGCCGCAAGAAGCAGCAGGAGCAGAAGGCGGAAGAGCAGAACCGCGCCGCCGAGGAGCAGCAGCAGWCCGACAAGCAGAAGGCCCGCGAGGAGCGCCGCAAGCAGCAGGAGCAGCAGGCGGAAGAGCAGAACCGCGCCGCCGAGGAGCAGCMGCAGACCGACAAGCAGAAGGCCCGCGAAGAGCGCCGCAAGCAGCAGGAGCAGCAGGCGGARGAGCAGAACCGCGCCGCCGAGGAGCAGCCGCAGACCGACAAGCAGAAGGCCCGCGAGGAGCGCCGCAAGCAGCAGGAGCAGCAGGCGGAGGAGCAGAACCGCGCCGCCGAGGAGCAGCCGCAGACCGACAAGCAGAAGGCCCGCGAGGAACGCCGCAAGAAGCTGGAAGCACAGCGCGAGCAGGATGCGGCGCAGGAAAACCGTCAGCGCCCGCGGCGCGAACGGGATCCAGAGCGGGAACGCGTCGCGCGCGATCCCTCGAAGACGACGGAAACGATCGATCTTCCGGTGGTGGGCGGAGCCGCCGTGCTCGACAGCGACAAGGACGCGGACAATCGCCGCGACGGATCGCGCGAAGAGCGCCGCAAGCGCCGCGCCGAACAGCGTCGTGCCGAAGAGCGTCAGAATGAACGGCAGTTCGTGCCGACCACGGACGCGGATGCACAGGTCGACCGGGACGGCAATCGTCGCCGGCCGGTGCGATACGAATCGATCGAGCGCGAGCGCGGCGAGCGCTCCGACCGACGCCCCGGTTATCGGGATCCGGATAACGTCCGCGTCGACCGTCGTGTCGACAATCGGGTGATCTACAACATCGACAATCGCACGATCGTCCGCAACTACGACGGCAACCGGCTGTCGCGCCGCGCACAGGATACCTACTACGAGAACCTCAGCGGCGGCCGCGTGCGCGAGACGATCGAGCGTCCGGGCGGCGTCCGCGTCGTGACCATTCGCGACGGCTACGGCGATGTCATCCAGCGCTCGCGTTTCGTCGGTGACCGCGAATACGTTCTCTACTACGTTCCTGAGACCGACTACTACGTGGAAGACCGCGTTCCCTTCCGGGATCCGGGCCTTTACCTGCCGCCGATGCGCCTGACGGTGCCGGTCGAGGACTACATCATCGACACGTCGAGCGACTATGATCGCGACTATCGCGCCTTCCTCGCAGCCCCGCCGGTCGAGGCAGTCGAGCGCGTCTACACGCTCGACGAGGTGAAGTACTCGGCCCGTATCCGCGACAAGGTGCGCCGCATCGACCTCGACACGATCACGTTTGCGACCGGCAGCGCCGAGATCTCGATGGAACAGGCCTCGACGCTGCGACAGGTGGCCGATGCGATCAACAATCTCCTGGACGAAAACCCCGGCGAGACGTTCCTGATCGAGGGCCATACCGATGCGGTCGGTTCTGACGAATCGAACCTCATCCTCTCCGACGAGCGCGCCGAATCGGTCGCTGACCTGCTGACGGATGTCTACGACATTCCGCCGGAGAACCTGTCGACCCAGGGCTATGGCGAACGCTACCTGAAGATCCTGACCGACGGACCCGAGCAGCTCAACCGGCGTGTGACGATCCGCCGCGTGACGCCGCTGGTGAAGCCGGTCGCATCCGCCCAGTAAGGCGCGAGGTCAAGTGAATATAGGAGGCCGCCGGAGCGATCCGGCGGCCTTTTTTCTGCGGCAAGCGTCAGTCTTCGCAAGCAGCGCTGCTTCGCCTTTTTGGCTTGGGGAGTGTCCAGCTGCGTTGCTGGCGGCACCGGAGCCTTCTGCGCTCAAGGACTTGAGCGCGCTGGATGCCGGATCAAAGTCCGGCAAGCCGGTGTCGGTGGAAACCGCTCGAAGACGAGGGCTAAGGCCCAGACTGACGGGGCAGACGCGCTTCGCGTTGCCTGCCTCCGATCAACCGGCCCGGCGCTCGTCGCGACGGTCCTGCGGCAATCCTTCAACGGCAGTATCAGCGCTTTGACGCCACCGGCAGACCGACGCTGGCCAGAATGAAATCGGCGATGCCATCGGTGTCATCGAGGTCGAAGACGGGCAGGAGGGTATCCATCACCGGATGGTCGGCGGCGATGGCGACGATGTGCGGGTCCTGCGGGGCGAGCGGCGTGCGGTTTGCCGCGTCCAGCCGCCGGGCTTCGATCTTCGGGATCGGTTCGCGCTTGTAGCCCTCGATCAGAACGAGGTCGCAGGGGGCGAGACGGGCAAGGACATCCTCGAAGCCCGGTTCGGGATCGCCGCGCAGCTCATGCATGATGGCGTAGCGGGTGCCGGATACGATTGCCACTTCGTGGGCGCCGGCATGCCTGTGGCGATAACTGTCGGTGCCCGCCCTGTCGATGTCGAAATCATGGTGCGCGTGCTTGATGGTCGAAATGCGATAGCCGCGCGCGACAATCGTCTCGACAAGGCGCGTGGTCAGCCCGGTCTTGCCGGAGTTCTTCCACCCGGAAATGCCAAAGATGCGGGGTCTGTCGGTCATGGTTCAAGCGTCTCCAGCCAGCCTTCCGCGACGGCGAGATCGTCCGGCGTGTTGATATTGAAGAAAGGGTCGAATGGGCCACGCGGCGTTTGCCGATCTGAAAAGTGCACCTGGCGCGTGCTGTGGCCATCGAGCCAGGTCCGCAGGCGCAGGGACTTACCGCCACGCAGCCAGGCGTCCAGTTCATCGGCGAGGGCAACCGGCCAGAGCCCGAAAACCGGATGCACGCCGCCGGAGGAGGCGGCCACGGCGGTGCGCTCGGGGTGGTCGATGGCAGCGCCCAGGCAGGCGACGAGATCGAGCGGGAAGAACGGACTGTCCGTCGGCACCGTTGCGACGTGGGTCGCGCCGGGTTGGTGCGCCCGCACGTGCAAGAGCGCGGCCAGGATACCCGCGAGCGGACCGGAGCGCGTGTCGTCAAGATCGCTGAACACCGGGAAGGGTGACTTGCTGTCGAGAGAAAGCGGCTCGTTGGCGCTGATCGAGAGCATCGAGACCTGCGGCCCGAGCCGGCGGATGGCGCGGTCGACCAGCGTCATGCCACCGAGCCGGACATTCGCCTTGTTCTCGCCCATGCGGCTGGATCGCCCGCCGGCGAGGATCACACCGGGGAACGCATTGCTGCACTGTACGGTCGCTTCTGTTTGCATTTAACCTCGCCCCGTCGTTGTTCCGGGTCTAGCCGAAGTGGGCGGATCTGGCCAAGATGAAACCTGCTGCGGGCGCGACAATGGATGCGAATTTTGCCTTCGTTAGCTCGCACCGTTCCTGAGTCCTACTCCTCAAGGCGACTGGTGGCGTCACGATCGCGGGCGTATCGCCTTGTCAGCGGAAATGGCGGTAACCACGATTCGCGACGGATGATCCAGCTCTCGTAGGTCGGTACCAGCTGGTCAGGCGCATCCAGGGATCCCAGGTTAACTTCTATTTCATCTGCGGTGCGGCTGAAAACGGACGAGCCGCAACGGGGGCAGAAGAACCGCCCGGCGTAGTCGCGTGCTTCGCCATCGATCGTCACCGCATCCTGAGGGAATACCGCGGAAGCGTGAAAAAGAGCCCCATGATGCTTGCGGCAGTCGAGACAATGACACAGGCCGACCCGGTATGGTCGTCCCGACGCGGTGATTCGGACGTTGCCGCACAGGCAGCCGCCCTCAAATCGGTCCATGTTGCCTCTCCTCCAAAAACAGGTGGTGGACTACCTGCAGCGAACAGCGCGGTCTCTCTCCGCTGCGGGCGCGGGCGCCTGGTATTTTCGGAGCGGGCGACAGCGGCATCGCTCCGAAGTGAACAGAGCCTAGCGCAAACCGACCTGAAGTATAGTGGTTGGGTCGATCTTGCGCGGGCGCTGCTGCTTGATTCTTTTGGGTGAGTAAACACGTCGCCGCTCCTGCGAGAGGGCTGCAAAGCCTTGTTGCGACGCAAATCGTATCGTTCCCCGCACTCGGCCGCGCAGCCGTGTGGCTGTTGGCTGGCGATGGGACGATCAAAGTCGCCGTTGGAGACAAGCTAGTAAAGAGGCCGTTGTTCAAGGAGTGTAAGGCTGCAATTGGCAAATAGTCTCTGTCGCTTCGATTTCAAAACCTTGAAAATGCTTGGGCTGGGCTTCGCTTTTCATTAAGTTTCAGTGACTATCGTCGCGTTACCCGCAAGACCATCGCATGAAGCGACGGATGCACACGTTCGAGGAGGTTGTGGTGGCCTTGGTTGTCGGCGGCACGGTCCCGGCAGTCCGAAGATGGCCACCACAGACAAACGTCTGCCACCGGCAGGGTATGAGGTCCGCACAAGAATAATACCCGGGGAACCCCATGTCCTTTATCGATCGCCTTCTGCAGCGACGTCGCATTGTTACCAAGGTGCTGCTGTTCGTCATCCCGCTGGTCGTCCTGATCGCCGGGATCGGTCTGGTCGGCTTCTTCACCGCCCGCACCTTGAACGGCCACATGACCGTGACGCGCGAAACCATCAACAGCCTGTCGGATTTCCAGAACCTGAGGACTGCGCTGCAGGACTTCGTCGATCATCCGACCGAGGAGAGCCGAAACACTCTGGCTGCGCGAATCGACGACCAGGACGGGGGAATCCATGCACTGGACGACCTGCTGGTCGAGCCCGCGGAAAAAGCAAAGATCGCCTCGGTCGTCGGCCTGGCGGAAAAGATGCGGACCCAGGCGGACCTGCTCTGGACGATCCATACCGAGCAGGAGGCGACGAGCGCTGCGCTCAAGGCGGCGCTGGCCGAAATGACGGCGCAGGGACAGTTCGCGCAGAAGCAGATCGCGGTGATCCGCAGTGAGTCGGACGCCAAGGAGAAGTTCGCCAAGACGCTGCTCTTCGATGCCGCTGCCTATCAGGGGCTGGCCGAGCGCATCGGTAAGTTCCGCAAGCCCGTGGCGCTTGCGATGAAGCCGGAGGACGCGATCAAGGCTGCCGAAACCTACCTGCCGCGGCTCGTCAAGGAACTCGGCGATTCGGAGAGCATCGCATCGCCGGCGGCGTTGGAACAGTTCGCCTTGCTCAAGAAGGAGATCGAAGCTGTCGAGGCGATCCTCGCCAGCAGCGGCGACGCGGAAAGCAAAAAGCACAGCCTCGTGCCGGTGCTGTCGAAGCTCTCGAAATTCGACGCGGATTTCGCCAAGGCGGCCCAACAGAACTCCGACACGGCGGCAAAACGCTATGTCAGCATGGGCGCCGAGATCACGCTGATGAAGCGGCTGATGGAACTGGTCGGTGAGACCTTCACACAGATTGACCGGGCTGGCCTCCATGTCAGCGAATTGCATCGCCAGCCGGACGAGCAAAGCCGTGCCGTCGTGCTGAAGGACATTCAGGGCATCGCGTCGAAGGGGGCCGACCTGGCAAGGCTTGGGGGCAAGAACGCCACCCTCCGCGACTTGCCGCGCAAGCTCGCTCCCCTGCTGGGGGCAATCGGTCAGGGCACGCAGGAGCTCATTTCCGTCGCCGATCGCTGGCGCCAGGCGCGCACGGACGCACGCACGCTCATTGCCGATGCCAGCCAGACGTTGGAAGCCTTTGTCAGCAGCGCGCAGGAAGCAGGCAAGCAGGACAGCCAGCGCTCGGCCAACGTCTCGATCGTCGCCATGGTCGCAGGCACGCTGCTAGCCATCATCGGCGGCCTGATGCTGGTGGAAACGCTGCGCGGGCCGTTGAAGCGCGTCACGGAGGTCATGTCGCGCCTTGCGAGCGGGGAACTCGACGTGCCGATCGACGGCCGCAATCGTGGCGACGAGATCGGCGACATGGTCCGTTCCGTCGCCGTGTTCCGCGACGCGGCGCTGGAAAATGTCCGATTGGAGCAGGAGGCGGAAGCCCAGCGCGCGCAGACGGCCGAAGAACAGGCCCGCCGCGCCGCCGAACAGGCACGGATCGAAGCGGAGCAGATGGAGGCGCTCAGCGCGCTGTCGGACGTGCTCGGCAAGCTCGCCGCCGGCGACCTGGAGGAGAGCATGACCGAGGCGTTGGCCGCCGAGTACGTCGCCATGGCCCGCACCTACAACAACGCCGTCGAGGCGTTGCGGGCAACGCTTGCGGACGTTCGCGCGACCACCGTTGAGATCAGCGGCGGTGCCGGCAACCTGGCTTCCTCGGCCGACGACCTGGCGCGCCGTACCGAGCAGCAGGCGGCGGCACTGGAGGAGAGCACGCGCGCGCTCCGGCAGCTGACCGACATCGTCCGGTCGACGGCCGAAAGTGCCCAGCGGACCGCGGTTTCGGTCGACGAGACCCACACCTACGCAATTCGTTCCGGTGAAGTCGTCGCCAGGGCAGTCGAGGCGATGGCGCAGATCAACCGCTCGTCCGAGAAGATCAGCACGATTATCGGCGTCATCGACGAAATCGCCTTCCAGACCAACCTGCTGGCTCTGAACGCGGGCGTCGAGGCGGCACGCGCCGGCGAGGCGGGCAGGGGGTTTGCCGTGGTCGCCCAGGAGGTGCGCGAACTCGCCCAGCGTTGTGCCGGGGCTGCGCGCGAGATCAAGGGGCTGATTTCCGACAGCTCCGCCCAGGTGCGCAGCGGCGTGTCGCTGGTCGAAGAGACTGGCAAGGCGCTGACAGTGATCAACGGACACATATCCTCCATCCATCAGCTGGTCGGCAACATCGAGCAGGCGGCGGCGGCCCAATACGAGGGGCTGAGCGAAGTGAACCAGGCGGTCCACCAGGTCGAACTGATTACGCAGCAGAACGCCGCGATGGTCGAGGAGAACACCGCCGAGATCCACGGCCTGCGCAACCGTGTCGAAGTGCTCAATCGCAAGATAGATCACTTCAAGACGCGGGATCTCGATAATCGTGACCGCGGCTACGGTGACCACTACGCGGCCTGAAGTCCGGTTGCTTAGGCAGAAAAAGAAAAGCCCCGCGGCAGGAAGACTGTCGCGGGGCTTTCTGTCAGGGGGCAAGCCCCAGATGCCGGAGCCCCTCGACGCGCAGCTCGAAATCGGCGGGGTTCTTGAACGGTAAAAGTTTCCTTCTGCGTTCGACTGAGAAATTCGGTTCAAGCCGCAGCACCTGCGCCCAGGCATCTCGCCCCGCTTCGATCTGCCCGAGGTGACCCAGGCTCGACGCGAGCAGCGCGTAGGCGGTCGTTGCGTCCGGATTGCGGGCCAGCCGCTTCGTTAGTGTGTCGGCCGCCAGCTCAAACCTGCCGAGCAGAAACTGGGCCTCGGCGAGAAACTGCAGGGCAATTTCCGGATAGACGGGATCGAGCTTCATATAGGTGTCGAGCGTCTCGATCGACTTGGCTGGGTTGCCCTTGAACATCTCGATATGCGCCTTCAAGATGTGGCCTTCGGCCGAACTCGGCGCAAGCGCGATGCAGCGCGACACCGATTCAAGCGCCTCGTCCGGCTGCCTGTTCCACAGAAGCGCGACCCCCAAGACGAAATGGCCTTCCGGCAGCTGTTCATCGAGGGCGATGGCACGGCGCGCCAGGTCAAGCCCGGTCAGAAGGGCCTGTTCGGGTTCGGCGGCCCAGCCGTTGATGTAGTCGTTGACGTGCGCGAATGAGGTGAAGGCGTAAGCCACCGCACAATTCGGATCGATCCGGAGGACCTCGGCCATGTAGGCGCGGGCGTCGGCGTTGCCGGCCCGCGTATGGAGCCAGACCTGCTCGCGTCCCCGCAGGAAGCACTCGTGCGCGGTGACGTCCGCAACGGGCTTGTCGGCGATGCGATCCCTTTCGGAAGTCGTCAACCGCACCTTGAGCGCAGTGACGATTTGTTGGGTCAGTTCGTCCTGTACTTCAAAGACGTCGGTCAGTTCCCGGTCGAACCGCTCGGCCCAGGCATGGCCGCCCGTGGTGGCGTCGATCAGCTGCGCGGTGACGCGCACCTTGCTTCCGGCCTTGCGCACGCTCCCTTCCAGGACATAGCGCACACCAAGCGCTGCGGCGACCTCCGGCAGCGAAACGGGGCTCTTCTTGTACGCAAAGGAGGAATTCCGGGCGATGACATGCAAGTCCGACAGCTTGGCGAGGTCCGTGATGATGTCCTCGCTGATACCGTCTGAGAAATACTCCTGGTCCGCATCGCCGCTCATGTTGTTGAAGGCGAGGACTGCGATCGATGTTTTTTCGCGCATCGGCGGCCGGTGGCGGGCCGCGGGCGCTTGCGCAGCCGTGTTGCGGGCAGCGCTGTCACCGACCACACAGAAGACTTCGATGGGGCGGGCGATGTTCTTTACCGATTGCGATCCCCGGCTCTCGATGCCGACGGGAATCTTGTCGCGAACCTGATCGGCAGCGGAGCGGGAAATGTAGATCCCGCCCGGCTGCGCGAGCGTTTCGAGCCTTGCGGCGACATTGACGCCGTCGCCATAAAGGTCGTCGCCGTCGACGATGACGTCCCCGACATTGATGCCGATCCGGAAGCGGATGCGCGCGTCGACGGGGACGTCGAGATCGTGCTCTGCAACCAGCTTCTGGATTTCCATGGCGCAGGTCACCGCCTCGACGGCGCTGGCGAACTCCAGCAGTGCGCCGTCGCCCATTAGCTTGACCATGCGGCCGGAATGGCGCGCGACGGCCGGGTCGATCACGCCGAGGCGTAGCGCCTTGAGGCGCGCCAGCGTCCCGGCCTCGTCGGCTTCCATCAGGCGCGAATAGCCGACGACGTCGGCCGCAAGGATGGCAGCAAGCCTGCGCTGAACCCGCTCGCCGGTCATGACGAAGCCTCTTGGTGGCCTTCATGGCGACGCGTCGCCATGGGGAGACTGTAGACCCGATCGGCCGATCTGGCTATCGCCGACAGGCAAACATCCGGTGCCGGAAACCGCTCCAAGCCTCGAAGCGGCCGAGCCGGCGCCGCGATGAGCGAATGGCGGAGGACATCGACCGCAATCGGATTATGATGGACCTTTCGAGTCAGGGAGCATCTGCATGAAAGCGCGCGTAAAGTGGGTAGAAGATCGAACCTTCATCGGCCAGTCCGGAAGCGGGCACACGGTCGTGTTGGGATCGGCGGCCGGGGCGGACGAGCGGACGCCGGGACCGAGCCCGATGGAGCTGGTGCTGATCGGCACCGGGGGCTGTACGGCCTACGATGTCGTGCACATCCTGGAGAAGGGTCGCGATAACGTCGAGGATTGCGTCATCGAGATCGATGCAGACCGTGCCGATCAGGATCCGAAGGTGTTTACCCGCATCCACATGCACTTTGTCGTCAAGGGCCAGGGCCTGGCCGCGAACAAGGTCGAGCGCGCGATCGCGTTGTCGCTGGACAAATACTGTTCGGCCTCGGCAATGCTTGCCAAGAGCGCGACGATTACCCATGACTTCGTTATCGAAGACACCAGCGCCGGGCGGCAGTCTTGAGGTTCGGGTTGGCCGTCAGCCGCCGGTAACACTCATGTGGCGGGCGACGGCGGGGCGATTGTTGCGGCCGATGACGAAGTCGTGGCCCTTCGGCTTGCGGCCGATGGCCTCGTCGATCGCCTGTGACAGCAGGGCGTCATCGTCGGCGGCGCGCAGCGGCAGGCGCAGGTCGGCGGCGTCGTTCTGGCCGAGGCACATGTAGAGCGTGCCGGTGCAGGTCAGGCGGACGCGATTGCAGCTTTCGCAGAAATTGTGCGTCATCGGCGTGATGAAGCCGAGCCGGCCGCCGGTTTCGGCAACGGTGACGTAGCGCGCCGGCCCGCCGGTGCGATAGTCGATGTCGGCGAGGGTGAACTGCTCCGAGAGGTGCGCGCGCATCTCCGACAGCGGCAAGTAATGCTCGGTACGGTCCTCATCGATCTCGCCCATCGGCATGGTCTCGATCAGCGTCAGGTCCATGCCGCGGCCATGTGCCCAGCGCAGCATGTCGGGAATTTCGCGGTCGTTGAAATCTCTCAGCGCGACTGCGTTCAGCTTGATCTTCAGCCCCGCTGCCTGAGCCGCGTCGATGCCTTCCATCACCTTGCCGAGATCGCCCCAGCGGGTGATCGCGCGGAATTTGTCCGCATCGAGCGTGTCGAGCGAGACGTTGATGCGGCGCACCCCGCAATCGGCGAGCTCGGCGGCGTATCTGGAAAGCTGCGAGCCGTTCGTCGTCAGGGTCAATTCGTCGAGCCGGCCGGCCTCGACCTGGCGACCGAGATCGTGCACGAGATGCATGATGTTCTTGCGCACCAGAGGCTCGCCGCCGGTCAGGCGGATCTTGCGAACGCCCTTGTCGATGAAGGCGGTACAGAGCCGGTTCAGTTCCTCCAGCGTCAGCAGGTCCTTCTTCGGCAGGAACGTCATGTTCTCCGCCATGCAGTAGGTGCAGCGGAAATCGCAACGGTCGGTGACGGAAACGCGCAGGTAGGTGACGGCGCGGCCAAAGGGGTCGATCATCGGGGCGGATGAGGGTGCAAGTGCGGTCGCCCTATCCGTTGGTCCTGCAGAACTGTTCACGTCTTCCTCCGTCTTGAGCGGAATGTCGGTCCTGCCGATCCGGCCGTCAAGGTCATCGCGCCATTATGGCATGAAATTGCAGCTTGCCTATGCGACCAGTGCGGCATAGTGCTGCCTGAAAGCGCGTGGAGGACGACGATGAGCGAGCGGTGGCCTACGGAATTGCGGGTGTCCAAGGACCGGCAGCGGCTGACGGTCGCGTTTGACGACGGGCAGCGCTTCGAGCTGTCGGCGGAGATGCTGCGGGTGCTGTCGCCGTCGGCCGAAGTGCAGGGACATGGTCCGGGGCAGCGCGTCACCGTGCCGGGGAAGCGCAACGTGGCGATCATTTCGGTCATGCCAACCGGCAACTATGCGGTCCGGATCGGTTTCGACGATTTCCACGACACCGGAATCTACACCTGGAGCTATCTGCGGGAGCTCGGCGAGAAAGGCGAGGACCTTTTCGCTGCATACGAACAAGAGCTTGCCGAGAAGGGCATGACGCGCGACCGCTCTGAAAAGCCGCGCTGACGCTTTCGTCCGTCAGTTCCCGGCGCGGTCTTCCTTCAGGTGCGCCGCGACAATGCCTTTCCATCGCATCCGCCGTTGCCATGCATTGCTGTGAGGTGGTCAGCCGGCGGCTGAAACCGCGATCGCGCCACTCGCCGCAGGTTCGCGCATGCGGCCTGCCACCTGCATCAGGCTTTCTGCAGCACCAGCGACGGCGACGCGGTTGCGGCCTTCTTCCTTGGCCCGATACAGCGCGCTGTCGGCGGCGGCGAGCAACCTGTCGAGGTCGCCACCGCTCAACGCCGCCGAGGCCAGCCCCACGCTGACGGTGGCGGATATGATCGTGCCATAGTGACCAATGGCTAGCGAAGCCACATCCTGCCTGAGAGAATCGGCGAACGCCTGTGCCTCGTCCAGATCGAGTTCGGGCGTAAACAGCGCAAATTCCTCCCCGCCGAAGCGGCCGAACACCATCTCGTCGGCCAGCCTGGCGGACACCGCGGACGTGAAGCGTTGTAGCACCTTGTCACCTGCCTGATGGCCGTGCGTGTCGTTGATCGACTTGAAATGATCGAGGTCGAACAGCATCAGCACGCCTTGGTTCGGGCGCCGCCGAAGCAGACCCGCGACCTCGTCGATCAGGGCCCCGCGATTGAACACGCCGGTCAGCGCATCCGAACGGGCGGCGTGGCGGAAGACAAATTCGCTGCGTTCCTTGATCAGCACCAGGATCCCCATCGACACAATCAGCGTGTGAAGGAAGATTTCCAGCGCAAAGATGGCAAACCACGGGGAAACGGACGGGGTGAGATGCTCGGGGACCGGGTTGAAGTAGGCAAACGGAATGCGCAAAGCGTAGATCAGGGCGTGGGTCGCGAGGAGTACGGCGACGAGGCGTCGCGACGGCAGCGCCTCCCGCCGCCTTCCGCGCAGCAGGTCGCGCGCCATTGCCAGCGAATAGATGGACACGACCGCCGACATCAACATGATGCGCAGGTTCATGTCGGCGGCAAACGTATCCGAGAACCGATAGGAAACCGTCCAGGCGACCACACCGGCCAGAATAGCGAAAAGGGACGCGCGCTGATGGTCGAAGGCGCGAAAGCCCGCCCACGTCAAGGCATAGCCCAAGGCGGCAAGGGCGTTGCCCAATCCGATCGCAAGCTCGGGCGTCGCAATTCCCCGCAATCCCAGCAGAAGGCTCGCCGCCGACCCGACCCACATGGCGATGCACCAGTAGCCCGCAGCGGCAGAGCCGCGTTCCGTGAGCCAATGTTGCGTCAGGAAAATGGCGACGACAAACGTCGACAGGAAGGTGCAGACCATCAAGGTCGGGATGCTGATGAGGACTTCGAGCAAGGAATCACTCTCCTTCGGTGCCGGAGCAATAGCACCGAAGGTTGAACATTTCGCAAATGAAAACGGCGGGATAACCCGCCGTTCTAATTTGGTTCGATGCTTGGGACGCGCTATCCGGCGATCGCCGCAGCGACGGATTCGATCGCCTCGCCGGCGCGCTGGCCGTCCGGGCCACCGGCCTGGGCCATGTCCGGCCGGCCGCCGCCGCCCTTGCCGCCGAGTGCGGCGGAGGCAATGCGGACGAGATCGACAGCGCTGAAGCGCGTGGTGAGGTCGTCGGTCACGGCGACCACGGCGCTTGCCTTGTCGTCGGCGGAGACGCCGACGAAGGCGACAACGCCCGAGCCCAGGCCCTTCTTGCCCTCGTCCGCCAGGCCCTTCAGGTCCTTCGGCTCGACGCCGGTGACGACCTTGCCGAGGAATTTCACGCCGGCAATTTCGCGAACGGCTTCCGCACCATTGCCACCGTCACCTGCCAGGGCGAGCTTTTTCTTCGCTTCCGTCAATTCGCGCTCGAGCTTGCGGCGCTCATCGAGCAGCGCCTCCACGCGGGACTGAAGCTCGGCGGGCTGAACCTTCAGGCTGGCGGCGAGCGCTTTCACCCGTTCGTCCTGCTCGGAGAGATAGGCGCGGGCGGCCTCGCCGGTCAGCGCCTCGAGGCGGCGCACGCCGGCGGCGACCGCACTTTCGCCGACGATGCGGACAAGGCCGATCTCGCCGGTGGCGCCGACATGGGTGCCGCCGCACAGTTCGACCGAATAGGGCTTGCCGGCCTTGCCGCCACGGATGCCCGTACCCATCGAGACGACGCGGACCTCGTCGCCGTACTTTTCACCGAACAGCGCCATCGCGCCCTCGGCGATGGCGTCGTCGACGCTCATCAGACGGGTCGTGACCGGCGTGTTCTGGACGATGATCTCGTTCGCCATCTCCTCGACGATCTTCAACTCGTCCGCCGTCATCGGCTTCGGGTGGGAGACGTCGAAGCGCAGGCGCTCGGGGGCGACCAGCGATCCCTTCTGCGTGACATGGGTGCCGAGCACCTCGCGCAGCGCCTCATGAAGGAGGTGCGTGGCCGAATGGTTGGAGCGCAGGCGCGTGCGGCGGGCATGGTCGACGTCCAGCGCGACGGCGTCGCCGACCTTGAGCGAACCCTGCTCGACGACGGCGCTGTGGACGAACAGCCCATCGGCCTTCTTCTGTGTGTCGGAGACGGCGAGGCGGGCGTGATCGGTGCTGATGACGCCGGTATCGCCCATCTGGCCGCCGGATTCACCGTAGAACGGCGTCTGGTTCAGGACGATCTGCACCTTGTCGCCGGCCGACGCCGTCTCGACCGTGGCGCCGTCGCGGACGATCACCTGCACGACACCTTCGGCCGATTCGGTGTCGTAGCCCAAGAAGTCGGTCGCGCCGTGCTTTTCGCGCAGCTCGAACCAGATCGTCTCCGCCGCTGTGTCGCCGGAGCCGGCCCAGCTCTTGCGGGCCTCGGCCTTCTGCCGCTCCATCGCGTCCGAGAAGGCGGAAAGGTCAACGCCGATGCCGCGGTTGCGCAGCGCGTCCTGCGTCAGGTCGAGCGGGAAGCCATAGGTGTCGTACAGCTTGAAGGCCGTCTCGCCGTCGAGGATATCGCCCTTGTCGAGATTGGCAGAGGCATCGGAGAGCAGCGACAGACCGCGCTCCAGCGTCTTGCGGAAGCGGGTTTCTTCCAGCTTCAGCGTTTCCGAGATCAACGCCTCGGCGCGCACCAGTTCCGGATAAGCGCGGCCCATCTGCTGCACGAGTGCCGGCAGCAGTTTCCAGATCAACGGCTCGCGGGCGCCGAGCAACTGCGCGTGGCGCATGGCGCGGCGCATAATGCGGCGAAGCACGTAGCCGCGCCCCTCGTTCGACGGCAGCACGCCGTCGGCGATCAGGAAGGCCGAGGAGCGCAGGTGGTCGGCGATGACGCGGTGGCTGGCGCGATGCTCCGGATTGTCGGCGGCGACGCCGGTCGCCTCCTCGGAGGCCTCGATCAGCGCGCGGAAGAGGTCGATGTCGTAGTTGTCGTGCTTGCCCTGCAGCAGCGCTGCGATGCGTTCCAGGCCCATGCCGGTGTCGATCGACGGACGCGGCAAGTCGATCCGCTCCTCCTTCGTTACCTGCTCGAACTGCATGAAGACGAGGTTCCAGATCTCGATGAAGCGGTCGCCGTCTTCCTCCGGCGATCCGGGAGGGCCACCCCAGATATGATCGCCGTGGTCATAAAAGATTTCCGAGCAGGGACCGCACGGGCCGGTATCGCCCATCGCCCAGAAATTGTCGCTGGTCGGAATGCGGATGATGCGGCTGTCGGGCAGGCCGGCGATCTTCTTCCAGAGGTCGAAGGCCTGGTCGTCGGTGTGGTAGACGGTGACGAGAAGCCGATCCTTGTCGATGCCGAATTCCTTGGTGATCAGGTTCCAGGCAAGCTCGATCGCGCGATCCTTGAAATAATCGCCGAAGGAGAAGTTGCCGAGCATCTCGAAGAAGGTGTGATGGCGGGCGGTATAGCCGACATTGTCGAGGTCGTTGTGCTTGCCGCCGGCGCGAACGCACTTCTGCGCCGTCGTGGCCGTCGAATAGGGGCGCTGCTCGAGGCCGGTGAAGACGTTCTTGAACTGCACCATGCCGGCATTGGTGAACATCAGGGTCGGGTCGTTGCGCGGCACCAGCGGGCTGGACGGCACGACCTCGTGACCGTTCTTGCGGAAATAGTCGAGAAAGGCCGACCGGATATCATTCACGCCGCTCATTTTGCGTCCTTCATTCCTTCAGGCGACCGGGCTCGGCCCCGCCTTCAAACACACTCAATGCCTCGCCGCCGACCTGTACCGTGAACACCGCCTGCCGCCGCAACGAAGACTCGGTCGCGCCTTGTCGCGCAGCGCTGCCGTTTCCGTCCTGGGATCGCGGACGGCCCGCCGGATCGGCGACACGGTCCTGCGGCGCAGGGATGCTGGCCACTTCCAGGACCTTGGAAAACTGAAGGCTTTTATCGTTCGCTCTCTTTCCTGTCCAGACAGGAAAACCGGCCTTCGGGCGATGAAGGCCGGTTGATCGGGCGAGGGGACGTCTCTGCATGCCGAAGCGATGTTCAATGCCCCGCGACGCTGCCGCGCGACTGGAACATTTTGATGGTAGGATGAAGGGTTGGTCGATGATCTACTTCCGGTAGATCAGCCAGCTCTTGGCAAATTCCTTCTTCATCCCGTCCTCGAACGCCATCACGCGATTGCGGCCGTTGTTCTTCGCGCAATAGAGCGCCGTGTCGGCCTTGCTGTAGAGTTCCGCCGGTCCTTCGGCGTCGCTGGCCATGCAGACGCCCAGCGAGATCGTTATCGGTCCGTAGTTCACGCCGGTCTTGGAGTGCTTGAAGGGAGTGTGCTCGAGCGCCATGCGAACGCGCTCGGCGATCAGTATCACCTCGTCCTGATTGTTGCCCTCGATGATCATGGCGAATTCCTCGCCGCCGGTGCGGGCGATGAAGATGTCCTTGCGCACGCTTGCCCGGATGATGCTGCCGACGGAGGCGAGGATCTTGTCGCCGACCGGGTGTCCGTAGGTGTCGTTGACCTTCTTGAAGTGGTCGATGTCTGCAAGGACGAGGGCGGTGACGTTGTGCAGCATCATATTGTTGTAAATCGCCGCAAGCTTGTCGTCGAAGGCGCGTCGGTTGGAAAGCTGCGTCAGGGAATCGGTGTTGGCGATCCGCTTGTACTCGTCCAGTTCGCGGCGAACGACATCCATTTCCCGCGACTTCTGGACCACGTTTTCGACGCGCTCCTTGCCTTGGGAAATCGTGTCGCCGGTCGCAGCCGAAAGCACGGTGATCGCGCTTTTGATGATCTCCACGCTGGCGGAGTTCTTGTTGGTGATCCGGCTATAGGTTTCGTCGAGCAACCGATTGTAGCTCTCAAGCGAACTCTGTTCCTGGGTGAGTAGATGCAGGAGACCTTCGAGCTGGGACACCATCTTGTCATGTGCGCCGTCGATCGCCTCGGCTCGGTGATGGTGGCTGAAGTACTTCGCTCCGATCGCGTCGAGTTCTTCCTGCGAAGCCCTGTTGCCCAGCGCCGCGATTTCGCGCGTGAGCTGCGGGCTCGAGCCGATGTAAGCCTCGTAGAAGAGTTCATAGTTCCGCGGGATCGGCGCCACCCCCATGATGCGCATCGCATAGGTCACCTGCGCCGCGATATCCGGCACCTGGACCTTCTGCCCTACGGGCGTGTTCATTGGCGGCTCCTGTGATGGTTCCTGCAGCGGATATATCAAATTAGGGAGAAAAGATTTGGGAAGGATTAACGTTCCTGTGCGTGCAAATGTGCTTTGCCAAGAAAAATGGCCCCGCAGGTGTGTGCTGCGGGGCCATCGCGTGTGCGTATTTTCGGGTTGGGTCAGCCCGGCATGATCATCTTTTCCGGCCGCACCACCTCGTCGAACTCCTCGTTCGTCACGTAGCCGCCGCCGACGGCCTCTTCGCGCAGTGTCGTGCCGTTCTTGTGTGCGGTCTTGGCGATCTTGGCGGCGTTGTCGTAGCCGATCTTCGGTGCCAATGCGGTCACCAGCATCAGCGACCGTTCGAGGGCGGCCTTGATGTTGTCCTCGCGCGCCTCGATGCCGACGACGCAGTTGTCGGTGAACGAGATTACGGCATCGGCAAGAAGCTGGACCGACTGGAGGAAGTTATAGGCCATCAGCGGATTGTAGACGTTCAGCTCGAAGTGGCCCTGGCTGCCGGCGAAGGTGAGCGAGGTGTGGTTGCCGAAGACCTGGACGCAGACCTGGGTCAGCGCCTCGCACTGGGTCGGGTTGACCTTGCCGGGCATGATCGACGAGCCGGGCTCGTTTTCCGGCAGCGACAGTTCACCGAGACCGGAGCGGGGACCGGAGCCGAGGAGGCGGATATCGTTGGCGATCTTGAAGAGGGCGGCCGCGGCCGCATTGATCGCGCCATGCGAGAACACCATCGAATCGTGGGCGGCCAGCGCCTCGAACTTGTTCGGCGCCGTCTTGAAGTCGATGCCGGTGATCTTGGCGATCTCTTCGGCGACCTTTTCGGCAAAGCCGACCGGGGCATTGAGGCCGGTGCCGACGGCGGTGCCGCCCTGGGCGAGTTCGCAAAGGCCCGGCAGCGTCAGCTCGATGCGCTTGATCGAGGAGGCGACCTGGGCGGCGTAGCCGGAGAACTCCTGGCCGAGGGTGAGCGGGGTGGCGTCCTGGGTGTGGGTGCGGCCGATCTTGATGATGTGGTCGAACGCCTTGACCTTGGCTTCGAGAGCGGCGTGCAGGTGCTTGAGCGCCGGCAGCAGGTCACGAACGATCCGTTCGGCGCAGGCGATGTGCATGGCCGTCGGATAGGTGTCGTTCGACGACTGGCTCATGTTGACGTGGTCGTTCGGATGCACCGGCTTCTTGGAGCCCATGACGCCGCCGAGCATTTCGATCGCCCGGTTGGAGATGACCTCGTTGGCGTTCATGTTCGACTGGGTGCCGGAGCCGGTCTGCCAGACGACGAGCGGGAAGTGCTCGTCGAGCTTGCCGTCGATCACTTCCTGGGCGGCTTCGACGATGGCGTTGCCGACCTTGGGGTCGAGGCCGCTGAGTGCCATGTTGGCACGGGCGGCCGCCTGCTTGACGATGCCGAGCGCGCGCACGATCGAAAGCGGCTGCTTTTCCCAGCCGATCTTGAAGTTGCCGAGCGAGCGCTGGGCCTGCGCGCCCCAGTAGCGGCTGTTGTCCACCTCGATGGGGCCGAAGGTGTCGGTTTCCGTGCGCGTAGATGTCATATCGCTTCCCGCTTAGTGCCCATGCGTGCTCAAGGCGGCCACGGCCACCGCATGGGGGCGGCGCGGCCGGACGGCGCGGCAATAAAGCCTTCGCCGTGCTCGAAATCCGGGCCTTACTGGCCCATAAGGCCGGCCGTTGTAAAGGGGCGAGGCGGTGCCCTGCCGGCAGACTTTAGGTTAAAATCGATTAGCTCGGCTCGCGGACAATTCGGATCCGGCGGAAGCGCAAACATCCGGCTGTTGCAGAGGGGTGACAGGTCGACAGATTCGTGAGCTCGTCCCGGGGCTCGCAATGCGCCAGTTCCATGCTTGTCCGAAAAATTTTCGTTTCGTTTCAAATTTTTGGCGCGGTCTGCACGTATTGGCTGCAGCGATGGCGGTGTTGAGGAACCGTGCAAGTGAGTGGCGCGTTTCCTTTTCATTCACCATCCGGTCCTATAGTTTCCGGGCTCGCGTGATCGGGTAGATACCAGTTCCCCGCCACAATCGGCGGTACATCGGGAATGAAGCAAATATGACGTTCAGAAAGTCCGCGGCGCTCACTGCGCTCCTGGTAACCTGCGCTTTCGTAGTGGTCGACGCCGCACCGGCGCGCGCCGAAGCGCCGAACCTGCTGCAATTGCTGTTCGGCAAGCGCAAGAAGCAGGAGGCGGCCCCGGTGCCAATGGTGGAGGCCGGCTTTCAGGCGATGCCGATGGTCAAGGGAGCGGCAAAACCGGCCGCACTGCCGCGCGTGACCGGGCCGAGCTATTACACATACAAGGCCGAGGCGCTGAAGCCGGTCGAGATGCTTAAACTCGCCGATCCGGTGGTCACGGGCTCGATCGACGACTACGCGACGCCGCCAGTCCGCCGATCGCCCGAAGGAGAGATCCGGCACGAGTTCGCTTCCGTCACGGCACTGGCGCCGGCCGAGAGCGGAAAGGCGGTCGAAAATTACTACAGCCAGAATGCCGGCCTGATCTGGGTGAGCGGCAGCCAGATCAGCGACCGGGCTCGTGCGGCGCTCTCGGTGCTGACCGATGCCGAGTCCGTCGGGCTCGACGCGCAGGACTACGCGGTGGACGTCCCCTCCGCCGTTTTCGACAGCAGCGACATGGTCGCGCGATACCGGGAACTGGCGGCGTTCGAGGTCGATCTCTCGGCTGCCGTTGCGACCTATATCCTCGATACCGTCCGCGGACGCATCAATCCCAACCGGATTTCCGGCTACCACGACTTCGTGCGCAAGGAGGTCAACCTTGCTGCCGCGCTCAAGAACGTCGCGCTGAGCCCCGACGTTGCGGCCTTTCTGCGGAGCCGTGCGCCGTCCGGCAGCCACTTCCAGGCCCTGGCGGCAGAGTTGAAGGCCCTGCGGGCCGAAAACGAAGCCGCTGACCCGGTGGTAATCGCCGCCGGCACGGTGATGAAGCCGGGTGAAAGCAATCCAGAGCTTGCCAACATCGTGAAAGGCATTGTGCAGCACGGCTCGGAATCATTGAAGGCCGAGCACGCGACGACGATCGCCGCCTATCGCGATACGCCGGAATACACGCCGGAACTGGTGGCCCTTGTGGAAGCCTTCCAGAAGGATCACGGGCTGAAGCCGGACGGCGTTGTCGGACAGGCGACGATCCGACGTCTGACGGGCGGCGACAACGTCGCCGACAAGATCTTCAAGGTCCAGGTGGCGATGGAGCAGGCTCGCTGGCTGCCGGCGGAGCTCGGTTCGCGCTACGTCTTCATCAACCAGCCGGCCTACATGGCCTACTATCACGACAAGAACGACGAGCAGTTTGCCATGCGTGTCGTGATCGGTTCGAAGGCGAACCAGACCTATTTCTTCCAGGATGAGATCCAGACGGTCGAGTTCAATCCCTACTGGGGCGTGCCGCAGTCGATCATCATCAACGAGATGCTGCCGAAGCTGCGCTCCGACCCGTCCTATCTCGATCGGATGGGTTATGAGGTGGAAGTCAACGGACGCCCGGTCTCGTCTACCCAGATCAATTGGAGCTCGACAAAGGGCGTCGCGGTGCGCCAGCCGCCGGGCGACGACAATGCGTTGGGCGACCTGAAGATCCTGTTCCCGAACGCCCATGCGATCTACATGCACGACACGCCTTCGAAGAGTTATTTCAAGAAGGACATGCGTGCGCTCAGTCATGGTTGCGTGCGACTGGCCGAACCGCGTCTGATGGCGGCGGCTGTCCTCGGCACGACCGTCGACGACGTTGCCGCCCAGATCAAGAAGGGGCGCAACAAGGCGGTGAGCGTTCCGCAGAAGATCCCGGTCTACGTCTCCTACTTCACCGCCTGGCCGAACAAGGACGGCAAGGTGGAGTTCTACGACGACATCTATGGACGTGACGCCTATATGCGCAAGGCGATGGAAGCGACCCGCGCGGCGCGGCAGGCGCAAAGCTGATCCGGCGAGCGCCTCTGGTGGCGCGACGGGTGGCAAATCCTGATACGAAATGGCCCGCTCCGGTGACGGAGCGGGCCATTTGCATTGCAAGCGATGCGTAGCGGCGTTCAGGCAGCCATCCGGGCCATCAGCGATTCGACAAGGTCGGGAAGGAGTTCGTCGAAGCTGCCGATAACGTGGTCGGGTTCCAACGAGGCGATTGCGACGTCCGAGTAGCCAAACGGCACGCCAATCGACGGTACGCCGGCATTGCGGGCGACGAGCACGTCGTTGAGGCTGTCGCCGATCATGACGGTCCGGGCAGGGGCGCCGCCGGCAAGGCGAACCGTTTCCAGCAGGTGTGCGGCCTCGGGCTTGCGCACGGCGAAGGTGTCGCCACCGGTGATCGCGGCAAAGCGGCTCGTCAATCCGAGGCCCTCGATGAGGCGTCTTGCCAACCCCTCCAGCTTGTTGGTGCAGACGGCAAGTCGGAAGCCGGCCGTTTCCAGGCGGTCGAGGGCCGAAATCAGGCCGGGGTAGGGGCGTGACTCGCCCGGCATGCCCTGGGCGTAGTGATCCACGAAGATCTTCAGCATTGCAGGCAGGTCATCCTGGCGAAGGTCCTGGCCGCGCAGTGCAAAGGCGCGCTGGATCATCACCTGTCCGCCGTGGCCGACGAGATAGGTCAGGTCGTCATAGGTCACCGGCTCGAGCCCGGCCGTACCGATCGTATGGTTGAGGCTGGAAACGAGATCCGGGGCGGTGTCGATCAGGGTTCCGTCTAGATCGAAGACGACGAGTGGAGCGGTCACGGCCTGTCCTTCTGCTGGAAGTAGTGCGCCTGCAGGTAAGCGACCGGGCCGCCGATTGCAATCGCGATCACCCGTTTGCGCCAAGCCGATAGCGTGGCCAAAACGGGCGCAGCGGCGGAATTTGGCTTTCGCTTGAGCCGCATGGCGTGTAAGTGTCACAGCCAATACCAGCCGGGTGCGGCGATAGAATCTAGAGGAGCGAGAGGCGGATGGACGCCCGCGAAATGAAGATCAAAGCGGCGGCAGCCGCGTTGTCCCATGTCGAGGACGGCATGCGGCTCGGGATCGGAACCGGATCGACGGCCGAAGAATTCGTCCGGTTGCTGGCCGAACGCGTGGCGGATGGCCTCTCGGTCGTCGGTGTTCCGACTTCGGAACGGACCGCAAGACTCTGCCTCGAACTCGGCGTGCCGCTGAAATCGCTCGACGAGCTTCCCGAGCTCGATCTGACGATTGACGGTGCCGACGAGGTTGACGGGCGGCTGCGGCTCATCAAGGGCGGCGGTGGCGCGCTGTTGCGCGAGAAGATCGTCGCCGCGGCGTCGAGCCGCATGATCGTGATCGCCGATGAGACGAAGGTGGTGGACACGCTCGGCGCCTTCAAGTTGCCGATCGAAGTCAATCCCTTCGGCATGGTGTCGACGCGCATCGCAATCGAGCGCGTGGCCTCGCGCCTGGGGCTTTCCGGCGCCATCGACGTTCGCCGTTCCGGCGACGGCAACTTCATGACCGATGGCGGGCATTACATTCTCGATGCATCTTTTGGCCGTATTCCTGATGCAGACGCGCTGGCGATCACGTTGAATGCGATTCCCGGCGTCGTCGAGCACGGGTTGTTCATCAACATGGCGTCGATTGCGATCATTGCCGGGCCGGCAGGTGCGCGGACGCTGACAGCGGACAGTTAGACAGGAGCTATGACCACATGACCATCTTTGCCGGCCTCGGCCGTACCCTTGCCGCAACGCTCATCGCAACCGCAGCATTCACGGGTTCCGTGATGGCGCAGGACGCTTCCGAAGACCAGATCAAGGCGGCCCGGGCCGCGATGGACGCGCTGAACGCGACCTCGCAGTTCGACGGCATCCTGCCGCAGATCGCGGAGAAGCTGAAAGGCACGCTGATCCAGTCCTCGCCGAACTACGGTGAACTGATCAACAAAACCGTGGATGACGAGGCGCTTGCCCTCGCATCGCGCCGCGCCGATCTGGAGCGCGAGGTTGCCAACATCTACGCCAAGACGTTCTCCGTGGAAGAGCTGAAGGCCATCTCTGATTTCTACAGCTCCAGCGCGGGCAAGAAGCTGCTCCAATCCGGACCCTTGGCTGCCCGCGAAGTAATGAAGGCCGCCGACATCTGGGCGGCGGGCATTTCGCGCGACCTGGCCGTCAACAGCGACAAGAAGCTTGAAGCCGAGATCGGCGCCCAGAAAAAGGCCGAAGGCGAAGCTGCACCGAAGAACTGATCGGCGCCTTCCAAGACCATCATGAAGCCCGGAGCGATCCGGGCTTTTCTTTTTGTGGTGGCACCCCCTATATCACCTTATCTGGACGGCCCCTTTGGTTGCTTGTTCCGGATAGCTTTTGAAACGCGACATGGAGTGCCCCGATGCCAGCCTTCGACTATGACCTCTTTGTAATCGGCGGCGGCTCCGGTGGCGTGCGCAGCGCCAGGCTCGCCTCGGCCATGGGCAAGAAGGTGGCGATCGCCGAGGAATTTCGTTACGGCGGCACCTGCGTCATCCGCGGCTGCGTGCCCAAGAAGCTCTATGTCTACGCCTCCCAGTTCCGCGAGCACTTCGAGGATGCGGCAGGCTTCGGCTGGACGGTCGGCGCGACGACCTTTGACTGGAACGCACTGGTCGTGGCCAAGGAACAGGAGATCACCCGGCTCGAGGGGCTATACCGCAAGGGGCTCGACAATGCCGGCGCCGAGATCCTGAACACCCGTGCCGTTCTGGTCGGACCGAACACGATCCGACTGACCGCGACGGACCAGTTGGTGACGGCCGAGCGCATTCTGATCGCCACCGGCGGTCATCCGTCACCGCATAAGGATCTGCCGGGACGCGAGCTCTGCATCACGTCAAACGACGCCTTCGACCTGCCGAAGCTGCCGAGATCGATCCTGATCGCCGGCGGCGGTTACATCGCTGTCGAGTTCGCCAACATCTTCCATGGACTGGGCGTTGAGACGACGCTGATCTATCGCGGCAAGGAAATCCTCTCGCGTTTCGACCAGGACATGCGGCAGGGCCTGCACAAGGCGATGGTCGACAAGGGTATCCGCATCCTTTGCGAGGACATCATCGAGGAGGTGGCCGAGGCGCCCGGCGGCGCCCGCCGCGTCCGGACGCTGAAGGGCGAGACACTTATTGTCGACCAGGTGATGCTGGCGCTCGGTCGCGTACCGAACACCACCGACCTCGGGCTCGAGATCGCCGGCGTGAAGACCGATGCCAGGGGCGCGATCGCCGTGGACGAGTATTCGCGTACCAACGTGCCCGGCATCTTCGCGATCGGCGACGTCACCGACCGGGTGCAACTGACGCCGGTCGCGATCCACGAGGCGATGTGCTTCATCGAAACGGAGTTCCGCGGGCGACCGACTTCACCGGATCACGATCTGATTCCGACGGCCGTTTTCTCGCAGCCGGAGATCGGGACGGTCGGCATGAGCGAGGAGGCTGCGGCCAAGGCGTTTTCCGAGATCGAGGTCTATCGCGCCGAGTTTCGGCCGATGAAGGCGACGCTCTCGGGCCGGCAGGAACGCATGATCATGAAGATCCTCGTCAATGCCGCTGACCGTAAGGTCGTCGGCGTGCATGTGCTCGGTCACGACGCGGGTGAGATGGCGCAATTGCTCGGCATTTCGCTGAAAGCCGGATGCACCAAGGACGACTTCGACCGCACGATGGCGGTGCATCCGACCGCCGCAGAGGAGCTGGTGACGATGTACCAGCCGAGCTACCGGATCCGGAACGGCAAGCGCGACTGAGGCGGTGTTCGGCTATGCAAGCGGGGCTTTACGGTTTATAAGCCCGCATCCCAACGGAAACGGGCCGCCGACCATGTTGTCGGCGCTGTGAAACAGGTGAGTTAAATGGCACAGAATTGGACCCCGAACAGCTGGCGGCAAAAACCGATCCAGCAGGTGCCGGACTATCCGGACGCCGCGGCATTGGTCGCGACAGAGGAGCAACTCGCCACGTTTCCGCCGCTCGTCTTTGCCGGCGAAGCCCGACGGTTGACGAGCGCGCTGGGCAATGTGGCTGAAGGCAAGGGCTTCCTGCTGCAGGGCGGAGACTGTGCCGAGAGCTTCGCCGAGCATGGCGCCGACACCATTCGTGACTTCTTCCGCGCCTTCCTGCAGATGGCGGTGGTGCTGACCTTCGGCGCCCAGCTGCCTGTCGTCAAGGTCGGTCGCATCGCCGGCCAGTTTGCCAAGCCGCGTTCGTCGAACGTCGAAAAGCAGGGCGAGGTGACGCTGCCGTCCTACCGCGGCGACATAATCAACGGCATCGAGTTCACCGAAGAGGCGCGGGTGCCCAATCCCGAGCGCCAGATCATGGCCTACCGCCAGTCGGCGGCGACGCTGAACCTGCTGCGCGCCTTTGCCATGGGCGGCTACGCCAACCTCGAGAACGTTCACCAGTGGATGCTCGGCTTCGTCAAGGACAGCCCCCAGGGCGAGCGCTACCGCAAACTTGCGCATCGCATCTCCGAGACCATGGATTTCATGAAGGCGATCGGGATTTCGGCCGAAAACAATTCGAGCCTGCGCGAAACCGACTTCTTCACGAGCCACGAGGCGCTGCTGCTCGGCTATGAGCAGGCGCTCACGCGCGTCGACTCGACCTCGGGCGACTGGTACGCCACGTCCGGCCACATGATCTGGATCGGCGACCGGACCCGCCAGCCCGACCATGCCCATATCGAGTACTGCCGCGGCATCAAGAACCCGATCGGTCTGAAGTGCGGCCCATCGCTGACAGCGGATGGCCTGCTGGAACTGATCGACATCCTGAACCCGGCAAACGAAGCCGGCCGCCTGACCCTGATCTGCCGGTTCGGTCACGACAAGGTCGCGGAGAACCTGCCGCGGCTGATCCGCGCCGTCGAGCGCGAGGGCAAGAAGGTCGTCTGGTCGTGCGATCCGATGCACGGCAACACGATCACGCTCAACAATTACAAGACGCGTCCCTTCGAACGCGTTCTGTCGGAAGTGGAGAGCTTCTTCCAGATCCATCGCTCGGAAGGCACGCATCCGGGCGGCATCCATGTCGAGATGACCGGCAAGGACGTCACCGAGTGCACCGGCGGCGCCCGGGCACTGTCCGGCGACGATCTCGCAGATCGCTACCACACCCATTGCGATCCGCGCCTCAATGCCGATCAGGCGCTTGAACTTGCGTTCCTGCTGGCAGAGCGCATGAAGGGCGGCCGCGATGAAAAACGCATGGTTGTGAACGCCTGATCGCCATTCGTTCACGTTTTGGCGCCGTGCATCAGCGGCGTTGAAAACACAGGTGAATTTTCTGAAATTGACACAACCGGGCCAGCTGGCGAAGCTGGCCCGGTTTTTTGATGCCGGGGCTGCGCCGTGACAAAGGGGGAGACATGAGCGAGATCCATACGGGCCATTGCCTCTGCGGAACGGTGCGCTTCCGCACGGCCGGGCAATTGCGCGAAGTGATTGCCTGCCACTGCAGCCAATGTCGCCGGCAGACCGGCCATTTCTATGCGGCAACCAATGTCAGGAATGAAGAACTCGAGCTCGACGGCGCCGACAACGTCGGCTGGTACCGGGCGAGCGATACCGCCAGCCGCGGTTTCTGCAAGACCTGCGGCTCGGCGCTGTTCTGGAAGGGCGACGGGGCCGGCTACACCTCCATCATGGCGGGTGCCTTCGACAAGCCGACCGGCTTCAAGATTGCCTGTCACATCTTTTGCGCCGACAAGGGCGACTACTACGAGATCGACGACGGCGCGCCGAAATACCCGCAAGGCTACAGCCAAGGATAACTTCAGGCGGGCTCAAACCCGGGATATGACGTTCACCTTGACGCTGCGTTGCGGCTTTCGCCCATGCGGTTCCATGCGTCCAGACCGGCGATCTTGTAGGCCTCGGCGAGGGTCGGATAGTTGAAGGTGTTTTCGACGAAGTATTCGACGGTGCCCTTCAGGTTCAGCACCGCCTGGCCGATGTGCACCAGTTCGGTGGCGCCTTCGCCGACGATATGGACACCGAGAAGGCGCCGCGTCTTCATCGAGAAGATCATCTTCAGCAGGCCGGAGTCGAGCCCCATGATATGGCCGCGCGAGGTCTCGCGGAAACGGGCGATGCCGCATTCGTAGGGGATGCCGCGCTCCTTCACCTCTTCCTCAGTCAGGCCGCAGGTCGAGATCTCCGGAACGGCATAAATCCCGTAGGGGAAGTATTTTTGCGGCTCCTTGGCGATGGCGCCGACGGCGACCCGGGCGGCGATGCGCCCCTGTTCCATCGAGGTCGAGGCGAGGCTCGGGAAACCGACCACGTCGCCGGCGGCGTAGATGTGCGGCACGGTCGTCTGGAAGGTCTCCGGATTGACCCGCATGCGTCCGCGTTCATCGGCTTCGAGGCCGGCGGCGCCAAGGTTCAACGTGTCGGTCGCGCCCATGCGGCCGGCGGCGTAGAGGACCATGTCGCAAATCACAACGCGGCCATTGTCCAGCGTGATCGAACAATTGCCGTTGTCGAGCTTGGCGACCTTTTCCGCCTTGGCGCCGAGCATCAGCTTCATGCCGCGGTCGCGCAGCTGATAGGTGAAGTCCTCGACGATCTCGCGGTCGATGAAATCCAGGATCGTCGGTTTCGGATCGATTACGGTAACCTTGGCGTCGAGCGCGCTGAAGATCGTCGCGTATTCGATGCCGATGACGCCGGCGCCGATCACCGCGAGCGAGCGCGGCAGTTCCTCGATGTCGAGCAGTTCGTCGCTGTCGAGGATCGTCTTGCCGTCGAAGGGGATGTTGGCTGGGCGATAGGGTTTGGTGCCGACGGCGAGCAGGATGCTCGTGCCGCTGACATGCAGGATCTCGCCGTCGTCCTTGACCACCTGGAGCGTATCGGGCGAAAGAAAGCTTGCCTTTCCGCGGATGTGCTGGACTCGATTTCGAGCGAACTGGTGCTCCAGCACATCGACCTCGTGGTCGAGCGTGATGATCAGGCGGCGCCGTAGGTCGTCCGCACTGATCTCCTCCTTGACCCGATAGGATCGGCCATAGAAGCCACGCTCACGCCAGCCGGTCAGGTTCAGCGCCGTCTCGCGCAGCGTCTTCGACGGAATCGTGCCGGTGTGCACGGAGACGCCGCCGACGCGCTTTCCCTGTTCGATGACGAGCACCTTGTGGCCGAGCTTGGCCGCTTGAATCGCCCCCCTGCGCCCCGCTGGACCACTGCCGACGACGACGAGATCAAATTGTTGCATGCGAGCACTTCCGGAAACGCTGAGTCTGTTGCGGTGCGGCAAACTTGCCGCGAGGAGCTATAACGTCGTTGCTAGCGCTTAACAAAGCCTTCGCGCGCGCGTTTCACTGTCATTATTTAGCGGGATTGCGCCATGCTATAATGGTGGTGATGTGACGGAGGGTTTTGCTATGGCGTTGCAGGACCTCAAGGGTGTTCCCGGCGTGTCGACGAGTGAAGCCGAGCCGGCTGGCGGAGAGCGCCGGCCGGGGCAACCGCGACAGGGGGTGGTGGCCGCCGCCGTCTACAGGGGCGGAATCCGGATTGCCGACATCGCCGTCGAGGAGGCGGCGGCGTGGCGCGAGCGGGAGGAGGCGGTCATCTGGATCGGTCTCCACGAGCCGGACGACGAATTGCTGTTGCAGGTGCAGGACGCCTTCGATCTCCATGAACTTGCGATCGAGGATGCGCGGCACGCGCATCAGCGGCCGAAGCTGGAAATCTACGGCGATGCGATGTTCGTCGTGGCCCGGACGGCGCACATGATGAACGATGAGATCGTCTTCGGCGAAACCCATCTCTTCGTCGGCCGGGGTTATGTCGTTTCCGTCCGCCACGGCGCCTCGTCTTCCTACAACCTCGTCCGGCAGCGCTGCGAGGCGTCGCCGGCGGCGCTGGCACACGGCGAAAACTATGTCCTCTACTCGATCCTGGATTTCATCGTCGACAACTACATGCCGGTGATCGAGGCCATCCACGCCGAGATCGAGGTGCTGGAGGAACGCGTGCTGCACGAGCAACTGGGCAAGGCGGACATCGAGCGCCTCTATCTGCTGCGTCGCAATCTGCTGCGCCTGCGCAATGCGGTGGTGCCGCTGGTGGACGTATGCCGGCGACATGAGCATCTCGACCTGCCCGGTATGGACGATGCCCTCCACAATCTTTTCCGCGACGTCACAGACCATGTGCGCCGCGTTCAGGAGGACATCGATTCATTGCGGGAGGTGCTTGCTTTCACCTTCGAGGCGAGCCTGATGATCGGACAGGCGGAGCAGACGATCATCGCTCGCAAGCTTGCCTCGTGGGCCGCGATCCTGGCCGTTCCGACTGCGATCGCCGGCATCTACGGCATGAACTTTCACGACATGCCGGAGCTGAGTTTCCGTTACGGCTATTTCGTCGTGCTCGCGGCGATCCTGACGATCTGCGCCGTCCTCTACCGGCTCTTCCGGCGGGCGAGATGGCTTTGAGGGTGCTTTGCGCCCTTGATGTATTGGGTCAGCAAAGTCATCGAACCAGTTGGCGAATCTAGATCAGCCGCAGGCCCTTGAGGCTGGCATGGCCATCGCGGCCGATGATGATGTGATCGTGGACGGTAATGCCAAGCGGCTTGGCGGTTTCGATGATGGTCCGGGTCATCTCGATATCGGCGCGGGAAGGCGTCGGGTCGCCGGACGGGTGGTTGTGGACGAGGATGATGGCCGTCGCAGACAGTTCCAGCGCCCGCTTGACCACTTCGCGGGGATAGACGGGCGTGTGGTCGACGGTACCGCGGCCCTGCACCTCGTCGGCGATCAGGACGTTGCGCTTGTCGAGGAAGAGCAGGCGGAACTGCTCGCGGTCTTCATGCGCCATGGCGGCGTGGCAATAGTTGATGACCGACGACCAGGAGCCGAGCACCTGCTTGTTGCGCAACTCGCTCTTGAGCATGCGCTGCGAAACGGCCGCGATCAGCTTCAGGTCCAGCGCCACGGCCTCGCCGATACCCTTGACCTCCTGCAGCAGGGCCGGAGGCGCGCCGAACACGCCGGCAAGCGTGCCGAAGCGGTCGAGAAGAGCCTTGGCGACCGGCTTGGTGTCTCGGCGCGGAATGAGGCGAAAGAGCAGGAGTTCGAGGATTTCATAGTCGGCCAGCGCGGCCTCGCCATGGTCGCGGAACCGGCTGCGCAGCCGCTCGCGATGGCCGTGGTAGTGGGCATCGTCGCCATCCCTGGACGTGATCGCCCGGCTTTTGATCTCCGCCGTTGCGGTCAGGCGTTCGCCGAAGTGACCGCGTTCGTCCCCATCGCCGAACAGCGTTCCGCCGTGCCCCGCCAACGTCCGGCTCGCCTCGTCGGCAGCCGTTTTTTCGCCAGTCGGTGCAGGGCGTTTGGCCATTGGGTCCTATCCGGGAAGGCCGGGACGGTCCAGGCCGCCGGGCGAGAGCGTAAAGATTTCGCAGCCATCGGCCGTGACGCCAACGGCATGCTCGTATTGCGCAGACAGCGAGCGGTCGCGCGTGACGGCCGTCCAGCCGTCCGAAAGCACCTTCACGTGCGGCCGGCCGAGATTGATCATCGGCTCGATCGTGAAGATCATGCCTTCCTTCAACTCCGGGCCTTCGTTGGCGCTGCCGTAGTGCAGAATGTTCGGCGCGTCGTGGAACAGCCGGCCGAGACCGTGGCCGCAGAAATCGCGCACCACCGAGCAGCGTTCGGCTTCCGCATACTTCTGGATCGCTTCGCCGATGGCGCCGGTGCGCATGCCGGGCTTCACCGCGGCGACGCCGAGCATCAGGCACTCGTGCGTCACTTCCAGCAGTCGCTCGGCGGCGCGCTTGATCTGGCCGACCGGATACATGCGGCTGGAATCGCCGTGCCAGCCGTCGAGAATGTACGTGACGTCGATATTGACGATATCGCCTTCGCGCAGCGGCTTGTCATTGGGAATGCCGTGGCAGACGACATGGTTGATCGAGGTGCAGCAGGATTTGGTGTAGCCGCGATAGTTCAGCGTCGCCGGAATGGCACCGTTGTCCATGCCGAACTCGAACACGAATCGGTCGAGCACGTCGGTCGCAACACCGGGCTGCACCAGCGGATAGATTTCGTCGAGCGCGCGCGCCGTAAGTTGGCTGGCCTTGCGCATGCCTTCAAAGGCATCGCTGCCGTAAAGCCGGATCACGCCCGTGTTCTTCATCGGTGCGGAGGAGGCTTCGATATAGGTTACCATCGTCGGACTTTCGATCTTCGGTCAAATTTTCATAGTGCAGCTATGGCGGTTTCGTCCATGCGGATCAATGCGTCGGGTCGAATTTCGCGCGCCGAGACGGTGCATTTCACCGCGTAGGCTTCCACACCCCGTCCTTGCGCTCGATCGAAGGCGGCCGCATAGACCGGGTCCAGGTCGCGGCACACGCGCAACCGGTCGCAGTCACCGCGCTGCACGAGGTAGAGCATGATGGCACGATAGCCGGCTTCCGCGACAGTGCCCAGTTCATCCAAATGCTTCACGCCGCGCACTGTCGCGGTGTCTGGAAACTCCGCGATGCCGGGCTCCCGGCAGAAATGCACGTTCTTGACCTCGACATAGGCGGATGGCCGGCCGTTGCCGGACAACAGCAGGTCTATGCGCGAATTGCGGCCATATTTGCGTTCGCGCTCGATTATCGGGTAGCTCGCGAGATCGCTGATCATCCCGGCACGGATCGCTTGTTCGGCCAGGCGGTTCGGCAGGCCGGTGTTGACGCCGACGATCGTGCCGTCGACCTCGATGAGTTCGAACCGGTGGCGATATTTGCGCGGACCGTCGTGCTCGGACAGCCATATCCTGGAGCCCGGGGCCGTCAATCCGAGCATGGACCCGGTGTTCGGGCACGAGCCGGTGATGGGCGTCCCGTCGGAAAGTGTCGCATCGAACAGGAAGCGCTTGTAGCGCCGGATGAGGGTGGCGGGCACCAGGGGCGGGTCGAAAAGCATGGATCAGAACGTGTCGGTCGAGATGTTCGCGAACTGTGAGGCAGGCGCGATATAGGGTGAGACGGCTGGCGATGCCAACGGACGGCTGAAACGTGCGTGTGGCGTCCCTGTTCGCAGGGCCTTCGCCTGGCTCAAGACCGTACCCGTACATAAGAACCGGGCGCTTCCTCGATCGAGTTCAGCGGTCCTCCGGTCTTGCGGGCAGGAACCTTGCGGTTGTCCTGCGCCTCGGCCCAGACGTGCCAGTGTGGCCACCAGGAACCCGGATGCTCTTTTGCCTTCCTCACCCAATCGTCGTAGTCGCCCCGCGGCGGGCCGCCGGTCCAGAACTGGTACTTGGTCTTGTCCGGCGGATTGACGACGCCGGCGATATGGCCGGAGCCGGACAGCACGTAGGTAACCTTGCCGCCGAAGGCGCCGCTGCCGATGAATACCGACTTGGCGGGCGCGATGTGGTCTTCCTTCGTGGCGAGATTGTAGATCGGGATCTTGACGTCCTTGAGCGAGATTTTCTCGCCCGCCAGCACCATCTCGCCACGGCTGAGACTGTTATTCAAATAACAATTGCGCAAGTAAAATGAATGGTTGGCGGCTGGCATTCGAGTGGAATCTGAATTCCAGTAGAGAAGGTCAAAGGGCATCGGCTCCTGGCCCTTCAGGTAGTTGTTGACGAAATAGGGCCAGATCAGTTCGGAGGCGCGCAGCATGTTGAAGGCGGTGGCCATCTTCGAGCCCTCGAGATAGCCCACCGTCTGCATGCCCTGCTCGAGGGAAGCGATCTGGTCCTCGTCGGCGAACACCTTCAGGTCGCCGGCATGGGTGAAATCCACCTGGGTGGTGAAGAGCGTGGCGGAGCGGATTCGCTTGTCGCCCTCCCGCGCATGCAGGGCGAGGGTGGCGGCCAGCAGCGTGCCGCCGACGCAATAGCCGATGGCGTTGACCTCGTCTTCGCCGCAGGCCTGCTTGATCGTGTCGAGCGCGAAGCCGATCCCTTCCCGGGCATAGGCCTCCCAGTCCTTGCGGGCGTGGCGTTCGTCGGGATTGACCCAGGAGATCACGAACACGGTGTGCCCCTGGCCGACAGCCCACTTGATGAAGGACTTCTGCGGATTGAGGTCCAGGACGTAGAACTTGTTGATCCAGGGCGGGCAGATCAGGAGAGGACGTTTCAGCACCTCCTCGGTCGTCGCGTCATACTGGATCACCTGGCAGACATCGCTTTGCGCGATCACCTTGCCGGGGGACATGGCCAGGTTCTCGCCGACGGCAAATTTGCTCGTATCGGTCTGCCGCAGCTTCAGGTCGCCCTTTCCGGCGGCGATGTCCTCGGCAAGCATGCGCATGCCGCGCACGAGATTCTCGCCGTTGCTCGCGACGGTCTCGCGGTAAAGCTGCGGGTTGGTCGTGACGAAATTCGTGGGTGATACCGCGCTGGTGATCTGCTTGACGTAGAAGGCGGCCTTGTGGCGGGTATGCTCGTCGAGCCCCTCGGCTTCCGTGACCATTTTGTCGGCCCAGTCGGAGGTGACGAAATAGGCCTGCCGCAGGAAGTCGAAGAAGGGATTCTTCACCCAGTCCTCGTCGGCGAATCGCTTGTCCTTGCCGTGCTTGTCGTCGCTCTCTTCGACCGGTTCGCCGCCAAGCTTCTGCAGGGTTTTCGACCAGATGCCGAAATAGCTGCCGAGCAGGAGGGTCTGGGCTTCCAGCGTGCGGCGCGGGTCGGCGAGCCAGTACTCGGAAACCTTCGACAGCGTCTTGACCATGTCGACGACCGGCTCGGCGACCGTGTCGACCTTTTCGCCTCGCTCGCGCGGGACGAGCCAGGCGGATGCGGCCTTGCCGAGGTGTTCGAGCGTGCGGGCCAGGTTGACCGCCAGCGCCTCGGGGTTTTTCACGACGTAGGGCTCGACCGATTTGGGATCGAAACCGGCAAATCCGGTGGCCTCGCGCGTGTCGCCGTGTCGGTCCTGGCTCAACCCGTTTCCTCCGGATTTTCTTGTTACTTCCGTTTTTACATCCTGCCGGAAAAAGATTACAAGGGCCATACAGCTTTTGCCGTAGCCGCGTTCAGCGGCGGGCGCCGGACCGGCGATGCGACGGGCCGAAGTTACTCTGCGGGGCAGGACAGAATGGCATTTGATATCAGGCAGTTTGGCGCGGCGATCGTGCTCGGTGGCGTGGCGGTTCTCTGCGGATGCGCGGCAACCTCGCCGCAGGTGGCATCCGGGGTAAATGTCGGGGCGGATCGGTCTTCCGCCTTTCCCGACATCACCGCCCCGGTCCATGCCGCGACGGCCCAGATGAGCAACGAGGAAGCGGCCTCGATCAGTGCCCGCATGAGCGGTCTTGTCTCGCAACAGCGCGCCGGGACGATCTCGGAAGCGGATTACAACAGGGAGATGCTGGAACTGCGGTCGCTGGCCGCAAACCATGGTGCGGACACGCTCAAGGACATCGAGAATTAGCGCTTGCCTTTGACCGCGAATGGCCGCAAATCCATTGGCGGTCCAAGTGGCCTCCGGTCGGCGGAAGCCGAATGTCATGAAATCGGACATTTTTCCGCCTAACCGGATATCTTGATTTGCGCGGAGATCCAGGCGCCACGAATGCAGGACGCTTCCGGGGCCGCGCCCAACGGGGTCGAAGATGGAAGAATTTCACAAGGTCCGGCGCCTGCCGCCATATGTTTTCGAACAGGTCAATCGTTTGAAAGCAAGCGCGCGAGCGGGCGGGGCCGACATCATCGACCTCGGCATGGGCAACCCGGACCTGCCGACGCCGCAGGCGATCGTCGACAAGTTGTGCGAGGTGGTCCAGGACCCGCGCACGCACCGTTACTCCTCCTCCAAGGGCATCCCGGGCCTCCGCCGCGCCCAGGCTGCCTATTACGCGCGCCGCTTCGGCGTGAAGCTCAATCCGGAGACCCAGGTCGTGGCGACGCTGGGCTCGAAGGAAGGCTTCGCCAACATGGCGCAAGCGATCACCGCACCCGGCGACGTCGTGCTCTGCCCGAACCCGACCTATCCGATCCATGCCTTCGGCTTCCTGATGGCAGGCGGGGTGATCCGCTCCATCACGGTCGAGCCGGATGAGAGTTTCTTCGGGCCGCTCGAGCGCGCCGTTCGCCATTCGATTCCGAAGCCGCTGGCGCTGATCCTGAACTATCCGTCGAACCCGACGGCGCAGGTCGCGACGCTCGACTTCTACAAGGACGTCATCGCCTTCGCGAAGAAGCACGACATCATCGTGCTGTCGGATCTCGCCTATTCGGAAATCTACTTCGACGACACGCCGCCGCCGTCCGTGTTGGAAGTGCCCGGCGCCATCGACATCACCGTTGAATTCACCTCGATGTCAAAGACCTTCTCCATGCCCGGCTGGCGCATGGGCTTTGCGGTCGGCAACGAGCGGCTGATCGCCGCGCTGACGCGGGTGAAATCCTACCTCGACTACGGCGCCTTCACGCCGATCCAGGTGGCAGCGACTCACGCGCTGAACGGCGACGGCTCGGACATCGCGGAAGTGCGCAACGTCTACAAGCGCCGCCGCGACGTGATGGTGGATACCTTCGGCAAGGCAGGCTTCGAAGTGCCGCCGCCGGCGGCGACAATGTTCGCCTGGGCGAAAATTCCCGAAAAATTCCGCCATCTCGGCTCGCTGGAGTTTTCCAAGCTGTTGGTTGAGAAGGCGGATGTGGCTGTCGCTCCCGGCATCGGTTTTGGCGAGCAGGGCGATGAGTATGTTCGCCTCGCGCTTGTCGAGAACGAACACCGGATCCGCCAGGCGGCGCGCAACATCAAGCGCTTCCTGTCTTCTGCCGACGAGACGATGCACAACGTCGTCTCGCTCAATGCTCGTCGTTAATCCCTTTCGCCCGCCGGCGTCCGCCGGTGGGCACAATCACAAATCGATAGGACTTTGATCATGGCTGATGCCCTTAAGATCGGCATAGCGGGCTTGGGGACCGTTGGGGCCTCGCTCGCACGCATTCTTCTCGAACGCCGGGAGATGCTGACGACGACCTGCGGGCGGCCGATCGAGATTGTTGCCGTTTGCGCGCGTGACAAGAGCCGCGACCGCGGCGTCGATCTTTCGCATGTCGCCTGGTTCGACGATCCGGTCGCACTTGCGGACAATCCGCAGATCGACGTGTTCGTGGAACTGATGGGCGGCGCCGGCGATCCGGCCTACTCGGCCGTCAAGACCGCACTGGCGCGCGGTGTCCATGTCGTAACCGCGAACAAGGCGCTACTCGCTGCACATGGCGTCGAACTGGCGACGATTGCCGAGGAGCGGGGCAGCCTGCTCAACTATGAAGCAGCGGTCGCCGGCGGTATTCCGGTGATCAAGGCGCTGCGCGAATCTCTGACCGGCAACACGGTGTCGCGCGTCTACGGCATCATGAACGGCACCTGCAACTACATCCTGACGAAGATGGAGAAGGAGGGGCTGAGCTTCGCCGAATGCCTGAAGGAAGCGCAGCGGCTCGGCTATGCCGAAGCCGACCCGGCCTTCGACATCGAAGGCAACGACACGGCGCACAAGCTGTCGATCCTGGCGACGCTGGCCTTCGGCAACAGGATTGCCGCCGACGACATCTACCTGGAAGGCATCAGCAACATCTCGATCGAGGACATTCGCGCCGCCGCCGATCTGGGCTACCGCATCAAACTGCTCGGCGTCGCGCAGAAGACCGACACCGGTATCGAGCAGCGCGTTCATCCGACCATGGTGCCGATCGAATCGGAAATTGCGCAGGTCGACGGCGTCACCAACGCGGTCGCGATCGAATCCGACATTCTCGGCGAATTGCTGATGGTCGGCCCCGGCGCCGGGGGCAATGCGACCGCGTCTGCGGTGCTCGGCGACATCGCCGACATCGCCAAGAGCCGACCCGGAGCCCAGCGCGTGCCAGCCTTCGGCCGGCCAGCGGCAACTCTGGAGCCCTACAAGCGTGCGCAAATCCGCAAGCACCACGGCGGCTACTTCATCCGCATGACGGTCGAGGACCGGGCAGGGGTGTTCGCCAACATCGCCGGGCATATGGCAGAGAACAGCATCTCGCTGGAATCGATCGTGCAGCATTCCAAGCATTTCACGGAGGCCGCCGAGCCGAAGACGATCATTCTCGTCACCCATGCGACGATGGAGGACGCCGTACGCCGCGCGGTGGCGTCGATCAGCAAGGAAGGATACCTTGCCGGCGAGCCGCAGGTGATCCGCATCGAGCGGCCGAAGTCGGCCTGAATTCTACCGGGGGGCGTTCCGTCCCCCTTCACCCATCACCCCAGAGGAACGACGGCTATCGGCGAGGATATCGATGAACCAGGAGGTTGACCCCGTTCACCGTGCCTTCCTCGGCGTCGAGCGGTCGGCCGCCGGGCAGCGATGGGTCGCGCGGCTGGACCAGGCGGGCGAGAACCGGGCGCTGGCGATGAGCCAGACCCACGGCATCGTCGACCTGATCGCACGCGTCCTGGCCGGTCGCGGCGTCGGATTTGACGAGGCGCTCGAGTTCCTCGATCCGACCTTGCGCCGCCTCATGCCCGATCCCTACCAGATGACCGATTGCGAGGCGGCGGCCGAGCGGATCGCTGCGGCGATCGCCAAGCGCGAGCGGGTCGCCATCTTCGGCGACTACGACGTGGACGGCGCCTGTGCCTCGGCGATCCTCTATCGCTTCCTCAGCCATTTCGGCGCGGATGCCGAGATCTACATTCCCGACCGGATTTTTGAGGGTTACGGTCCCAATCCGCAGGCGATGAACACGCTGATCGAGCGTGGCGCCAGGCTGATCGTCACCGTCGACTGCGGCTCGACCAGCTTCGATTCGCTGGCGCATGCCAGGGAACGCGGCATCGACGTCGTCGTGCTCGATCACCACCAGGTCGGCCAGGACCTGCCGGCCTGCACCGCACTCGTCAACCCGAACCGCGAGGACGATCTTTCCGGGCAGGGACATCTGTGTGCCGCCGGTGTCGTCTTTCTCGTGCTGGTGGCGCTGCAGCGGCTCTTGCGGGGCCGCGATCCGCGCGCCGGAACACTCGATCTCCTCTCCATGCTCGACCTTGTGGCGCTCGCCACCGTCTGCGACGTGGTGCCGCTGAAGGGCCTGAACCGCGCCTATGTGGTCAAGGGGCTGGTGGCGGCGCGCCATCTCGGCAATCCGGGCCTGGCGGCGCTATTGAAACAGGCGGGCATCGGCGGACCGGTGACGCCCTATCATCTCGGCTTTCTGGTCGGCCCGCGCATCAACGCCGGCGGACGCATCGGTGATGCCGCGCTCGGCAGTCGTCTCCTGACGCTTGAGGATTCCACGCAGGCCGAGGCGATCGCGGCGCAACTGGACGGCCTGAACCGCGAGCGGCAGGCGCTGGAAGTCGCGATGCTGGCGGAAGCGGAAGCCGAGGCGATTGCGGAGTACGGCACCGGCGAGAATGCCGCCGTGATCGTCACCGCGCGCGAGGGCTGGCACCCCGGCGTCGTCGGCCTGCTGGCCTCGCGGCTGAAGGACCGCTTTCATCGCCCGGCCTTTGCCATCGCCTTCGACCCGTCCGGCAAGGGCACGGGGTCGGGACGCTCGATCCACGGCTTCGACCTCGGCCGGATGGTGCGCGCGGCGGTGGACGAGGGCATTCTCGTCAAGGGTGGCGGGCACGGCATGGCGGCGGGCCTGACCGTCGAGCGCGCCAATCTCGGCCGCCTGCGCAGCTTCTTCGAGGAGCGGGCGGAAAAGACGGTCAGGGACCTGACGGCGACACGTGTGTTGAAGATCGACGGGGCGCTGTCCGCCTCCGGCGCCACGCTGGCGCTGACCGACAAGCTCGAGCAGGCCGGCCCCTACGGCTCGGGGCATCCGCAGCCGATTTTTGCGCTTGCAGCGCACCGGCTCGCCGACGTTCGGCAGGTCGGGGTCAACCATCTGAAACTGACGCTGGAAGGCCCGGACCGCAGCCGGATCGACGGCATGGCCTTCCGGGCTGCCGATACGCCGCTTGGCGCGTTCTGCCTGCAACGGCGCGGCCAGTCGCTCCACGTGGCGGGTTCGGTCTCAGCCGACCAATGGCAGGGAACCCGGCGCGTACAGTTTCGCGTGATCGACGCTGCAGAGGCGTTTTAGGTTCACTGCCGAACAGGGCGCAGTGCAGACGCGCCCCAGGCGCAGCGTGCCGTCACATCGTCCACGAACCAGGTCCTGTCGCCAACGCGACCACTCCTAATACTCTTAATGCTGGCACAGGGTGTCAGGCGGGTGTACCATCAAGACTGGTGGGCGGGGTACCGACCAAACGGGGACTACAACGATGTTTGCTGTGTCAAGCGGCGGCATTTTGAGGTCGACTCCCTCTTGCCGCGTTTTGCGCCTCCACTTCGGCTTTGTCGGTCTATTCACGCTCTTCGCATTCTGGATCACGTGCCTGGCGCCGACCGCCGCGCTGGCCCAGACCCATAATCACGGCGCCGCCGCCCAGACCGCCCAGGCGGAAACCACTCCGGCCCCAAGTGCGCCCGCCCAGTCGGTGGCTGAGGCCAGCAGTTATCACAATCCCATTATTTTCACCTTGCGGACCGGTATCGCCGAGGGCCGCATGGTCTACATCGGGGTCGGTGGGGAGATCGACAAGCAGGTCAATCCGACACTCACCCTGTACGAAGGCGAACTCGTTCAGATCAACCTGATCAACGGTGAAGGCGCCGAACACGACATCTTTATCGATCACTACAATGTAAGGTCGTCGAAGGTGGTGGGGCGCAATGCCTCTTCGACGATCTTCTTTACTGCCACCAGCCCGGGTCAGTTTGCCTACTTCTGCACGATCCCGGGACACCGGGAGGCGGGGATGGAGGGACTTGTCCGGGTGATCGCCGGAAAGCGCACCGCGCCCGCGACGGAAGGCGCCGACATCGTGCGCGATCCGGGTGATCTGCCCGCGCCGATCGGGCAGCGTACTCCGCAGGTCGTCAAGGTTGAACTCGAGACAATCGAGCTGAAGGGACGGCTCGACGATGGCACCAGCTATGTCTACTGGACCTTCAACGGCAAGGTGCCGGGGCCGTTTCTGCGGGTGCGGGTCGGCGATACCGTCGAGGTCAAGCTCAAGAATGCGGCCGACAGCCTCATGGTCCACTCGGTCGATTTCCATGCCGCGACTGGGCCCGGTGGTGGCGCCCATGCCACCCAGACAGACCCGGGCAGCGAGACGATGGTAACCTTCAAAGCGCTGAAGCCGGGCGTCTTCGTCTACCATTGCGCGACGCCAAGCGTCGCCCACCATATCACCAACGGCATGTATGGTCTGATCCTTGTCGAGCCGGAGGGTGGTCTGCCGCAAGTCGATCGCGAATTCTATGTCATGCAAGGTGAACTATACACGGTTGAGAGTTTCGGAACGCAGGGCGAGCAGGAAATGGACTATGACAAGCTCACCTCGGAGCGACCGGAATATTTCCTCTTCAACGGTGCCGTCGGAGCGTTGACCAAGGCCCATCCACTCTATGCGAACATCGGGGAGACGGTGCGAATCTATTTCGGTGTCGGCGGCCCGAACTTCACGTCATCCTTCCACGTCATTGGCGAGATATTCGATCAGGTCTACATCTTCGGCAGCATCACATCACCACCGCTTACGAATGTTCAAACGGTGACGGTCCCGCCGGGCGGCTCGGCGGTGGTCGATTTCAAGATTGATCGGGGTGGTACGTTTACGTTGGTGGATCACGCGATTTCCCGTGTGGAGCGGGGCCTCGTCGGCTATCTCATTGTCGACGGTCCGGAGAATGATGCCATCATGCACCACGGGCCTGCCAGTGCTGGCCCCGCCCAATAGCCACAATCTGTGACCGGAAGGTCAGGTGATCCTAGGCATCACTGCAAGGAGGTAAAGCAAATGCGAATGGTTATAGTTGTCGCAGCGATTTCCCTGGCAACATTATCAGCGGGGCAATCCAAGGCGCAGGATGCTGCTGCCGGGGAAAAGGTTTTTGCCAAATGCAAGGTCTGTCACAACGTCGCGGACGACAAGAATAAGGTCGGTCCTTCACTCAAGGGTGTCGTCGGACGAACTGCCGGCACCCACGCCGGCTTCAAGTATTCTGCACCGATGATCGAAGCCGGCAAGAATGGGCTGAAGTGGGATGACGCCAAGCTTGCGGAGTATCTCACCGATCCGAAGGCAATGATCAAGGGAAACAAAATGGCGTTCCCCGGCCTCAAAAACAAAGACGATACTGCGAATGTCATCGCCTACCTGAAACAGTTTCCATGAGCTGAGAAACGGTCGTAGAAAGTCCATGCTGCCGGGGTGCGGTCGCATCTTGGGTGAAGGCCCAAGGGCATGAGCAGGACCTGCGCAGGTGGCCCTTCGCGGCATCATGGCCAGCCGGCGATACCGACTCAGGTTGGTACGCCGGTTTGGCCGATGATCCGAGATGCTGGTACGCCCAACGGGACTCGAACCCGTGTTGCCGCCGTGAGAGGGCGATGTCCTAACCGCTAGACGATGGGCGCGTTTGCTCGTGGCAATATAGGCGGTTCCAGTCCGTCCGACAAGGATACCGCGCAGTCTGTCACGAGCCTTGCGCATCCTCACACGCTGAGTACGCCGGGTGGAGCGTACGATCGTGCGATACATGGCGATTGCTCGTTGATGCGATATCCGTAGGATACGACGACGAGTACGGTGTTTGGCATGCGAGGGCGATCATCATGGACGAAAAACCCCTGGAACTTCCGGTTCTGTTGAAGCGGCGCCTGCAGGCGCAGGTGATCGGACCTATTCACGCGGAAATGGTCGAAGCGATCGGCCGGGAAAAGGCGGATGCCATTCTGGACAGTGCGATCCGCAAGGCAGCAATCGCCGAGGGGCAGGCGTTCGCGGCAAAGGAACCCGGCGGCGAGACGTCCATGGCAAGCTTCATCAAGCTGTACGAACTGTGGACCGCCGACAGCGCCCTGGAAATCGAGGTGCTGGAGGCGACCGACGAGGTCTACGACTTCAACGTCACGCGCTGTCGTTACGCCGAGACCTACCGGGAGATGGGGCTCGCCGGGATCGGCCACCTGATGTCGTGCAATCGCGACGGCACCTTCTGCCAGGGCTACGATCCCAACATCAAGCTGGAGCGCAAACAGACGATCATGGCGGGGGCAGAGTGCTGCACGTTCCGCTATCGCTACCAGCCGGAGAAGTGAGCGGAATGCGGTCCTGGTGGCCGCCAACGGAGCCGAAGCGTTGCGGAGAGGCGCGTTCCGGTCGAGTGATAGCTTGGGGCCACGACTTCCCGGCAGTTCACATCGGAATTTTAAGCGTAGCGATCAAACCGGTGGGGCGATAGTTCAGTTCCACGGCTCCCCCAAGGTGCGCGGACGTACCTTCGATCAACTCCGTTCCATATCCCTTGCGCCCAGGCAATGTGACGGGCGGGCCGTTTTGCTCCCGCCACTCGCAGAGGAGGCAGTCTCGCCCGTCTGAATCAACTTCGACCTGCCACCTGACGTGTACCTCGCCGGCCGGGACGGATAGAGCACCATATTTCACTGCGTTGGTGGCGAGCTCGTGGAATATCATGCTGATTGCAGGGACGTTCGCACTTTCGACCTGAACGGCTGGCCCCTGGGCACGAAGATGCTTCGCGCCAGGTTCGCCGATCGACTGCCTCAGCAGCGCCTCAAAGTCGATGGGGCCGCTGCTCGCAATATCCTGGGCGCGCAGCGTCACTTCGAGCCGCCCCAAAAAGGTGTCACGGTACTCGAGGGCGGTTCGTTCTTCCACATCTGTCCGCAAGGCGATTGCGCGCACCACGGCAAGGAGGTTCTTCATACGATGACGGGTCTCCGACAACACGAATTCCCTCTCGGCGTCGTGCCGCTGTCGGTCTGTCACATCATCAAACATCACCAGAATGCTGGTGCTGTTGTCATTTGGATGAACTAGACGCCGGGCATCCACAAGGAAGGTTCGGTGTCCAACCGTCGGAAAGTCGTGCTTCACCTCGAAGCCAATGACTGCGACGGCCTTCGGGATGACGGAAGATATGAGTTGGCGGAGCTCCGGAATGTCCCATTGACCCTTGCCAAGGCCAAAGAAGTCCTCGCCCAGAATGTCGTCACTCTGCACTTGGAACGCTTTGAAGAAGGCATTGTTCGCCGATGTGACGAGCAGGTTGTGATCCAGGACGATGACCGGCTGCGTCATCGTATCAACGATACCCTGCGCTTGCACGCTCGACGGCTTTAAAAGGTCCAATGGCGATTCTCTGGTATAGCTGAATACGCTACCGCCGCGTCCGCTATCCGATGCGCTGCCGACGCGCACACGGCTGATGCCAACGGCCCGCATCAAGACAACGAACTGCCGAAAACGCCTCAGCGGTTATGCTGGCCCATGCCTTCTCCGCCTGCCGAAAAGCCGCTTGTGTCGAGAGCATGTCTCGCGAAAGTGGGAATCGATTCAGACATGCGAGAGAACAAGGATCCAAAGCGGGCGAACGAATCTGAAAGATCGCGACGCGCTGGTATCCTTCGAAAGCCTCGGCCTTCTGACGGTTCGTCAGCGTCGGGGATCCGACTGTCCATATCGGACGGACGATGGTTCCGGCACACAATTTAATGTTGAGGGGTGGCACGCCCTAGGGGAGTCGAACCCCTCTTTTCAGAATGAAAATCTGACGTCCTAACCGATAGACGAAGGGCGCGTGCGATGGCCGTCTTCTACTCAGCCCCCCCGCATTCCGCAAGGCCTAAAATGATGATTCGGCAAATTTTTTTCGCTTGCGCTACCGACCGCGCGCGAAGCGGTATCGTCCTGCGGACAGGGCGAATCGTCGACCGGAATGGGAGAGGGAGTGGCACGCCCTAGGGGAGTCGAACCCCTCTTTTCAGAATGAAAATCTGACGTCCTAACCGATAGACGAAGGGCGCGTGCGGGGGTGCTTCTACTCAGCGCCCGCCGATTGTGCAAGGGCAAAAATGACCGCCTGTCGGATTTTCTTGCCTTGTCCCGAAGATCGTCGCCGTTGGCATTGCCCCAATCCATTCGCGCAATCGCATGTTGTGATTCGGCTGGCCGTATGAGCAGTGAGATCGCGGGTAGGGTAACAATCGCTTGATCGCGGGAAACGGGCTTGCCGTCCCCGCCGGCCGCCGTGAAGATGTGCGGGCACCCTGTCTGATGCCCCAAGGCGTCGAAGTCCGACCGCAGTCGGCGAAGGGCAGGCCAGTGGAGGTGACCGCCATGGCCAAGCATGCATCCCCGAAAGGAGCATCAAGTGTTCTGGCAAAACTGGACACGATGCTGCCCGAACTGGAAGCGCTCTACAAGGACATCCACGCCCATCCCGAATTGTCGATGCAGGAAACGCGGACGGCGGGCATCGCCGCCGACAGGCTCCGGAAAGCGGGTTACGAGGTCACGGCAGGGGTCGGCAAGACCGGCGTGGTCGGTCTTCTCCGAAATGGCGAGGGCCCGACCGTGATGCTGCGGGCCGACATGGATGCGCTGCCGATCGCCGAGGACACCGGCCTGGACTACGCGAGCACCGTTACCGTGAAGGGGGCCGATGGAAAGGTCGTGCCGGTCGGACATATGTGCGGCCATGACATGCACGTGGCCTGGTTGGTCGGGGCGACGACGTTGCTATCGCAGGTGCGCGATGCCTGGCAGGGCACGTTGATGGCGGTCTTCCAGCCGGGCGAGGAGACCGCCGAAGGCGCCCGCGCGATGATAGACGACGGTCTGCTCGACCGCTTTCCCCGGCCGGACGTCACCCTTGGGCAGCATGTCATGGTCGGCCCGGCCGGCTTCGTGGCCGGCAGTGCCGGTCCGATCACCTCGGCAGCCGACAGCCTGCAAATCCGCCTGTTCGGGCGCGGTGCGCATGGCTCGATGCCACAGGCGAGCATCGATCCGGTCGTCATGGCCGCATCCGTCGTGCTGCGGCTGCAGACCGTCGTGTCCCGCGAGATCGCCGCGACGGATGCGGCGGTCCTGACGGTCGGCGTCCTGCAGGCCGGCACCAAGGAAAACGTCATTCCCGACGAAGCGGTCATCAAGCTCAACGTCCGCACCTTCGATGCCGGCGTGCGCAAGCACGTGCTTGCGGCGATCGAGCGGATCGTCAACGCCGAGGCGGAAGCATCGGGAGCCCCGCGCAAGCCGGAAATCACGTCCCTCGACAGCTATCCGCTGAACGTCAACGACGAGGCCGCGAGCCTGCGGGTCGCCGAGGCTTTTCGACGCTATTTTTCGCCCGAGAGGGTAAAGCACACGGGTCCGGCCCCGGCGAGCGAGGACTTTGGCTGCTTCGGGACCGCATGGCAGGTGCCGTCGGTGTTCTGGTTTGTGGGTGGCACCGATCCGACGATCTACGACAAGGCCAAGGCGACGGGTCGGCTGAACGAGCTGCCGGTCAATCACAGTCCGAAATTCGCGCCTGTCCTGCGTCCCACCGTGGAAACCGGCGTCGCGGCCCTGGTTGTCGGTGCGCTGGCATGGCTCGATGCCGCCTGATCTTGCTCGGTCGGAGCAACGGAGGCGGTGTGGAGGGCGGCCTGCTTCCGCCTCGTGCCGCAGTGCGACGGGCGAGGCTTGCCGAGGCAGAACCACTATGATCACAGAGACCTTCACGCGTATCCTTGACCTCGGCGGCACGTTCGTCTTCGCAATCAGCGGCGCATTGGCCGCGGTCGACCGCCGCCTCGACCTGTTCGGCATCCTTGTCCTGTCCTTCGTCGCGGGAAATTTCGGCGGAATCACCCGCGACCTGTTGATCGGCTCGGTACCGCCAGCGGCCTTGGCCGATGGATTGTATTTATTGGTTTCCGTCACAGCCGGGCTCATCACGTTCCTCGCCTATGCCGGAATCGACCGGTTGCGCAGCCCCGTTCTGATGTTCGACGCGGTGGGATTGGCATTCTTCGCCGTCGCCGGTGCGCAAAAGGCGCTCGTATACGGCGCAAGTCCTGTCACGGCCGCGCTTCTGGGCATGCTGACCGGCATCGGCGGCGGTATGACGCGCGACGTGCTTCTCGGGGAAATCCCGCACGTTCTGCGCTCCGACCTCTACGCCGTTGCCGCGCTGGCGGGTGCTTCCGTCGTCGTCGGCGGCGCCGCAGTCGGGGTTTCCTACGGCATCTCGGCGCTGGCGGGAGGGGCTTTGTGCCTTAGCCTTCGGGTGATGGCGATCAAATTCGGATGGCGCTTGCCGGTTGCGCGCCTGTCCGCGCGAGGACGTGCGGAGGCAGGATCGTCGAACGAGGAGGAACCGCGCTGAAATCGGCCGCGTATCCCCGTGGCAGGGCGGATGGTTGAAAGTGCTGGCTGGGGAGGAAGATGGCACGCCCTAGGGGAGTCGAACCCCTCTTTTCAGAATGAAAATCTGACGTCCTAACCGATAGACGAAGGGCGCGTGCGGGGCGTCTTATAGTCAGCACGTTTTCCTTCCGCAAGTACCGATCGGGGCGGGCGAGAAAAAAGTACGGTTATCCCCAGCCAATGGATGGCAACGGCAAAATGCAAGTCCTAACAACGTATTGACGCGTGGGTCGTGCGGCTGCGTGCCGGGATTCCGAAGCGGCAGATTTCGGGCGGCGACCAGCGGGCGGGGCAGGGCAGTGCCCAAACGATCCCCTATTGCTTGCCGCGGCATTGCCAGTTCCAGTCGCGCTCCGGGCCAACGTCGATATGGACGGATTCGGTATGGCAGTAGGTGCCGACGCCGCCGCGCCCCGGCATCGAGCGCAGGTAGTCGGCCAATTCCCATCGGCTGACACCGGCAATCTGGATGTCGGCCGCTTCGCAGCGGGTATGCAGCGACTGCTTCGAGCGGTTCTGTTTCACCGGCCGGACACCCGACGTGACGATGACGGGTTTTCCATAGTGGCCTTCGATCGACTTCAACACCGCCAGCAGTTCCGGCTTGAAGCAGCCGGTGTTGACCTTCTCCGTTTGCAGCCAGAGCCCATTCGGCGAAAGTCGGGCAAGGCCGGCAAGCGAGGCGACTTCCGTCACCCCGTTGTCCGCACCGTCGGACGTTTCTTCTTCGGCTTCGGAATGGTCGGGCGGAGCGAAGAGCGAATCCGTCGCCGCGCCGGGGATAGCGCCTCCCAGCGACGCGGTCTGGTAGGCCGCCGCCGAATTGCGATTGAGGACCCTGGACTTCTGTGCCGGGTTTGCCGAATTGTTCTCGCTCTGGCGATTGGTTTTCCGCTTTGCGCCGAAAAGCGCGGCAAGTGTCAACGTCTTGTTGAGGTCGTTCGGCGTCCCGGCGGCGTTTCCGTTCGTCTCACCGGTACCGTCCATTGCCTCCGGTGGCGGCAGCTGGCCCGTTCCCGATGCGGTGGCAGCAAGCGCGATCGCCGCTTCGGATGCGGCCGGTTCGGCCGCCAGCGCCATTCGTCCGCTCTTGGGCAGCGGTACGCGATCCGGAATGAGCGAAGCCTCTTCGTCGGTTTGGCGACCCTTTGCCGGTACGGAACCAGTGGTCTCGGCGTTGCCGTCCGCCGGGATCCTGCCCGGGTTGACGCTGTACAGGTTGCCGATGGCCGGTCCTCCATCGGGCCGATTGTCAGCTTCCACCGATGCGGCGGTGCCGGAGGCATAGATGCTGGTCTGCTGTGCGTTCACCTGTGCCGGCTGCATGATGACGTCGGCGAGATTGGCAGGTTGGGCCGGCGCGTCGGCGGATTGCGTTGCCCCGTTGCCGGTCGGATTGCCGCGCGCCGACACCAGCGGATCACGATAGCCGTCGACAGCCTCGCCGGCGTCTTGCTGCTCCGACGCAGCGGACGCCGCCGCCGCGTCGACCGGAACAGCATTGTCTTCGGCCCGCATGTCACCGGTTGCCGACATGCAGCCCGTAAGCACCAGAGCCGAGACGGCGATCAAAAGACCGTGTCGAAGGGTCTTAGTCTCCAAGCCCGATTTGCGTGTGAACAGCAAGCTACATCCCCGCCTTCTTACGCGTCCAACCGGTCGATCAACCGGCTGGAGCCTGTCCGCATCGAGGTAACGCGCCTCGCAGAAGGCGAACACGTGCGTTTCCCCATAGCCCGCGGCTCATGCGCAGGCGACTAAACACGATGCACCGGAATGTTCCGCCGGGAGGGCCGGAGCTCTGATCCCACGCGAATCATCCGGTCGCCGACGGCCCGGGCATGGTCCGGGCCAAAGAAGGCGAAAGCGTGATGAAACCTCGCGCCTGCATTGCAGGCACGGGGTCGGGTGACTGCCGCGTCGCGAAGAGCATGCGCTTCACGGTCGCTGGCGATCACCCGTCAATTGCTAGGGGTTGGAAATTGCGCGAGGCTTACCAGGCGCCGGTATTCGGCATCGATGCCCAGGGTTCGGCCGGAGCCAGGCTTTCGCCCTTCTGCAGGATCTCGATCGAGATTCCATCGGGCGAGCGGACAAAGGCCATGTGGCCGTCCCGCGGCGGGCGGTTGATGACAATGCCGTTGTCCATCAATTTCTGGCAGGTCGCATAGATGTCATCGACCTCGTAGGCGAGGTGGCCGAAGTTGCGCCCGCCGGTGTAGGTTTCCGGGTCCCAGTTATAGGTCAGCTCCAGGCAGGGGGCTGCTTTCTGCTTGGCCGCGTCGACATCGCCGGGTGCCGCAAGAAAGATCAACGTAAAGCGTCCCTTCTCGCTTTCGTGGCGGCGGACTTCGACGAGGCCGAACAGGTCGCAATAGAAGTGCAGCGATTGCTCGACATTGTGGACACGGACCATGGTGTGGAGGTAGCGCATTTGGAGGGCCCTCGAATTCAAATCAACGGATGGGCGGGAAGATAGGAGTTTGCCAGCTTGAGGCAAGCCTGGTGTCCTAAAGAGTTTCCGGGCAAAACTTTTTACGAAGACTTGTCCATTCGCAATTGGACGATGTTATTCTGATCGACAAGAATCAGTTAACCGTAATTCATGTGACGCGTAATCGAGGGGCGGGGCAGATCATGGCGGACAGGATGTCAGCGAAGGAGATCACGCAATACGACGACCAGGGCGGCGATGCGGTTGACCTGATCGAGATCACCGGCGTCATCAAATGGTTCGATGTCGCCAAGGGGTTTGGCTTCATCGTGCCGGACAACGGCATGCAGGACGTTCTCGTCCATGTGACCTGCCTGCGGCGCGACGGCTACCAGACCGTTCTCGAGGGGACCCGGGTGGTCGCGCTGATTCAGCGCCGCGAACGCGGCTATCAGGCCTTTCGCATCCTTTCGATGGACCAGTCGACGGCCATCCACCCTTCGCAGATGCCACCGGTCAAGACCCACGTGCAGGTGACGCCGACGAGCGGGCTCGAGCGGGCGCTGGTCAAATGGTTCAACCGGACCAAGGGCTTCGGCTTTCTGACGCGCGGCGAGGGCACCGAGGACATCTTCATACACATGGAAACTCTGCGCCGGTTCGGCCTCACCGAACTGCGCCCCGGGCAGGTGGTGCTCGTCCGCTTCGGCGACGGCGAGAAGGGCCTGATGGCCGCTGAGATCCACCCGGACAACCCGGCGCCGGGCAACCGGGCGCACTGATGGCCAGGGCGCGCCGCAACTTCGGCCTTTTCCATTGCAGCGTCCTTGTGGCGCTTTTTTTGTCGCTGTTCTGCGCCGTTGCGGCCCGCGCGGAGGAAAGCTTCGGCAAGGAGCGGTTGGCCATCGTCACCGGCGACGGCAAGCGTCACGAATTCTCGGCGGAACTGGCGCTGACGCCGCAGCAGCGGGCGCAGGGCCTGATGAACCGGCGCTCGATGGCGCCGGACCAGGGCATGTTGTTTTCCTTCGGGGAAACGCGCACGGTTCTGATGTGGATGAAGAACACCTATCTGCCGCTGGATATGCTGTTCATCGATAAATCCGGGGATATCAAAACGATCAAGGAAAATGCTGAACCGCTTTCAGAAGCGATCATCAGCTCGAAGGTTCCGGTCGCCTACGTGCTCGAATTGAATGCGGGTACGGTTCGCACCCTTGCGATCCAGCCGGGCGACAGGATTGCCAGCCCGTTGATCCAGAACGCCGGTCCCTGACGCCGGCATCCTGTTCCGGCCCTTTGCGGTTGCTGTATTGGAACCTTGGCGCCGTCCGTTCACTTTTTAACGAAGCGAATCTCTGCTACGAGGCGTCGACACCCGACGTCAATTTGGAAACGATATGGCTGCGCGCGACCGATACTCGAGAAAGCTCGAATGCTCAAAATGCGGCCGATCCGGCTTTGCCGAAGTCTCGGAAGACGACGATCCACGCCGGACGAGCCCGGGCTTCGTCGTCGATCTGATGCCGCCCGGCTTTTCCACCGAACGCCCCTCCGCCGATCCGGCGAGACACATGATCCGCTGCCGTTGTGGCAACGTCTTTGCGTTCAAGCAGAAGACCCACTATGCCCCCGGCGGAGAACCTGCCTGAGTTGAACCCGGTGGAAGGATCCAGCGCGGAAATTCGCGGCGGTGGAGCGTGGTCTATGCCGCAACCGGGTCAATCAACACATCGGATTCGCGCGAGAAGCCATGGCGCGGTGATCTGACCCCTGCCGAGTTGCTTGTTGCCAAGCGGCTTTTCAGGCTGTTCGGCATCTACCAGTCGAAACGGACGAGGACGGCAACCAGATGACCCCTTTCGACGCCGGCAACCACTACAGCGTTCGCTATGACCAACTGCTTGTGTGGGTGGCGGCCGGCTTCGAGGGGCGGCTTTGCAGCACTTGAAGCTGCGTGATTCCTGCCGCGCAGCGTTGCAGCGCCTGTCCTTCATGCAGTCGCTGAAGATCTGGAAGACTTTCGGCAAAGGCTGGAGCCGGCGTGTGGCCGATGTCGAGGCCACGGGCGTGGCAATGGCGCTGGTGGCCATGGGCGCAACCGCGAGCCGCAGGCCGCGGCCAAGGCCGAGACGGAGAAGGCGTTAAAACGTCCCGATCCGCCAGCCAGGCGGACGCTGACATCCGTCGCGAGACGACCGACCGGCAAACGGCTCGAACTGCGGCTCTCAAAGCCCGAGGTCGAGCGCGACGACACGCGCTACCGCGGATTGAGGTCAGACGCAGCAGTTGCTCGACGCGCAGGTGTGCATTCATGAGGCAGTCGAGAAGTAGGCCCCCTGCGTGCTTTTGCCGGGTTCAAAGGTTGCCGATAGCGCGCAGAAGGGCGGTTAAAATCCGTCCGACTTTTTTGACGTCGGAAAAATGAAAGTCGGAAAAACGTCGGACGAAAAAATATCAATAACCTGTGGCGACCCCTGCAGGATTCGAACCTGCGACCTACTGCTTAGAAGGCAGTTGCTCTATCCAGCTGAGCTAAGGGGCCGATCGAGACGCCTGTTCAGTCGTCAATGCGTCCAGGGCTGCGTCCGGTTGAAGCGGAAGTTGTCCGGGTAGGCGACCTTCTTACGGGTGGCGTCATGCGGCTCGATGACGCGATAGGCAAGGCCATTGCGCTCGGCATAGGCGACCGCGAGCTCGCGCGATTCGAACGTCAGCCGCAGCTGCTGGCGCATGTCGCCGGAACTGGTGTAGCCCATGATCGGGTCGATCGTGCGAGGCCGTTCCTGATCGAATTCAAGGACCCAAAGATGCGTTTTCGCCTTGCCGGACTGCATGGCGGTCTTGGCGGGACGGTAGATCTTCGCGTTCATGGATGCTGTGGCTCCAATAGTTTCAGATTCATGCCGTTCTGGCATCGCATTTCCATAGCGCAAATTCGATAAATAAATTGCACCGGGTCGCATATTCGTCCAGCCGTTCCGGTGCCTTGCCGCTGCCGCACGGGTTGTTCGATCGCGCGTCGGTCCTTAGCACCGAGACCGGGACATTTCAACGGTCCTGCGGCTCGCTGCGCGGTTTGATCGACCGGACGGCAACTCTATCGACGCCTTCGTACTTGCGTTATTTTTGAAACCCAGGCCAACCAACGCACGAGTCACTTAAGATCATGGATAGGGGGCCACAGTGAGGAAAATGCTTCCGCTTTGTATAGCGGCACTGGTTCTGGTGGGCTGCTCGGAATCCGTTGGCGGCAATTATCCGGAACCGATTCCCGGCAGCATCACCTATGGGGGGCAGCCGCGCACGAAGCTGACCAAGGCACCGGTCGGCAGTTGGTTCCGCCACCGGTTCATCGACCAGTTCGGCCGGGACGTGGTGGAAACCTACGTCATCCAGCCCGACCGTTCGCTGCTTTTGGTCAGTCGCCTGATCGTGCCTATACGCGTCCACGACTGAACGGTGGCAGTCACAGGCAGGCAGCCCGACGTTGAATTCACAGCCATCGATATTTACTGTTGCGGCCTGCGGCGGATGCGTGTATCTCGCCCCTTACGGAACGGCGGAGTGTAGCGCAGCCTGGTAGCGCATCTGGTTTGGGACCAGAGGGTCGGGAGTTCGAATCTCTCCACTCCGACCACCGTCAACCGTATAAAACGGTTGGGGAAATTGACATTTCCTAATACTTGCTCAATTGATCACCGCCACCGATGCCGCCACCGATATGGTTTCGGCCGAAAGCGTAACCCGAGGCCGCACGTTTGCAGATGGCGCATACCGGCGACCTTGGTCAATTTAATGCCGGGAACGCTGGCAGAATAAAATTGGATGCGAGGCCTTTTTGGACCAGAGCGCTAAGAAGCCGTCTGGTCGCATTGGCCCACCCGTCGCTAGCAGCCGTAAAGTTGCCGCGCTAACGATGTAGCTCCGAACTCGCGTGTTCGGCGACTGTCTGCTCGCGGCACCAGCGGACGTAGGCTCGCTCACGATAGATAGCCGACTCGGGGCCGAAACCGGAAATAATTGCGGCTCCACACCAGCACCCGGAAACGACTGGCCGATCTGGGAGCGCGTCCTAGCGCTTTGCCTTTGTAGCGTCGACGCCCCCCATGCTGGTCGAAATCTTAGCCTTTCCGGTGCAGCCAGGATAGCGGACGCAGCTCAGGACGACAGCCCCCTTCCGTACCAACGGAGCAGCAGATATCGTTGCAAGGGATACGGCCGAGGTCGATCCGCGACGAGTAACCCGCAGGTAGTCTCCGTAGAGTTCCATGGCCTGAAACGTGGTCCCGAATGGGTTCACAAGCAGTCCGAGCAATGGCCGTTGTTGCAGTCGCTTCAATACAGCACCTCGTGTTGCAAGCCACGGCGCTACTTGGCCGTGTCGTTGCAAATAACCCGACCCATATCTCATCATTGGTAAAGAGGAAGCGCACGACCCACGGCTCAGGCGAATGCACGCGTGCTAGATCGCATCAAATGTGGCTGGTGACCAATTTGGGGCCGTTTGCTGAAGGTCCGCTATCTGGCAGAGTGCGGCAGATAGCTGTCATTCAACCTACCCCGAAGGCCAAGAAGCGAAGCTTTAATCTCACCCTTTCCGACGCAGTTTCTCACGGATTTTGGCAAGCTCGTGAACAGGTGGAGCGGGTTCCCCTTCCGGTATGACAACGTCGTCATCGGGCCGCACGGCCATCATGTCGACGTCATGCGGACCGATCTGCCAAGCTTCCCGCACATGGAATTTTTGCTTGAGGATCGCAAGTTCCATGCGAAGTTCCGGCAGGCCCGCCTCACCAAAAACAGCGGGAACGAGAAAATAAGCTCCGCAGGCCTTCAGGTGCTCGAAGAACATCTCAAGGTTCCGATGATTGTCCACCATCATCGTATTCATACGGGAGGTATGGACGAATACCTTTCCGGATTCTCCCGACAGCGTGTCGAAGTTCTGTGTAATATGCCCTCTATAATGAAACGGGTTCTGGCGATCTATGCCTTTGATGACTGAAATATGAATTTCATCTTGGCTATCTTCTCTGCCGAAACGAGCATGCCAGTCCTTGAAAATTGCTTCTCCCTTTGATGCACTTGCGAACATCAAGCCCAGAAACGGTGGTTGGCCCGGCATTGTCACGCCGTACATCATACCTTTCCACTCGGCAGCGTCCCAAAGCCGTGGATTGATGATTGCTCGAACAATCACATCACTGTGGCTGCGAATCTCACCGAGAACCTGCGGCATCTCTTCTTCATCCTCGCCGTCGAGCGCCGGTAGTTCAATTGCTTCTGGCCTCGCAGGTGCATCCGGTGCCATTGGAAAACTCTGATTGATGCAGTCGCCCCAATCGGAAATACGGCCCGCATGGGTGCCGAACACCCTTTTTCTGGAAACGCCGGCTCGGCAAAACAATGTGGCGCGCTCGAAGACATTCTCGACTCTGACCAATTCTCCGATGGTCTCGGTTGCATCACGCAGCATAGCCATGCTGGCCAAAGCATGGATACAGGAGAAAATGAGGTGTTCGTTGTAATTCCCAATATCGCCTACATCCGCAAGCCGCCAATTCGCCGGGACACAAACCTCCATCATGAAATCCTGATCTTCGGCGACCGATGCTTCCTGAATGTCGACGAGTTGCCGAATCCGAACCGTGAACCTTTCTTTATGCGGAAACACTCCGGCATTGAGCAGCGTTGCCGCAAACCCCTCAAATGCTGCGGCATACGTTTCGGCCTGTAGAACCCCTTCAAGCGTGTTTGAGGCCTGGATTTCAATCTCCACACCCAGTGTTTTGGTTCGAACACCGCTGAACGCCTCATCAAAGAGTACGACTTTGTTCGGGAGGCTGCCGCATGCGGGCTGTGAAGCCAGGAACGTCATCATTTCATGGATTTCGTGATCGTCTGTCTCTTCGGGAATTGAACCGTCCACCTTCAGCTCATCAATGTGTCCGAGGCGGTAAAGCAGCGCCATACGTGCTGAAAACAGTGTCAACCCATCGAGAACATCGGGCAAGCTTTCCAATCTGCGGATTTCTTCGGGCGGCTGAATTACGAGCAGGCAGGCGAGCAACTCATCAAACTGGGTGATCTGGTTCTTCAGCCTCTCCCCGCTTTCATCATCCAGAGGAACATTGCTTCCGATAGCCTGTAGAAAACGAATGGCGCTGAGGACGTCCACGATATGGCCTAGCTGCAAAGACAGCATTGCGAACAGGTTCAGCGCCGGGATCGTTTCGACCCGCAAATCCCCTTCAGTTTCTGACATTGCCAGATACTGAGTGACTGATGCCAGAGCAGTAGCGCGGGCAGCCCAACGAAGACCGGCTCCGCGATAGCCTACCGCCAGGTAGTAAAGCGCCTTGGCCTGATTCTCCCGGCTTTCGTTTTTCGCAAGATGTATGACGGCACGGCCAAGCCATTTTATGCCGTCGATAGGCTTTTCAGCATCGAGCTTGCGTTCTCCTTGCTGCAAATAAAGGCTTCCGGCCTTAATCTCTTTGCTGCGATCGGCCATGAATTCTGCAAGCTTTTCGACCAAGGTATCGAAAGCTTGGCTATCGGGTGCGCTTTCGCCAATTGCCTCGACCATGGTTTCCAGCATGTCAGCCGGAAACTCTCCCAAGCCCTCTGCTCTATCGATAATCCCGCAGAGGGCCTTCCAAATTTCGTCCAGATTTTCCCGCCCCCCAGAAATGATAATTTCACTCATACGATGAAAGACAAGCAGCGTCTCCGCATGCAAGGCATTGTTGGGTCGGGATTTATCGGCAGCCAGTTCTAAGAGCTTTTCCTTCAGCCGTTTTGACCGTTTGGCAAAGGATAATTCCTCGGGGGGCTCATGACCTTGGAAGACCCTGCCCACCAAAAGCTGATGGAGATTGCAGACTTTGCTGATGTGGACGGCGTGCCCGCTCGCAAAGGCAATGGCCTCAACCTGTTCGTATTTATCCTGCATGGTCTCGATATCATCGAACCACCAAAACGCCGTCCAGGCATGCTCGTACACCGCGCGTAGATGCTGGTAGCTCGCGCCGTATTTCTTTGCGTGGTCAATTGCTCGCTTAAAGCGGCCTTCTGTCTCAAACCAAGGCTTTTCGAGTTCTCTCGAGAGGCGTGCAGCTTCAAATGTATCGGAGACCACCTGCGTCTGCTCTTGAGCGGTTGAGCCCAGTTTTTTCAGGCCGGCTTCCAGTTCATCCAGTGCCTGCTGGCGCTTGAAATCTCTCGGTCCGAGCTTGATCTTGTCGGGTTGATGTTCTCCGGCTTTCAGGTGCTCGTAGGCAAGGTCTTTATGACCGTGGGAAAATATGCGGTCAATGATCCACTCCCGATCGAGAATTGTGACCTTAACGCCATGTTCCTGTTGCAATTCGTCTTCTATCCGAAGACGATCACGCTGCCGTGCCGGGCGGTTTGTAATGAAGATGATCCGGTCATAGCCACCGGAGGCTACGGCTTTTGGGATGGCGAGGAAGGTGTGCCCCGCCTGTGGGAACACCAACAAGCAGCAATCGCTACGGTTGTCGCCTACCTGAATGGTGACAAGGCGATCCCGGAGCGGCCCGAGCAAAAAGAAGCGGCACTTCTCAAACTTCCAACGGGCACCGGTAAATCCGGCATCATCGCCGTGCTCGCACGCTGTCTTCCCGACGTACGACGCGTACTGGTACTCACGCCCCGCACAGCGCTGACCGAGCAGCTTATAGCAGACATTCGCTATCGCTTCTGGAACCATATGGGCTTCGCGCATGAGGGAACGGCGCTTTTTACTGCTACGGCGGAGGAGTTCGGCAATGCCTTGGAAAGCGTTTATGTCGAGCAATTTCTGCCCAAGAATGTAGGCATGATAGCGCAGCATCTCTCCGAACCGGACTCTGATCGGGCAATCCTCGTCGGCACCCATCAGGCGCTCGGCGATATCCGCAAGACGGCACATGATCCCGACGATGGCGGTTCACGGGACGCGGCCACCCTACTTGACCATATCCGTGACCAGTTCGATCTCGTGATCGTCGATGAAGGTCACTACGAGCCTGCAATCTCGTGGTCACGCGGCGTTCGCGAATTCAATCTGCCGACCCTTCTGTTGAGCGCAACGCCTTACCGGAACGATTACAAATCTTTCCGTGTGCGCGGGCGCTATCTTTTCAACTTCCCCTACCGGCAGGCTGTTGACGGGCGCATTATCCGTCCAGCCGACATTATCGTGCCTCAGGGCCGGGGCAGGCCCGTAGGGCGGGAAGCTGCAATCCCGCAGTTTGTCGGTATTCTGCACCGTGAATTGCCGGACCGCCTGCGGGAGGCCGAGCGCTGGTTTCGGAATGGTGCAACGCCGAAAGTCATGGTGCGCGGTGACGATCTCGATACCCTCACGCTTTTCCAGAACGAGATTAACCGCGTCTTCCGGACCCGCGCCGTTGTTATTCATGACCGGGCCAAAAAGACGCCCGAGAACAGGGACATGTTCACCAGTGTAGCGTCGGCTCTTCGGCTGCGCGCTGACGCGCAGTTCTGGATTCACCAGAACAAGCTCATGGAGGGGATCGACGATCCGTCATTTGTCGCCGTCGCCATCTTCGATCTCATGGGAAATGCACTTCAGCTTGTGCAGCAGATTGGACGTGCAACCAGATATTCAAATGACGAAGAGGGTGCGCTGCAGACGGGTTGGATTATTTCTACGCCTGCCAATGCCGCGCGCATTCGAACCGAGTGGGAGCGTTATCAGGGCTACGAGGAATACGGCACACATCGTCACGAATGAGGTCACGTTACCGGATCGCCTGCTCGAATATATGGCTGAGTACCAGTACATTAGCGGTGAATTTCGGAGGCGCTTCGAGTTCGAGCAGCCGCTGGCGACAGGTGACATCCAGCTTCCCCGAACCGCCGCTGTGCTGAGAACAGCCGCGCGGCTTCCCGATATTCGCGCGTTTGGCGCGGTGATCGAGGAAGCCATTATGGACAAGGACCGCTTCAAGATCACACCGATTGAAGGGATGCCGCAAGGGTCGATGGGCTTTTCCTATTATGCATGGCGAAACTCGCCGTACCTGATAGACCGCTTCTTTTCTGAATGGAAACTCGGGCTTTTCCTTGCCGTCCAACAGGGCGAATTCGTTTTCATGCACGATACCGAAGGCCTGGTGGTCGACATGTGCGGCCTTGGCCTGAAACGTGCGGGCAGGTCTGTCATGGAGAAGGCGTTTCCCGAAGGCGAAGACATACCGTCTCGGCTGTCCCGCATGTCATTTTCCTCGCTCGACATGTCTCAACACGCAGTTCGGGCAATGGCGCTGCGCACCCGTTCTTTTGCGGATGCCTTCACCGATTTGCTCGATCCCTCGCTGGTTCCTGCAACTGCCGCAGGTTTTGTGAATGGGACCGCGCGATATGTTGGCTTTAGTCGTTGGCGGCCGACATGGCGACGCCTGTCGCGACCATCCAACCGGCTGCGACAAGAAGGAGTCTGCGAAGATCAAGACGCGCGCCAATCAGGCCGACGCCGATTGTCAGAAGTGCGGAACCGAACAGCGACGCCGTGGCGACGACCCCAACCTTCAGTGGAGATAAGCCAAGACCGAGGAGATAGGCGGGCAACAGGATCGCCACGAAAGCGTCCCCCGAAATCACGCAGAGCACGGGCGGCGAAATAGGTGGTCGGCTTGAGCCCTGTGGAGGTCATCGCCTTCTATCGTGTTTTGCCGTGATGGGCACGGCGATAGGCCAGCCCAAAGTGGGTCCGTACAGAACGCGAGGACCACGCGTGAGACGCCGAGTGCTCGCAAAGCGGTGCTTCGGCATCGTACCACTTACGGCCTCCGGTCTTTCAACCCAAGTTCTGTCCGTCGGCCAAAGGAACGACGCCGGGCTCTAACGCACTTTTTGCCTCAGGGGGTGGCTCGCCGTAACCCGGCCGCGGTCCGACGAAACTGCAAAGCAACCGATAGCGGTCCTATTCCGGCAGTTCGGCAAAATCGAATTCCATGACTAGCTCCGTACTGATGTTGCGAGCGTCGCAAAGCCGCGGCTGTCACGCGGGCACAGGCCGTCCGGGGCGTAGTCCGAAAGCTTGCCTGCGTAGGCTTTAGGCAATGGATAGGCCAGATCCCCGAGCTTCGACGTACGCAGGCCCATGCCCACCAGCGCCTCGGCGAACTTGACCGCGGCGGCGACGCCGTCGATGACAGGAACACCCAGCCGTTGTTGCAAGCGATCCGCGAGGTTAGACATACCGGCGCAGCCAAGTACGATCGCTCCTGCATGATCCTCGGTGAGAGCCTTCTCGCACTCCGCCAATATTGCAGCGTCGGCTTTCGAGCCCGGCTTTTCAAGGTCGAGTACGGGCACGTCAGTGGCGCGCACGCGCCGACAGTGGTTTTGCATCCCGTAACTACGAACGAGGTGCTCGGATATGATCCGGGTACGCTCGAGGGTTGTTACGATCGAGAAACTGGTCGCCACGAACGTGGCGGCATGCATTGCAGATTCGGCAATACCCAGGACCGGTGACGCGGTGATTTCGCGGGCGGCGAGCAGACCCGGATCGCCGAAGCAGCCAATAATGTAGGCGTCCGCTGGCTCTCCTCGCACGATCTCATCGATTAGGCCCACGACGCTCAAGGCCTCGTCGTAGTGCCCCTCGATCGAAGCGGCCCCCGAGCGGGATGTCGCCAGGACAATTTCGCTTCCAGTAGCTGCTACCGCGCGAGCAGCGCCACCCATAAGCTCCGTCATGGATGAGGTGGTGTTCGGATTTATTAGTTTGATCAGCATTCAGCTCCTCCATTTTGTATACAATATGTATAAATGTTGTCGATCGAGATCTGTTGACAGAACTGGGGTCAGATCCGCGTACGTGGATTGTCCGCCGTTCCTCACCATACTGCATGCGCAGACGAGCGGTACTTCGGGGGTTCGCGGCCTCCTTTCCGTGCTAGCCATGCAGTATTGTCTACAATATAGAAAACAATCTTGACTATTAATCGTATACATGGAACGATCCCTATGTCTAGACAATAGGGCGAGGAGGCCGATTGTTTCGGACGGCGTGGAGTGCGCCAAAGAGGAGGAGAAACAGATGTCAGTGAAAAGACGTACGTTCCTGCAAGGAGCGGCCGGAGCCGTCGGCTTGACGATGGCGCAGGCCGCATTGTCGAAGCTCGTCTATGCGCAGGGTGCCGCAGGTACTTTGCGGGTTGCGATCGCCAAGCCTGCGGGCAACCTGGATCCGCAGAGCCACTACGCGATCTGGGCGATCCAAGACCTGATGTTCGAGCCGCTGGTGAAATACGGAAAGGGTGGCCAGATCGAGCCCTGCCTGGCGACTGATTGGAAGATCGAAGACGGCGGCAAGACCCTTCATCTCACGCTTCGCCAAGGCGTGAAATTCCAGGACGGCACCGTTTTCGATGCGGCATCCTGCAAGTGGAATCTCGAGCGCTGGATGGGCAAGGATCAGTTCAGTTGGATGAACTGTTCGAAACACTTCAAATCCTTGGATGTGGTCGATGACTATAACCTGACCCTTCATTTCAAGGAGCCTGTCCTCGCGCTGATGCAAGAGCTCTCCTACACACGGCCGCCGCGCTTCCTGAGCCCCAAGTCCGTCGACGCCGACGGCAAATTCGCGGACCCCGTCGGCACCGGACCATGGCGTCAAATCAGTGCCGACGACACGCAGAGCGTCTTCGAACACTACGACGAGTACTGGGGCGACAAGCCGACCTATGAGCGTCTTGAGGCCAAGGTCGTCCCGGACCCTCGTTCGCGTGTCGCAGCACTCCGAACGGGCGAAATCGACCTCATTGGTGGGTTCTGGATCGCGCCTCTCACCCCGGAGGAGGGCAAGCAGCTCGAAGCGGCGGGCTTCAGTGTCGTCGTCGACCCTGGCAACGTCACGCTCGTGATGGCCTTCAACCCCGACCGCGCGGAGGCGCTGAAGGACCAGCAGGTCCGCAAAGCGATCAGCATCGGCGTCGATCGCGCCGCCATTTCCCAGGCGCTCTACCACGGCTACGCAAAGCCTGCGGGAACTCTCTTCTCGAGCGCGCTGCCCTATGCTGGGACGCAGCACGATGCCCCCGTTCGGGATGTGGCCGCGGCCTCGGCGCTCTTGGAAAAGGCGGGCTGGTCGGGCAGTCCCATCCGTTCCAAGAACGGCAAACAGCTCACTCTGGAGATGGTCGTCAGCCCGGATGCCGTGCCCGGTTCACGCGTGATCGCCGAGGTGATCCAGTCGGAGATGAAGGAGATCGGCATCGACCTGGTGGTCCGTTCAGTCGACCATGCCTCGAAGCACACCGACATGCTCGAGGGGAAGTACGATCTTGGCTTCTTCCTGACCTATGGCGCTCCTTATGATCCTTTCGGATCTATCGTGGCGCTGTGTCTGTCGACTTTCAAGAACGACGTCGAGGGCAAACTGGTGACAGACCCGGTCAACTTGGACCCGTTGATCAATGCGGCGACCGATGCGACGGGCGATCAAATCGAGCCGACGATCCAGAAGGTCTATGACTGGTTGTATGACAACGATGCGATCGCGCCGCTTGTCTACGTCCCCAGCATCTGGGCGCATTCGAAGCGGATCCAGGGCTTCACCAGTCCCGTCACCGAGTACGACATGCCGTACGAAAATATCGTGCTGGCTGAGTAGCGGGAGGTTGCCTTGATCCACTTCATCAGCAAGCGGCTGAAGCACTCCCTGGTCCTGTTGTTTCTGGCTTCCTTGGTCTGCTTCACGCTCGTGGTTTCGGCCCCGGGCAATGTTGCCGTCCTGATCGCCGAACTTCGCGGCGCGGTTGCGGTCCCGGGATACGTCGAGCAAGTAGCCGAAGAGATCGGACTGAACAAGCCACTGCTGATGCGCTATGTGGATTGGCTTGGCGATGCAGTCCGCGGAGATTTCGGCATCTCCTACAGGACGGGCCAGGAGGTCAGCGCCGACCTGCCGAAGCGCATGTTGGTAACGGGCACGCTGATCGCAGGCAGCGCGGTGATTGCGACATTGCTGAGCCTGGCGCTCGGGTTCCTGGGGGCGTTGTGGCCCTACAAGCTGCCAGACCGCGTTTCACGCGGTCTGGCCCTCCTCGGCGCGTCGACACCGACATTCTTCGTTGGCGCGCTGCTGATCTACGGCTTCTCCGTCACCTTCCAGCTCTTCCCGTCCTTCGGCTTTAATGGGCCGCGGAGCTGGGTGCTTCCGTGGCTCAGCGCCATAGCACTGCCCGCTGCAGTGCTCAGTCGTGTGGTGCGCGTAGGCTTGGAGGAGGCCATGGCCAGCCCCTACGTGCTGACCGCCAAAAGCAAGGGGCTTGGACGGATAACAATCCTGTTCCGGGAAGCGCTGCCAAACATTACCCCGGTCTTCATCAACGCGCTTGGCACCCAGGTGGGACTGATGACGGCGACAGCAATCATCGTCGAGCCGCTGTTCGCTTGGCAGGGCGTTGGCGACTACTTCCTGGCGGGCGTGCGTTTCCGTGACTTCATGGTCGTGCAGGCGTGCCTGCTGATCTTCCTCACCTTCTTCATCGTGGTGAACCTGATCGTCGATCTGGCGGTCCTGATGACCGACCCTCGCATCCGGCGGCAGTGGAGCTGATCATGAACAAACTCAAGCCAATACTTGCCCAACTGAACAAGATGCCTCGGGTGGCACTGATCGTCATCGGCCTGTTCGTTGCCCTGGGCACCTTTGCGCCGTGGCTCGCCCCCCAGGATCCTACTGCGCAGAATCTGCTGGCGGCCAGCCAGGGGCCGAGCGCGGCGCACTGGCTCGGCACCGATCACCTTGGACGTGATGCCCTCAGCCGGTTGATCCTTGCCGCGAACACCTCATTGGTGAGCGTCGGCCTGGTGCTGATCAGCGCGATGACGATCGGCATCCTGATGGGGACGATCGCCGGATATCACCGCGGCTGGGTCGATGACCTTCTGATGCGTGTGGTTGATGTCGGTCTGTCCATCCCAAGCCTGATCACGGCTCTTGCCGTTATCGGTATCGTCGGACCTGGCTACTGGACGATGGTGCTGGCGCTGGCGCTCGCCTGGTGGCCGATGAGTGGTCGCATCAGCCGTGCGGTCGCGGTCAGCATCATGAGCAAGCCGCATATCGAAGCACTGCGTGTTCTGGGTGCCAGCCCCTGGCGCATCTACTTCGGCCATCTGCTGCCCGGCACCATCGGTGCTGTCATGGTCTATGCAACCGCGGACGCGGGCATGGCCGCCATCGCCGTGGCAACGCTCAGCTTCCTGGGCCTGGGTATTCAGCCACCGATGCCGGAATGGGGGCAGATGCTGGTCGACGCACTGCCTTACCTTGAAACCGATCCACGCCAGGTCATCCTGCCAGGCCTGGCACTGACCGCTGCGGTCATTGGCTTCAATACCCTCGGCGAAGCCATGGCGCTCAATCGCGTCCCAAAGCCACTGACGCGGCGAATGCTCGCCATGCGGAGGCTCGAAGTCGCGGGCTGGACCAAGGAGAACGCCGATGCATGATGAAGCACTGCTGAGGGTCAGCAATCTGACCGTCGACCTCTTGACCGCAAAATCTGCAGTTCGCCCGGTCGACGGGGTCAGTTACTCTGTTCGGCAGGGAGAATGCCTTGCCATCGTCGGCGAAAGCGGCAGCGGCAAGACCGTCATGAACTTCGCGCCGCTTGGACTGATGCCGACCGGGGTCACGACAGAGTTGTCCGGATCGGTTCGCTTTGACGGACGCGAACTGATCGGCCTGCCTGAGACCGAGCTCCAGCGCATCCGGGGTAAGTCCATCGGGTTCATTTTCCAAGATCCGATGAGCGCTCTGAACCCCGTGCGGCGCGTCGGAAGGCAAATCGCCGAAATGGCGGAGCTCCACCTCAACATGACGGCGCAGGCCGCGGAGGCGCGGGCGCTCGAACTCGTGAAGCTCGTCGGAATTTCCGATCCGGCAGCGCGGCTACGTCAGTATCCGCACGAGCTCTCGGGCGGCCTCCGGCAACGCATCGTCATTGCTATTGCCCTGGCGGGTGAGCCCAAGCTTCTCATAGCCGACGAGCCGACGACGGCCCTGGACGTCACCGTTCAAGCGCAAATCCTGCGCCTGCTGAAGGACCTGCAGCGTCGGCTCAACATGGCCATGGTGCTGATCACCCATGACATGGGGGTGGTCGCCGGTGCCGCTGACAACATCGTGGTCATGTATGCCGCCCGCGCTGCCGAGCGGGGCCCGGTCGACAGAGTCCTGGTCACCCCGGGCCATCCCTACACCAAGGGACTTATCAACGCGATCCCGCGGCGACAGGACCCAATCGGCTCGGAGTTCCGGGGACTTCCCGGCATTCCGCCAACGCTCGGCGCTCCCATCAAGGGCTGTGCGTTCGCGCCGCGCTGCGAACTTGCAATCCCGGCTTGCACGGCAAGCCGTCCTCCGCTGGTGCAGTCGGCCGACAATTCGGTCGTCGTGGCCTGTACGGTCGTCAATCAAGGAAGGACAGCAGCATGATGCACGGGCCTGTACTAAAAGTCGAAAACCTGCAGACCCGGTTCAAGAGCGTTCAGCGGGGCAAGTTCGTCCATGCCGTCGACGATGTGTCCATCGAACTGTACCCGGGCGAATTCGTTGGCCTCGTCGGCGAGTCGGGCTGTGGAAAGTCTACGCTCGGCCGCACCATCGTCGGCCTGGAGAGGGCCAGTGCGGGGCGGGTTCTGCTCGACGGCGTTGACCTCAGAACGCTTTCCGGTTCAGCGCTGCGCGACAGCCGCCGGGCGCTCCAGTACGTGTTCCAGGACCCGTATTCGTCCCTGAACGACCGCCAGACCGTCGGAGAGGCCATCGACGAAGCCCTGCTGATCAGTGGGGTCAAGTCGCCAGCCGATCGAAGCCGCCGGACCAAGGAACTCCTGGACCAGGTAGGACTGGCAGAAGCCGTCAAGGAGCGCCACACGCGTGAACTCTCGGGCGGCCAGCGCCAGCGCGTCGCAATCGCCCGCTCCCTTGCCGTCAATCCACGGGTGTTGATCTGCGACGAACCGGTCAGCGCGCTCGATCTGTCGATCCGGGCTCAGGTGATGAACCTGTTCCTGCGGCTACAGAAAGACCTGGGCGTTGCCTGCCTGTTCATTGCCCATGACCTTGAACTGGTCAGGCAAGCCGCGTCGCGCGTGTATGTCATGTATCTCGGCAAGATCGTGGAGCATGGACCGTCTCAGGAACTCTACGACCATCCGAGCCATCCGTATTCGCAGATGCTGCTGGCCTCGGTTCCTGAGGCAGACCCGATCCGCGAACGGCAGCGCAAGGCACCACTGATGGTCGGAGAGGTGCCGAGCCCTACCAACCCGCCGTCCGGCTGCAGGTTCCGCACTCGCTGTCCGATGGCGGTAGATGACTGCAAGCAACAGGTGCCACCAGCCTTCAAGCTGTCCCCGGGACATGATGCGGCGTGCCTGTTCGCCAAGGACCTCCACCGCGGGAAGCGGTCGGCGCTACGAGAGGCGGAAGCGCATGCAGAGCGTGTTGGGACCCTGGTACCCTCCTGACCAGGCCCCTCGAAGCCATCCGATGCGACGCTCCAAATACGGCGCTCTTCGGACAGAGCAGCGCCGTGGTGGGCCCCCTAGCGAGCACCGGATGGCTGCCTATCTATCGAGCGCTTACGGCGCGATTGTTGGGCCTCTGGACGATGGGCGCGGTACTCGTGCCGCGCTTCTCGACCCGGGTAGCGATCACCGTGGTCGCAGTCGGAACCCGGCGTGGCGCAGGCAACTGGTGGAAGTCACATTGCCTCACAGTCCGCCCGGCACAGGGTCACGCGCGTTCGATCGCTCCTCGCCACCTTCGTCATTGATTCCAAGTCAACAAAGCACACGCGCTCAACAGGACTGTTGCAGAAGCGAGCGCGATGGTGATCGGTACCCAGTTTGGCCAAAGGCATAAGGCCGAGCTTCGGGGCCAGGCTCCAAGCCTGTGGGTTTGCCTGACGTTGGCCATGGTCTCGGTGCCTGGCATCCCTTGTCAGGCACCGGAGTACGTTTGTCGACGTTTCAACGCCGGAGGATGACGGGGAACCAATCCTCACGCAACTTGTCGCCTGGCTTCATTCCATGGCCGGGGAAAGGCGGGGAGGTACGGCCCGGCCGCTCGACATAACGAGCATCATCGCCGAGTAGCCTGAGTGAAAACGCCCGGCGGCGCTTGTGGGTCTGGTTGCCGCGAGCGCCGTGAAGGGTCTTGTAATTGAAGGCCACCGCGTCGCCCGGCTCCATCTCCCACTCCAGGATGGCCATCGCTTCGGCATCGGGGTCGGGCACGGGCATGTAAGCATCAGCGTCGGGATAGAAATTGCTTTCTGACAGCCAGCGCGTCGGCAGGACTGGCTTCTCCCACCGATGCGATCCCGCCACGCAACGCAGGGAGGCCTCGCGGACGGGATCGAGCGGGGACCAGAAACTGATCGTCTGCTCACCCTCGACGAAATAATATGGGGAATCCTGATGCCAGGGGGTCGGTTTCGACGTACCCGGCTCCTTGACGAGCACATGGTCGTGGAAAACCTGCACGGTGTTCGACTGCATCAAATCTGCCGCGACCGATGCCGCCGGCGAGGCGCGGATCACTTCCTCGAACTCGGGAATGCGCTGCCAGTTGCAGTAGTCATCGAAAAACCGCCCTCCTTCGCCGGCCTTGAGGTTCTCGGCGGCGTATTCCCCCGGTTTGGCCATGTTGGTTTCGACTCCTTGTCGCAACGCCTCTACATGGTCTCGAAACAAGCCTTTGACGAGCACAACCCCGTCGCGCTGATAGCTGTCGATGTGTTCTTGGGTAATGAGTGGATGAAGCATGGCGGTCTCCTTGTTAACGGCAGGAGCATGCCGGTGTCGATTTTTAAGTTCCAATAATATATCGAAAACAGTAATATAGATTCATGTTATATCTTTCTTTGCGGCAGCTAGAATACGTGGTGGCGGTCGCCCGTGCCGGAAGTCTCACCGTTGCTGCCCAGCAGGTGAACGTTTCGCAACCGGCGCTATCGGTGGCCATCACCCAGGTTGAGGAGCACCTGGAACAGAGCCTGTTCCATCGTCGCAAAGGCACGCCTGTCACACTTACTGCATTCGGCCGCATCTTCATGGCGGATGCGGAAGCGCTTCTGGCCGATGCGGCGCGCCTCGAAAGCCCCGTAGGGTTCCGTCAGCGACGACTGGAGCGCATCGTGTTGGGCGTTTTCGAAGATCTTGCCCCAGGCTATCTCGCCCCGTTGTTGAGGTTGCTGCGGACACAGTTTCCCGAGATTGAGGTCAAGACGAGGGTCGCCACCTTCGAGGGCCTGACCGAGGCTGTTCGGTCCGGGGACATCGACTTGGCGTTGACCTACGACTTGGGGCTCGACGCAAGTTTTCGCCGTGATCTCTATGCGCAGGTCTCACCGCAGGCTTGGCTTCATCCTGACGATCTGTTGGCGAAGCGAGAGGAGGTCACCCTTGCCGATCTCGCCGACCGCCCGCTGATCTTGTCTGATCAGGGATTGTCGATCCGCCACATGCTGGGTCTTTTCCGGCCACTTGGCGTGACGCCCTTTGTTGTACACCGGGCGGCCTCCACCGAGGTGTTACGAAGCCTGGCGGCGAACGGTGAGGGCGTGGGCATCAGCTACACCTGCCCCGTGGGCAAGATGAGCTACGACGGCAAGCCGCTTGCACGGGTACCAATCGCCGATGTCCAGGCCCGAGAACCAATTGTGCTCGCCTACTGCGGTGAGCAGCCTGCACCGCTGCCGGAGATTCGCGCTGCCATCCTCAAGATGGTGCCTTGAAACGGATCAGTGAACCTTTTTTTAGACGCTCAAGGCGTCGGCCGAGGTACTCTTTGAGTATCTGGAAGATCATCGCCGCTTTGCAGTATTCCTGCTCTGTGTGCCGTGCTGTTCTGCTAACTCTTGTTCGAATGTGTGGCGAACATCCGAACTAGGCGACTTCGTATCAAAAGATGCTCCGCCCCCCATCATAACCCTCAACTACGCGCGGAAGACGTATCTCGGAGAGATTCTGGAGGGATCTCCTGCTGAAACAACTTCGGGCCAAAACGGACGACTGGTGGACGAAAGCGCGGCCCCAATACCTCATTATAGCTTTTGGATTTCACCTGCCTTCAGCTTCCATTGACGGGCAACCGCAACGGCGAGGGGTAGCACGTTGCCAAGCGCATACTTGCTAACAAGCTGCCTTCATGCGAATGATTTGCAATTGCATATAGTGGGCGGTTTGAAAGCAAGGTGAGGCTATGGACAGACCGGTAAGGGGCTGGCAGCGCACGGTTGGCGATGTATCTCTTTCGGAGGTACACCGTTCGATCGACGTGGCAACAGGATCGGGAACCTTCCGTCGGGCGATGGCCTTTTTCGGGCCGGGCTATCTGGTTGCGGTCGGTTACATGGATCCTGGAAACTGGGCGACTTCGCTGGCGGGCGGTTCCAGGTTTGGCTATGCGCTGCTCAGCGTAGCGCTCATCTCGAACATCATGGCGATCGTTCTCCAGTCGCTCTGCGCCCGACTGGCGATTGCCTCGGGCCGGGATCTGGCCCAGGCCTGTCGCGACGCATATCCAAAACCTGTGGCCATGCTCCTCTGGTTCCTCGCTGAAGTCGCTATCATCGCGACTGACATCGCAGAGGTGATCGGCACCGCGATCGGCTTGAACCTGATCTTCGGCATCCCGCTCGAGCTTGGGGTGATCATCACCGCCCTTGACGTTTTCCTCATTCTCTATCTGCAGAAGCTCGGATTTCGCTGGGTCGAGGCCGTCGTAATCACTCTTCTCGGTGTCATCGCCGTCTGCTTCGCTGTCCAAATTGCGCTCGCGGATCCAGACTGGGGACAGGTCATGCTCGGATTCGCGCCGACCACCGACATCGTAACGAACCCGGACATGCTCTACCTTGCGCTTGGTATCCTCGGCGCAACCGTCATGCCACATAATCTCTACCTACACTCCGGCATCGTGCAGACGCGGGCCTATGGCCACACGCTGCGGGAGAGACGCGAGGCGCTAAAATTCGCCACCATCGATTCTACGATCGCCCTGATGTTTGCGCTGCTTGTGAACGCATCGATTCTAATCCTCGCGGCCGCCACTTTCTACAAGACCGGTCAGACGACAGTCACGGAGCTGGGAGAAGCACACAGTCTCCTAGCACCGCTGCTTGGACTCGCGATCGCACCAACGCTCTTCGGCATCGCGCTATTGTGCTGTGGCATCAACTCGACCGTGACTGCCACGCTCGCCGGTCAGATCGTCATGGAAGGATTTCTCAATATTCGCTTGCCGCCATGGCTCCGTCGACTGCTCACCCGCGGAATCGCGATCATCCCAGCCGCAGGCGTCACGATAGCATTCGGCGACAGTGGCACGGCGCAGCTTCTCATACTCACCCAGGTCGTGCTGAGCCTCCAGCTCTCCTTCGCAGTGTTTCCGCTTGTGATGTTCACGTCGGACCGTGCAAAAATGGGGGAACTACAGGCACCGCTTTGGCTGACCGTCTTCACATGGTTCATTGCTATCGTCATCGCATTACTGAACATCAAGTTGCTGGCCGACTTCGTCTCAGCGTAGGCAGCAGCAGTCCCCTTGGAGATCGCATCCGTGAAGGGTCACGGGGAGCGAAAATTTCGAGGTGACGCTAGTGATCAGTGTGACCTGCCAAACGCCTATCGTGGGGTCGCCAGCCCCCGCCGCCGTCAGTAACAGTCTCAGGAAGAAGATTGTGACCGCCCCTGGTGCCGGACGGTATCGACGCCGAGGGCATCGAACACGACGTCAGCACCGATACATTGGACGCATTCAAGTCCTCGCTGGCAAATCGCGACTGAGATTCCGTACTGCGAAAAGTGCTCGCGGGCCCCGCTTTGCGCCCCCAAGTCGGTCATTCAGGTCGCCTTTGCGATTTACTGAAAGTTGACGGTCCGCTGAGGGCCGATAGGAGACGTTCCACATCCGCTCAATTGGCTGGAGACCGTCTCCTTCTTTCTCGACAAATGGCGCTTGAACAAAAGCCTGCTCTCAACGGTTATCCTGAAGAACCTTGAGAGTGCGACGATGGAGTTCGAAACGACGTACAACGCCGCCGGAAATTGGCTGCAGGCTTTCCTTTTTAATGAGTGGACTCTTTACCAGTCCGCCCTGATTGTCATTGGCTATCTGCTCTCTGGCTTTCTGGCAAGGCGCATAGAGCCAGTGTTGGAGTCGCGCGCGCGCACGATCAAGGGAAATCCCGACCTGCTCCGTGTCATCATCGCTTTCATGCGCCGCCTGCGGTGGCTCTTTTTGATTCTTTGGCTATGGGTTGTGGACGTGGTTTTGTTGCGGCTTGGATGGCCTTCGAACCAGTGGCTGGTGGCGACGGCGCTCACCCTGGTGGCGGCGTGGTTTGTCATCTCGGTACTAACACGCATCATAAGAAACCAGACGCTGGCGCGTGTCGTTGCCGTCGTAGGTTGGCTCTATTTTGCACTTTTTGCGCTAGGACTGGATCGAGCGCTTCTGGCGGCCCTCGACGGCATGGCCGTCAACCTCGGTGCCGCTCGTCTATCGATGCTGCTTGTCTTGAAAGCCGTCATCCTTTCGGTTGCACTGATCTGGCTGGCCGTTCTAGTCGGTAACATGTCCTCGAACTGGATACAGAAGTCAGCCGATCTCACACCATCCTTGAAGGTCCTCATCAGCAAACTGGTTAAGATTGGATTAGTTATATTTGCAGGCACAATTGCCCTTTCTGCAACAGGCGTCGACTTGACGGCGCTTACAGTCTTTTCAGGTGCAGTCGGCGTCGGCATCGGCTTTGGCCTGCAGAAGGTCGTTTCCAACTTCATATCCGGGATCATCATCCTTCTCGATAAGTCCATCAAACCGGGCGACACGATCACACTGGGGGAGACGTTCGGCTCGATCCGAGACCTGCGCTCCCGCTTCGTCTCCGTCATCACGAGAGATGGCAAGGAATTCCTCATTCCAAACGAGGATTTCATCTCCCAGCAGGTCGTGAACTGGTCGTTCTCCAGTGACTATGTCCGCATCGAGGTGCGTTTCGGTACTTCGTATGACAGCGATCCGCACGAAGTTGCCCGCATTGCGATCGAGGCCGCCAAAACCATTCCGCGGGTTGCCAGCACTTACAGGCAGCCGGTTTGTTGGATGACGGCGTTTGGAGCATCGTCGCTCGATTTCAAACTGAGGTTCTGGATTTCCGATCCCAGCAACGGACTGACAAACATTCGCGGTGAAGTACTGATGGCCTTGTGGGACGCGTTCAAGGCGGCTGGCATCTCGATTCCGTTCCCGCATCGTGAAATCATCATGAAGCATCCTGTCGAGATCACCGCCGCACGTCTTTCGCGACGGCCCGGACATCGCATGCGGTCGGTCTGACCGATGCGATCGGCGAAAACCATGTATGTCGCCAGGTCGCTGTCGGCTCCTGCACGCGGAATACGTTGCACGGCGGCCGATCGCTCGATAAGTTTCAACAGCATAAAGGCAGTCGAAGCACGAGGATGGGACATGGCCACCGGGACCGTAAAATTTTTTAACGAAAACAAGGGATTTGGGTTCATTACGCCCGACAACGGGGGAGCCGATGTGTTTGTACATGTATCCGCTCTTCAAGGCTCGAGCTCGCTCCAAGACGGACAAAAAGTGAGCTACGACCTCGGTCAAGATCGCAAAACTGGAAAGTCCAAGGCTGAAAACGTCAGGCCTCTTTGATCTTCCCTATCTCGACACCATGGCAACGCACGTTCCTTTCGTGATTGTCTGCGGCGCGCCTCGTACGGTGCCGGAGTTTCCTCAGTCGGAACGAAGTCCACCTTCTTCCGGGCGAAGCGCAACTGCGCCGCAAATCTTCGGGCTAACCGTTCTCGCTCAGGTACTGTTTGCCTCGTGGTAGGTCGATCGGCAAGATCAGGGACTTCCTGTTCGCTCCATACGTGATGGAAGGAGCCGACTGGGTTCGCCGTGGATGACCATCGGGCGCGTGCTGCAACGGCCAGAGATCAAGCGAACCGCATTGTGTTTCGCGAGCGAGCCTTAGCGGCTTCTTCCTCGCGGTTGCGGGGCTGTTGCGAAGTCTCCATCGAATCAAGCAGTTCGCGGGCGCATTCGGCGATTGAATCCACTGCGCGATCGAACGCAGCTTCATTCCGCTTCGACGGTCTGGTCGTTCCGCTCAGTTTGCGCACGAACTGCAAGGCCGCATCGCGGATTTCCACGTCCGTTGCCGGAGGATCGAAATTGAACAGGGTTCTGATGTTCCTGCACATGACATGCTCCCGGTAATCTCGTTCTTTTTGTCCTCGATAGTCCACTTGTGGAACATTGCTGACAAGGCGCAATGCCTGCTCTTGGCTCAAGGGAGAAAAGGTCATGATGCTATCACAGATGGATTGCTGAGCCGCGAAAGTGTCGTCAACAGACCGCTTCTTCGTCGAGGTTACGGGAAAAACCGTCGGAAAGGGACACCAATGGAGATTGATCCGATGCGAATGACAATCGGATTCGTAGGGACGGGCACGATTTCGGAGGCTGTCGTCACCGGCCTCTGCAAGACCGAGTTCCGTGACACTCCGATCGTACTGTCACCTCGCAGCGAGAGTGTCGCCGCCAGGCTGGCGGCTGCAAACCAGAACGTGTCGATAGCATTGGACAACCAGGATGTACTCGACCAATCCGACCTGGTCTTTCTGGCGGTGAGGCCGCAGATTGCCGAGGAGGTTGTCCGCGCGTTCCGATTTCGGTCGAGCCATCATGTCATCAGCTTTATAGCGGCCACCCCGCTCGATCGGCTGTTGGTGTGGATCGACCAGCCTATTCGGCTGAGCCAAGCGATCCCGCTTCCGTTCGTCGCCGATCTCCAGGGCGCAACCGCGATCCACCCGCCCGACGCTGTTTCGAATGCTATCTTCTCGCCGCTCGGAACGGCGGTCCAGGTTGAAAGCAAACGTGAGTTTGACCTCCTCGCGGCGGCGAGTTCAATGATGGGCACCTATTTCGGTATTCTGGATGCCATATCGATCTGGCTAGACAGCCAGGGGCTCCCAAGGGCGGCTGGTGACGCCTACCTTCGCCAATTGTTTTCCGGGCTAAACCATGCCGCCCGCTCAAATCCTGCCGTGAGCTTTAACGAGTTCGTCGGCGAGCATTCGACCAAGGGCGGTCTGAACGAGCAAGTGCTCGAGCAGTTCCGCAGCCTCGGTGGAGTTGCAGCACTTCAAAAGGCGCTTGGCGGGGTTCTTGCCCGCATTGAAAACTAGGGCTCTTCGAGCCCATCCTGAACGGCCTCCGGTTCGTGGCAAACCGCTTCGATGTTATGCCCGTCCGGACCAATGACAAAAGCTGCATAGTAGCCGGGGTGGTAGTGCGGACGCAGGCCGGGGGCACCATTGTCCTTGCCGCCCGCCGCCAACGCAGCGCGATAGAATGCTTCGACTTGCTGGCGATTTTCGGCTTGGAACGCCAAGTGAAGATGGGCGGGTTTCTCCTCGGACTGGTACAGACACAATGAAACCTTGCCATCGGTGCTGAGTTCTAAACCGTACGAAGGTGCCCCTTCAGAAACGACAACTACGCCGAGCGGCTCGAGCGCTTCGAGGAAGAAAATTCTGCTCGCTGCAAAATCGCTGACGCCGAATTTGACGTGGTCAAACATGAGTTCTCCCGGGATGCCTGCTACGCTGGAACGGGTAGCTGGCCAACGAATGAAGAATGGGACTTTGCCCTGAGGACGAAGACGGCCAGCTCGTGTACTAAGGACACTAGCCATACAGTTCCTTGAACTGATCCCGCAGAACGCTCTTTTGAACCTTGCCCATTGTATTGCGCGGAAGCTCGTTCACAAACACCACGCGTTTCGGATGTTTGAACTTCGCCAAGCGGTCTGAGATAGCCGTCAGTATTGCGGCCTCGTCTATCGCCGACCCAGCGTTGCGCACGACAACGGCCGTTACGCCTTCACCGAAATCTCTATGAGGTATGCCGATCACCGCGCTTTCGATAACTTCAGGCAAAGCGTCGATCTCTTCCTCGACTTCCTTCGGATAGACATTGAAGCCACCGGTGATCACGAGGTCCTTTCCGCGGCCAAGGATGTGAAGGTAACCGCGCTCATCAATCTTCCCCAGGTCGCCTGTAATGAAAAACCCGCTGGCGCGCATCTCGGCCGCAGTCTTTTCGGGCATCCGCCAATAGCCCTTGAAGACATTTGGGCCCTTGACTTCAATCATCCCAACCTCGTTTGCGCCAAGCACCGCGCCCGTTTCTGGGTCGGTGATCTGAACAGACACTCCGGGAAGTGGCATGCCGACAGTACCTGGAACACGCTCGTCATCGTATGGATTAGAGGTATTCATATTGGTTTCGGTCATGCCGTAACGCTCCAAGATGGCATGACCGGTGCGACGGTTCCATTCGACATGAGTTTCCGCGAGAAGGGGGGCGGACCCGGAGATGAAAAGGCGCATCTCCCGGGATGCTTCCGGCAAACCAGAGCTCTGGAGAAGGCGCACATAGAATGTGGGGACACCCATCAGCACGGTGGCCGCCGGCATACAGTCAAGAATCTGGTCCGCATCAAACTTCGGCAGGAAGATCATTTCGGCACCAGAAAAAAGGGTGATGTTCGTCGCAACGAACAGTCCGTGGGTATGATAGATCGGCAGTGCGTGGATAAGGACGTCACTTGACGAAAATCGCCACGTGTCGATCAGGCTGAGCGCGTTGGACAGCAGGTTTCCGTGCGTGAGCATTGCCCCCTTGGACCGTCCAGTCGTCCCGGAGGTGTAGAGAATTGCAGCCAGATCGTCTGGTCCCCGCTCGACCGTCTCGAATTCAGGCATTGAATTGGCTGCCGCGTCAGCAAGGCTGCCCTCACCGAAGGGATCGAGTGTTTCAACCAAAGCGCCCACCTTGGCGGCGATCAGAGCTGTCCCGGATTTTCTCTCAGGGTCGCAGATAACCATCGAGGGCTCCGCATCGCCGACGAAATACTCAATCTCAGCCAGTGTGTAGGCGGTATTCAGCGGAAGAAAGATTGCTCCTGCACGCAGGGTCGCGAGATAAAGGGCGATCGCGGCGACCGACTTCTCCACCTGAACCGCAACGCGGTCTCCGGGCTTGACCCCGCGGGCGACCAGCACATTGGCCAGACGGCCCGACAGAGACACCAGCTCGGCATATGTGTAAGTCTTACCCTTTGGTTCCTGGATGGCGACTTTTCCGACATCGCGGATCGAGCCTTCCAGACGGTTAAAGAGATTTGCATTCATTAGTGACTCCATCAGTGTCCGCCGAACGTTTCGCGCCCACCGTACATTCAGTTCTCGGGATTGGAAGCTGGGAGGCGGAAGCTTTTGCGAACGTGGGGAACTTTGTCGCGTCACCAGTTGCCGGGGTCTGCAGTGTGATCGAGACTTGCGAAATCATCTGCCTTTTGCCGATCCAACACCAGATCGGTCGCGTTATTTGCCTCATCCGTGACTGAATAGTGCAAAGGCAGCGGCCCCTTGGTCAGCCCTTGATACATGAGCAAGGCTGCTTCCTCCGCGGTGTCGGCCTCGATCTCTTCCATGACGACGACAGTGAACTTGTGCATGTCTTACCTCGAAGCTTGTACAGGCTACGACATCTCGAGTGGCTGCTCTGACGCTTTGGCCAACGGACCACAAAGTGCGGTGTGCACATGAGGATGAGAGCGTAGCTCAAACCAGTCAAGGATTGCGATGGCTTTCGGCCACGGTCGCCGGCTTGCCGTCGATCGGTTTCGTGATCATCAGCCGACCGCCCGCGTGGGCATAGATTAACCTGCCTCTCGCATCCATCTCGCCGGGCTTGCCTCCCAATGCAGCGAACGTGGCGTCGTAGAAGCGTCTGGCCCGCTCCAAGTCGTTGCTTCCAATCATGACGTGGGTGAACAAGGTTTATCTCCAGTAAGGTAGCCAATCGGTTCGCGTCCTCGGGCGACCTACCCCCAGCCAGGGTCAGTCGCAAAACTCCCGATTAGCGGCACTTGCTTTCCGGATTTTTGGCGACTTCGCAGCATAGAGTATTGCTCCGGCCGCAATAGCTGGCGTCGTCTGCTTTCGGGCAGCGGCCAATCTGGCCTCTACGGCCGATATGGGGGCGCGTTGCGGACAGTCTGCTCAGCCGAAACCGGCCCGTCGGCCTCGGGGCCGTCCTCGGACTATCCGCTTACCGCACAAAAATGACAAAAAAGGTCAAAGCTTCGTAGCTTGCCACGCTGCAAAGGTCCTAAAGCAGACGTCGGTAGTATCAGTACCCCATGCATATTCTTCTACGAGCCAACATACCTGACCGACCAGATGTGACGTTGGGCATCCTCGTAAGGCTGGAGCAGGAGAAATACGCATAGAGGCTTCTGAAATTAAGCTGCTGTATGAGCGCCTGGCTGAGGCGGAGTTACAACTAGCAGAGAAGGCCAAACTCGAGAAAGCAGCGCGAGAAAGCGACACTTGCATCGTTGGCACATGGGCGCAGGCGGTTTGGGAGACTGACGCGGATGGCATGTCGTCTCAGATAGCCCTAGCTGGCGCGTTATACGGGTGACTTTGGACGAGTGGCTTGGCTACGGTTGGGTGGACGCAATCCACCCGGAAGACCGTGCATACGCCGACCGGTAGAGGTGAGATGCGATGGCAGAACGAGGTTTGGTAAACGAGTTTCGCCTCCATGCCCCAGACGGCGGCTGGCGTTGGACCAATGACGGGCGACCACCTGGCCCCCGCCTGCTGAAACTAATCCACGATCCCGTACGCCGAAACGTAATCACGCAATTTGGTTGAACCCACCGGAGCAGAACCATGTGTCCGCTGCGAGTGCCTCGTACATTGAGCGTTGCCAGCAATTCGCATGGTGCGAATAGACCGCTGCTTCTACTAATAGATAATTTTGCACAGCCGTCGAACCACCTCGGGCTAAGGTATCAATCCGTTTCTTCACAGCCGCGAGTTCATCGTTGGCGTTCGCTCCATAGAGCAACCCTAGACCGCAGACCAGGAAATGGCGTTTGACGCGAGCCTGATCAACAGGGGACCAGGTAGTGGGGGGATTTGGGCCGAAGACAACGGTAACGGGTGGGCCTTGATCCACATATGCCGAGAGCCACGGAGTGTGGATGAGCCGTGCGTCGAAATAAGGATGGAGCGTTTGTTCGCCGGCGTTTTTCGGGAAACGAGCCTTCTTCGTGTCGTTGCAATAGGCACAGGATGGAACCAAGTTGATCGGTAAAACTGAGAGGTCGGGATATTTTGACTTAGGGAGATGATGATCCAGAACCTTGACAACGCCGACACCGCACAAGGGGCATTTCTTGTTCGGTGCCAGGTTTCGAATGTGATCATAGACTGCCCTTGCAGCCCCCCTCGTCGCGCTTACATGGGTAGCGTAGAGATCGGTTAGTTCCGACTTTGTAAGGTGGCTGACGGAGGTCACGCGGCTGACAAGGTCCAAGCGTTCCGAAATCGCATTCTGCTCGTACTGCGATGCGGTCGCAAGAAGTGTCGCTTTCACAGCAGACAATCGCGCATGTGATATGGGATCGGAGGTTCCCGAAAGGCAAAGTGCCAAAACGTCCGCGCTTGAAAGCGCAGGAAAGGGAAGGGTACGCAAAGCTGCTCAGTCCTCTTCCTCAAATGAACCGGACGATGGCTGCATCGTGAGTACGCGCGCCAGACCTCGTCCTTCTGCCCCTAGTTTTCCTTCAAAATGGCTCAGCACACCGTGGTACGTCCGGCCAGCGGCCGCTTGCGCAATCATCTTATGAAAACCGGTTTGTACGACTTCTAGTCCGAAGACCTCTCGAGTGAGCACACCGGCGTTCTCAGCGAAAGTCTCCATTTCGGGGCGGTCCACTCTACTCGACCTTCCCGATCGACTAAGAACCCAAACGCAGTCGCGTGGGACCTCCTGAAGGACCACTGGTGAATGGGTCGCAATGATCGCCGTGCCATTACGCTCGATGAGTAGATCGGATAGGGCCCGGACAAACGCGGATAAGAGAGGCGGATGAAGATGGCCCTCTGGTTCGTCGACAAGCACCAGGGTGTTCTCCTCTACAAGTTCAACAAGACGTGTCACTGTAAGGAGAATTACGCTGTGGCCGGAACTAAGCCTGGCGAACAGCGTAGACGCCGCCGTTTTCCAGTTCGTTAGGTTCTCCTCCGCGACAGAAGATACGCTGGCCTCTTCGAAAAGAGGATCGGCTTCCAACGCCTTGAGGGCACGCGCCCAGCGTGCCCGTCGCGCACCCACACGGCATTTTTCGACGCTCGCGACAAAGTCTTTGGAAAGCTCCTCCCAACCTTTGATTGTCAGGCTCGATTCACGTTGAACGGGCCCGGGAATGCCTTCGTGCCCCGGTCTCTGCGATGATTCCTTTAAGGCCGACGTACGCGTAGCGGAACGTTTGCGGAGTTCTTGAATCCACAAGCGGTCCGTACTTGTCGAAAGGACTAAATGAAACCGTGACGAGGCCGGCAAACCCGTGATGGAGCTGACCGAAACCATTTGCAACAAGACTTCCGGGAGAGGACCCGTCTGCCGCCGTCAACCCCAGAAAAGTGCGGCTGAGGAGGTCGAAGCACCGCGTTTTTCCGACACCGTTTCTCCCAATGAGCACGTGAATGTTGCTGCTCGGTTGCGATCGCGGCCTAACATCGAAACTCAAAATCGGCTGAGGATCGGGCGATCTCGGATCGGGCGGGAGGTGGTAGGAGAAAGCGAACGGAGTAAGTGCCGCATTTCCATGAGACAGCCTGTGAAATCGATGTTTAACGCGATCAACGGAAATGTCCCGGAGGAGGGAATTTCGTAAAACCTCTTCATTGCCGAACCGCTCGAGTATCGTCAGGTCAAACGCACAGTCGCGCAACGCTATCAAAAACCACTCGTTGTCGGCTTCCCCAAGAGACTGCAGCGTTTCATAATAGTTTTCTTCCTGACCAACCGAAAACCATGTGTCGTCCAGTCTTTCGAATTCAGTCGGCAGGTTTTGGTGCGTGACCGCGTTCTGCGGCGTCATCCCGGCACGACCGATCTTCACGCGCCCTAGATCAATGCGACGATCATGTCCAACGACGACGACATAGAATTGGGTAACCCAGGTGTACCAGTCGTTCCAGTTGTCCTTGACAAGCAGAACGTCGCCGGGCTGCGCCGGATGACCGACGCTCTGGACAATCCGAAATACCATTCACCATCCTCCATGGCAAACCGCCGCAGGAGCAGGCTAGGCGAACTGAACGTTGTGAGGTTTTCGATTGTCGAGTGGACGTTCATTTTTCTGCTTCATTGGGCCTGTTTGCTTTTGCCGAATTCAATCTTCTCGAGCGTAGCCATCCGCCCGCTGCCAGCGTCGGGCCAACGACTTAACGCACGCTAGAGACCGTTGTCCCTCCCCAGGGCGATGAGGAAACGCTGAGCGATGGGGCCGTCAGCGTGACCCTGCAATGACAGATGGAATGCCTTTTCTTCCAAAGCACGGAGGTCGACTACCTTATTCCAGCTTGCTCGATCAACTTTCTCATAGTTGCCGGCGCTCGATCTGACCGGGCTCAAGGGCGTTTGCAACAGTACTCGCAGTCCATCCGGCGTCTCCATGGCCTGCTTCGTAAAAGTCAGGACCTCATCGCCATTCCCGGTTCCCCACCAAAACCAAAGAATTTCGCCTGGTTGCGATTGATCCAGCAACATTCCGTCTGCGGCAAGCGTGCGCACCCGATCGAGCAGTCGAATCCGAAGATCGCTGGCCTCAGCGCCGAGGGCGTTTCCGGAATGCGACGCACCACCGCTCGCCACGTCTCCCGCTAGAAGGCGCATCAGTTCGCAAAGCAGTGAGATATCTGTCGCTTTGTCAATCGCGGCTCCGATGAGGCGAATACGCTCCGTTTCTGATAAATCCTTTAGTGCCTGCGTTACCATCGCACGGGTCAAATCCTCCATGGAGGAGTCGAAGAGGGCTAAGGATTCCCAACCCTCCGTAGAAGAAACGATATAAGCATGGTCCATCAGAGCGACGAACCAGGCTTCGCGGTCGGTCGCGGAATCTCTTAAAGCTTCTCCTACCAATTCGATGAGCGACCTGCGAATTGATGGACGGTCTTTTTCAGACGCAGACGTAAGGCGAAGGTCGTAGTCTCGGAAGACGTCAGTCGGTTCGCTGAAGATTGTAGCCTCGAAATCGTCCTTACTTGGGAGCGCGCTGTTAGGCGTGAGACGGAAATATGTTTTTGCGAAGTCGGCTTTTTCAATGCGTCGGCTATTGCGTTCGTTTTCCCGATGCAAAGTGTCAAGCATTTCGGTTCCGAGGTAACCCTTGGCCTGCGGAAACATGATGGAAAGAGCAGCTCGTGCTGCTTCCTCGTTTTTCGCGCCCCTCAATACAGCGACAAGTTTTTCTTGGGCGAGCTCACTCAGGGCCATCTCAAACCGCCATATTGTTGTAGTTTCTACGAAGCCAATGGTAAACCGCTGGCTCATGAATACGAAGGGTCTCTAGCAGAAGCAGATCGACCGGATCGGTATGACTGCCAACGCCCGCTAGGGCTACGGAGAATGCGTTCATCAGCCGCCGAACATCTCTTGGAGTCAGGAGGTAATGGCTCAGGGTCAGGAACCAGGCAATGTTCAGCCGACGCGTCGCCAACGTCGACCAATTGGCTACGAGAGACTCAAGGTCAGCGCTTAGCAAAAGCAGGATTTCCGGGGGTTCAAGTGGTGGGAGGTGAACCGGATACTGAACGATTTTTTGCAGGTATTCGTGCCCATCGACGGTGAGCGCGGTGGAAATCAGGTCACCAAGGCGGTTCTCATCGTAACAGAGCAAATACACCACGTTCGGCAGGTCACCGAGCCCTTTTACGAGCGATACCATTTCCACGGCTTCATCGGGTGTCAGTCGGTCGAGATCATCCACGACCACGATGATTTTAGTGTCGTTCAGCGCCCCCAACTTCTTCCTAAGGCGTGCGCGAACGCTTTCGACGGTCGGACCATCCGTCATCCGTTTCGCCAATCGGTCGGAAACATCGACACCCGCGGAAAGCAGTCCGCCAAGACCGAATGGCGTCGCGACGTCAGTTGCAGCACCAACAATTGGGACGACGCTCGAAAGTCGATCTAAGACGGACGCGAATGCCTTTCGAACGTCGTCCCCCAACTTTTCGCCAACGACGCGCGCAAGATCGCTGAGAAGCGCACTCGCAAGCTCAGCTTTGCCCGGGAAGAGCCAGGGTGAAAACCTAATGACTATATTCCGAGGTCGTTTTTCAAGCCGCTGAAAAAGTTCCCAGTACCTGAACGCTAGCCTGGTATCACTTGTAGACCCGCATTGAATTTCGAATTGCCGGTCCCGATGGTGCTGATTCCAGAGGAGGACGTCGAGGTTCCTATCAAGGAAATCATCGATCAGGGGCTCAACTCGGCTAAATGCGTTCGCCATCTCTTCCAGATCAGAGAGGGACGGCGTGTCCTCATCCTTGCTGCACGCACGGATCATATCGCTATGTCTGAGGTACCTTATTGTAAGTTCAGCGACGCTAGATTTTCCCGAACCCCACTCTCCGATCAGACCGATCACAAACCCGTCTTTGGCAACTGGTAGGTTGTCGATTGCATCGGCGAGGGTCTGTGCGAATGGTGCACGTCCTAAAACGTCATCTTGAGGAAGCCCGATCGGGCGGTCGCTATAGCGCATGATTTCGAGTGTGATATGAGGTTGAGCAGGGCGTTGGTGCTAGAGAAATCACTATCGTCGAGGCGGTGCGATAGTTCGCTCGCAACTTTATACTGATATCAACAGCTTTGGTTCGTCACATATGGTCGCCATCGGGATGCCGGAGTATCGGTAAGCTATTCCCTGCCGTTCTCCAGCTCTTCAACCATTCGTGACGAATACCTATTGCAGCTACGCTTTCGACCCAGGCTTTGTATCCTTTCCGTTTGGTTATCCGAGAAGTCGGTCACCGGTTCCGCCTCTCGCGCTTCACCGACGGAATTCGGACCGGCGATCCGAAGAGTTCGGCTACGTCCGCTGTTGGCGCGTAGGGGACGTGACGGCCCGCGAGGTAATGTCCGCTTTTGGGCGCGGGCGACCGCGGCTTCGATGACAGAAACGGGGGCGCGTTGCAGACGGAAAGGGGCCGGTAGCTGTCCGCCGCAAGAAAACTTACCACGAAAAGCGGACAGCTCAGTTCTTGCCGCCAAGGTCGATCGGCGGCGATCTCGTTTTACTACCTCGCGAAGCTCGTGCTTGTACTGAACCAATGAACTCATGGGACCGAAGCCGACACCCAGATCGACCCAAGTGTATCTACGCAGACCCCACGCCATTAAACACTTTGTCGACGGCCTCTGCGACGATCGCCCTTTGATGCTCGGGAGTCCAATATTTCTCGTCCAGCAACGCATAGACGAGAATGCCGTCACATTGCACCAGCAACGCATCAGCGATCCTGCGGGCGTCTTTGAGAGAATGTCCCAGCAAGCGTATCCACTTCACATGCCGGTCGCGCATGAAGGAGTGGATGTTATGGTGAATGGTCTGGAGTTCCGTTGACGTCTGGGTGAGCGCCCAGAAGGCGAGCCATACCGAGAGTTGCCGCCGACGAGACGGGTCAATGGGGAGAAACGCTTCAAGGGATGCGGTGATCTGGTCGCGGTCCAACGTCGTCGGCCAGCGAATTTCCTTCTTGGATTTGTCCCAGGCGTGTTCGACGGCTGCCTGTACCATCGCCGCCCGGCTCGGAAAATGGTGCGTGATCAGGCCGATGGTCGCGCCAGCTCGGTCAGCCACCTTGCGCATGCTCACGTTGGCGACGCCTTCGTCGGCGATGACTTCGCAGACGGCGTCGACGATGCGCCTGATGGGATCATCCTCCTGCGGCTTCGAGCTCGCCTTCTTCTGACGCATGACCTGTCCAAGGCCCCCTTTTTCTGATTCCTGCATAACTGTCCGGTCGCTCACAGGCAAAGCGATATTGATCCGATCCGTCAGTTGACCACATACATAACAATTGTTATGCATTATGAGAACAACTGTTATCTAAGATCATAACGCCCGTTATGGTGATCTCGCGACCAGACGGGTTGCGAGGAGGTATGGAATGCCGAACGGTTCAAAACATCCTCTGGAACAGTCCTACGACTACATCGTCGTAGGAGCTGGCTCCGCAGGCTGCGTAATCGCTAACCGTCTGTCGGCAGACTCCGATGTCAGGGTTCTGGTGCTTGAAGCAGGGGTCCGCGACCGCAGCCTTTTAATCCACATGCCAGCCGGGGTGTACAAGGTCTGGAACGACCCCCAGCTGAACTGGAACTACGCCAGCGCGCCCGAAGGCGAGATGAACGACCGCGAAATCCCGGTGCCACGCGGAAAGGTCCTTGGGGGCAGCTCCTCGATCAACTCCATGGTTTATCTCCGGGGGCACCCGTCCGACTACGATCGTTGGGCGAGTGAGTTCGGCTTGGCGGATTGGGATTACGCCCACTGTCTTCCCTATTTCAAGAAAGCCGAGCGCAACGAGCGCGGTGAGAACCCCTGGCACGGCGGTTCAGGTCCGCTCGGCGTAAGCAAAGGCTCGTCGACAAGCGTCCTCTATGACGCGTTTGTCGCCGCCGGAAACGACGCGGGCATCGGGACGTCGGAAGACCTCAACGGATACAAGCCGGAGGGGTTGGGCCGCTACGACAGCACGAAGTGGAACGGCCGCCGCAGTTCGGCCGCCGTCGCTTACCTGCATCCGGCGGCATGTCGACCCAATCTGAAGATCGTGACCGAGGCCCTGGTCGAGAAGGTGTCGGTCGAAGGTGGTCGTGCGGCCTCCATCCTTGTTCGACATCGAGGCAAACGGTATGTCGTTGCGGTTGAGCGCGAGATCATTCTCAGCGGCGGCGCGATCAACTCGCCGCAATTGCTGATGTTGTCCGGCGTCGGCCCGGCGCAATCGCTTCGCCGCATGGGAATCCAGGTCCTTGCCGACGTGCCGGGCGTGGGCCAAAATCTCCAGGACCATATCGATCTGGTCATGCAGTGGAGCTGCCCCAAGGCAGTCACCCTCAAGCACTTGGCCAATCCGCTCGTCAAGGCTTTCATCGGCGCGCGCTGGCTTCTCAACAGAAGCGGCCCCGTGTCGTCCAACATCTGGGAGGCTGGTGGGCTCGTCCGGACGGATGGTGGCCTCCCGGCTCCAAACATCCAGTACCATTTCGCGCCCGTTGCCATGCGGTATGTCGATAACGCCATCCGGCTCGAGCAGGGTTTCCAAATGCATGTGAGCCAGCTTCGGCAGGACGCCCGTGGCCACATTGAGCTCGCAAGCGACGATCCGGCCAAGCCGCCACGCATCGTCTTCAATTTCCTGCAGACGGAGAAGGACAAGCGGGAACTCGTCGATGGCGTCCTGATGGCGCGCCACATCGTTAATCAGCCCGCGCTTCGTGAATTCCTGGGTGAGGAACTGCTTCCGGGGCCGTCGATGACATCCCGAGAAGATATTCTGCGTTACGTCCAGAGCGTCAGCGAGACGGAATTCCACCCGAGTTGCTCCTGCCGGATGGGAACCGACGATCTCGCCGTGGTCGATACCGATCTCAAAGTCAGGGGCGTAGACGGGCTCAGGGTCGTCGACGCCTCGGTGATGCCGAACGTGATCAGTTCGAACCTCAATGCCACCGTGATCATGATGGCCGAGAAGGCCGCCGACAGCATACGCGGCAACCCGGCGCTCAAGCCGGAGCGTCCGCGCTTCTTCTTTGACGAAAAGCAGGTCGCCTGAGGCCATGAGGTCCCTGGCGCGGCTTTCGTAGCTGCGCATGCCAAAGCTCAACAACGAGGGAACTGAAATGCTGAAATATCTTCTCGCCGCAGGCGTCAGCCTGCTATCCATCGCGCCTTCGCTGGCCCAGGCCGCCGAACCGGAGAGCTGCAAGCAGGTGCGTTTCTCGGACGTGGGCTGGACGGACATCACGTCGACGACGGCGATCTCGTCGATCGTCCTCGGCGCGCTTGGCTACGAGCCCAGCAGCGTCATGCTCTCTATCCCCGTCACCTATGCGAGCCTGAAGAGCGAGGAGATCGACGTCTATCTCGGCGACTGGGAGCCAGCGATGGTGCAGGATCGCAAGCCCTACATTGAGGACAAGTCGATTGTTGTGGTCGGCCCGAATCTCGAAGGCGCGAAATATACGCTGGCGGTCCCCAAGGCGGCGTTCGTCGCCGGCGTGAAGGATTTCGCCGATCTTGAGAAGTTTGCCGACAAGTTCGAACGGAAAATTTATGGCATCGAACCGGGCAGCACCGGCAACAACATGATTCAGGCGATGATCGACAAGAACGAGTTCGGCCTGAAGGAATGGGAACTAGTCGAATCTTCCGAACAGGGCATGCTCACGCAGGTCGACCGGCAGATCAAGGAGGATGCCTGGATCGTCTTTCTCGGATGGGAGCCGCATCCGATGAATACCAAGTACGAGATAGCCTACTTGACCGGTGGGGATGCCACATTCGGCCCGAACTACGGCGGCGCTACAGTCTACACCAATATCCGCTCCGGGTTCGTCACGGAATGCCCCAATGCCACTCGCTTACTGCAGAACCTGAAGTTCTCGCTTGCGATGGAGAACGAAATCATGGATGCCATCCTGAATCAGGGCGCGGACGCCAAGGAGGCCGCCGGGGCATGGCTCAAGGCGCATCCAGGTGTCCTGCAGCATTGGTTGGAGGGCGTGACCACATTCGACGGCAAGCCTGCGCTCGAAGTCGTTGAAAGCGCTGTGAACGGCTGATGTCGACGAGGGCCGGTGTCCGGCGAAATTTTCTGGCACCGGCTCCGCCTCATTGTCTTAGCGGCCCCTGTTGCGCTTTGGTGGCCATTAGCTAATTGGTGCGGCCGCCAGGGCGCTCGGATAATGAGCGCCTTTGCATTTGAGTTCCTCCAATCGGGGTGACTGGGTCGCCGAAGCCGGGGTTGGCAATAAAAAGCTCGCGCTAGCCCCGCGGCAGTATTTAAGATCTGCCGAACCGGCGTAATCTTCGGCGCGCTTTCTCTCAATGCACCCCCAATGATTGGAATAGAAATGCCCCACATTGACGTAAAGATGTTCCCTGGGCGAACGGAGGAGCAAAAGCAGGAATTCGCCGCGAAGGTCGTGGAGGCTGCCCAGGCCATATTCGGTTCAAGCGACGCTTCCCTCTCAGTCTCCATCTCGGAAGTGGAGCCGGCGGAGTGGAACGCGAAGGTTTACGGTCCTGAAATTATGGCCAACGAGAGGACGCTGTATAAGCGGCCGGGTTACGGCGCTCTGTCGAAGCCCTGAGATTAAGGGCGCGGAAAGCGTTGGCTCCCTTGATCCGCCAGAATTCCCAACGTCCGCTGTTGGGGCCCGAAGCGGCATTTCAGACAAAATCTTCGTATGACTTGCGAAAAGGGAGCTCGTCAGCGTCGCCAGAAGGTCCGGTGCGGGGCGAGGAGGTCGTCCTCGATCTCGGGGAAGGGTCCAACAACCTCGATTGACTTCTGGCCGGAGGCGAGGACCGTCCGCGCCGCGAGGTTCATGGTCGCGTTCTCGGGGTGGTCGCCAGTCTCCGCGAGGAGCTTCGCCTCCGCGAAACCATAGACTAAGCGGCCGATATTCGCCCAATAGAGCGTCCCTGCACACATGGCACAGGGTTCGCCTGTCGAGACCAGCGTGCAGGTCCACAGGAAATCCGCCGGATAGGCCGCCGCTGCGCGTCGACACAGTTCGGTCTCGGCGTGACGCACGGTGTCAATGTTGCCCTGACGCATCAGGATACGGTCGTCGGAATCGACCAGGACGCAGCCAAAAGGATGATGGCCATGCACTGCGGCCTCGCGTGCGACTTCATCGGCAGCACGAAGGTGGGCGAGCATCTGATCATGGGTCATGGTCGATCGCTCCAGAGCGTCGGGAAAGACACGGACACTAGCTCTAATCAAACCATATAACTCGGAAATCGAAAGGTCGCTATCGTGCGAAGGAGGCGACTTCCTTCGTCCGCCTACGGTCCTCGGCGCACCGTTAACTTTCAGGAAATCGCAAAGGCGACCTGAATGACCGAATTGGAGGCGCTAAACGGACAGTCTGCTCAAGCCGGAACCGGCACGGTCGCGCAATCTCCGAATGTTCGTCTGGAGCCGGATGTGATCGCTACGCCCAGGAACATCTTTGCCCGCTGGCTCCGCACGAATGAGCCATAAGCAAGTCTTCGCACAATAAGAGGGGAACCAAAGACCAACGGTGTAATTTTGTGAAGCCGCACAAAAGCTGTGGACGATTGCCGGCGATGGAATACAATTACTCGGTGAGGCCAGCTTTTCGCAGTCCGTCGACAATGCGCTCAAAATCGGCAGGGTTGCTGTAGGGCAGCACTTTGCGCCTGTGCTCCAGGGAATAATCGGGATTGATCCGAAACACTTCCTCCCACTCCCCGCGCGCCTCCGCGAAGCGGCCCAAGTGACCATAGCTCGCCGCCAGCAACACACGTGAGATGTCGGTGACTGGATTGCGGACCAGCCGTCGCTTGAGGAAGACAACGGCCTCCTCGTATCTGCCCAACTGGAACATCGCCTGCGCGTGGAAGTGCAGAAAAATGTCCGGATAATATGGATTCAGGGCCATTGCCCGCTCGAAACAGACGAGGGCTTCCTCGGACCTGCCTGCATAATGCAGCGCGTTGCCGAGGCTCTCGTGGCCCTCGACAAGATTGGGAGCAAGCGCGATCACGCACTCAGCCTCGCGGATGGCCACGTCAAGCCGCCGCAGATACAAGTTGACGACGCCCAGCGCCCAATGTGCGTACGGATATCGATCATCGAGCGCCACCGCGCGCGTCGCAGCCTCGGTCGCCTGTTCCAGCGATGTCGACGGCGATTGGCTCCACTGGTTGACATAGGCCAGCCCGTGCGTGACGGCGAGGAACGCGTGGGCCGGGGCGAATTTCGGGTCCAGATCGATGGCGCGTTGCAGCAATTGCCGCCCCTGAAGGTTCTGCTCTTTCGTCAGCCGCCACATGTGTTCACGGCCCCGCAGGAAGCAGTCATAGGCTTCCAGATTTTGGGTCTGCTCGCTCGCGAGCCGCTGTTTGTCCCCAGCCGTTAGCTTGAGTTCCAGAGCGCCGACGATCTGCTGCGTGACGTCATCCTGCACCGCGAAGATATCGGTCAGGTCGCGATCGAAGCGCTCCGCCCACTGATGCCCACCAGTCGTCGCATCGATAAGCTGCGCGGTGATCCTCACCCTGTTGCCTGATTTGCGGACGCTTCCTTCCAGCACGTAGCGCACGTTGAGGCTATGGCCGACCTCCTGCACGTTCACGCTCCGGCCCTTGAAGGTAAACGACGAGTTTCGAGCGATGACAAACAGCTGCGCCAGCTTCGACAGAGCCGTGATGATATCTTCGGAGATGCCGTCGGCGAAGTACTCCTGCTCGGCATCGCCGCTCATGTTGACGAAGGGCAGCACGGCAATCGAAAGCGCGGGCCGAAATGCGGCCGACGCTCGAGCCACGACGCCGGCGGTCACTGCTGGCTTTGCCTCCGCGGCGCTGCCGACCTGGAGCGAATAGATGCGGATCGGCTCGGCGATGTTCTTGAGCTGCGTGACGCCAAGATCGCTGACGGAGAGATCGAGCCTCGCCCTGACCTGGCGATAGGCGTCCTCGGACAGGCAAATTGCGCCAGGGGCCGCGATACCCTCGATTCGCGAGGCGATGTTGACGCCGTCACCCATCAGGTCGCCATCGCTTTCCTCTACTACGTCCCCCAGGTGGATGCCGATCCGGAACTCGATGCGCCGATCCTGCTGAACGCCGCCATTGCGCTCGACCATGCCGTTCTGCACCTCGATGGCGCAACGCACGGCATCGACAACGCTGCGGAATTCGACCAACGCCCCGTCTCCGGTGCGCTTGATGACACGGCCGTTGTGCACGGCGACGGTTGGATCGATCAGGTCGCTGCGCAGGGCCCGCAACCTTGCCAGGGTGCGGTCTTCGTCCTCGCTGGCGAGCCGGCTGTATCCGACCACGTCCTCGGCCAGAATTGCGGCCAGCTTCCGGTTCTCGCTCATAGAACTGTCCCTCATCTCCACGATAGCAGGAAGACAGAAACAGGGGAACTTCTGCCCGGAAAATCTCGATTGAGATCAGGTTCTCTGGTGCATCTGCGAGCAACTACAGCGTGTTCACCGACAACGTCTGCTTTCGGGCAACGGCAAAGTTTGTTCGAACGGCTGACACGGCGGCGCATTGCAGCCGTCCTCACGTCGAGACAGACCTTATGTCTACTATCAGGCAATGGCGCAACGATGCGGCCGAAATGGCGCGTGAAGCCGACTCTAAAGGTCGATTAACGAGTGCCGCTTTGGGACGATAGCAATCGTCCGCGGCGCGTCAGTATGCCGACGATCCTACTTTCTGTCTGTCTGATCGATTTCTGGCGAGGTGCGCGAGCCTCGGTCCCGCCATCGCGCTATCATCGTTGGCCGAGAATCTGCAACAATCGAGGATCTCACGATTTATCTTCAGGGCACCACGGTGGCGATGCTGCTCGCGGTGCCGAGGAGCTAACCGACCGAAGTGAGTGTCGCATCGCGTTGGTGGGAAACCTTGGCCCGGCCGAATGGGCAGTTGCATATGCGATGATTATGAAATTGAAACGTCGAAGCGCTGGCCTTCTTGTATTCCGTGTTCGTGACGACAACGCGGAGGTGCTTCTTGTTCACCCTGGTGGGCCGTTCTGGGCGCGAAGAGACGAGGGTGCGTGGTCTATTCCAAAGGGACTTGTCGAGGAGGGGGAGGATGAGCTGGCGGCTGCCACCCGCGAGCTGTGTGAAGAGATCGGCGTCGAGGTGGAAGAGACCTTCATTCATTTGGGTGAGTTTCGCCAACCGGGCGGAAAGACTGTCACCGCCTGGTCGGTCGAAGCTGATCCAGAGGTCGATCTCGCAGCCAGTCCGATCTCGCACTTCGAAATGGAATGGCCGCCACGGTCCGGTCAGATGCAATCATTCCCTGAGGTTGATCGTGTTGAATGGTTTCGAATTGCCGACGCCATGGTGAAGCTTCACAAAGGACAGAGACCGCTCCTGGAAGCCTTCCAAACAACGCTAAAACGGGACAGAGTTATCGGGAGTCCATAGAGTCGCTCAGTCTTTTGTGACCCAACCGGGCTTGTCTCCTGCTCGCATTTCCTGCGCCTTCTCGTCCTTGGCTATCTCCATAAAATACTTTACTTTTCCGAGCGTATCGGCAAGTTCTTCACCCTGCAGGGTTTCATGCTCAAGAAGCATCTCCATTAGGAAATCGATGGCTCTAGGGTTGTCTGCAACGATTGTCCGCGCAATATCGTATGCTTGATCCAGTCGGCCGCTCACTCTTTCCCTTAGATCGGCATCAGCAGCAAGTAATGAGTACGGATCGGCGACGTGTCGGTAGACGAGGGGATTCTCACCAAATCCCAGCCGCATCTCCATATCCAGTGCCAGCTGTGTGGCTTGCGCGAGGTCACTGTTCGGTGCACCACCCGAGGCCGACGTAAGCGCACGGCTGTACCTTTCTTTTGCCGCTCGCCCCGCCAAAAGAATCACCACGCGCCCCATAAGATGCTGTTCCGTCATGAGACCCGGGCCGCCCAGCGATGCCGTCATGTATGCGTTGCCATGGGCGGCACGTATCGTGATCATCGAAATAGAGGGGACGCCCATACATAGGCTAGCAACAGCATGACCAGCTTCGTGGACCGCCATGCGAAGAAGTGTCAGCCGTGAGTGTTCGGGTTTTCCGGCGTCCAGCTCGGATTGGATGTCTTCATAGGTAGGGGAATACGGACGGGATCCGCACGTTTGTTCGTCGGGACGAACTCTCCTTGAGCCTTCCGATAAAAAATGCCGTTCCGCAGGTCAATCCATGGGCGTCCGTCTTCTTTCACGAATGAAGCGCGCTCGATTCGATCAGCTCTTGTCCCTGTATAGAGCGCAGTTAAGATAAAACGCGCCAAATGCCGTGTGGAAAAGTAAGGGCGTAAACCGACTCCGCCATGGCGTTTCCGGTACGCGGTCCGGACGAGTTTTGCCACTTCGTCTCGTGTATAGAAGTGAATACGCGATTGAGACTTCGGAGGCAGTGCATAGTCAATAACTTTTCCACCTTTGTCGAGCCAGTCTTTCAACTCGGCGAAGTTGACGATCGTTCGAAGTGTGCAAAGGATTTGCCTAACTACAGATGGAGATCTCCCCTTTCCGTACGCCAAACATGTTTCTTCATTTATCTCAGATACGGTTTTTGATCCCCAAAACCTATTTAGTTCGGCGACCTCCCACAGAAATGAATACTTACGATTTCGAGACATTCTGGATATCATGGCTTTCTTTTTGTAGACATAGAATGCAATGATGTCGCCAATGACAACACGGTCTGCTGTTCTTTCAGAAGGCGGCTTCGTTTGATGCTTTTTTATGAGGTAATCGCGGAGCTTGATCTCAGCCCCTGCAAGATTATCTCCACTGCATCCTGTGCTGACAGACCTGCTTCCGTCTTTGATGATCCAGGTTTGCCGATGGGTAAGCTTTCCGCTTTTGTTGTATCGGGCTTTGCGTAAGATGGGGTGAGGTTCCTTTCGACGACGTGGCATGAATCGCTCCAATCTTTTAGCGCCTTAACGGTGACAAAGAGGTTGCGGCTATTGGGACGTATGGCGACCAATTTGCCGCTGGCGATTGCTTTGCGAAGCGTGTTTATTTTGAGTATCCCTGGTTCGTTTGGCCCATTGCGGTACAGCCTGCCTCCGAACTGCGGCAAGCATATTGCTTCTGCAAGGCGCAACCATTGATCTGGAGCCGGTTCGTATAGATCACTTGGTGGCCGTTCATTTGCCCTGTCAAACGGTGGACTGAGTTGCTTGGTCATTTCCCGACCCCTTTATTGTTGCGGCAGCAGGTGGTGGCTGCGACGCCCCATCATCGCCTAATGGTTGCGCACATTTGCTTGAAGCGTTGAGCGTGTCAGACGGCGTTCTGCGGGTAAGGACGCCGTGCCACTGCGGGAGGAGACCGTTGAAAAGTACCGGCTCGCTACGAACGAGTTCTCCGCCTTTCGCAAGAGCGATGACCCGACCACGGTCACGCCTGATGAGGCCGACGCTTGGAAGTTGGCGATGATGGAGGGCGGCAAGCTCAGCAACAACACCATCGGCCAGCGTCTTCAGAATGTGAGGACCGTGATCGAGTGGGCGCGTAAGCACAGCCACAACAAGCTATTTCCACTTGGCAATCCGCTTGCCACCGTAGAGCGGCCTGACTACCAGACCGTAGCCAGTGACACCCGGACATACACAATGGACGAGGCAAAGCAGGTTCTCGCTGCCGCCCGCAAGGAGACACGTCACGACCTGCGATGGCTGCCTTGGATGTGCGCGTATTCAGGGGGCTCGTATCGAAGAGGTTGCACAGCTTTCTAAGAGCAACTTCTTCAAGGTCGGTGATGACTGGTTCTATCGCCTGACGACTTCGGGTGGCAAGACGCTCAAGACGAGAAGCAGTGAGCGGCGTGTCCCAGTTCACCCGGAACTGATCAAGGAGGGGCTGATGGACTTCGTCAACGGTCTCATATTGGCTGACGATCAGCGCATCTTCTCAACCCGATCACAGCAGAGGATTGGCGAGTGGTTGCGTGATACGGTCAAGATCACTCGACCTGAACTTGCCCCCAGCCACGGGTGGCGTCACCTGTTCGAGGATGTCTGTCTTGTTGGGGGAGTGCTGGACGCTGCAAGGAGCTACATCACCGGACGGTCTACCGGAAAATCTGGTGAAGGCTACGGCAAGAGCGAGGCCATGCTTCCCGGTCTTGCCAACGAGATGCGCAAGGTTCCATCCTTCCTGTAGAGCAACCACGCCAGCGCCCCGTTTGGATGTCAGCCTTTCGTGTCTCTGTCCCGTGAAGGGCGTCCGGTAAAACATGCAACAGCCATTGAGGCAGCCCAAGCTCCCGCAATGATGAAATACCACCGCGCTTCTGCGTCGTTGGCATGGACTAGCAGCATAGCCGCCACGGCCACCAAGCTGGAAATAGCTGCGGCGAAGGCCCTCTCTTTGGAAGTGGGCGCTGGTCTGGAAACTCGACCTTCTGCGGCCCGCTGTTCCACCTTCGTCATCGACCAACTCAGTAGTTTTTCGCCCTCTCTCTTGGCGTTGCGCATTATCAGAAACGTGAGCGGCACGCACGCGATCAGTGCGATGCCAGCCCATAGAACTTTCGGCGCGCCCACTCCCGCGAGAACAGGCGGGACAATGAAGACCACGGCGAAAAGCCACGCCCTCCAACGCAGGTCACGTTTAGACGAGTTCTGTTGCTCTGGCCCCATAGTGTTCCACCGCCATCATCCGACGGTCGGCAGAGTGCAGTCTGTCGGGCCACGAATACAATCGAAAATGGTGCAGAAGATGAATCGTAACCTAATGGCCCAACATAGAAGCCCGTTGAGGATGGTGGTTAGCTGCCACTGAGCAGGACACCTGAACATGAACAACCTCACCACCTTCAACTTCCTCTCCAACAACATCCGCGCGATCGAGATCGACGGCCAGCCGTGGTTCGTTGCGGCTGATGTGGGCGAGGTGCTGACCATCAGCAACCCGCGCCGCGAGATCATCAAGAACCTGCACCCCGATGAGAAACGTAGCATGAAGCTACAAAATACCCGTGGTCGGGGGAACGTGATTATCTCCGAGAGTGGTCTGTTCAAGTTGGTCATGCGCTCCGACAAACCGGAGGCTCTCGGCTTCCAAGACTGGGTCACCCGCGAAGTCCTCCCGGCAATCCGTAAGGATGGCATGTACGTGGCCGACTACTTCAAGAAGGCACATCGAACGGTCCTGCGGGACATTGCTGCCTTGCAGTCCAGAATTGGACCTCAAGCAATGTTCACCGAGATCACCCTTGAAGGACGCACCGGCTTCGGCATCCGCCACTATCGCGCCTTCGACATGCCCGCGATGGCTTCACGCTGCTGGTCATGGAGCGCCTGAAGAAGAAGGTCGAACATGTCCACACCCCCCATATCCACAGGGACACCCCTGCGACATTCTGACTCCCCCGCGCAGAAAGGCGAACGGCAACAAGGACGCGCAACCGCCTGTGCTTCAGGCTGTCCCTTCAAGATTACGGAAAAGCCTACCCACAAGTGGATACGTTATTAAAATCAATGCCTTGACCGGAGCCGCTCGTCGGAGTCTAGGAGTGCATCCGCCACCTCACGACAGGGCAAGCGGGAAGCAGCCAGGAGAGAATTTGACAATGCGCCTACTGACAATCGAAATCCGCAGCCTAGACCACATCTACATCGCCACATCTCGCTATGAGTTCTTCTACAGCCGCAACGATTGGTTCAAAGGGTCGAGGGGCCAATACCGGCATTGGACGCTGGACAGGAAACATGCCCCTGCGGAAGGCGCGATCTAGCCCACTCTACGCATTCAACCTTTACGGCCCCCGTTGAGCAATCTTCGGGGGCTTCGCATTTGAGGCGTATGGTCGTAGCGGTGCTGCCCCAGTTTCTTCTCCCCATCTCACCACAGAGCGGCGTTTGTCGTTTCCCGGTGTCTGGACACCCGCCGCCCCGTGAATGCGCGTCTACGGTCGATACGGCAACAGGAAGAACGGCCACCACCGGGGGAATTACCCCACACTTAAGCATTACCGAAACGCGCCCCGCTGAGGGCCACTGAGCAGGACACTGACATGAACAACGAGATCACCCTCCACACCGTCAATGAAGAAGCCCGCGTCCTCGATACCGATCTGGCCGAGCGGCTTGGTTATGGGAAGTTCGAGGACATCCGCGCTCTCATCAAGCGAAACGCTGTTGAACTGGGCAGATACGGAATAATCGGCACCACACCGATTAATACCGGCAAGCGTGGTCGCCCCGGTAATGCCTACTACCTCAATGAGGAACAGGCGCTGCTCGTCTGCATCTTCTCCGAGACCGAGAACGCTGCGCTCGTCCGCAAGCAGGTGATCTCCACCTTCATGGCCTACCGCCGTGGTCAACTCCCAGTCCAGCAGACACCGGCCCTGCCCACCAACTACGTTGAGGCACTGAAGGCACTGGTCGTTTCGGAAGAGGCGAAGCTGGAAGCAGGTGGCTGGTTACAAAGGTCGACCACGGCATCAATATACGACCACACTCATATGCATTGAGATTCAAGATGGTGATGCTTGAGAGACCCAATTGCGGGAGAGGACGAAACATAATTGCCCCACACTTAAGGATAGGGGAGAAGAGAATAGAATAGAGGGGGGCTTCAGGGGAGACTTCAAGGAGATTTCTTGAAGGGAGACTGAAGGAGTTATCTCTATGATGGACTGATGATGAATATCATCATGATCTATACCCTATAACTTTCCCTCTAGGTGTCCTCTACGATAACCTTAAAGTCCCCATGAACATGGCCCCTATCGGGCACTCGACAGTCGAGAATGTTCGTGGATGACATTCATCCTTCTTTTTCTGTCTAGTCCAAGCTGCTTCGGCAGCCGTCCCGATTGACCCCGGCCCCTTGTCCCCGTGACAGGGCGTCGGGGTTTTTTCGTCCTGGCAGTCCCAATCCACCATCCACATCCCAATCAACGACAGAACAGAACCGACTGGAGCTTGACCCCTCCAGCCTTGCAGGAACATCCATGACCATCAAAATCATCATCACCCCACTGAAGCTTGACAGGCGGGGGCAGCCTTACTCGGTCTCCCTCGCTGGTGAGACCATCATTCCCAAGTCCCATGTCCCTTCCCATGATGCCTGTCGCTACCTCGCTCAGCGGGGCTTCAATGGAGCCGTCGAGGTCTGGGGCGATGGCGAAGCCTATCCACGGCTACTGATCGCAGACCTGAACAAGGCCGCTGAGTTCACCGTGAGTGAGACCGAGAAGCGCGGCCCGCGTGTTGTCCGGTACAGGCCCCTCGATCAGAGCGTCTTTGCCCGTGAGGCCCAAGAGCCGGTCTGGTATCAGGACTGACCAGCCGGGGACCGTGGTTCTTTCGTCTCCCCACATGGCCATTTACAGCCGTTCTCTATCTGGCTGGTGTCTCGGTCCATACTGATCGGGAAGGCCCACAAATGGCCACCCCGTCACACTGACTTAGGCGGCACGGCCTCGCTGTCCTGCACCGTGCCCTCCGGCCTCCGTCTCGTTTCCTCTCGGTAATGCCATCGCAAGTGTCCAACTGGTGATGCGAGGGGATGATGACGGGGGCCGTCCTGCCTCATTCGGTTCCCTTCATAGACGCTGCCCAGATTATCCAGAGCATCCAGCGGCGTTGGTGAAGGGGACCGGGAGGAAGTGCTACCACCTCTCCACCAGATGAGCGCACTTCGCCCTGAAGAAGAGTGGTCTGATCACGCTTCATCATCCTTTGTTCTCTGGTAAAACCCGGAATGTTTTTGGCACGATAATCTGAGGCCAAATCAGATAAAGGGAAAACCCCGGTTCCCCCGGTGCCCCCTTCGATCACAAGGAGGCGGGCCGTGTTCGCCCCGCTGAGATCACCCTCCACACCGTTAACGAAGAACTCCGCGTCCTCGGTCTGAGTAATACCTCCGTAGCCATCAGTCATGTGGCCGAGGACGAGAAATCTAAGGCTGACTTGGGTTTGTCCGGTAAGGCCCCGCTGATCATCTCCGAGAGTGACTTCTACAAACTCATCGTGCGCTCCGACAAACCGGAGGCCAGCGGGTAACGTTTTTCTAAACCGGAAATAGTAACGGTAAATAGAACACCTTACGGCGCTGGATCGCTTCCATGAACGACCCTAAAACAGCCTCGCACCCCGGTCGATGTGACCTGCTTAAGAAGCTTTCCGCTGCATTTGGTTTAGCAGCGTTTGGTCCAGCCGCGCTCATGGCTGTGGTGGCGCAGTTCATGGAAGGCGAATACCGTAGTCGTGGGCGCGTCGTTGTTTCGTTCTCTGAGGAGCCATTCGAGTTTTACATCATCAGTCTCGTTCTCGGGGCCGGTGCGCTACTTCTCACGGCAATAAGCGTAGGGTTCGCGTTTTATCTGTTGCAAGGGCGTCAGAAGAAATAGCGAGAGAACTAGCGGCGTGTCCGATAGGGCATACCTAAGCGGACAGGCCAAGGCTTGCCATTATTTTGTCCGTTAGGGTTGACTTCGTATTTTCGGACAAATAATCATTCGGACACATTCCATACGGACAATCCGGAGAGACACATGGCAACCTTCCTTTATGCTCGTGTATCGACATCTGAGCAAACCCTTGACCACCAGCGCACCCAAGCGGAACAGGCTGGCTTCAAGTTCGATCATGTCATCGCAGATCACGGCGTCTCTGGCGTCTCGGTCCTGATGAAGGACAGGCCAGAAGGCAAGCGGCTGTTCGACATGCTGCGATCTGGGGATACGCTGGTGGTTCGCTGGGTGGACCGGCTGGGTAGGAATTACCGGGATGTGACAGACACCATCCAAGAGTTCATTCGCCGTGGTGTCATCATCAGGACCATCATCAACAGTATGACCTTTGACGGTGCGACCACAGACCCCATACAGATGGCCGTAAGGGACGCGTTGATTTGCTTTATGGCTGCCACTGCGCAGGCACAGGCAGAGGCCACCAAGGAGGCCCAGAAGGTCGCCATAGCGACGATCAAGGCCCGCGATGATGGCACCTACAAGGGGCGTAAGCCCAGCTTCAGCCGCGATCAGATGACCGAGGTCATGGATATGGACGGCAAGGGGAGTAGCGTTTCGGAGATCGCCAAGGCCACGGGCTTGTCACGGCAAACCGTCTATCGGATTAGGGACGATGCGGCAGGGGCAGAGAAGGCGTTGGCTACGTGGGGGATGTGAATGTGCGAGTATTTGTCTTTCGCGCCTAGATTATGAGTTTTCACCGTTGCGCTTATCATCGCGGATAAGTCTCTGAAGCAGACGGCCTGGGTTCGCCAATAAAACGATCGACCAACCTGCGATCGCTGAATAGAATGGTGGCACATCGAGAATTTTCCCCATAAATAGCGCAGGAAATGTGGCGATATACATATAAGTGTATCGCGATTTCCTGCCGAGAAACAGGTGGTGGAAAAACGTCGTTACGAATTCACGAATCGCCGTCATTTTACTTTTTCCTGCGCATCCCTAGCGACCCTCTTACACTCCCGGAACACGATCATGAGGTAGCCGAACAGGCCCCCATAGGCCACAACGACAAAAAACGGAAAAAATACCCAAAAGCCATTCCAGATAGGAAGGCCCAAGCCCATTCGTTCAAACACGGTGAGCAACGCAAAGGGTGGAGCTATAGCCATGAGCAGAACTGTAAGCTTGTCCCCTATGGAAGAGAACTTCCACATCATGCCCATAGCATCGGTCGCAGCCATGCGGTCATCTGCCTTGGCCATTGGATTCCTTACCAGCGCCTCACCAACGCATTTTCTGTGACTTCAGTCGGGACGCTTGTCTGATCGCCTCGCTACATCCAGCAACAGGGAGTGGCGAATTCTCTTGTCTATACGCTTGTTGCTCTGGACCTCGTTGACAGCGATCCAAATCAGCACCGCTATCCAAAACGCGCCAATCAAGCGAATGAACCAGAGCGCACCTATCGGGCCGAACAAGAGAACAAACAGCGCCCCGCGTCCCTTCGGCTCGACCTCGTCAATCACCAGAAGGGCCAGCCCTGTGAGCAGGGCACCCGCGATGCAGCCTAGGATGTAGCCGTTCCGACGAAGCATATCGGATAGGTAGCATCCAAGCGTTAATACTTCAGTATCTCTCGGGTCGAGCCGAGAAGGTGCCGTTGCCCGCCGCTACAAATGTCGCTTTGACGGGAGCGCACGAAACTGGTACACAAACCGTCGAGGCGCAGGGAAATTAGCAAGGTAAATCAATAGGTAGGCTGGGTGGCGGCAGACTTCGAATCTCTCCGCTCCAACCACCGTATCCCCTTGAAATTGCAGTTTACGTCGCCGGCCATTGCCGGCGATCAGACGGCCGCGTCTGCGGTCCGGATCGGTTTATATCAAGGCGGGCAGGGAGCCTTTGTCGGCGCTCCACTCGGGCGACCTTCGCCGCCCGAGTGCGCTGCCGGTCCCGAGTAGCTCAATGCAAAATCTGGCTGAGGAACAGCCGCGTGCGTTCGTGCTGCGGGTTGTCGAAGAAGTTGTGCGGGTCGTTCTGCTCGACGATCTGGCCCTGGTCCATGAAGATGACGCGGTGAGCGACCTGGCGGGCGAAGCCCATTTCATGGGTGACGCAGAGCATGGTCATGCCTTCTTCGGCAAGCGAAACCATGGTGTCCAGCACTTCCTTGACCATTTCCGGATCGAGCGCCGAGGTCGGCTCGTCGAACAGCATGATCTTCGGCTTCATGCAGAGCGAGCGGGCGATCGCCACGCGCTGCTGCTGGCCGCCGGAGAGCTGGCCCGGATACTTGTGGGCCTGCTCGGGGATCTTGACGCGCTCGAGATAGTGCATGGCGACCTTTTCGGCCTCCTTCTTCGGCATCTTGCGCACCCAGATCGGCGCCAGCGTGCAGTTCTCCAGAATCGTCAGGTGCGGGAACAGGTTGAAATGCTGGAACACCATGCCGACCTCACGGCGCACCTCGTCGATCTTTTTCAGGTCGTTGGTCAGTTCGATCCCGTCGACGACGATCTGCCCCTTCTGGTGCTCCTCCAGCCGGTTGATGCAGCGGATCATCGTCGACTTGCCGGAGCCCGACGGGCCGGCGATGACGATGCGTTCGCCGCGCATCACCTTGAGGTTGATGTCGCGCAGCACGTGGAAGTCGCCATACCACTTGTTCATGTTGACGATCTCGACGGCCACGTCGGTGGCGGAAACCGTCATCTTCTTGGATTGGGCCAGGTTTGCCATTTGGTATTCCCCTTGATTATCTCTTGTGGCTCGTATCGAGCCGGCGCTCCACGAATGCTGAATAGCGCGACATGCCGAAGCAGAAAAGCCAGAATGTGAACCCGGCGAAGATCAGGCCGGTCAGCGGGGTGACCGGGGTGATCCAGCCCGAATCGCCGAAACTCGCCTTTACGATACCAAGCAGATCGTACATCGAGATGATGGTGACGAGCGAGGTGTCCTTGAACATGCCGATAAAGGTGTTGACGATGCCCGGGATGACGAGCTTGATCGCCTGCGGCAGGACGACGAATGTCATCTTGTGGAAGTAATTCAAGCCCAACGCATCGGCGGCCTCGTACTGCCCCCTGGGGATCGCCTGCAGCCCACCGCGGATCACCTCCGCCATATAGGCCGAAGCGAAGATCGCCACGCCGATCAGCGCGCGCAGAAACTTGTCGATGTTGTTGCCGGGCTCGAGGAAGAGCGGCAGCAGCACGCTCGCCATGAACAGGACGGTGATCAGCGGCACGCCGCGAATCAGCTCGATGAAGGCGATGGAGGCCGACCTGACCACCGGCATCTTCGAACGCCGACCAAGCGCCAGCAGAATGCCGGCCGGCAGCGATATGACGATGCCGACGAAGGACAGGATCAGCGTCACCATCAGCCCGCCCCAAAGGGTCGTTTCGACGTGAGACAGGCCGAAGCGACCGCCGATCAGCAGAAAGTAGGAGACGATCGGAAGAGCGACCAGAAGCAAGATCGCGTTCAGCCCCTTGCGCGGCACCTTCGGAACGAGAAGGGGAACGAGCAGGGCGACGAACATGCCGACGACCAGAAGCGGCCGCCAAAGCTGGTCGCGCGGGTAGGAGCCGAACATGAACTGGACGAACCGATCGCCGACATAGGCCCAGCAGGCGCCGCTCCAGCCGCTCGGAAGCGTTCCACCCTGATCGACGGTGAGGCAGGCGGTTCGGTCTGCGCCAGCCCACACGGCGGACAGGAACAACCAATCGATGGCGCCCGGAAGCAAATACAGCAGGGCGGCGATGGCGATCACCGTCATCGCGCCGTCGGTCCAGGACGAAAAAAGGTTCTTGCGCATCCAGCCGATGACCGAAGAGTCGGAGATCGGAGGCTGCTCGGCGGCAATGAAGTGGTCGCGGACGTAGGACAGGTTCTCGGCCATTTCAGCGCTCCACCAGTGCCATCTTGGCGTTGAACCAGTTCATGAACAGCGAGGTCACGAGGCTGATCGACAGATAGACCGCCATCCAGATCGCGATGATCTCGATCGAGTGGCCCGACTGGTTGAGGATCGTGCCGCCGACCGCGACGAGGTCGGCGTAACCGACGGCGACCGCAAGCGAGGAGTTCTTGATGAGGTTGAGGTACTGCGAGGTGAGCGGCGGGATGATGATCCTGAGCGCCTGCGGCAGGACGACGAGCCGCGTCGTCGAGGCCGGCCTGAGCCCCAATGCGTAGGATGCCTCCGTCTGCCCGTGCGGGACGCCCCTGATGCCGGCGCGCACGATCTCGGCGATGAATGACGCCGTGTAGAGTGACAAAGCCAGGTAGAGCGCCAGAAATTCCGGGCCGATCACCATGCCGCCCTTCATGTTGAACGAGCCGGGAACGGGGTAATCGAAGGACAGTGGCAATCCTGTGAGAAGGAAGACAGCCATCGGCAGCAGAAGGATCAGCGCGATCGACACGACCAGGACCGGGGGACGTTTGCCGGTTGCCCGCTGGCGTGCATTCGCCCAGAAAGCAAACGCAATTGCGGCGATGATACCGGCGACGAAGGCGGCGACGACATAACCGAATCCCTCGCCGAAGACCGGCGCCGGCATGTAGATGCCGCGGTTCGAGATGAAGAAGACCGCGTCGGGATTGTCCTTCACGTGCTGGAAGATGGTGCGGATCGTCGGCAGCAGCGCCAGCACGCCCAGATACCAGAAGAAGATGACGAGAAGCGGCGGGATGTTGCGGAAGATCTCGACATAGATCGTGGACAGCCGGGCGATGAGCCAGTTGTGCGACAACCGGCCGATGCCGACCAGCAGCCCGACGATCGTTGCGGTGACGATGCCGCAGGCGGCCACGACCAAGGTGTTGAGCAGGCCGACCTGCAAGGCCCGGAAATAGGTCGAATCACTGCTATAGGCGATCAGGCTCTGGGCGAGGTCGAACCCGGCGCGGCTGTTCAGGAAGCCAAAGCCCGACGTCATGTTGGCACGGGCGAGGTTTTGCATCGCGTTGTGCCAGGCGTACCAGATGACCCCAACGATCAAGACAAGCGTGAGTACCTGATAGACATACCTTCTAAGCGCTGGGTTGTAGAGAAGCGATACCTTCGGAGGGTCGCCGCCCCCGGTGCGGACGTGCGCAACAGCCATTCAGAACCCCTATCGTTGTGTTCGCCCTTTTTTCCGGGCGTTTCACTTTTGGGGGAGGGCGGAAGTCCCGCCCTCCCGTTTGCTGCTCGGTTGCCGATCAGCGGATCGGCGGGGCGTATTGCAGACCGCCCTTGTTCCAGAGCGCGTTGAGGCCGCGATCGATCTTCAGGGGCGAGCCCTGGCCGACGTTGCGCTCGAATGATTCGCCGTAGTTGCCGACGGCCTTAATGATCTGCACGGCCCAGTCGTTCGGAAGGCCGAGATCGGCGCCCAGCGTGGAGTCGGCTTCTTCGCCGAGGAAGCGCTTGATGTCGGGGTTGGCCGACTTCTTCATCTCCTCGACATTGGCCTGGGTGATGCCGAACTCCTCGGCTGCAACCAGGGCATAGTGCGACCAGCTGACGACATCCAGCCACTTGGAGTCGTTCTGGCGGACCGCTGCGCCGAGCGGCTCCTTGGAGATGATCTCCGGCAGGACCATGTGGTCGTCGGGGTTGGTCATCTTCAGGCGGATCGAATAGAGGCCGGAGGCGTCGGTCGTGTAGGCGTCGCAACGGCCGGCGTTGTAGGCCGCATCAGCCTCGTCCTGTGCCTCGAACACGACCGGCTTGAAGTCCATGTTGTGGGAGCGGAAGAAGTCGGCGAGGTTCAGTTCGGTGGTCGTGCCGGACTGCACGCAGACGGAAGCGCCGTTAAGCTCCAGCGCGGACTTAACGCCCAGTTCCTTCTTCACCATGAAGCCCTGGCCGTCATAGTAGGTGACAGCGCGGAAATCGAAGCCGAGCTGCGAATCACGGCTGGTGCTCCAGGTGGTGTTGCGGGCCAGCATGTCGACTTCGCCCGACTGCAGGGCCGGGAAACGGTCCTTGGCGGAGAGCGGCGTATACTTCACCTTGGTCGCGTCACCGAAGATTGCAGCCGCCACCGCCTTGCAAAGGTCAATGTCCAGACCTGCCCAGTTGCCGGCGGAATCCTGCGCACCGAAACCCGCGAGGTTCGAGCCGTTGACGCCGCACTGTACGAAACCCTTGGCCTTAACGTCCGAAAGCGTATCGGCCTGAGCGGCCTGGGCGCCAATCCCCATGACGGCAGCGCCGATTACGGCTGCCACGATCTTTTTTGTCATGTTTTACAACCCTTGTTCTATGATCTTTCCACGTCCGCGTGGCGCCGGCGTAGTGCGGGAGCGCTGCGGCACTCGCCACCCTCCCGGCGCGAGTTGACCTATCTCATGCTCAAAACGACGCAGGGTCAAGAGAGGCGACCCATTTTCCAACCAGAGCGTCGATTTCACCGATTTTGGTGGAAAAACAGGCAAAATCCGTTCGAAAGTCGGCTGAAATTGCCAAAAATTGCGCCAGTCCAGCGCCGAGCGGCGCCTTCGACATGTCAACCCGTGATGGTTTCTTCAGGATTATTGTCTTGACGCTTGAGAGCGCCCGTCGGAAGAGTTCGGGTTCTTCCAACGCAAGCAACCTTCCGGATAAACAATGAAAGACAAAGCTGAAGTGCTCGCTGGTGCGGGCGACAATACCCGCCTTGCCCATATCGGCAATGATCCCATGGATTTCCACGGCTTCGTCAACCCGCCGGTCGTCCATGCCTCGACGGTCCTGTTCCCCGATGCCGCGACGATGGAGAAACGGGCGCAGAAGTATAGCTACGGGACGCGGGGCACGCCGACGACCGATGCTCTCTGTGACGCGATCAACGAGTTGGAAGGGTCTGCCGGAACGATTCTCGTCCCCTCGGGGCTGGCGGCGGTGACGGTGCCCTTCCTGGCGTTCCTGTCGGCCGGCGACCATGCGCTGATCGTTGATTCGGTCTACAGTCCCACCCGGCACTTTTGCGACACGATGCTGACGCGGCTCGGCGTCGCCGTGGAATACTACGACCCGGCGATCGGCGCTGGCATCGCCCGGTTGATGCGGCCGAACACGAAGCTTGTCCACACCGAGGCACCGGGCTCGAACACCTTCGAGATGCAGGACATCCGTGCGATCGCGGACGCCGCCCACAAGGGCGGGGCCGTCGTCACGATCGACAACACCTGGGCGACGCCGCTCTATTTCAAGCCGCTCGACCACGGCGTCGACATCTCGATCCATGCGGCAACGAAGTACCCGGCCGGTCACTCGGACATCCTGATGGGAACGGTCTCTGCCAACGCCAAGCATTGGCCGCAACTGTGGGAAGGGAATTTCGCGCTGGGAATCTGCGGTTCGCCGGACGATTCCTACCAGCTTTTGCGGGGCCTGCGCACCATGGGCGTTCGGCTGGAGCGCCATCAGGAAAGCGCACTGCGTCTGGCCGAGTGGCTGGAAGGAAACGACCAGGTCGCCCGCGTGCTTCATCCGGCGCTTCCGAGTTTCCCCGGCCACGAATTGTGGAAGCGCGATTTCAAGGGCGCGAGCGGCATCTTTTCCATAGTGCTTGAGGGGGGAAGTCCGGATCGCTTCAGAGCGAAGGCCCATGCCTTCCTCGATGCCTTGCGCATTTTTGGTCTCGGCTATTCCTGGGGTGGTTACGAGAGCCTCGCCGTGCATGTGAACCTGAGCGACCGCACGATCTGTACGGCGCCGAAGGAAGGCCCGGTGCTGCGTCTGCAGATCGGGCTTGAGGACGTTGCCGATATCCGAGCCGACATCGAGCGGGGACTTGCCGCCGCGCGTGCCGTCTGAGGCAGATATCGCGCAAAAACGAGAGCGGCGGGCCCGGCCGGCGGCCCGCCGACGAAGGGCCGTGCTCGCCTCAATCGAGGGCGCGATACCCGTAAAGCCAGTCCAGATCCGCAGCAAGGCTCTCCGGACTGCGCAACGCCAGAACGGCGTCACGGGCGAGTGCGATCGGCCCGCGGGCGTGGTAGGCGAAGCGATTGAAGTCGGCACGGGCGCGAACACGCTTCAGACGTCCGCGCCGCCGTTGTTCGAAGGCGGACAATGCGGTGGGCAGATCCGCGGCGGTGGCGATCGTTGCGGCAAGCTCGGCGGCATCCTCGATCGCCATTGCCGCACCCTGCGCCGCAAACGGCGTTGTCGCATGGGCGGCGTCACCGATCAGGATCATGTCGCGATTGTTGAACCAGCGTCCATCGGCGCATTCGTGAAGTGGCCAGGCGAGCGGTGTCTCTGCCGCGCGCAGGAGCGCGACGATCTCGTTGTTCCATCCCGAAAACGCATCCAAGCGCAGCGCCATGCCCGCCTGGCCGGATGTGGCTGACCAGATGTGGCCGCGGAACGCGCCCTGATGGATCGCGACGACATTGAAGGATTGCACTTCGGCGATCGGATAGGCGACGAGATGCGCCGATGGCCCGGTCCAGGCGACGACGGAGCGCGGATCGAGAAACCGGGGGGCACCGTCGAACGGCACCATGAAGCGCCAGGCAAGGCTTCCGCTAAAGCGCGCCGGCGGGGCGGCGGGAACGGCGGTACGCAATATCGACCAGACGCCGTCGGCGCCGACGATTAGATCCGCCGGCACGCCGATCTGAGCGGCAATCGCCGCCGGGTTAAAGCGGGCGACCTGTGCGCCGAGGTGAACCTGGACGAGCGGTTCGGCCCGCGCGGCGTCGAGCAGGACGCGTTGCAGCGTGGCACGATGGAGGACGCCGTAGGGATAGTGCCAGCGCCGCCGGGCTTCCACGCCAACGGAGATGGCGGTGAGCGGCTTGAGCGTGCGGCCGGAGGCGAGCACGATGCGCTCCGGTTCCAGCCACTGCGTTTCGAGGGCGGGCAGAACACCGATTCTTGCGAGGATGCCCGAGGCATTGGGCGAAATCTGCAGGCCGGCGCCGACCTCTTCCAGTCGGTCCGCCTGTTCAAGGATGTGACTGGCAATGCCCTTGCGGGCGAGGCATAAGGCGGCGGTCAGCCCGGCAATGCCGGCGCCGACGATTGCAACCGTCTTGACGGTCATCGTCCCGCCGCCTCAACACGCATCGGTTACGCAGCCTGGTTGGCGAAGGTGCAGCCGACCGGGATTGTCTGGGTCGCCTTGAGCGACGGGTTGTAGCGAAAGAGCGTCGAGCAGTAACCGCAGACCTTCTCGTTGTCGTCGCCCATGTCGATGAAGATGTGCGGATGGTCGAAGGGGACCGAGGCGCCGACGCACATGAATTCCTTGACGCCGATCTCGATCACGGCATGTCCGCCGTCGTTCTGGAAATGGGGAATGGTGTGTCCGGCCATGGGATGCTCCGAAGTCGAAAGGTCGCAATTTGCGGCGGACCATATAGCTCTCGTGGTCAAAAGTGTAGCGGCAAAACCGCCGTCTTGGGCGAGAAATTCCGAAGCAGACGTTTTCTTGGGCGACAATCCCGCCTATGAGCGGTGGGCACGAATGCATTGGCAGAGGCGCGCGATGAATCTCAATCTTCCTTCCTTTTCCCGGTTTCGCCATGACGGCCTCGAACTGGCCTTTTTCGACGAAGGCGATCCGGCGGGCGAGCCGGTGCTGTTGATCCACGGGTTCGCCTCGAGCGCCAGCGTCAACTGGGTTCATCCCGGTTGGCTGAAAACCCTGGGAGATGCTGGCTACCGAGTGATCGCCATCGACAACCGTGGCCACGGCAGGAGCGACAAGCCGCATGACTCGGCGCTGTACCATCCGCCGCTGATGGCCGGCGATGCCGCGGCTTTGCTCGATCATCTCGGCATCCCGCAAGCCCATGTCATGGGCTATTCGATGGGGGCCCGCATCACCGCATTCCTCGCGCTCGCCCATCCGCACCGTGTCCGCTCGGTGGTCTTCGGCGGGCTCGGCATCGGTATGGTGGACGGGGTAGGGGACTGGGATCCGATCGCCGGCGCCTTGCTTGCCCCCTCCCTCGACGACGTCAGTTACGAACGCGGGCGGATGTTTCGCGCCTTTGCCGACCAGACGAAGTCCGACCGCCAGGCACTGGCCGCCTGCATCATGACATCGCGCGATCTCCTGACGGCGGCGGAGATAAGTCGGATCGAGGCGCCGGCGCTCGTCGCTGTCGGCACCAAGGACGACCTTGCCGGCTCGGCGCAGGCGCTCGCCGAACTGATTCCGCATGCACGCGCCGTCGATATTCCGGGCCGCGACCACATGCTTTCGGTCGGGGATCGCGTCTTCAAAAAGGCGGTTCTGGAGTTCTATTCGGAATTGGATGGTCGCTAGGTCAGGACCAAGAGCATTGCGCACGTTCCGGGGCATTCCGCCCAGGGCAGGTTTGCACTATATAATGAGCTGTGAGGCAAGAAGGAGCACGGCGATGGTCGCCACGAACGAAAAGCGCGCCGACGACAGACTGAAGGTGATGGACCCGATCTGGGACAGCCTGCAACAGGAAGCGCGCGCCGCCGCACTCGCGGATCCGCTGCTTGCGGCCTTCCTTTACTCGACCGTGATCAACCAGCCCTCGCTGGAGGCCGCCGTCATCCATCGCGTCTGCGAGCGTCTGGACCACCCCGACCTGCAGGCCAATCTCCTGCGGCAGACGTTCGAGGAAATGGCGACGTCCTGGCCGGAATGGGGCGCGATCCTACGCGTCGATATCCAGGCCTTCTATGATCGTGACCCTGCCTGCATCCGCTTCATCGAACCGGTGCTCTACTTCAAGGGTTTTCATGCCATTCAAACCCACCGGCTGGCGCATTGGCTCCACGCAAATGGTCGGCGGGATTTCGCCCTGTACCTTCAGAGCCGCTCGTCCGGCGTGTTCCAGACGGACATCAATCCTGCCGCCCGCATCGGCAAGGGCATCTTCCTTGATCATGCGACCGGCCTTGTCGTCGGCGAGACCGCGGTGATCGGCGACAACGTTTCGATCCTGCACAACGTCACCCTCGGCGGAACAGGCAAGGAGGGCGGTGACCGGCACCCGAAGATCGACAACGGCGTCATGATCGGAGCCGGCGCGAAGATCCTTGGCAACATCCATATCGGCCACTGCTCGCGCATTGCCGCGGGGTCCGTGGTGCTGAAGGACATGCCGTCGAACTCGACCGTCGCCGGCGTGCCAGCCAAGGTCGTCGGCGAGGCCGGCTGCTCGGAGCCCTCGCGGGCCATGGATCAGATTCTGCACGGCGCGGGCTTCGACATCTGAACGGAAAACCGCTGAAAGACACCCGTACGTGGGTTTACAGCTTCCGGCGCAGGTGCGAGAAGCGGCCAACCGAACCGAACGGAGACTAGATCGTGAAGCCCGAAGAGATCAGGAAGCTTGAGGCCTACTTCAAGCGCAACTTCAACAAGGACATGGTCGTCAAGGCCCGCCCCAAGAAGGACGAGTCGGCGGAGGTCTATCTTGCCGATGAGTTCCTGGGCGTCGTGTTCCGCGACGATGAGGACGGTGAACTGTCCTACAACTTCTCGATGGCGATCCTCGACATCGACCTTTGAGTTGCTTTGGCAGAGACGTTTGGAAACCCGGGTCGCAAGGCCCGGGTTTTTTGCTGAGATGTTCAAACCCTTGCAAATCCTAAGAAATGGCGCATTGCAGCATCAAATTGACTTTATTGTGCAGCGCATATAAAGTTCCGGGCATCCGGTGGAACAAGAGGGAGCATCCTATGTTCAATTTCGATGACGCCAATGCCAAGGGCAAGGAAGCGATGGATACCGTACTGAAGAGCTATTCGTCGCTTGCCAAGGGCATGCAGGCGATCGCGACCGAAGCGGCCGACTATTCCAAAAAGTACTTCGAGGACGGCATTGCGCATTTCGAGAAGCTTTCCGGCGCCAGGAGCTTTGAAACGGCGCTCGAGCTTCAGACCACCTACGTGAAGAAGGCCTACGAGTCCTACGTCGCCGAGGCGACGAAGATCGGCGAGATGTACTCCGACCTAGCGAAGGACGCCTACAAACCCTACGAGGGCCCGGTCGCCAGGACGACGGCGGCGGCGAAGTCCGCCGCGGCTGCTTGATCGTTTTACGTTCAATCTGATTTTGGGAGCCGGCGGTGCGCAAGTGCCGCCGGCTTTTCCGTGCCGGGTGGCCTGGCAAACGACAATTTTCCCTATTTCCGGCGGGCGTGGCCCGATTATCCTTGCAGGACAAAGCTGGGGCCTTAAAATCGGTGAAGAAACCACTAGATTACGTAGGTCTAATGACGGCAACATCGCCGCCGCGGCCACCCCCTCCGGAGAAAGCCGTGCCCACAAGGAATGAGCAGTAATGAATGCGATACCGGTCCGGTTGCAGGGCGATGAAGGAAGCGGCGACACCCCCGGCCGCGGCACATCCGTCATTACCCGCACGAAGCCGAAAACGAAGAAGCCGAGCCTCTACCGGGTCCTGCTTCTCAATGACGACTACACGCCGATGGAGTTCGTGATTCACATTCTCGAGCGGTTCTTCCAAAAGGACCGCGAGGCGGCAACGCGGATCATGCTGCACGTGCACAACCACGGAGTGGGTGAGTGCGGTGTTTTTACCTATGAGGTTGCCGAAACCAAAGTGACACAGGTGATGGATTTCTCCCGCCAACACCAGCATCCGCTGCAATGCGTCATGGAAAAGAAATGAGGAAAGAACGTGCCGACTTTTTCGACCAGTCTTGAGAAAGCGCTCCATCAGGCACTGACTTATGCCAATGAGCGCCACCATGAATACGCCACGCTGGAGCATCTGCTTCTGGCGCTGATCGACGACACCGATGCGGCCGCCGTGATGGGCGCTTGCAACGTCAATCTCGAAGCGCTGCGCAAGATCGTCACCAACTACGTGGACAACGATCTCGCCAACCTGGTGACGGGTTACGAGGAGGACTCCAAGCCGACGTCGGGGTTCCAGCGCGTGATCCAGCGCGCGGTCATCCACGTGCAATCCTCCGGCCGCGAGGAGGTTACCGGGGCGAACGTGCTCGTCGCGATCTTTGCCGAGCGCGAGAGCCATGCCGCCTACTTCCTGCAGGAGCAGGAGATGACGCGCTATGACGCCGTCAATTTCATTTCGCACGGCATCGGCAAACGGCCGGGCTCCTCCGAGGCCCGCACGGTGCGCGGCTCAGACGACCAGGAGAACGAACAGAAGCCGACGCGATCGCAGGGCGAGCAGGAGGACAGCGCCAAGAAGCAGGATGCGCTGAGCGCCTACTGCGTCAACCTCAACGAGAAGGCCAGGAACGGCAAGATCGATCCGCTGATCGGCCGCCACGCCGAAGTCAACCGCACAATCCAGGTGCTCTGCCGCCGCTCGAAGAACAATCCGCTCTATGTCGGCGATCCAGGCGTCGGCAAGACGGCAATCGCCGAGGGGCTGGCCAAGCGCATCGTCGAGAACAAGGTGCCCGAGGCCCTTCAGAACGCGACGATCTTCTCGCTCGACATGGGCACGCTTTTGGCCGGCACCCGCTACCGCGGTGACTTCGAGGAACGCCTGAAGCAGGTGGTGAAGGAACTGGAAGACTATCCGGGCGCCGTGCTCTTCATCGACGAGATCCATACGGTCATCGGCGCCGGTGCGACCTCCGGCGGTGCGATGGACGCTTCCAACCTGCTGAAGCCGGCGCTTTCCAACGGGGCGATCCGCTGCATCGGCTCGACCACCTACAAGGAATACCGGCAGTTCTTCGAGAAGGACCGCGCGCTCGTCCGCCGATTCCAGAAGATCGATGTCAACGAGCCGACCATCAATGACACGATCGAGATCATGAAGGGCCTGAAGCCCTATTTCGAGGACTACCACAAGCTGAAGTACTCGAACGAGGCGATCAAGACCGCCGTCGAACTCTCGGCCCGCTACATCAACGACCGCAAGCTGCCGGACAAGGCGATCGACGTGATCGACGAGACGGGGGCGGCCCAGATGCTGCTGCCGGTCGGAAAACGCCGCAAGCTGATCACCGAAAAGGAGATCGAGGCGACGATCGCGACGATGGCGCGCATTCCGCCCAAGTCCGTATCCAAGGACGACGAGACCGTCCTCGCCAATCTGGACAAGGAACTGCGCTCGGTGGTCTATGGCCAGGATCTGGCGATCGATGCCCTGGCCTCGGCTATCAAGCTTGCCCGTGCGGGCCTGCGCGAGCCGAACAAGCCGATCGGCTGCTACCTGTTCTCCGGTCCGACCGGCGTGGGCAAGACCGAGGTCGCCAAGCAACTCGCCTCTTCGCTCGGGGTGGAGCTGCTGCGCTTCGACATGTCCGAATACATGGAGCGTCATACGGTGTCGCGCCTGATCGGTGCGCCTCCCGGCTATGTCGGCTTCGACCAGGGCGGGCTTCTGACCGACGGGGTCGACCAGCATCCGCATTGCGTGCTGTTGCTCGACGAGATCGAGAAGGCCCATCCCGACCTCTTCAACATCCTGTTGCAGGTCATGGATCACGGCTCACTGACGGATCATAACGGCAAGAAGATCGACTTCCGCAACGTTATCCTGATCATGACGACGAATGCGGGCGCCTCCGATATGGCCAAGGCGGCGATCGGCTTCGGCTCGTCGAAGCGCGAAGGCGACGACATGGAAGCGATCAACCGGCTGTTCACGCCGGAGTTCCGCAACCGTCTCGATGCGATCATTCCGTTCTCCTCGCTGCCGACGCCGGTCATCCACCAGGTCGTGCAGAAGTTCGTCATGCAGCTCGAGACGCAGCTTGCCGAGCGCAACGTCACTTTCGAGCTTCAGCCCGAGGCGATCGCCTGGCTGGCGGACAAGGGTTACGACGAAAGGATGGGGGCGCGGCCACTGGCCCGCGTCATCCAGGAGAACATCAAGAAGAAGCTGGCCGACGAGATTCTCTTCGGCAAGCTGAAGAAGGGCGGCGTCGTCCGCGTTTCGGTCGGCGTGAAGGAGGACGGCAGCAAGGGCATCATCCTCGACGCCGTTCCCGAAACCGCTCCGATCAAGCCGAAGGCGGAGATTTCCGCACCGGCACGCAAGACGGGCAGGCCGAAGAAGCCGAAGGAGACGGTGACGGCGGACGCGGCACCGCGCAAGGCTGCGAAAGCGGCCGCATCTGAAGCGTCGCCGCCCCGCAAGGGCAGCGCCGTGCCGAAGGTGCCACGGAAGAAGTAACCGTCCCTCAAAGAGTGACGTATGCCGGGCAGGCCACTGCCCGGCATTTTCATGCCGCAAGCCAGGAATGCATTGATGAGTGCCGAGGGTCAGCCGAGTGAAAAATCGAACCGCTACTGGTTCGTACAGGGGATGCGCGGCCTTTTCAGCGTTCCCGCGATCATCCTGATGCTCTCCTTCATCGGCTTCGCTGCCTTCACGGCGGAAGCGGGCATTCCGCTCGGGCAGGTCGTGTTCATGACCGGAATGGTCTGGGCCCTGCCGGCCAAGGTCATCCTCGTCGGCAGCATGCTCTCCGGTGCGAACCTCGCGGCGGCATTCGTCGCCGTGACGCTTTCCTCCGTGCGGATGATGCCGATGGTGGCGTCGCTTATTCCGGAGATCCGTTCGCCAAGGACGCCGACCTGGGTTCTGTTGCTGCTGTCGCATTTCGTGGCGATCACTGCCTGGGTCTTTGCCATGGAGCGTGTCTCTGCTGTGCCAGGCGACCGGCGGGTGGCCTTCTTTGCCGGCTTCGGCACCACGCTGACGACGGTTAACACCGTGCTGGTCAGTACCGCCTACGGGCTGGTGACGACGTTTCCGCCGGTCGTCTCCGGTTGCCTGTTCTTTCTCACGCCGGTCTATTTCCTCACGTCGATCTGGGTATCCGCCCGTCATCGCGTGATCTACTGGGCGCTGGGAACCGGCCTGGTGCTGGGCGTCGTCTTTCGCGAGATCGTGCCGGAGTTCGACATTCTCCTTGCCGGTCTGGTCGGCGGGACGATCGCCTGGGCGGGCGAGCGGCAATGGCGGCGCAAGCTGGCAGGGAGCGCAGCATGAGCTTCGACGGCATTTGGCCCTATGTCTTCATCGCCGTCGCTGGCTGGCTTGCGACCGATATCTGGCGCTGGCTCGGTGTGCTGGCCGGCAACAGGCTCGATGAAAAATCGGAGATCCTGACCTGGGTCAAGGCGGTCGCCACGGCGCTTGTCGCCGCCGTCATTGCCAAGTTGATCGTCTATCCGACCGGCGAACTGGAAACATCGCCGTTGTGGCTGAGACTGGCGGCCATCGCCGTCGGCGCGCTGGCGTTCTTCGCCGGCGGGCGCAACCAGATCCTCGGCATTGTGGCAGCGATCGCTTTCCTCGCCGGGGGATTGTTCGTTCTCGGCACGTGAGCACCGAGAACGCAGCGGATGTGAAGCCGAAGATTGGCGTGGCGTTTTAGACAGCCAAGGCGTCACGCATTTTTTGCGCGTTGGCCACGAGGACGGCCTGGTCCTCCATGACGCCCGAATGGGGCTTGAGCGGCACGCCGTCGAAGCGCGGGATGACGTGGAAATGCAGGTGATAGATCGTCTGGCCCGACGCCGGCTCGTTGAACTGGATCACCGTGACTCCGTCGGCCTCGAAGGCTTCCTTTGCGGCGACCGCGATCTTCTGCACGATCGGGATAACCCGCGCCAGTGTCCCCGGGTCGGCGTCGAGGATATTGCGCGAGGGAGCCTTCGGCACGATCAGCGTGTGGCCAATGCCCTGCGGCATCACATCCATGAAGGCCAGCGCGTACTCGTCCTCGTAGACCTTGTGCGAGGGAATTTCGCCCCGCAGGATCTTGGCAAAGATGTTTCCGGGGTCGTAGGCGGTCATGGCAGTCTCCTCATGTTGGGCCTGTCGGCCGCATTAATCACTCGTCGTCGTCGGAACGAACGGCCGGCTTGCGAAATGGCCCATGTTCGGCGAGCCATTCGCCGGTTTCGGTGACATCCTGGCGCTCGCGCTCGAGATAATCGGCGACCGCTCGGCGCAGGCCCGGATGGGCGATGTAGTGCGCTGAATGCGTCGTCACCGGCATGTAGCCGCGGGCCAGCTTGTGCTCACCCTGCGCCCCCGCCTCGACGCGCTTCAAGCCGTTTGCGATCGCAAAATCGATGGCCTGGTGGTAGCAGACCTCGAAATGCAGGAACGGATGATCCTCGATGCAGCCCCAGTGGCGGCCGAACAGGGCATCTCCGCCAATGAAGTTGATCGCGCCGGCAATGTAGCGACCGTGTCGTTTCGCCATCACCAGCAGGATGTCGTCGGCCATGCGTTCGCCGACCAGCGAATAGAAGCGGCGCGTGAGATAGGGGCGGCCCCATTTGCGCCCGCCGGTATCCATGTAAAAGGCGAAGAACTGGTCCCATATGCCTTCCGTCAGCTCGCTGCCAGTCAGCCAGACGATCTCGATCCCGTTTTCGAGCGCCGTGCGGCGTTCCCTCTTCAGCGCCTTGCGCTTGCGCGATGCGAGCGTCTGAAGGAACTCGTCATGCGAGCGATAGCCGACGTTGAGAAAATGGAACTGCTGGTCGGTGCGGTGGAGAAAGCCAGCATTGACCAACGCCGGGAGTTCGTCTTCCGGCAGGAAGGTGACATGGGCCGACGAGATGTCGTGGCGGCGCGTCAGCTCCTTGATCCCGGCGGCAAGCGCCTGGCGCACGGGCGCCGGATCGTCGCCGTCGCGGCAAAGCAGCCGCGGGCCTGTTGCGGGAGTGAAGGGGACGGACGCCTGCAGCTTCGGATAGTAGCGCCCGCCCGCCTGCGCAAACGCTTCCGCCCAGCCGTAGTCGAATACGTACTCACCCTGGCTGTGGTTCTTCAAATAGGCTGGCATCGCTCCTAAAAGCGTGCCGTCCTTCGCTTCCAGCAATAGGTGCTGCCCGAGCCACCCGGTGTCGGCCGTCGCCGAGCCGGACTCTTCCAGTGCGGAAAGGAAGGCGTGGGTGATAAAGGGGTTATAGGCCGTGCCCGACTGGCCACGAGAAGCGCCGGATAGGCGTGCCCAGCGTTCTGCCGGAACTTCGGCAAAGTGCTGGACGACGCGTATCCGGTAAGCGTCCGTCATCGTCAGGCGACCAGGGCTTCCCGCGGATCGAAGCCTTCGAAGGTCATCTGGTCGGCTTCGGCGCGCGTCTTGTCGATACCTGTCTGGTCACAGACGGTCCAGGTAATCACCGTAACGCCTGCCTTGCGTTCCTTGGTGATAAAGGGATTGGGGAGGTGGCCATAGTTGTACGAGATGAAGTCGAGGCCGAGCTGCATCGCCTCCTCGTGCACGAAGAAGGTTTCCGGATTGGCACCCTCCGCGGTGAGGCCGACGGGGCGAGGCGCATCCAGCGCCTTCAGGTCCTTCAATAGCCAGTGATCGAAGCTCATCAGCGCGATCGGCCCCTTGTAGTCTTCGATGAGTTCCAGGACGCTGTCAGCAAAGCCCTCGTCGTCACCCTTGCGCCCCTTCAGCTCGATCACCAGGGGAACGCGTCCGTCGACAAGTTTGAGAAGCTGTGTGAGCGTTGGCACCTTGTCGGCGGTTCCGCCGACCGAAAGCATGCCGAGCTCCACCGAAGACTTGGCCCGGACGTCACCGGGGATGGCGCAGAGACGGTTCAGATCATCGTCATGAAAGACGACCGGGACGCCGTCTGCGGCGTATTGCAGGTCGCACTCGATCGCAAAACCCGCATCGACCGCGCGGGCAAACGCGGAAAGCGTGTTTTCCCAGACGGCGTGATTCATGTCATGGAAACCGCGATGCGCGATCGGTTGTGCAGTGAGCCAGGAAAGATCCTTGGACGGCATCAGGCGATTTCCATGATGGCATCGATCTCGACGGCAGCATTCAACGGCAGGGCAGCCATGCCAACAGCCGCACGAGCATGCTTGCCGGGCTCCCCGAGCGCGGCGACGAGCAGGTTCGAAGCACCGTTGATGACGAGGTGCTGCTCAACGAACGTGGGAACGGATGCGACGAAGCCATTGATCTTTATGACGCGCTTGATACGCGACAGGTCGCCGAGCGCTGCCTTGGCCTGAGCAAGCAGATTGACCGCGCAAAGTTCGGCCGCCTTCTGGCCGGTCGCGACGTCGACATCCTTGCCGAGATGGCCGGTCACCGCGATCTTGCCGTCGGCGATAGGTAGCTGGCCCGAGATGTGCAGCACCGAACCGCTGATGACATAGGAAACATAGTTGGCAGCGGGGGCCGCGGCAGTCGGAATGTCGTAACCCAGTTCCTTGACCCGGTTCTCAATTTCAGCGGACATGCGTGTCTCCGTTTGCGATTGATGCTGTCGCGCCCCCAAGGGGAGGCGCCTTTCCGATCATAGTCTTACCGAGGGGAAAGCCGGAGCAGTTTTCCAGGCGCGCCGCCTCGATTGCGTTTTCTGTTACAATTCGGCCTGCAGATGCTTATATGCCTCGCTCTTGCCGAAACTGTTCTTATAACATCACGGCAGAGTTCAACAGGAGGAAACGGATGTTTCGCCCAAGCTTTGTCCCGATTGCGTCCGTGGCGGCCTGTCTCGCGGCCTTGCCGCTCGGTTCGGCCTTTGCGGCCACGCCGGTCGGCCTGGCCCCACATCGCGCCGTTTACAACCTGCAACTCAAGGATGCCTCCGAGCGCTCGGGCATCGCCGGGATGTACGGCCGCATGGTCTATGAGTTCAACGGCAATGCCTGCGACGGCTACACCGTCAGCTTCCGCTTCGTCACGCAGGTCAACACCGGCGAGGAAACCCGGCTGACCGACCAGCAGACGACCACCTACGAGGATCTCAAGAATCGCAGCTTCCGCTTTCTGACGCGCTCCTTCACGGACGAAAAACTCGACCGAGAGGTTCGAGGCAGCGCCCGCGACGACAAGACCGGCGTGAACGTCGAACTGACGTCCCCGGACGCGCGCGACGTGGAACTGGCGGAAAGCGTTTTCCCCACGGAGCACATGCTGGCGGTGATCGACCGGGCAAAGAAAGGCGAAAAATTCTTCGAGGCCCGGATTTTCGACGGCTCGGATTCGGGTGACAAGACGCTGATGACGACCACCGTGCTTGGCAAGAAGGAGATGCCGGAAGCCGGCGACGCCGACGCTGCCAAGGCAGGTTCGTTCGCCAAGCAGGAATACTGGCCGGTCACGATCGCCTATTACAACGACGAGGCGACGGGCGACGCGCTTCCTGTCTATCGAATGTCGTTCAAGCTCTACGAGAACGGCATTACGCGCGACCTGACGATGGACTACGGCGACTTCGTGCTGACGGGGAAACTCGCCAATTTGGAAGTCTTCCAGTCGGCTGCCGAGTGCAAGTAGCGTAAGGCCCTCGCCGTCGGGCTTTTCGTTCGCCGGGGCTTGATTTCCGGCGCGACTGCGGTTAATGGCACCGCATTCCACACGTGAGGCATGGGATGGACCGGGAGAAATCCGGGCTGTTCCGCCGGTGGCAGAACCAATGGGTTCTGCTGTTCGCCTTGCGGAGGTTCAACCGGAAAAAGGAGAATAAGGCATGGCATTGCCCGATTTCAGCATGCGCCAGCTTCTGGAAGCTGGTGTTCACTTCGGCCACCAGACCCACCGCTGGAACCCGAAGATGAAGCCGTACATCTTCGGCGATCGCAGCAACGTTCACATCATTGACCTGGCGCAGACCGTTCCGCTTCTGCACCGCGCCCTTCAGGTCGTCAGCGACACCGTCGCCGGCGGCGGCCGCGTTCTCTTTGTCGGCACGAAGCGCCAGGCATCGGAAATCATCGCTGACGCCGCCAAGCGTTCGGCCCAGTACTATGTTAATGCGCGCTGGCTCGGCGGCATGCTGACGAACTGGAAGACGATTTCCAACTCGATCCAGCGCCTGCGCAAGCTCGACGACATCCTCGCTTCGGAAGCTTCGGGCTTCACGAAGAAGGAGCGCCTGAACCTCGAGCGCGAGCGTGAGAAGCTGGACAAGGCTCTCGGCGGCATCAAGGACATGGGCGGCACGCCGGACCTGATGTTCATCATCGACACCAACAAGGAGTCGATTGCGATCCAGGAAGCCAAGCGCCTTGGCATTCCGGTCGTCGCCATCATCGACAGCAACTGCGATCCGGACCCGATCGACTTCCCGATCCCCGGCAACGACGACGCCTCGCGCGCCATCGCCCTCTACTGCGACCTGATCGCACGCGCTGCCATCGACGGCATCGCACGCCAGCAGGGCGCTTCGGGCCGCGACATCGGCGCATCGGCCGAAGTTCCGGTCGAGCCCGCTCTGGACGACGCCGAAGCCTGATAGGGCAGGGCGCGGATTGTTCCGCATCGTCCTATGAACGAGACAGGACAAGGCCGTTTTCCGCCGGAAGGTTGAACGGCCTTGTCGCGTTTGCCGGCCAGGATGCGCGTTGTGCGGATCGCGGCCGGGCAGGATGCTGAACTGTCATCATCCTGTAACGCTCATCAAGATGGATGGCGGCCGCTACGGACATGCGTTCCCAAGGACGCAGAAGGCGCCACGACAGAATTGAAATCGCGCAGGCCCGGCACGGATCGATGGTGCCGGTGGCATGCGCAGAACCCGTAAAGAGGCGAGACAATGGAAATCACTGCAGCAATGGTGAAGGAACTGCGCGAGAAGTCCGGCGCAGGCATGATGGATTGCAAGAAGGCGCTTGCAGAAACCAACGGCGACATGGAAGCGGCGATCGACTGGCTGCGCGCCAAGGGCATTGCCAAGGCCGACAAGAAGTCGGGACGCACCGCGGCTGAGGGCCTCGTCGGCATCGTCAGCGGCGGCGTCAAGGCCGTTGCCGTCGAGATCAACTCCGAGACCGACTTCGTGGCCCGCAACGAGGCCTTCCAGGAACTCGTCCGCGGCATCACCAACGTCGCGCTCAGCACCGACGGCAGCGTCGAAGCCATTGCCAAGGCTACCTACCCGGCAACCGGCAAGTCCGTCGAAGAGACGATCAAGGACGCCATCGCCACCATCGGCGAGAACATGACGCTGCGTCGTTCGGCACTGCTGAAGGTCGAAGACGGCGTTGTCGCCACCTACATCCACAATGCCGCCGGCGACGGCATCGGCAAGCTGGGCGTTCTCGTTGCCCTGAAGTCGGTTGGCGACAAGGAAGTGCTGTACTCGGTTGGCCGTCAGGTCGCCATGCACATTGCCGCGACGAATCCGCTGGCCATCCGCGCTGAAGAGGTTGACGCCGCCGTCGCAGAACGCGAACGCAACGTCTTCATCGAACAGTCGCGCGCTTCCGGCAAGCCGGACAGCATCATCGAGAAGATGGTCGAAGGCCGCATGCGCAAGTTCTTCGAGGAAGTCGCGCTGTTGTCGCAGGCTTTCGTCATCAATCCGGAGATCACCGTCGGTCAGGCGATCAAGGACGCCGAGAAGCTCGCCGGCGCTCCGATCGAGGTCACCGGCATGGCCCGCCTCCTGCTCGGCGAAGGCGTCGAGAAGGAAGAGTCGGACTTCGCAGCGGAAGTTGCGGCTGCCGCCAAGGGCTGATTTCTTTACCCGACTTGGGAAAAGGGAAGGGCATCGCGTGACAACGCGGTGCCCTTCGTGTATCCGGCTGACGGCGAAACTGCAGGCCGAACAGATGCCCGCGTGACGAATGCGCGCTGCCATCGCCTCATCCGCTTCGCCGCCACGTCAGACCAACCGCCAGGAGCGCCAATGTCCGCCAAACCGATCTACAAACGCGTTCTGCTGAAAGCATCCGGTGAGGCGTTGATGGGCTCGCAAGGGTTCGGCATCGACGTCGCTGTCGCCGACCGCATCGCCGGCGACATTGCCGAGGCACGTGCGCTTGGTGTCGAGGTCGGTGTCGTCGTCGGCGGTGGCAATATCTTCCGCGGCGTCGCCGTGGCCTCGAAGGGGGGCGACCGCGTCACGGGCGATCACATGGGCATGCTCGCCACCGTCATCAACGCGCTGGCACTTGCGACCTCGCTGCGCAAGCTTGATATCGATACCGTCGTCCTGTCGGCGATTGCCATGCCGGAGATTTGCGAGAGCTTTTCCCAGCGCCGGACGCTGCATCACCTGGCACAGGGCCGGGTCGTGATTTTTGCCGGCGGTACCGGCAATCCGTTCTTTACGACGGACTCGGCGGCAGCCTTGCGTGCCGCCGAAATCGGCGCGGAAGCCATCTTCAAGGGAACACAGGTCGACGGAATTTACTCGGCCGATCCGAAGAAGTTCCCGGAAGCAACGCGTTATGACCGTCTGACCCACAACGAGGTTCTGGAAAGAGGCCTTGCCGTCATGGACATTGCCGCGGTTGCGCTGGCACGCGAGAACTCGATTCCGATCGTTGTCTTCTCGATCCATGAAGAGGGCGGGTTTGCCCAAATATTGACCGGCGGCGGTCGCGGGACCATCGTATCCGACAACTGATTCCGAAACTCGCCTGAAAGGGTGTAGTTTCCTAGAAAACGGGAGTTTCAAGCAATGAGTGAAGGTGTAGATCTGAAGGAACTGAAGCGCCGCATGGATGGCGCCATTTCCGCGTTCAAGCACGATATCGCTTCACTGCGCACCGGTCGCGCCTCGGCCAACGTTCTCGACCCGGTGACGGTTGAAGCCTACGGCTCGCGCATGCCGCTCAACCAGGTGGCGAACATCACCGTTCCAGAGCCGCGCATGCTCGCCGTCTCGGTTTGGGACAAGTCGATGGTGAACGCGGTCGACCGCGCCATCCGGGAATCCAATCTCGGCCTCAATCCGATCATTGACGGCCAGAACCTGCGCATCCCGCTGCCCGAGCTGAACGAGGAGCGTCGCCGTTCGCTCGTGAAGCTCGCACACGATTATGCGGAAAAAGGCAAGGTTGCGATTCGTCACGTGCGTCGCGACGGCATGGACGACCTGAAAAAAGCCGAGAAGGATGGCGACATCGGTCAGGACATCAGCCGCAACCAGTCTGAAAGGGTTCAAAAGATGACGGACGAGATGATTTCCGAGGTCGACCGCTTGCTTGCCGACAAGGAAAAGGAAATCATGCAGGTCTAGCAACGGTTGCAGGCTCGCCAGGACTCTCGCATCTCCCACGGATCGTCGATGACCAAGCATGCTTTGAAGAACATTCCCAACCACGTTGCCATCATCATGGACGGCAACGGGCGCTGGGCCAATGTTCGCGGGTTGCCGCGCAGCATGGGGCATCGCAAGGGTGTCGAGGCCGTGCGGGAGGCGGTCCGCACTGCGGCTGAAGCCGGGGTCGGCTATCTGACCCTTTTCGCCTTCTCCTCTGAAAACTGGAGCCGGCCGGAGAGCGAGGTCAGCGACCTGCTGGGCTTGCTGAAGACCTTCATACGCCGGGATCTCGAGACACTGCACCGTGAAAACGTCCGCATCCGCGTCATCGGGGATCGGTCGAACCTGCGCAGCGATATACTGCCGCTCCTTCTCGAGGCTGAAGAACGCACGCGCGGAAACACCTCCATCCAACTGGTGATCGCGTTCAACTACGGCTCGCGGGACGAGATGGCTCGTGCCATGCGCTCGATCGCTGGAGACGTGGCCGCGGGGCGGCTGCATCCGGCGGACGTGACCCCGGAACTGATCAGCGCCCGGCTGGATACGGCCGACATACCCGATCCCGACCTCATCATCCGCACCAGCGGCGAAGAGCGGCTTTCCAATTTCCTGCTCTGGCAGGCAGCCTATTCGGAACTCATGTTCATTCCCGATTTCTGGCCCGATTTCTCTCGGGCGACCTTCCTCGATGCGCTCGCGAACTTTGCCGGGCGCGAACGCCGGTTCGGCGGCGTGCCGGCACAGACGCTCGCAGTGGGCTCCTGATGAGCACGGAACTCCGCCTTCGCATCATTTCCGGCATCGTCATGGCCGTCGTCGTGCTGGCCGCGACCTGGACGGGTGGCCTGCCGTTCCGCCTGCTGTCGGCGGCGATCGCCTTGCTCGTCTATTACGAATGGTCGACGATCACCCGGCTGGCTGAGATCGACTTTCGCGGCAACGCCTTCGGCTGGGCGGCCACGGCAGCCGCTTGCGCAATGACGGTGTTCGGTGAAGCCGAGATGGCGTTTGTGACCGTCTGCGCGGCCGTCATCGTCTCGCTCCTGCATGCCCTGTCATTCAGGCGCAGTCTCTGGCTGCCCGGCGGCATCGCCTATGCGGGCCTGACGGCGCTGTCCCTGACGGCAATCCGGGCGGATGACGCGACCGGGCTGATCGCCATGCTGTTCGTTTTTGCGGTGGTGTGGTCGACGGATATCCTGGCGTATTTCGTCGGCAGGGCCATTGGCGGTCCGAAGCTGGCGCCGTCGATCTCGCCCGGCAAGACCTGGTCCGGGGCCATCGGCGGCACGGTTGCGGCGATCATCGCCGGCAGCGCGCTTTATCTTTGTTTCTTCCCTGCGACCGGTTTGTGGATACCGTTTGTCGCCCTGGTCCTGTCGGTGTTCAGTCAGGTGGGGGATCTGTTCGAGTCCTTCCTGAAGCGACGCTTCGGGGTGAAGGATTCCAGCAAGCTCATTCCGGGCCACGGGGGCGTCATGGATCGGGTCGACGGTCTTGTTTTCGCCTGCTTCGCGGCGTTCCTGCTGGGGACGGCCGCGACGGTGGCCGGGCCTTCCGTCGCGTCGACGGGCGCGTTCCTCCTCGGACTTTGACGCCTGTACTTGTAAGGAGGCCAACTGGCCATGGAACTGTTGTCGCAGGCGTTTGGATTATTGACGGGCACCATCGTTCCGTTCCTGGTCGTGCTGACGCTGATCGTCTTCGTCCATGAAATGGGACACTATCTTGCCGGGCGGTGGTCCGGCATCGGCATCACGGCGTTCTCGATCGGCTTCGGACCGGAGATCGCCGGTTTTACCGACCGGCGCGGTACCCGCTGGAAACTCTCGGCAATCCCGCTCGGTGGCTATGTCAAGTTTCATGGCGACGAGGATGCGGCGTCGACACCGGATTATGCCAAGCTCGGCACGCTGTCTCCGGACGAGCGGGCGCGCACATTTCTCGGCGCGGCGCTGTGGAAGCGCGCCGTAACCGTTGCAGCCGGTCCGATTGCCAATTTCATCCTTGCCATCGCCATCTTCAGCGTCACCTTCGCGGTCTATGGACGGCAGGTGGCCGATCCGATCGTGGCTGAGGTGCGCGAACCGAGCGCCGCGGCGACAGCAGGTGTCTTGCCCGGCGACCTGTTGGTCGCGATCGATGGCACGCCGGTTCGCACCTTCGACGACGTGCGGCGCTACGTCAGCGTGCGGCCCGAGGTTCCGATCGTCGTCACGATCAGGCGCAACGGCGCCGAGCAGAACCTCAGTATGGTTCCGGATCGGACGGAGCTGACCGATCAGTTCGGTAACAAGATGGAAATGGGCATCATTGGAATCGTGACGAACGAGGCAGCCGGCAATTTCCGCCGGGTCAGCTACGGCCCGCTGGAGGCTGTCGGGCAGGGTGTGCTGCAGTCCTGGCAGATCGTCACCGGAACCTTCGACTATCTCTCGAATGTCGTTACGGGGCGGATGAAGGCCGATCAGATCGGCGGACCGATCAGGGTGGCGCAGGCGTCAGGCCAGATGGCGACGCTGGGTGTGGCCGCATTGCTGCAGCTCGCCGCTGTTCTCTCTGTTTCCATTGGACTTTTGAACCTTATGCCGGTTCCGGTACTTGATGGTGGGCACCTGATGTTCTATGCGGTTGAGGCCATTCGAGGAAGGCCGGTCGGTCCCAGGGCACAGGAAATCGCTTTCCGGATCGGCATGGCGCTGATTCTGATGCTGACCGTGTTTGCAACCTGGAACGACACGTTCGGCAGATTTGGATAGTGTAGAGGGTGTTTTGCAGGTTGGAGGCGCGCGAGGAAGGCTCGATAAGATACTGTTTACCGTAAACGAAAGCATTTCGTGACCAATGGGCCACGGTTCGAATTGAAGTAAACAGAAATTAACGGCCGACCTTGCTTGTATAGCAAAAGCGGTTAAAACGGCAGCGTGACCGGAGTCGGGTTCGAGTTCGCCGCGAGACATTGAAACAAAGGTAAGTTGTGAAAATGAAAGCTGGTTCAAGATTTTTGAACGCGGTGTCTGCCGTTGCCCTTTCGACGAGCATGGTGGTGGCTGGTGGAGCAGCCGTCTCGCTCGTCTCCGCAAGTGCCGCAGAAGCTGCCGTTATCCAGCGCGTGGATGTTCGTGGCGCAAGCCGTGTCAGCGCCGAAACCGTGCGGGCAAACCTCAGCATTCAGCCCGGCAAGAGCTTCAGCAACGCCGATATCGATGAGTCCGTGCGTCGGCTGTTTGCGACCGGGTATTTCTCCGATGTGCGAATCAGCGTTTCCGGCAGCACGCTCGTCGTCGTCGTCGATGAGAATCGCCTGATCAACCAGGTGGTCTTCAACGGCAACCGCAAGATCAAGGACGACAAGCTTGCGGGTATCGTGCGCTCGCGGTCCCAGGGGCCGTTCAGCGAGACGACCATTGAGGGCGATATCCAGTCCATCAAGGACGCCTACGCCGCGATCGGTCGTAGCGATGCCACGGTCACGACGCAGACCTATGATCTTGGCAACGGACGCGTCAACCTGGCCTTCGTCATCAACGAGGGCGACAGGACCAAGATTTCGCAGATCAACTTCGTCGGCAACAATGCCTACAGCGACGGCCGTCTGCGTTCGGTCATCAACACGAAGAAATCGGGTCCGCTGTCGTTCCTGACGCGCAAGGATGTCTACGACGAAGGGAAGTTGCGCGCCGACGAGGAGGTGCTGCGTCAGTTCTACTTCAACCGCGGTTACGCCGACTTCCAGATCGTTTCGTCGGAGGCCGTGCTCGATGAAACCACGAACGAATACACGCTGAATTTCACCGTCGAGGAAGGTGAGCGCTACAATTTCGGCGACATCACCGTCGAATCGACCGTCGAGGGCATCGACGCCGAGGAGCTCAAGGGCCTTCTCGAAACGCGCGCCGGTTCTGTCTACCGTGCGAGCGACGTGCAGGATTCGATGTCGGAGATTTCTAAGCGCGTGGCAGCGAAGGGGTATCCCTTCGCACGGGTAACGCCGCGGGGGAATCGCGACTTCGCCAACCATACGATTGCGGTGGACTATCTGGTCGACCAGGGTGAGCGCGCCTACATCGAGCGCATCGAAATTCGCGGCAACACCCGTACGCGTGATTACGTGATCCGTCGCGAGTTCGATATCAGCGAAGGCGACGCATTCAACCAGGAAGTGGTCACGAGCGCAAAGCGGCGTCTCGAGGCGCTCGGCTTCTTCTCGACCGTCAATGTCTCGACGGCTCCGGGCAGCGCTTCCGACCGCGTCGTTCTGGTGGTCGACGTTCAGGATCAGTCAACCGGTACGTTCGGCGTGGGCGTCGGCTACACGACCGGCAACGACGGCGGCTTCAAGCTGGAAGCCTCTATCGAAGAGCGGAACTTCCTCGGTCGCGGCCAGTATATCCGCATCGCCGCGGGTGGCGGCTCTGACTCGCGCAATTACAACCTGTCGTTCACGGAGCCGTACTTCCTCGGTTACCGTCTTGCGGCGGGCTTCGACATCTTCCGCAACGAGGATAACTCCCAGGACTTCTACGATGTCGACAGCCAGGGTGTAACCTTGCGGGTGACGGCTCCGATCACCGAGGACCTGTCGACGACGCTGCGCTACAACTACTCGAAGTACGACTACAGCACGAGCGTCGACGAGGCAGCGGACAAGGCTAAGACCAATCCGGCTGACCGGGATATCTCGCTTCCGTATTGGGATGCGATCGACGGCAGCCCGTGGGTCCGCTCTTCGGTTTCGCAGTCGCTGACCTACGATACCCTCGATGATCGCAAGCTGCCACGTGAAGGCATCTATGCGACCTTCACGCAGGAATTCGCTGGCCTTGGCGGTGACTCCGATTTCTACAAGATCTACGGCAAGGCACGTTATTTCCAGACGCTGATGGAAGATGCCGACATCATCGGCAGTCTCACCGCCGGTGCCGGATACATGACGCCGACCAGCGGCGATCTGATGGTCTTCGACCAGTTCCAGCTGAACGCCAACGATCTGCGCGGCTTCGAAAGCGGCGGCATCGGTCCTCGCATGACCAATGGCGACGAGATCGGCGGTACGACCTACTTCACGGTCTCGGCCGAAACCACGTTCCCGATACCGTTCATCGCGCGCGACGCCGGCTTCCGCGGCGCATTGTTTGCCGATGCCGGTACCCTGTATGGCAACAAGGTCGATACGGGCGGAGATCCCGTGAACGGCACCAGCATGTCTTGGCGCGCGTCTCTCGGCGCCAGCTTGATCTGGTCTTCGCCGTTCGGTCCGCTGCGTGTCGACTATGCTATTCCGGTCGTCAAGGAAGACTTCGACGAGGAGCAGCGGTTCAAGTTCGGCATTTCGTCGAGCTTCTGATCCCGGCAGTCCAGAACTGCGAAGAACAAACTGTTCTGGAGTCCACGCTGATGGAACAAAACTGGTTTTTTCCACCGCATGACGGTGTTCGCCTGGGCGACCTGGCGAACACGCTCGGGGCGGAGCTGTCGGATCCGTCGGCGGCCGCAAGGATCGTGCGCAACGTCGCGCCCGTCTACCGGGCGAAGGATGGCGACATCTGCTACATGCTGTCGCGCAAGAGCAAGTCGGAACTCGAGACCTGCCAGGCGACGGCTATCCTGTGCGACAAGGCGCTGGCTTCCATCGTTCCTTCGCACATCGCCGTGTTGCAGACGTCCCGGGCCCACATGGCCTTTGCGCTTGCCGGCGAAATCCTCCAGCCATCGGCAATGCGCCCGGCACTGACGACCTCCGAACCGGCCGGCATTTCCTCACATGCTTTTGTCGATCCGACGGCTCGGCTTGAGCCCGGCGTGGTCGTCGAGCCCATGGCGGTCATTGGCGCCGATGTCGAGATCGGCGAGGGAACCCACATCGGCCCCGGCGTCGTTCTCGGCCCCGGCGTGAAGATCGGTCGCGACTGCACGATCGCCGCCGGCGCAAAACTGCAATGCGCGCTCGTCGGCAACCGGGTCATCGTGCATCCCGGTGCCTGCATCGGTCAGGACGGTTTCGGCTACGGGCCCAGCCCCAAGGGTGGCATGATCAAGATCGTTCAGGTCGGCCGCGTCATCATCCAGGACGACGTGGAGATCGGTGCAAACACAACGATCGACCGCGGTACGATGGACGATACGGTCATCGGCGAGGGGACCAAGATCGACAACCAGGTCCAGATCGGGCACAACGTCCGGATCGGCCGTCACTGCGGCATCGTCAGCAAGGTCGGCATTGCCGGCAGTGCCCGGATCGGCAATGGTGTGATGATCGGCGGCGCGGCGGGCATAAACGGCCATATCACGATCGGTGACGGCGTTCAGATTGCGGCGATGAGCGGCGTTGTCGCCGACATTCCGGCGGGCGAGCGCTACGGCGGCATTCCGGCGCGCCCGATGCGCGACTTCCTCCGTGACGTCGCTGAAATAACGATGCGGGCGACCAACAGAAGCAAGAAGACGGGTGACAACGAATGAGCGAGGAAATGAAAACGGCCTTGGGCGTTGCCGAACTGAAGGAAATTCTGACACTTCTGCCACACCGCTATCCCTTCCTGCTGGTGGACAAGATCGTCGAGATCGACGGGGACAACTCCGCCATCGGCATCAAGAACGTGACCGTCAACGAACCGCAATTCATGGGCCATTTTCCGGACCATCCGATCATGCCCGGCGTTCTTCTGGTCGAGGGCATGGCACAGACGGCTGGGGCGATCTGCGCCCGCAAGACGGGTTCGGGAACGAACCTGGTCTACTTCATGACCATCGACAACGCCCGCTTTCGCAAACCGGTGGTGCCGGGCGATCGCGTCGAGTACCACGTCGTCAAGCAGAAGCAGCGGGGAAATATCTGGAAATTTCACTGCGATGCAAAAGTTGATGGGCAACTTGTCGCCGAAGCTGATATCGGCGCGATGATCGTCAACAAGGAAGACGCCTGAATATGATTGCAGTTAGTGCCAGGATCCATCCGCTTTCCGTCATCGAAGACGGAGCGGAGATCGGGGAGAATGTCGTTGTCGGCCCCTTCTGCCATGTGGGGCCGAAAGTCGTTTTGGGGGAGGGCGTTGAGCTTCTCAGCCATGTCGTGGTCGCTGGGCGCACCACGGTTGGCCGCGGCACGCGCATCTTCCCTTCAGCCATCGTCGGCGGCGAGCCGCAGAGCGTCCACCATGGCGGTGAGGAGACGACGCTTTCGATCGGCGAGCGCAATACCATCCGTGAAGGTGTGACGATGAACACGGGCACGACGGACGGCGGCGGCAAGACGGTCGTCGGCGACGGCAACCTGTTCCTCGCCTATTCGCATATCGCCCACGACTGCATCGTCGGCAATAACGTGATCCTGTCCAACAACGTCATGCTGGCTGGGCACGTCACCATCGAGGACCGTGCCATCCTCGGCGGCGGTTCCGCCGTCCATCAGTTTACCCGCGTTGGCCGCCAGGCCTTTGTGGGTGGGCTCTCCGCCGTCTCCTATGATGTCATTCCCTATGGCATGCTGAACGGCAATCCGGGCATTCTCGGTGGCCTGAACGTGGTCGGCATGTCGCGCGCCGGCATAGACAAGCCGACGATTCATCGCGTGCGCCGCGCCTTCAAGCAGATTTTCGATGGGGAAGGTTCGATCCGAACCAATGCCGCGGCGATCCGCGAGGAGTATCAGGACTGCGCCCCGGTGATGGAGATCCTCGATTTCATCGCCGCCGACAGTGACCGCGCGCTTTCCTCACCGAACCGCAACAAGGCCTGATCCGAATGGCGGGCGGACGGCCGGAGAGCGCAAAGCGGCTGGCCATCATCGCCGGCAGTGGGCTTTTGCCTGTCCATCTGGCGCGGGCTGCCCGCCTGCATGGCGAGAACCCCTTCGTCCTGACGCTCGCCAACGAGGCTGATCAGGACTGGTCGGACTTCGAGCACCAGCACGTCGGGGTCGGCGACTATGCGGCGATGAGCAACGCCTTTGCCCGCGAGGGAATCGACCGCGCAGTGCTCTCCGGCGCCGTGCAGCGCCGGCCGGAGTGGCGCGAGATCCGGCCGACCCTGCGGACGCTCCTGCAGATTCCCGCCATCGTGCGCACGCTCCTGAACGGCGGCGACGACACGGTCCTGAAGATGGTCATCCGGCTGATCGAAGCGAATGGCGTGCGCGTCGTCGGCGCACACGAGATCGCACCGGAACTGCTGGCGATAGAGGGCGTGATCGGCAAGATCGCTCCGAACGCGGAGGATCTGCGGGACATTGCCGCTGCCTCGGCTGCAGCGCTGGCGCTCGGCGCTCTCGATGTCGGGCAGGGCGCCGTTGCCGTCGGCGGTCGGGTGGTGGCGCTGGAAGGTGCGGAGGGAACCGACCAGATGCTCGAGCGCGTCGCCGACCTGCGCCGGCAGGGGCGGATCTCACAAAGCCGCAAGGGCGTGCTGGTCAAGCTGTGCAAGCCCCGGCAGGACACCCGCGCCGATCTGCCGTCGATCGGGCTCGATACGGTGCATTGGGCCACAGCCGCAGGCCTTGCAGGCATCGCGACCGAAACCGGTCGCTCCCTGGTCCTCGACCGTGAGCGGCTTATCGAAGCGGCGGATCGCGCAGGGCTTTTCGTCTCGGGTATCGTGCCAGGCAAGGAGTGAACCGATGCCCCGTCCGCTCAAGCTCGCGGTGATTGCAGGAGAAGTTTCCGGCGACCTTTTGGGGGGCGATCTCGTTGTGGCCCTGCGCCGCCAGTTGCCGGACGATATCGCTCTGGTCGGTGTCGGCGGCGAGGCGCTGCAGTCTCAGGGCCTCGTGTCGCTGTTCGACTACTCCGAGCTGTCGATCATGGGGGTTTCGCAGGTTCTTGCAAAGCTGCCGAAACTGCTTCGACGCATCCGCCAGACGGCCACCGCTATCATCGAGGCGAAGCCCGATCTCCTCGTCATCATAGACAGCCCCGATTTCACCCACCGCGTCGCGCGTATCGTTCGCCGGCAGATGCCCGGCCTTCCGATCGTGAACTACGTGTGTCCAAGCGTATGGGCTTGGAAGGAAGAGCGCGCACCGCAGATGCGCGGCTATGTGGACCATGTGCTCGCCGTCCTCCCCTTTGAGCCGGAGGTGATGCGGCGGCTGCAGGGACCGGCGACGACCTATGTCGGCCACCGGCTGGCAAGCGACCCTCAGGTCAATGCGGTTCGCCTTGCGCAGATGCAGAAGCCGGTGCCGGCGCTTGGAAGCGGCTTGCCCAGAACCTGCCTGCTGTTGCCGGGCTCGCGGGCGGGTGAAATTACCCGGCTGCTTCCTGTCTTTCGGGAAACGGTCGAAGAGATTGCCGCAGGCGAGGTTCCGTTCTCGTTTCGATTGCCCACCGTGCCGCGCCAGGAGGCACTGGTCCGACAGATGGTTGCGGAATGGCCGGTGAAGCCGGAAATTACGGTTGCGGGTGAAGACAAGTGGCGGGCATTTCAGGCGGCGGACGTGGCGATAGCGGCGTCGGGTACCGTGTTGCTGGAGCTTGCGCTCGCCCGGGTGCCGGTCGTTTCCTGCTACAAGCTCGACTGGATTGCGAAGCTGATGACGCGCAGGATCAAGACCTGGACTGCGGCTCTTCCAAACCTGATCGCTGACTATGCCGTCATACCGGAATATCTCAACGAGGTGGTGCGCCCGGGCAGCCTAGCGCGTTGGGCGGTGCGGCTGACGCATGATACGGCCCAGCGACGCGCCATGCTGGAGGGGTTCGATCTGGTTCATGCGCGCATGCAGGATGAGCGCTCGCCGGGGGACAAGGCAGCCGACGTCATCGTTGCGTTGCTGAGACAGAAAAAGCCCGATCTGGTCTGATCGGGCTCATACCACGGCAAACGGTCGACAGGTGATCAGCGATCGACCCGGCTGACGGCATCGGGCACTCCAGCGCCTGCCGTATCGCCGGCATTCTCGGTGTAGCGGCGTTCGGCCGTCTCGACGCTAACATCCGGTTGACGCTTCATGGTCAGCAGCGCCAGCGCCAACGCGGGCGGTTTCACCAGCGTCAGATAAGCCTTTTGGCGCGCATCGCCATCAATCTTGGTCGCATCGCTCCAGGCCTCGATCCGCTGCTCGAACAGGGTGTCGGCGCGCGTGGTCGTCTTATAGCCCTGAGCGGCATAGGCGGCGGTGCTGGGAGATACGGTTACGATCTGCGACATGGATAGCTTCCGGGCTGTAAACAACCCTCATTAGCAGTTGCGGCTTTTTCATCAATTAATCGCGCTGATTGAATTTTAAGCAAATTTTAACAGGTCAACGGACACGACGAATGCAGGCCCGCAGCAATTGGCGTCGGCACTCTTGCTTCCCGGGGCCGAACTCCTTCATAAAGCCGACTACGACCGCCCGCATGGGCGCAATGGGAAATGGCCGCGTGCGGCGGTGGAGTGATCGCGATGAAACCGATTTTTGTGCAACTGCAGTGCGCTCCGGGCAAGACCTATGAGGTTGCCGACGCGCTCTATGCGACCGAGCTGATCTCCGAGCTCTACTCGACGAGCGGCGACTACGACCTTCTGTTGAAGGTCTATGTCGAGAGCGAGGAGGATATCGGCAAGTTCATCAATGACAACATTGCCGTGATTCCCGGGATCGTCCGTTCGCTGACCACCCTGACGTTCCGGGCGTTCTGAGAACAGGCTCCCTGCAACTTTCCCTTTTCGGGAACATGCGCTAAAGCACGCGCTGAACCGAGAGAAGGCGAAGATGGCAGGTATCGAACACAGGCAGGTGGACCAGGACGAGGCGGGGATGCGGCTCGACCGATGGTTCAAGGTCCACTATCCGGGACTCGGCTTCGGCCAACTGCAGAAGTTGCTGCGCTCGGGGCAGGTCCGGATCGACGGCGGCCGCGCCAAGACCGATACCCGTGTCCAGCCGGGCCAGACGGTGCGTATTCCACCGATGGGCGTCGACGCCAAGGATGTGAAATCCGGTCCGATCGCCAGCCGTGACCTGAAGCATTCACCCGATGCCGAACTGCTCTCGCGGATGCTGCTGCACGAGGACGACAAAGTGTTCGTGCTGAACAAACCGCCGGGCATCGCCGTCCAGGGCGGCTCCGGCGTTACCCGTCACATCGACAAGATGCTGGAGGCCTGGACGAGCCAGAAGGGCGAAAAGCCGCGCCTGGTCCACCGTCTCGACCGCGACACGTCCGGCGTGCTGGTCGTCGCGCGCACGCGCGGCGCCGCGCAGAAGCTGACGGCCGCCTTCCGCGAACGTGACACGAAGAAGACCTACTGGGCGATTGTGAAGGGCGTGCCGCGCAAGCGAGAGGACCGGATCTCGACCTGGCTGGTGAAGGAGCAGACCCCGGATGGCGACCGCATGCGGATCGCCAAGCACGGCGAGGAGGGGGCCGATCACGCGGTGTCGTATTACCGCGTGATCGAACAGGCAGGCCAGAATTTCGCGTGGCTGGAAATGGAGCCCTATACGGGCCGCACCCACCAGCTTCGCGTCCATGCCGCCCACATCGGCCACCCGATTCTGGGCGATCCGAAATATTTCGACGCGGATATCAACTGGCCCTTCCCGGGCGGGGTTCAGAACCGTCTCCACCTGCATGCCCGCCACATCGATATTCCGCATCCGTCCGGCGGGCGGCTGCGGGTGTCCGCCCCGTTGCCGCCGCACATGGTGCAGACCTGGAATCTCTTCGGCTTCGACCGCAACGCGCAGGACGAGGACGATTGATGCGCCTGGTGCTTTTTGACTGCGACGGCACGCTGGTCGACAGCGCGGGCCTTATTCATGAAGTCATGGCGCGGACGTTCGAGGAGTTCGGGCACGGTCGTCTTGAGCTTGAGGCAACCAAGAGCATCATCGGGTTGACGCTCGACATCGCCATTGCGCGCCTGCAGGGCAAGGCGCATGTGGACGACGAGGCGCTGGCGATGACAGCGCACTACAAGGCGATTTTCACCAGCGTGCGCGCCGAGCCGGGCTTTCAGGAGCCGCTGTTTCCGGGCATCGGTGGACTGATCCGCCGGCTGGAGCGCCAGGACGACATGCTGCTCGGCGCGGTCACCGGCAAGTCGCGGCGCGGACTGGATGCGATCCGCCTCGCGCACGGCTTCGAGAAGACCTTCTTCGTCTCGCGGACGGCGGACGACTGTCCCTCCAAGCCGCACCCGGCGATGGTCTCAGAATGTTGCGCCGAAACCGGGATCGATGCGACGCAGACGGTTGTTATCGGCGATGCGATCTACGATATGCAGATGGCAAAGGCGGCCGGCGCGCAAGCGGTCGGTGTCGCCTGGGGTTATGCCAGTGTTCCCGAACTCGTCGAGGCGGGCGCGGACCACATACTAAGGGAGCCGGCCGAACTGTTGCGGTGGCTGGAGTTATCCAATGCGTGAAATTCTCTCCGACCTTTCCGACGCCATGAGTGATCCTGATCCGGTTCGCCGCGCCCAGATCCAGATGAAGCGGCCGCTGCCGAAGCGGTTCTACAAGGACGTCTCGATCGGCCAGACCAGCGACGGTTATAGCATCCTGCTCGATGGACGGGCGGTGCGGACGCCGGCAAAGCGACTGCTCGCCGTCGATTCGGCCGCTCTGGCCGATCGGTTGAAAGAGGAATGGGAAGCACAGGGCGAGGAAATCGATCCGGCGAAAATGCCGGTGACGCGGCTCGTCAACACAGCCCTGGACGGTGTCGCCGACAATCGGCAGGCGGTCTTCGACGAGATCGTCCGCTTCGCCGGAACCGACATGATATGCTACCGCGCCGATAGCCCGGAGCGGCTGGTCGAGCAGCAGCGCGAGGGCTGGGACCCCGTGCTGGACTGGGCCGCTGCCACCCTTGGTGCCCGTTTCATCCTGGCTGAAGGCGTCCTGCACCAGGAGCAGCCGCAGCCGGCGATTGCCGCGTTTGCCGCCGCACTGGCGAAATTCGATTCGCCACTTGCGCTTGCCTGCATCCATACGGTCACCACGTTGACGGGCTCTGCGATCCTTGCGCTCGCCTTCGCGCACGGCCGCCTTGATGCAGAAGCGGTATGGAAACTTGCGCACATTGATGAGGACTGGCAGATCGAGCACTGGGGTACCGACGAAGAAGCGTTTCGTCGCCGGGAGCTTCGCTGGCACGAACTCGAGGTCGCAGCCGGGGTGTTTTCGGCAGTCACATCTGGCTGAGCCATCCGTCGTGATGTTTACCATCGATGCAGGATTGCATTGCGCCGGTCCGTGTCGGCGTGCGATGGGGGTTGGATCAGGGGCTGATTCGCCTTGGCGGCGAGTGCATAGAATACGGATTCAAACTTGATGCTGATGTCTTTCCTTCGTGTGCCGCTCGCCGCGCTCGCGGTTCTTGCGATGTCCGTCACCGCGGGAGCAGAAACGCTAAAGGATATCCGCAAGGTAGCGGTGAGTGGGGACGGCTCCGTTCCGGCGGCGCTGGTCAAGATGACCGGGCAACAGCTGAATCAGGCGATTCGCTCCACGCGCCGGCCGGTACCGTTGCCAAAGGTGACGATGGATGTGCGGCTCTCGAATGTGGTTCGGGGAACGGGCGCCCAGGCCGGGCGCAACTCCGCACAGGTGAGCGTGGCGCTGCGGGACGGGTCAGGAGCGTCCGTTTCGAGCGAGAACTTCACCGTGAACAGCTTCATGCCAGGGGCAAAAGCTGGTGACAAGGCGCTGGCCAACGCGATTTCCCAGCGCGTTGCGGTCGCCTACCGGCTCGCTCCGGTCAAGGCGGCAACGCGCGAAAAACGCTCCGGCAAGCACAAACCGCGCTCGGGGTCACGATCCACCACGCCTTCCGCGGTCGCAGCGGCCGCGCCGCGCGCGGAAGATCCCATCATTATCCCGAGCGAGGCGGCACTGACCGTGCGCCCGCGCGTCCGCAAGCCGAAAGCCGACGTCAGCGCAAGCGCCGATGCCAAGCCGGCTCCTTGCGCGGCAACTTCGGCGACAAGCTGCAACTGATCTCCGGCGGCAAGCGGAGGGTAAACCAGCCGGCACGCCCCGGCGGATGAGGCGATTTTCGCCTGCGACTTGATCCGGCGCCGATAAAGCCGGATATTGAATGGGTGACGCCCCTCATCGGCTTTGGTTGCCGGACGGAGGTCGCTATGACGCTCGCCAACCGCCTGTCCCTCTATCAGCCCTACGCGTTGGCCGCGCTCAGGATCATCACAGCGCCGCAGTTCATCGAACATGGGACGCAGAAATTCTTCGACTTTCCCCCGGCGGCTCAGCCGTTCGGCGACCTGGTCAACCTCATCGGCGTCGCCGGCGTGCTCGAGGCGATCGGCGGTGGCCTCATCCTGATCGGCCTCTTCACACGGCCGACGGCCTTCATCCTCAGCGGCTTCATGGCCACGGCCTATTTCATCGCGCATATGCCGGTCGATTTCTGGCCGGTGAACAATCGCGGCGATGCCGCGATCTCGTTCTGCTTCATCTTTCTCTATCTCGTCTTCGCCGGGCCGGGCGCGTTTGCGCTCGACAACCGGCGAAGCTGAAGGAGAGTCAGGCGGCGAATTTGAGGCCCATGATGCCCGTGACGATGAGGACGATGCAGCCAAGGCGCATGGCCGTCACCGGCTCGGCAAAGAGGATGATGCCGAGGATGACGGTTCCGACCGTGCCGATGCCGGTCCAGACCGCATAGGCGGTACCCATCGGCAGGTTTTTCACCGCCATGCCGAGAAGCACCACGCTGATGACCATGGCAGCGGCCGTAAGGGCAGTGGGGAGAGGTTTAGTGAAGCCGGCCGTGTATTTCAGGCCAATCGCCCAACCAATTTCGAAGATACCGGCGAGTGCAAGCAAAATCCAGGACATATCCTGCTCCGTTTCAAAGGAGCGGGGCCGTCCCCGCGTTCGATTCCCGCGTCGTGATCGATTCGCGGCTGCAGTCGTCTGCTTTTCGACTATATCGCGGCAGGAGAGACGAATGACAAGAGGCGCCCGCGCAAATCAGTCATGCGCGGGCGCCATGGTTCACGGTTTTTCGACGACGTGCGGTCAGCCCAACCGCTCAGCATGCCACCTGAGGTGGTCATCCATAAAGGTCGAGATGAAGTAGTAGGAGTGATCATAACGCTCGTGCATGCGCAGCGTTAGGCCGATTCCCGTGCCCTTGGCGATCTCCTCGAAAAGCCAGGGGCGAAGGCCGGCTTCGAGGAATCCGTCGGCCTTGCCCTGGTCGATCAGGAATTCCGGGAACCGGGCGCCGTCCTCGACCAGCGCGCAGGTGTCGTACTGGCGCCACGCGGCCTTGTCCGATCCAAGATACTTCTCGAACGCCGGAGCCGACCAGTCGGCGGAAGAGGGCGCGACGATGGGGGCGAACGCGGAGCAGCTTTTGAAGCGGCCAGGGTTCTTCAGGGCAATCGTCATGGCGCCATGCCCGCCCATCGAGTGCCCGAAGATGCCCTGGCGGGACATGTCGACGCGAAAATGCTCGCCAACCAAGGCTGGCAATTCCTCGGTGATGTAAGTGTACATCTGGTAATTATCGGCCCAGGGCTTCTCGGTAGCGTCCAGATAGAAGCCCGCGCCCTTGCCCATCTGCCAATTGGTCAGTTCGTCCGGCACGTCGTTGCCGCGCGGGCTGGTGTCGGGGCAGACGATGATAAGGCCCAGTTCCGCGGCCATCCGCCGATATTCACCCTTTTCCATGACGTTCGCATGGGTGCAGGTCAGCCCCGAGAGATACCAAAGGACGGGACAGGGCTCAGTGGTCGCCTTCGGCGGAACGAAGACGGCGAAGGTCATTTCGCATTTGGTGGCAGACGAATCGTGGGCGTACACGCCCTGCATGCCGCCGAAGGCCTGGTTCTGGGATATGACTTTCATGGGAACTCCATTTTGCAAGTGCAGTCACGAGGCAAGTGCCACCGCCGCGTTGACGACGGCCGCGACTAGCACGGTATTGAAGAAGAACGACACGATCGCATGCAGGAGATTCAGCTTGCGCATTTCGGTCGTGGTGATGGCGGTATCCGACGTCTGGGCTGTCATGCCGACGATGAAGGCGAAGTAGAGGAAATCGTAGATGCCCGGCTCGTCGGTCTGCGGAAAATCCAACCCGCGCTGGTCCGGCTGCACTCTCTTGCCACCATGCGGGCGCCAATAGATGTGCGCGTAGTGGACGGCCGCCATGGTGTGGATGGTGAACCAGCCGAGGACGACGGAGGCGAAGGACAGAGTTAGGTCCAACGGTCGGACGTTCCCGGCCTGATGGAGGACGATGAAAAGCGAAGCCAAGGAGATCGCGAAGACACCGACGGTCACCACCAGAATGATCGGTGCCGGTGCATCCGTGTCAACCGCATGCTTTCGAAGATAGCCGGCACTCAGCCGGGGCAGGCTCCGAGCAATCATAAACAGATACAGCAGGAAGAATACGATGCCGGACAACTGTAGCGCGACACTGGCGTTCAGCCATAGAGCGGCTGGCAGCACGACGAGCGCGACGCCTGCGGCGATATAGAACGGGCGATGGCGTCCGTGCGATCCACTTCGGTCAAGCGAGGCGCTCATGACGAATCGCCTTGCCTGCTGGACTTGGCCCGGCGGCACAGGCGGTCCAGTGTCTCGAGAAATGCCGAGCGATCGCGCGCGGAGAAGGCGGCGTTGTAGCCCTTGCTTTCACCGGTCTCGCGCAGGTGCTGTCCAAGATCGCGCATAGCCGAGGCCATGCCGATATTGCTCTTGTCGAAAGGGCGGCCCGTTGGACCGGTCACCAGCGCGTCCTTCGCGACGCAGCGCCCGGCAAGCGGAACATCCGCCGTGACGACAATATCGCCGGGACTTACGTGTTCAACGATCCAATCATCGGCCGCATCGAAGCTGCCTGAAACGATAACATTCCTGACCATCGGGTCGCGCGACGGACGCAGGCCGGAATTGGCGACGAACGTCACTTCCAAACCGTGCCGCTCGGCAACCTTGAGGATCTCCGGTTTCACCGGACAGGCATCGGCATCGACGTAGATCATGGCGTTGTGTTCGGTCCTGTCTCGTGCCTCAGGCGCCACGGTTCGTGGCCGGCCGCACCATATCGATATGGGGTATGCCGTCCTCCAGATATTCCTCCGAAACCGGGGAAAAGCCAAAGGATTCATAGAAGCGTTTCAGGTGGCTTTGGGCTGACAGGGCGATTTGCGCTTGTGGAAACCGCAGTTCGCAAGCGGCAATCGCCTCCCGCATCACCGCTTCGCCGAGCCGCTTGCCGCGGTGTGCGGGGGAAACCACGACCCTTCCGATCCGGGCTAGGGTATTGGTCCCGTCCGGTGGCAGAATACGTGCCGCAGCGATCAGGTCCGCACCCGACAGCAGCCGCAGATGCAGCACGTCGATATCGCGGCCGTCCAGGTCGGGGTAGGGGCATTCCTGTTCGACGACGAAGACGTCGACGCGCAGCTTCAGCAGCGCATAAAGTTCGACGGCGGAGAACGCGTCCATTCTCCGCACGTCGGCCTTATAGGCCTCAACAGTCATCAATAGACCACGACACCGCGGATGCTCTCGCCCGAATGCATCAGCTCGAAGCCCTTGTTGATGTCTTCGAGCGGCATGGTGTGGGTGATCATCGGATCGATCTGGATCTTGCCTTCCATGTACCAGTCGACGATCTTCGGCACGTCGGTGCGGCCGCGCGCGCCACCGAAGGCCGTGCCCATCCACTGCCGGCCGGTGACGAGCTGGAACGGCCGCGTCGAAATCTCCTGGCCGGCGCCGGCGACGCCGATGATCACCGACTTGCCCCAGCCGCGATGCGCCGATTCGAGCGCCTGGCGCATCACCTTGGTGTTGCCGGTGCAGTCGAAGGTGTAGTCGGCGCCGCCGATCAGGTCGCCGTTGCGCTTGGTCAGGTTGACGAGGTGGGGGACGATGTCGTCGCCGACCTCCTTGGCATTGACGAAGTGGGTCATGCCGAACTTTTCGCCCCAGGCCTGGCGGTCGGGATTGATGTCGACGCCGATGATCATGTCGGCGCCGGCGAGCCGCAGCCCCTGCAGCACGTTGAGGCCGATGCCGCCGAGGCCGAAGACGATCGCCGTCGAACCGATCTCGACCTGCGCGGTGTTGATCACCGCGCCGATGCCGGTGGTGACGCCGCAGCCGATGTAGCAGATCTTGTCGAACGGCGCGTCCGGATTGACCTTGGCGACGGCGATCTCCGGCAGCACCGTGTAGTTGGCAAACGTCGAGCAGCCCATGTAGTGGTGGATCTTGTCCTTGCCGATCGAGAACCGCGAGGTGCCGTCCGGCATCAGGCCCTGGCCCTGCGTCGAGCGGATCGCCGTGCAGAGGTTGGTCTTGCGGCTGAGGCAGGAGTAGCACTCGCGGCATTCCGGCGTGTAGAGCGGGATGACGTGGTCACCCTTCTTCACCGAGGTGACGCCGGGGCCGACGTCGACGACGATGCCGGCGCCCTCATGGCCGAGGATCGCCGGGAACAGCCCCTCCGGATCGGCGCCCGACAGCGTGAAGTCGTCGGTGTGGCAGATGCCGGTGGCCTTGACCTCGATCAGCACTTCGCCGGCGCGCGGGCCTTCGAGCTGTACGGTCATCACTTCCAGCGGCTTGCCCGCCTGAACGGCGACGGCGGCGCGTACGTCCATGATCTTTCTCCTAAAACGTCAACAGATTCTGTCCGGCGCGGACCATTGCAGAGCAACCCCCGCCGCTCAAGCCCGCAATGCCTCAATCTTTGTTGTTCCGGTCGCGGCCAGCAAGCTTGCCGATCTCCGCTTCGAGGGCAGCAATCGCAAGTCCGGTCTGCTCGTGCAAGCGGCGGAGCTGATGCAATTGTTCCATCAGCGGGTGCAGCCCTGGCTCCGATTCGACCTCGGGCGGGGCATCACCGACACCGGCGATCAGCCAGGAGGGTGACACGCCGAGCACACCGGCGAGCATGAAAAGGGCCTGTGTGCGCGGTTCGGCATGATCACGCTCCCAATCTGCCACGGTTTCTTCCGGCAGCCCCATCCGGGTCGCGACTTCCTCGAGCGACATATCAAGCGCGTCCCGCGCCCGCCATATGCGACCGCCGAGCGTGTCGCCGTCGGCGTGGCTGGATCGAAAGGGAATGGTGTTGTTGTCGCCGGTTTCGGCCATTGCGGTCTCCGTTGTCGTGGCTTCAAGCTTAAAGACCGGCAGAAGGCCAGGCTACTCCAATTGCGCCGCCTTCGGACGCATGGTTTGCCGGCATTGCGCAAAGGGGACGCTAACAACCGGGCGGACGTCTTGACCTGGCAGCCAGCAATGCTGTTGAAGCGGGGCCAGCCTTCGATGCCGCCGATTCCAGCCATCGCGGTACATCGAGACTGGCGACAGGCGAGCCAAAGGTACCCCATGCAAACGTCGGCGACGGAACACTTCAGACAACAGACGATGCAGGGCATGGCGCTCATGACATTTGCCATGATGCTACTGCCCGGAATGGATGCCATCGCCAAGTACATGGCGACCTATGGCGGCATGTCGCCGGGGCAGGTGACCTTCTATCGGTTCTTCTTCCAGCTCGTCTGCACGCTGCCGCTGCTGCTGACGGTCGGCGGCAAGGAGGCGTTTCGCGCTAAACGGCCATGGATGAACCTGCTGCGCGGAATATTGCACGGGGGCGCCAGCCTGCTGTTCTTCGCGGCGGTCAAATACATGCCGCTGGCGGACGTTTTCGCCATCTATTTCGTCGAACCCTTCATATTGACGGCGATGTCGGCGGTCTTTCTCGGAGAGCGGGTCGGCTGGCGGCGGTGGCTGGCGATCGCGGTGGGTTTTGGCGGTGCGTTGATCGTCATCCAGCCGAGCTTCGCCGTTTTCGGCATGACATCGCTGCTGCCGGTTGGCTGCGCTTTCCTGTTCTCGCTCTATCTGTTTCTCAACCGGGCGATCGGGGAGGGCGATTCGCCACTGACAATGCAGACGATCTCCGGATTTGGCGGGATGCTGTTTCTGGGGGGCGCGTTAATAGTGGGCAATGGCGCCGGTATTGCAGATTTCGAGCCGTCGCTGCCGCAATCAGGATTTGCGCTGGTCCTCCTTCTGATTCTCGGAGGCTTGTCCGGCTACGCGCACATACTTGTCGTGCGTGCTTTCCGGATGGCGCCGCTGTCGCTGCTGGCACCTTTCCAGTATTTCGAGATCATCTCCGCCACGATTCTCGGCTACGCGATCTTCGGCGAATTCCCGGGCGTCTGGAAATGGGTGGGGATCTCCATCATCGTCGGGTCCGGGCTGTTCATCCTGTGGCGAGAGCGGGTGAATTCGGCCAAGCGGGCATAATCGCCTGCCGCATGATTCGCGGGCAATTCGCTCTCATTTGCGAAGCAACCCCTATCGGTCGATCGTCACCGGTCCGAAGACTCTCTCGAAAGCTTCCTTAAGGCGCACGTCGACATCGCTCATCATCACGGGCAGGCCGAGATCGACGAGGCTAGTGACGCCGTAGCCGCGGATCCCGCACGGGACGATTCCGTTGAAATGCTCCAGGTCCGGATCGACGTTCAGGGAAAGACCGTGAAAGCTTACCCAGCGTCGCAGACGGATGCCGATCGCGGCGACCTTGTCCTCCGCCGGCGAGCCATCGGGTAGCGGCGGCCGTTCCGGGCGCTGCACCCAGACGCCGACCCGGTCTTCACGGCGTTCGCCCCTGACATTCATTTGCGCAAGCGTTTCAATGACCACGTCCTCGAGTGCCGCCACGAAGGCACGCACGTCCTGGCGGCGCCGCTTCAAATCGAGCATGACATAGACGACGCGCTGGCCGGGCCCATGATAGGTGTATTCGCCGCCGCGCCCGGTCTGGAAAACGGGAAAGCGGTCCGCATCCACGAGGTCCGCGCTGTCCGCACTGGTGCCGGCGGTGTAGAGCGGCGGATGCTCGACCAACCAGACAAGTTCGTCTGCCTCACCTGCGGCGATCGCCGCAGCTTCGCGTTCCATCGTTTCCACTGCGACGTCGTAAGGGGTCAGACCCGATTCTATCCGCCAGCGTGCCGGCCGCGAACCGGGAGTGGCAAACATCGATCTATCAAGTTCAGCACGTTGCATGATGCGTCCTTTTGGCAATTCCTGCGAATATAGGCCGGAGAGCACGGGGATTTGAGGGGGGAAAAGCCGCTGTTCACAGGGCCTGTTGAAATTGTTGTTTTTCCCGTCAGATTTCTGTCGCAGTGGCCTTGTGCACCCAAAACGCTTTTGCTACATGCACCCCCGTCGGCGCAAGTCGACGCCTACCACGATGCGGTCGTGGCGGAATTGGTAGACGCGCAGCGTTGAGGTCGCTGTGGGGCAACCCGTGGAAGTTCGAGTCTTCTCGACCGCACCAAAAACCCGGCTTCGGCCGGGTTTTTTGTTTAATGTTCAAGTGGTTGGATCTTCAGGTGTCCCATGGCAAGTCCAAGCGGACATTATGACCATGGCTGTTTTCACCAGGCTCCAGCGCTCGGCTCTTCGCGTATGGAGTTCCGATGTTTTCGAGGTCCCACACAGCCGAGCGTATGGGGTGGGGGGCAAGCTGCCCACGCTACCAGAGCCGCTACGCAGTGCTGCCCCTGACTGCCCTTCCGGTACTGCGTGCTTCGACGTTTTTCGGCACACCGGGCGGCGAATGGACACGAAGACGAGCTTGTGTCAGAGATGTGTCGCATATCTAATTTAGGTGACTCTTTCCCTCGCCACTCAAGTGGGGCTCGCGATGAAGATGGAACCTGCCGCGCTTGAAGCATTGCGCGATAGACACCGTCGCTGGCTCGCGCGACTTGGTATTCTGGATAGGCCGTGGTTGATTCTCGGCTCTGCGCCATCACCTACGATCCCGCCTGATGTGATCGGACACTGTGCACGCGTCGACATCAACAACTCGGGCAGGACGGCCAACGCACTGGGCCTCCCACCCGCCGACCTGACGTTCCGCAAGCGAAGGAAGTCCTGGGAAGAACATCCCCATGTCAGGACGAGGGGACTTCTGTGGCTCCATAACAAGCCTCTTTGGTGGATGCACCTGGAGCTCTTGGCCAAGCCGGATGTGCGCTACGAGAGCCTGATGCGCGCCACCAAGCCTGAGCGCGAGGCGATTGTCGATGCCGTGAGTGGCGGACTTCCCGCAGACATCGGAGAGGTCGGGAAGGTGACGAACGGAGTTGCCGCCCTCTGCTACGCACTTTTCATGGGCGTGCCGTCTGTAACCCTCGCGGGGTTCTCGATCACCACGATGGGCCATTCTTACGACGACAAGGGAAGAATTCGCCGGCAGATCGCCGAAGACACTTTCGTTCTGACGCGCTTGAAGGACCGAGGAGACGTCTTCACAACCGAATTGGATCTGTCCGAGGGTATCGGTTTGCCTCTCGTTCGCGATGAGGGCGGCGGCGCCAGACCGGCTTCAATTGTGACTGGTCCTGTCCGAAGCCATCTTCCCTGAGAAAATCCCCTCCATCGGGCGTCCAGGGGTCAGCGAAAAACCTGACGTCGGGATTGCAGTCAGACGAATGCACCGGTTTCGGCCTGCGTCGTTGCGCTCGGCATTGTGTCGGGTTGTCACATAGCTCTCATGGAAGTCTGATTGAATCGCCGCGATGAACACTACGACAAAGTCCAGCAAACATTGCGGTGACATATTCACGATGGTTTCTCTCAAGGCGATAAGAAAGGCTTGCCGCAGAGCGCTCAGGCCGATGCAGAGCAGGTTTGGTTCCGTCCCTGACGATTTTTCGCGGCTTCCTCCCGGACGCTCACATCCAGCCTTGGCCCTCACACCCGATATTTTCGACCTGGTCGGCGACAATTGGCGGGACTGTCCAGAAAAACCATTGGCTTTCTTTTGGGATTTCAATCCATGGAAACGGGACTTCGTGTCACGTTATTTCCCGCAGTTTCGCACGGTTTTCGTGTCAAAGAATCGTCCTTGGCGCAGTGTCAGCGCAATGCTGGACAACTGCGACCTCACCGGCACGCGCTTCGTGTTGTGGGGGGCGGTCGAACGGCCTGATGTCACTGCCTATGCTTCAGCTAGAGAGATTCCCGTGTTGCGCGTGGAGGACGGCTTCGTCCGTTCGTCGGATCTCGGCGGGCGCCACACGACAGCACTCTCGCTCGCGATCGACGACCAGGGGATCTATTTCGATGCCCGCAGTCCGTCCCGCCTGGAAATACTCCTGAATGAGACGGATTTCGGTGCAATTCCCGAATTGATCGAAGCGTCCCGGGCGCTGCTCAAGATCATTCGCGACCTCAATGTCAGCAAATACAACCTCGCCTGCGCTCAGGCGGCCGACGAAGTTCTCGGCATGCAGACTCGCCGACGGATACTGGTTCTTGGGCAGGTGGAGGCGGATGCGTCCATCCGTTGCGGACTCGCGGCCGGCTGGACGGACCTCCGGCTTATCAAGCTGGCGCTGGAAGAGAACCCAGATGCGGAAATCCTCTACAAGCCGCATCCCGATGTTCTCAACGGGTTACGAAACAATCTCCATGCAATGGACGAGTATACGGCTTACTGCCGCGTCCTGGAGGGAGATCTCATCCTCGGCGCACTCTTCGAGCACGTGGATCACGTTTATACGTTGACGTCCCTGTCCGGATTTGAAGCGCTCATCCACGGCGTGGCGGTTACGACCATTGGTGCACCGTTCTACTCCGGCTGGGGGCTCACGGACGACAGGGTGCAGGTGGAGCGTCGCAAACGGCGGCTTACTGTCGAAGAAGTCTTCTGTGCTGCCTATCTGCTTTACCCGAAATACCTCGTCAGCCTGGATGATCCGGTTCGCGGGTGCCTGGCGACGATCATGCGAATCGTCGCCGAACGCCGCGACGCCACCGATTCGCTTGTAGCCGATGTCGCCGAGCGCGCCGAGTGCTTCGATTCGCACCTCTGGCCCGCCACCCTGCGCTCGGACGCGCTTGCGGTTGCACTCAGGGACGAACGGAACGATGCCATTCTCGCCCGGGGCGTCGGCCGCATCCTTGCAGTCGATCAAAGCCATCACTTCCAGCTCTTCGCCAGCTATCTGATCTGCGGCAAACTCAGAAATACGCCAGCCTATGTGCGACTCCTTGACGAGCTTCGTATCGTCTTGCCTCGGTTGGTGTTCGAGCGACTCGTCAGCGACTTATGGTCCTGCTATCCAGACCGGCATCTGCTGCGGCTTTGGGCGTCCTTGTGCGAGCAGTCCGGCGATGTGGAAACCGCCCGGCGTGCGCTTGCCTATCTCGCGGACGGAAGCCTGACGGCACAGGCAAGCATGCCCCGCGCCGTGCCGATGTCCGGAAGCCAGCCAGACCGACTACGAATGGCCCAGTTCGAATTGCGCAATCGCCGACCTGATGTCGCGCTGGATATGTATCTCAAGCTCCTGTTGTCGGGGGACCTGCAGGCCGAAATGTTCGCAGGCATCGCGGAAATCGCTGTGCTTCGGAAAGACTTTTCGGCTGCAGGAACCATTCTCAAGGCCCTCAACGTCTATGAGCCTCGCTGGCGGAATGGACATGGTTATTTGCTAGAGGCCAAGGTGCTGGCGCTCGATGGCCGTCCGTCCGATGTGATCGCCGCGATGGCCTCGGCGTGCTTCGTCGATCCAGATCATGCCGAAAGCTGGCCGTCCTATGAACAGTCGATCCCCGGGCCATTGCCGTACGATGACGCGCTACGCACTGCCGTCCAGTTCTTTGCCGCAGATTCGGTGAACGCCGAGACGCGCCGACTTATTGAAGAAGGCCGGATCGATGAGGCGGAGGCGTTGCTGTTGACGTCTGAACCGGGCGACGGCGAATTCGCTAACTACGCCGTTCAACTGTCGGAAATCTTCCGCGTTCGTGGAAAGCTCAAGGAGGCACGGCGCCTGATCGCAAGCGTGCTTGCCCGTTACCCGAAAGCGGCGGTCTATCGCGAAGCGGTGCGGGTCGCGCAGGCTTGCAACGCCAGGGAGTGGGCGGACAGTCTGATCTACGCCGCCGCCGAACAGGGTTTAGATATCGGCGCAGCTCGCCATCACGCCAATGAGCTTCCGGCACGGGATGCCGCTGGTTCGAGAACCCCGGCATTGGTTGAATTCCGCGCCTAACGACACGGAGTAACAGGGAGACCGCCGTAACCGCGGTTGGCGCGATGCGGATGGTTCAGCCCTGATCCTTCTGCAGCTTGCGGAACTTCTTGACGATCCGGTCGCGCTTCAGCCGTGACAGCCGCTCGATCCAGAAGATCCCGTCGAGCTGGTCGATCTCGTGCTGGAGGCAGACGGCGAGCAGGCCGTCCGCCTCTTCGATCTTCGCCGCGCCCGTGAGGTCCGAGTAGCGGACGCGCACTTTCGAAGCGCGCGCGACCTCCTCGACCACGCCGGGCATCGAAACGCTGCCCTCGGTGTGCGTGCTCATGTCTTCCGATGCCCACTCGACGACAGGATTGACGTAGATGCGCGTTGATTGAGGACCGTCGAGCTCGATCACGACGAGGCGAACCAGTTCACCGACGTGGGCGGCAGTGATGCCGATGCCGGGGGCGGTGCGCATCGTTTGCACAAGGTTGGTGGCGAGCGCCGCAAGCGCGTCATCGAACATCGTTACCGGATGGCATGGCATCCGCAACCGTTCGTCGGGAAACCGCACTATGGGGCGTATCGTCATCTACCGCGTCCTTAAAAGCCGTTGCGTGCCGAACTACAGATTTGCCCCCGGGTTGAAAAGCCGTGCCATATGGGAGCCGCCAATTGGTGGCTGGGTTTCGATGGCGCGCAGCTTTTCCTTGCCTGAAAAGACGGGGATCGAATTTCGCAACAGTGCAGGAATTTTGCCGCGCTGGCACATCGTTTTGCCGCGCATGGCTGTGGACCACGACAATCCTTTGGGTTAGCACGAGGCCGGGCCGCAAGGCGGAGAGCTTGTGCTGCCCGGCAACGGCATGGCAATCACAATCTATCGCCCTCGCAGCCGCGTCACTTGGATACGGCGCCGAGGAGTGCTTTTCGAGGAGCGGCTGGGATGACGGACAGCGGCGAAGACGATCGCGAACGTGCTCCGTCCGTCGAGGCGACCGCGTTCGAAGGTGGTGACATCTACGCGCCGGATGGTTCGGTGCGTTCCGACTTCCTCATGCATGTGGGGGCGGCGATCGCCGATCGCGACATGCTGTTCCTGCGCCGTCATGTCGCCAACCTGCACGAATCGGAAATGGGCGACCTGCTCGAGGCCATCCAGCCCGAGCAGCGGCGTGCGCTCGTCTCGCTCCTCGGCGACGAGTTCGACCTTGCCGCGCTTACGGAAGTGGACGAGGCAATCCGCCTCGACATCGTCGAGCATCTGCCCAACGAGCAGATCGCCGCGGCGATCGGCGGGATGGAATCGGATGACGCCGTCTACATTCTCGAAGACCTCGACCAGGAAGACCAGGACGAGATCCTTTCGAAGCTGCCGTTCACCGAGCGGATCCGTCTTCGCCGTTCGCTGGACTATCCGGAGAGCACGGCCGGCCGGCGCATGCGTTCGGAATTCGTCGCGGTGCCACCATTCTGGACGATCGGCCAGACGATCGACTACATGCGCGAGGACGAGGATCTTCCCGACAGCTTCACCGAGATCTTCGTCATCGACCCGACCTTTCGGCTCGTCGGCGTTGTCGATCTCGACCGGGTCTTGCGTTCGAAGCGCGACATCAAGGTCGAAACGGTGATGCGCCAGACGAGCCATCCGATACCGGCCCTGATGGATCAGGAAGAGGCGGCTCAGCTGTTCGAGCAGTACGACCTTCTCTCGGCCGCCGTCGTCGACGAGAACGGCCGGCTGGTCGGCGTGCTGACGATCGACGACGTCGTCGACGTGATCCAGGAAGAGGCCGAGGAGGACCTGATGCGCCTCGGCGGTGTCGGCGACGAGGAACTGTCCGACACCGTCCTCGAAACATCGCGCTCACGCGTCCCCTGGCTGCTCGTCAACCTGTTCACCGCCGCGATCGCCGCTTCGGTCATCTCGATCTTCGAAGCGACGATCGAGGAGATCGTCGCGCTCGCCATTCTCATGCCGATCGTGGCTGGGATGGGCGGCAACGCCGGTTCGCAGACGATGACGGTGACCGTGCGTGCGCTTGCCACCCGCAATCTCGATATCCACAACGCCTGGCGCGTCGTCCGCCGCGAGGCCGGGGTCGGTCTTCTTAACGGCGTCCTCTGCGGAACGCTGATCGGCTGCGTCGCGGGACTTTGGTTTCACGATGCCAATATCGGCGGCATCATCGCCACGGCGATGTTGATCAACATGATGGCGGCAGCGCTGGCGGGCATCATGATCCCGCTGGTGTTGGACAGGGTAGGGGCCGACCCTGCGGTATCCTCGACCGTCTTCGTCACGGCGATCACCGATACGACCGGCTTCTTTTCTTTCCTGGGTCTCGCCACCTGGTGGTTTGCCATCCACTGAAGCGGATAACGGTCGTTTGTCCGTTCGCCCGTGTTGTCACGAATCGTTCCCGCGACCGGCGCCGCCTGTTCGCGGGCAGCCAACGGCGTAAAAATTGACTTTCACGTAAATGTCAATAATATCGCGCGATCCTCGGTGTTCGGAGCCAGCGTGAACAAATACTACACCATAACGGAACTGACGCGCGAGTTCGGTGTTTCTACACGCACCTTGCGCTTCTACGAGGACGAAGGCCTGATCCATCCCGAACGTCGCGGCCGCACGCGTCTGTTCCGTCCGGCCGACCGGCATTTGATCAAGGAAATTCTGCGCGGACGCCGGATCGGCTTCACGATCTCGGAGATCCGCGAAATCATCCAGGTCTACAAGGATCCGCCCGGCGAGACGGGGCAGTTGCAGCTTCTCATGCTGAAGGTCAATGAGAAGCGTGAGGAGCTGCGGCAGAAGCGTCGCGATATCGACGAGACGCTGGCCGAACTCGACAACGTCGAAGAGGCATGCCTGACACGCCTAGCGGAGATCGGGGTCGGCACCTGACCACGGGCGCCGTCATTCTTACTATTGTGGCCGAAGCAATGGGTCAGGGCCTCTTAGATCCAGCGCGCCGTTGAACGACAGTAGCGCTCGAAATCACAACCGAAACGCGACAATAGGTGCAGCTCCTCCCGGCGGACGGCCACGAGTGTTGTCAAGATGACTGCGGCGACCGCTGCCGCCAGAAACCACGGGTTCTGCAGCAAAATTCCAAGGCCTGCGATCGCCAGCGTGTGGGCGAGGTAGATAGGATTTCGGGTGTACCGATAGGGACCATTCGTCACCAGATGGCTGGCGCAGCGATGCGGCAGGGCGGTGGTCTGGCCGTCCTTCAGGGTGCGCAGCGCCCAGATGCCGAGTCCGGCGGCGAGCAAGAGGAGAAGCGCGCCGGCTGCCTTCGACAGCCAGAGGTGCGTGACCGGAAATTCCGCTGGGCAGCACAATTGAAGGGCGAGGGCGGCCAAGCCGGCGAGCGCATAAATGATCGGAGGCCAGGGAAACGTGAATGGCTTGCTCCGATAGGCATTCATGCGGCTACTCCTTCAAACTACTGCCCGCCAGCGCTTCCGTGGTGCACTGCTGCGAGATCGCGGCGATCCGTGCGTCCGTCCTGGCATTGATCGTGCCATCGTTCAGGCCGTTGAACAGTTCGTCTTGCAGCAGTCGACCGAGCGTGCAGTCGCAGAAAGCGCTGCAGAATGCGGCGTCCGTGTCGGCACCGCAGGCTGCGACGCAACTCTGCCTGTAGCTCTCCACCGGGTCGAGCCTTTCGGGCGGCACGACAAGGGTGAGGAGATAGACCAGCGCGATCAGCACCGGCTGGTGAAGAAGGTAGATGGCGAGACTGTGGCGACCAGCAGTGCCAAGCAGGGATATCCACCGGCTGTTCATAACTGGACGCGGGGTGATTGAAACCGGCGCCTTCCGCAAAAGAAAGAGTCGGCTGGTGGCCATGCCGAGCAGGAACGCGCCGAACCACGGCAGCAGGGGCACATAGTCGTTCGATCGCGGCATTGTTTGCGACAGCCCGACCCACAGCAGCGCCGGCTGATCGAAGACGGCGGAGCGCAGATAGTGCGGCGCGGCGAACGCGGCGGCGGCGGCAAGCAGGATCGCCAGGATCGGCAGACGGAGAAAGAGCAGCCCGATCAGGCTCGCTGCAGCGATCAGGTGCAGAATGCCGAAAAAGATGAAACTGCCTGGAAAAATGAAATAGGTGGCAACCGTGATCAGCAATGCCGCGGCGGTGATCCGCCCGAAGCGGATCCAGAAGGGGCGCCAGCGGATTTCCGAACGGTGGCCGAGGACGAGACTGAAGCCCGCGAGGAAGATGAAGCTACCGGCGATGAGACGGGCAAAGATCTTCCAGCCACCGGTGGCCGCCGTTCCCGGTGCGATGTATCCGAAATAGTCCAGATCCCACGTGAAGTGGTAGACGGCCATGGCAATGAGTGCCATGCCTCGGGCTGCGTCGAGCCATTGCAGTCGCTTTGCCGGGATCGTTTTTCCGCCGTGCAGGCTGGCGGGGTCTGTCGTCGTTGTCGTCATGGGGCGGTCTATTCCGATTCGCTCTTGCAATGTTCGGGTTTGGACCTTGTGCCGGACGGATGGCGGAAAGGTGGCGGTCTGCGTGTCTACTCGCCCCGCTCCAGAACGGTCCAACGCGCTTCGGAATAGAACTGGCGGCGGACAAGCACGAAGATGATGAAGGCCGTCGAGACCATGAACAGATAGGGACTAACGAACCAGCCAAGATAACCGATCGAGAGAAAGATCGCGCGCAGGCCGGCGTTGAAATGGCTCGCGGCCAGGATGTTCATCTGGATGACCTTGTCGGCGGCAAGCTCCGCCGCCGCCGGGTCCTTGTCGATGTCCCCGGCCATCGGGACGGCTCCGAGAAGGATCGTGCAGTAGTTGAAGAGCCGATAGGACCATCCAAACTTGAAGAAGGCATAGCCGAAGATGCAGGCAAGGCCGCCAACCTTCAGTTCGAAGCCGGCGCGGCCGGCCTGAAACACGAGCGGCAAGTCGCCCAGGACCAGGAAGACCTTCTCGGTAGCGCCGAGCAAGGCAAAGCAGCCGCCGAGTGCGAGGATCGAGGTGGAGGCGAAAAATGCGGTACCGTTCTGAAGGCCGGACATGATCTGGGTGTCGATCATGCGAAGGTCGCGGTGCAGGGCGTTTCGGATCCAGGCAGCGCGCTGCGCGTTCATTGCGCGCGTCAGGCTTACCCTGTTGCGAAAGCGCCGATTGTCCGTGGTCCAAGCATAGCCCAGCCACAGAACGATGAACACGGTGAAGGCAATAGGATCGGCAACTGACATGGATCGAGGTGTGCCACGGTTTGGGTGATTTGGGAACGGGCTCAAGGGCCGATCGCGAACCGGATGGTGTGGCGTTGACACCTTTGACCGAAGTATGGCCAGCCCCGCTTGCGAAGGGGAGGGCGGGCATCCCTCAACGAATTGATTTTGCAGATAGCTCCACCTGCCCAGTGCGTGAGGGGAGATGCTCCTGCCTTTTTTCTGCCATTTTTTGCGATTGCGTTTTCATAAACTATTCACTAATGAAGGTCGCGTTCGGCGCTCCAGCGGCGCCGGCGCAGTGTTCTTCGTTTGGGGAAATCATGGAAAATACCGCTCAGAAGTTCTGTTGGGGCCTGACCCTCCGGATGGTTCTCGGTTTTGCGGGCTTTATTGCCCTTGTCTATCTCTTTGGGGGCAATTGATCACATCCCTCTCGTAACGAGCGAAAGCAGCGCGCCACTCCCAGGCGCGCTGCTTTCTTTTTTGGGGGACGGTATGCGCAGGTATGTCGCAGCCGTGAAAGCCAATGTCGGGACACCACTCGATGGCGCTTGCGTGATGGCGTAGCTTCTACCACATATGGCTGTGTCGCTTTCCGTGGCCACTCAACGGGCGGCACGGCGGCACAGGTTCCGGCCGCGATGCGGCTGCACGATATGGCAGGTCAGGCATGTTTCTCTCCGTATTCGACGTCTTCAAGATCGGCATAGGCCCGTCCAGTTCCCACACGATGGGACCGATGTCGGCGGCCAACCGCTTCCTCGATCTCATTCTCTCGGCCGACTGGCCGCGCCCCTCCGGAGCGACCGTCGCCGCCATCAAAATGAGCCTGCATGGCTCGCTGGCCTATACCGGCGTCGGCCACGGCTCCGACCGGGCGGTCATCCTCGGACTGATGGGGGAGCGCCCGGACCAGGTCGACCCTGACCAGATGGACGCGATCATCGCCGAGGTGGAGCGGACCGGCCGTGTCACCCCGCCGGGGCATCCCGGCTATGCGTTCCAGCCGAAGCACGATCTGGTCTTTGACAAGAAGACGCCGTTGCCGGGGCATGCGAACGGCATGACCTTTTCCGCCTATGACCGCGATGGTCGCGAACTGCTCAAGCGCATCTACTATTCCGTCGGCGGCGGGTTCGTGGTGACCGACACGGAACTGGAGGCAATGCGGGCGACAAAGGCCCAGGCCAGCGAGCGCAAGATCCCGTTCCCGTTTGCCACGGCGAAAGAGATGCTGGAGATGGCGGCCCGCTCCGGGCTGACGATCGCCCAGATGAAACGGGCGAACGAGGAAACCGTCATGTCCCGGGAGGACCTCGATGCCGGACTGGATCGTATCTGGGAGGCGATGAAGAACTGCATCGATCGCGGGCTTCAGGGGGAGGGCATCATGCCGGGCGGGCTGAAGGTGAAGCGGCGCGCGCGGATGATCCACGATAAGTTGCAGGAGGATTGGCGTTCGAACAAGGCCAACCCACTGCTGGCGAACGACTGGCTCAGCGTCTATGCCATGGCGGTAAACGAGGAAAACGCCGCCGGCGGCCGAGTCGTGACTTCGCCGACAAACGGTGCGGCGGGCGTCGTCCCGGCGACGATCCGCTACTACCTGCATTTTCACGAGGATGCCGATGCCGAAGGCATTCGCGACTATATGCTGACCGCGGCCGCGATCGGCGGCATCATCAAGCACAACGCCTCGATTTCCGGTGCCGAAGTCGGCTGTCAGGGCGAGGTGGGATCGGCCTCGGCCATGGCGGCGGCCGGCCTGGCCGCCGTGATGGGCGGCTCACCGGAGCAGATCGAGAACGCAGCCGAGATCGCGCTCGAGCATCATCTTGGGATGACCTGTGATCCGGTCGCCGGGCTGGTCCAGGTGCCGTGCATCGAGCGCAACGCGCTTGGCGCTGTCAAGGCCGTGACCGCAGCCTCGCTCGCGATCAAGGGCGACGGCACCCATTTCGTGCCGCTGGACGCCTGCATCGAGACCATGCGCCAGACCGGTGTCGACATGAACGAGAAATACAAGGAGACCTCGACCGGCGGTCTTGCCGTGAACGTTGTCGAGTGTTGATGCGACTTTGCCGTCCCTGACGCACAGGCAATCAGGGGGAAGTGCGCGCGCCAACCTTGAGGGCGGGAGCAGAAAGGCGTTGAAGCGGCCATGGCCCTGCATCTCATCAAACTCTGCGTCGGTGCGGAAACGCTCGACGACTTGCGCGAGTGGGTTTCGAAGCGCGCGCTGGTGGCGCTCGCCGCCGGCCTCGAGCCAAGTTCGTCCCACACGACAAGGATGATCCCCAAGCGCGTCGAAGAACTGCTCGACGGCGGCTCTCTCTATTGGGTGATCAAAGGGCAGGTTCAGGCCCGCCAGCGGCTGATGGACCTGCGGACTTTCAAGGATGTTGACGGGATCACGCGCTGCGAACTGATATTGGGGCCGGAGGTGATCGAGACGGAGTTCCAGCCCAAGCGCGCCTTTCAAGGGTGGCGCTATCTGAAGGACGAGGACGCGCCGCGCGATCTGCGTAATCTCGACGGAGGCAATGCCGACCTGCCGCTAGAGTTGAGGCGGGAACTGGCGGAATTGGGGCTTCTCTGAGCCGGCAGCCCTTACGGACGAGAGCCAAGCGGCAACAGCAATCAGCCACACGAGGGCGCCGCCAGGTCGCCGAAGCCCTTAGCTTCGTTAGCCGTCCCCGGCACGACTCGCTTGGTTCGCCTAACCTTTGCCCGGCGCTTCTGACTGCTTCAGGGCAGCAGCCTCACGAATTGCACCTGCCAGCACTTCGGTCGATTGCGCCCCCATCACCGCATATTTGTTGTCGATGATGAAACAAGGAACGCCGGTGATACCCATCTCGCGCGCCATGCCGATCTCCTCCTTGACGGAATCGACATCGGCACCTGCCGAAAAGAGCGTGCAGACGACGGCCCGATCCATGCCGCACTTCTCGGCGATGTCCAGGAGTACACTGCGCTCGCCGATGTTCCGGCCCTCCTCGAAGTAGGCCTTGAACAGCGCCAGCGTGACGCGGTTTTGCACTTGCGGCCCCTCGATCATCGCCCAGCGCATCAGCCGGTGCGCGTCGAGCGTGTTCGGGCTTAGTGAGATGGCTTCGAAATGGAAGTCGATGCCGGCCTGCTCGCCGAGTTCTGTCAGCGTCTTGTGGGCGCGCTCGACCGCCGCTTCGCCACCGAGTTTCTCGGCGAGGTGGCTCTTGTGATCCACCCCTTGCGCCGGCATGTCCGGATTGAGCTGGTAGGGTCGGAAGGTGACCGATACGTTCAGTTCGTCGCAGACGGCGTCGACAGCCTGCGCAAGCCTCTTCTTGCCCAGATAGCACCAGGGGCACACAACATCGGAGACGACGTCGATCGTTACGGTTTCCATGTCCCGTCTATCCTCCTGCCCAAGGGGCCTGTCACAATCCGCAAATAGTTGCGAGCGTGCTGCACTTCAACGGTCCGTCCGCCGTTAGTAGTCAGAATCAGCGATTGGACCGCCCCTATTGGACGCGCGCATCCCACCACACCGGAAACTGGTAGCCATAGAGCGGCATCGTCTCCGGATGCCCAATGTGGCTGTGTCGCGCCACCCACTGCTGGCCGAGATGATAGAGAGGCAGGACGTAATGGTTGGAAAGCAGCATGCGGTCGTGCGCGCGCACAGCGGAGCGGAAATCCTCGGCGCTGCGCGCGGCCAGGATCGCATCCACCAGCCGATCGACCTCGGGATCGTTGGCGCCGGCAAAGGCCTCGCTTCCTTCGCGATCCCGAAAATCGGAACGCCAACGCGTCGCCTGCTCGATTCCCGGCGAAAGCGACGAGGCGTAGGCCCGGATGATGACGTCGTAGTCGAAGGTCTGGGCGCGGCTCTGATACTGCGAATCATCGACCGTGCGGACGGATGCGCGGATGCCGAGCGCGGCAAGAAAACGCTGGTAGGCGAGGGCGAGTTTTTCCTGGTCGGCGTTCTGGGTCATGATCTCGAAGGCGAGCGGTCTGCCTGAAGCGTCGCTCATGACACCATCCTTGATCGTATAACCCGCCTCCTTCATCAGGATAACGGCCTGCTTCAACACCTTGCGGTCACGGCCGGAGGCATCGGTAACGGGCCAACGATAAGTCCCGTCGAGAATCGCCGGCTCGATACGGGCCAGGGCAGATCCCAGCAACTGCCGCTCCCCATTATCGGCTGCAACGCCGAGCGACGAGAGATCCGAATTTTGCCAGAAGCTCTCCGTCCGCTTGTAGGCCCCTTCGAACAGGTTCTTGTTCACCCATTCGAAGTCGAAGACGAGCGATAGTCCATGCCGCAGCCGGACGTCAGAGAACATGGGGCGCCGGGTGTTGAACACGAACCCGAGCATGCCCGAGGGAACCTGCGGCTTGAACGCGTCCTTGAGAATGGCGCCGGTGGCCACCGCCGGAAAGTCGTAGCCCCGCGCCCATTTCGTCGGATTGCCTTCCTGGAAGACGTCGACGTCGCCCTTCTTGAAGGCTTCAAACAGGGAGTTCTCCTGCAGGAAGTACTCGACCGTTATCTGATCGTAGTTGTCAAAACCGACCTTCGCGGGAAGGTCCACGCCCCAGTAGTCGGGATTGCGCTCGAAAACGATCTTCTCCCCGGGCTTCACCTCCTTGATCCGGTAGGGGCCGGAGCCGAGCGGGAACTGCAACGTCGTGCGGTCAAAGCCTTCGACTTCGATCGCATGCTTCGGCAACACCGGAGAAAGAGCTAGCAGCAGCGGCGATTCGCGGTCGGCCTTGTCGTTGAAAGTGAAGCGGACGCTGTTGTCGCCTACCTTTTCCATCGTCTCGACAACATCGAGCCTACGGCTGAAGGGGGAGCGCCCCTTGTCGCGCAACAGCTCGAAAGAGAAGATGACGTCCTCGGCGGTTACCGGCTGGCCGTCGGCCCACCGCGCCTTCGGATTGAGGTTGAACTGGACGAAGCTGCGCTCGTCGTCCCATTCGACGGTCTCGGCCAAGAGGCCGTACATGGAAAAGGGCTCGTCGCGCGAGCGCTGCATCAGCGATTCGTAGACGAGATTGCCGAACTCCGGATCCCACATGCCGCGCGCCGTGGTGCGCATGCTCTTGAGGATGAAGGGATTGAGGTTGTCGAACGTGCCGACGACGCCGTAGGTGATCTTGCCGCCCTTCTTAACGTCGGGATTCACATAGGAAAAATGCTTGTAGTCCGGCGGCAGCGCGGGATCGCCATGCATCGCGATCCCATGCAGCGGGGCAGCATCCGCAAGACAAGCCGGCTGCATCGCAAGTCCGATGAAGAGCGCTGTCAATAGAGCCCGCAAGATGATTCCTCGTATTGCTGAAAAGACGATTCGGCGACAACTTACATGTCCGCGCCATGATCGAACATTCTTGACGCCCCTTTTTGATGAAGTCTGGGCAAAAACACGGAGGGGAGGCTGGATATCCGCCGCGGCGCATTGTAACAGGAGAGCCCGAAAGACGGGTCATGCAAATGCCTCAATTCGCCGACAGGAGAGCGCACGGCTGACCAGAAACATTCAGGGGCGAACAGCGCTCGGCACCGGTTTTCAGGAGACGGAACTCGTTATGAAATCGATCCTTACAAAAAAAGCAGTGCTTTCGGCATTTGCAGTTTCGCTCGCGGCCGGCACTTTGCCTGCCACTGCCCAGGCGCAGCAGGGCGCAGCCCCGCAGGGCTGGTTCAAGGTCTGCACGAAGCAGGAAGAAAATGACGTCTGCATCGTCCAGAACCTGCTGACGGCCGGCGGCGGCCAGTTGCTGACGGCTGTCGGCCTGATCACCGTCGAGGGCAAGGTCAATCGCAAGATCATCCAGGTGTCCGTGCCGAGTGCGCGGCTGATCCCGACGGGCGTGGCGATGCAGATCGACGGCGGCAAGCCGCAGAAGATCGACTACGCCATCTGCATGCCCGATAAGTGCGTCGCCGAGGCGCCGCTGACCGACCAGATGCTGGCGAGCCTGAAGAAGGGCGGCGAGGTGGTGTTCACCTCCGTCAACTTCCAGCGCACGCCGAACCCGATCAAGATGTCGCTGTCCGGCTTCACGGGCGCGTTCGACGGCGAGCCGATCGAGCAGTCGAAGCTCGAGGAGCGTCAGCGTCTTCTGCAGGAAGAGATGCAGAAGAAGGCCGACGAAGCCCGCAAGAAGCTCGAAGACGCCCAGAAGGCGGCAAAGAGCCAGTAAGTTTAGACAGGTTCAAAACCTAAAAAACCCGGCCAGCGTGCCGGGTTTTTGCATATGGATTGGCCGCACATCGGTGGGAGGAGGGCGCTCAGTGGACGATGCCCGCATCGACCTTCCAATGGTAGGTTCCGGCGTCGTCGGGCATCATCAGCGCCCTGACCTGCGGGTGACGGATAGGAGTACCGCTTTCGTCCGCCATCAGATTCTGCTCGGAAACGTAAGCGACATATTCCGTTTCAGCGTTTTCGGCAAAGAGATGGTAGAACGGTTGATCCTTTGAAGGCCGTATCTCGGCAGGAATCGAATCCCACCATTCATCGGTATTGGCAAACTCCGGGTCGACGTCGAAGATCACGCCGCGAAACGGATAGATCCGATGGCGGACGACGTCACCAATCCCGAACTTGGCATTTCTCATTTTCATGTCGAGCTTTCCTTTCGCACCAATATTTGGGAAGGAGCGCGCAAAACACAAGGCCTCTGCCATTCTGGTCCTGGCGAACACCGTGGTCCGCGGAACGCTGCGTGCGCGGCATAAACTGAAGCAGGAATTGCGTGGAAGCGATATTGGCCTTTAGCCGCATATACTCAATCCCTAATATTCGGGAGAGGGGGCCAAAGCCGAAGTCAAAGCCGCGTCACCAAATGACGAAGCTGCGACGGAAAGCGCAAACTTAAACGCGCGGAAGGCTCCGCCGTGACGGACGCGCAAACACCGAAAGCATAATTTTCGAACCGAGTCTACGACCCAAAATATGGCTGCAAGTTTGTGCGGATGCGCTCCAGCACCGTTGCGCCGGAAAGGTCGGGGACAAATTTTTGTCCGGTGATTGTCTCGTAGGCCTGGATATAGACCTTCGACGTCTGCTCGATCAGTTCGGCCGGAATTTCCGGGATCGGGTCCTTGTAGGGGTCGCAACGCTCGGTGACCCAGGCGCGCACGAAGTCCTTGTCGAAACTCAGCGGGCGCTTGCCGGTGGAAAATGCTTCGCCGTAGCTGTCGGCGATCCAGTAGCGGCTGCTGTCCGGGGTGTGGATCTCGTCAGCCAGCACGATTCGACCGTCCTTGTCGGTCCCGAATTCGTACTTGGTGTCGACGAGGATCAGGCCCCGTTCGGCCGCGCTCTGTTGACCGCGGGCGAAGAGGGCCAGGGCATAGGCGGAGACCGTCTCCCATTGCTCGCGCGTCAGCAGGCCCTGATCCAGGATTTCAGCGCCGGAGAGCGGCTCGTCGTGTCCACCGTCGAAGGCCTTGCTGGTCGGCGTTATGATCGGCTGCGGCAGCTTCTCATTGTCACGCAATCCGTCCGGCAGGCGGATGCCGTACATCTCACGTTCGCCGTTCTTGTATTTCGTCAGGATCGACGTGCTGGTCGTACCGGCGAGATAGCCGCGCACGACGACCTCGATGGGCAGTATATCGAGTCTTGTGCCGAGGACGACATTTGGGTCAGGATAGGCCAGGACGTGGTTCGGGCAGATGTCGGCCGTTTCCTCGAACCAATAGCGCGCCGTCTGCGTCAGTACCTGGCCCTTGAACGGTATCGACGTCAGGATCACGTCGAAGGCGCTGAGACGGTCCGTCGCGATGATGATGCGGCTGCCATCGGCGAGATCGTAGTTTTCGCGAACCTTGCCTTTGTAATAGCCCGGCAGTTCGGCAATGTAGGCATCGGAAAGTACGCGCGCATTGCTCATTGGCCGGGCCTTTCGTGGAACAGGATTTGATAGGGCCACGGCTTAAGCAGCCGCAAAGGCCGGGTCAAGCCGCCGGAACCCGGTAAGCTGTACAAATCTCACCTTCATGTTCCATAATCTATCTTATGCAATAAAGGTATGTAGCCGGGTGGGTTCAAGTTGAACTGCGTTGGCCATGCGATCAAGCCGTGGCGGCATCTGCCGGAACGCTGCGCGCGGCGCCGGCCGTCTGGCGCAGCGGGCATTAAAGCGCCCTCGTGTCGGGCCATCCCGATATCGAGAGCGCTTGTCTGATGGATGTGGTTTCCGGAGTATCGTCAAACTTGCCGGCGGCAGCCTTCACGCCGCGCGGACAGTCACGGTGATCGGAATTTCGATGTCGACTTCGAGCGTGGTGACGTGCTCGCCGCGATCCATCTTGACGCTCACCCGTTCGTCGTCGATCTCGACATGCTTGGCGATGACCGCGAGGATCTCTTCCCTGAGAACGGCGATCAGATCCGTTTGACCGACCGATGCCCGCTCATGCGCCAGAAGCACCTGCAGACGATCGCGTGCCGTCGGAGCAGAGCTTTGCTTGCTGAAGAAACGGAAAATGCTCATGCCGCCCTCCGCCCGAATATTTTGCCCAAAAGACTGCGCTTCTCGCCCGGAAGGCTCATCGGCACAGTCTCGCCGGCAAGCCGGCGGGCCGCATCGAGATAGGCGATCGCCGGAGCGCTGCGGCTGTCAGCCAGCGTGACCGGAGCGCCGATGTTGGACGCTTTCAAGACGTCCATGCTTTCCGGAATGATGCCGAGCAGCGGGATCGACAGGATTTCAAGGACATCGTCGACCTTCAACATGTCGCCGCGATCGGCGCGGGCGGCGTCGTAGCGGGTGAGCAGCAGATGCTTCTCCATCCGCTCCCCGCGTTCGGCCTTCTCGGTCTTGGCGTCGAGGAGGCCGATGATACGGTCGGAATCGCGGACCGACGAAACTTCCGGGTTGGTCACCACGACGGCCACATCCGCATGGCGCATGGCGAGCGTCGCGCCCCGCTCGATGCCGGCCGGGCTATCGCAGATGATCCAGTCGAAGTGCCGCTTCAGGTCGTTGATGACCCGCTCGACGCCCTCCGCGGTCAGGCTGTCCTTGTCGCGGGTCTGCGACGCCGCCAACATGAACAGCGTGTCGAGACGCTTGTCACGTATCAGGGCCTGCGGCAGCTTTGCCTCGCCCTGTATCACATTCACCAGGTCATAGACCACCCGGCGCTCGGCCCCCATCACGAGGTCCAGATTGCGCAGGCCGACGTCGAAATCCACTACGACGGTCTTCTCGTTGCGCTGGGCCAGCGCTGCTCCGAGAGCGGCACTTGAAGTCGTCTTGCCGACTCCCCCCTTACCGGACGTAACCACGATTACTTTCGCCATCTTCCGCTCCTGTTGCTGGCCGGCAGCCGGCTCAGTTTAGTCTCTCTGCCATAATCGAATCGCCCTCGAGCCAGAGCTGCACCGCCTGTCCCCGAAGGTTTGGCGCCATGTCGTCCGCGGTCTTGTAGACGCCGTCGATCGCCAGCAGTTCCGCCTCAAGCTTGCGGCAGAAAATGCGCGCGCCCGCGTTGCCCACCGAGCCCGCCAGCGCCCTACCCCTGAGGGTGCCGTAGATGTGGACGGATCCGCCCGCAATGACTTCCGCACCGGATGCGACCGATCCAACGATCGTGACGTCGCCCTCCGGAAAGATCACCGATTGGCCGGAACGCACCGGCTCCCGGATGATCATCGACGCGGGCGCCTTGACGATCTGTGCAGCCTCCTGGGGTGCAATCGGCGCCTTAGACGTGTCCGCGACCGGCTCGACGACGGGAACCTCGATTTCGGGCGCTGGACGCCCTCCCCGCATGGCTGGTGGCATCCCTGGCTCGAACAGCGACGGCCGTCCGCCCTCAATCCCCATGACCCGCACATTGCGATCTGCAAGCGCGGCGAGCAGTTCCTTCAACTGCGATCGGTCGATATCGAGCTCGGCGACGTCGAGCACGATCGGCCTTTCCAGGAAGAATCCCGCCGATCGTGCGGCAAGATCGTCAAGCCGGGTAAGCCAGTCATCGAGCGGCAGTTCCGGTGAAAGCATAAGCGCCAGGAAGGATCGGCCCTTGATGCGGATCGAGCGAGGTTCTGTTAACACTTTGGGGATCTTTGTTAATTTTTGGTTCCCAATAACTAGGCGATTCATGGTTAACAAAAGGTTAATTTTGCATACATCGAGTGGAAAATGCGCCTCGCCAGCAGCGCCTTACCGTTCTCAATACGGCGTGTTCGCACCGCGGTGGCGGGGCCCGCAACCGTTTCGCGCATTGCACGGATTGCGCAGCGGCGACCATGAAATCGACCTTCGCGCAGACAGATTTTTGACCTTGCGGCAAGCTTGGCGGTGCCGTCGTCATCGGCGCAGACGCCGAGGCGATCGCATCGTGCGTCTGGTCCTCGCCCGCCGGCGACCAAGAAATATCAATATCTCTCTGGCGCTTCGCGCGGCTTCGCGTCATCCTGCAAAAAGGAGAGTGTTGGGATCCTGGCAATGGGAGGAATGCCGATGCGCTGCTTTGCCGTAATGGGACCTTCGCAGACGGGGAAATCAACGCTCGTCGACAAGCTGGCGGCGTTGGAAGGAACAGCGCGAAAAGCCACCTCCCCTTACGGCCTGAACCTCTGCCAGTTCGAGTTCGGCGGCGAGTTCTGGTGCGCACTCGACGCGCCGGGCTCGATCGAATCGCTGGCGCACGCACAGCAGACGCTTCTGGCAAGCGACGCCTGTATCCTGTGCGTCTCGCCGACCCCAGAGGAGGCCGTGCTTGCCGCACCTTATCTCCGGTTCATCGAAGCCTCCGGCACGCCCTGCATCATCTTCATCAATCGCATAGACGAGCCGCGCGGGCGAATTCGCGACGTGATCGCCGCGCTGCAGGACTATGCAAGCCACACCCTGGTTCTGCGGCAGATTCCCATTCGCGAGGGCGAAACGATCGTTGGCGCCGTCGACCTGATCTCGGAGCGCGCCTGGCGGTACCGCGAGGGCCAGACGTCGTCTCTGGTTGCGATCCCGCAGGACTTGGCGGAACAGGAGCACGAAGCGCGCACGGGACTGCTCGAGCAACTGTCTGAGTTCGACGACTGGTTGCTGGAAGAGTTGATTGAAGACCGGCAGCCGGACAGCGCGGCGATCTACTCCATTGCCTCGCGCATTCTGAGGCAGAACCAGATCACCCCGGTCTTTATCGGCGCGGCCAGCCACAGCAACGGAATCATGCGCCTCATGAAGGCGTTGCGTCATGAAGCGCCGCCCGTCGATGCGCTTCGCGGCCGATTGGCGAGCGCGGCGGACATCTCGGACGGAGTTCTTGCCGCGGTGACCTTTCATGCCTTCCACCGGCAGAACATCGGCAAGACGGTGCTGGCGCGCGCCTTGAACGAAATGAAGCAAACGTCCCAGGGAGAGTTCGCCCTGGGCAGCCTGCAGGACCCGATCACCGGCCGACCGCTCGCCAACGGCATGCCAGCCCCGAGCGAGGTATTCGCGACGGTTAAATCGGACCGTCTGCCGGTTCCTGCCCTCATCACTGCCAATTCGGCGCTTGCAGCCCCCGACTGGACCGCGCCGCCGTCGCCGATGCTCGACCGCATCCTGGTGCCCGAAAGCGAACGCGACGAAACCAAGCTGTCCGGCACGCTGGCGAAGCTCGCAGAAGCCGATCGCGGTCTTCTGGTGACCCAGGAAGAGGGATCTGGCGCCTATCTCGTCAGCGTGCAGGGACCATTGCACCTGCGCGAAGTCAGCAAGGCATTGAACGACGTTTTCCACATCGCGGTCACCGAGCAGCCACCGCATCCGGTCTACCGGGAGACGGTATCCAAGGCGTCCGACGTGCACTATCGCCACCGCAAGCAGACGGGCGGTGCCGGGCAGTTTGCCGACGTCAAGCTGAGCATCCACCCGAACGAGCGCGGCTACGGCTTTTCCTTTGCGGAGGTCGTCAAAGGCGGTGCCGTGCCACGGAATTTCATCCCAGCGGTCGAATCCGGCGCCCGCGAAGCGATGGAGAAGGGCCCGCTGGGCTTCGGCGTAATCGATGTCGGGGTGACCCTCACCGACGGACAACATCACACGGTCGACAGTTCGGAATACGCCTTCCGGACCGCCGGCAAGATGGGCGTCCGCCAGGCATTGTCTCAGGCGTCACCGGTTCTGATGCAGCCGATCCTCCGTGTCGAGATCCACATACCCTCCATCTACACAGGCGGCCTGGTTCAGATCGTCTCGGCGCTAAAGGGGCAGGTCCTAGGATTTGACCGCGACGAGGCCGCCAAGGGTTGGGATACGTTTCGCGCGCTGGTTCCGGGCAACGTGCTCGACGAGTTGGCACGGTCGCTGCGATCGGCGACGCAGGGTATCGGTTATTTTGCCAAGTCCTTCGATCACTACGAGGAAATGTACGGCAAGGAGGCCGATGCAATCGTGACCGCCCTCGGGACACACGCGTCGTCTTGATGACCGACGCCTCGCCCCACGACACAATAAGCCAGGTTGCAGAGATCCGACTAACCTCGCCTCGTCCACTATGCAAACGAACGTCAGATCGGGATCTCACGAACAATTGAAAGGCTGTCAATTAGTTTATAATGATAAAATAAACTCTTGTTATCATTCGCTTTTATCGATTCCTCTGCGCGAACTTCGAAGCGGCCACCCACTTTTAAGTGCAGGCAATTGGTCTACTTTGAAGAATGAGCAACGGAGCGTTTGCCATGAGGTTCGTTCCAGCAGCCGTCGCGATATTTTTCTTGGCCATGCCCGCATCACCTGTTGTTTTGGCGGGCGAACCCGTCGATTCGGCGCAGACCGTCATCGAGCGCCAGATCGAAGCCTTCCTGCACGACGACGCCAAGGCGGCCTACTCGTTCGCCTCCCCGACCATCCGTGAGAAGTTTCCCGACGAAACTTCATTCTTCGACATGGTCAAGCGCGGCTACGGGCCGGTGTACCGCCCCGGAAACTTCGCCTTTGGCCGCAGCAAGGTGTCGGACGGCACGGTGTTGCAGGAAGTGCTGATCACCGGCAGCGACGGCAAGGACTGGACGGTGATCTACCAGGTGATCCGGCAGCCGGATGGCAGCTACAAGATCAACGGGGTCTACATGCAGCCGTCGGGTCCGGGCTCCGACATCTGACAGCTTGGAACAGCGACGTGCACGCGTCTCAGGCCGCTTTCTTGGCCTCGGCTTCGCCGCGCGCCCAGGTGTCCTGTGTTTCCGCCATGAAGTCGGCGTAGCGCCCCTGCTCGATCGCCGCACGAATGCCAGCCATCAGGTCCTGGTAGTAAGCTAGGTTGCTCCAGGTGAGCAGCATTCCGCCGAGCGATTCGTTCGCCCGCACGAGATGATGCAGGTACGCACGCGAGTAGTCCCGCGACGCCGGGCAGTTCGATTGCTCGTCGAGCGGTCGCAAGTCTTCCGCATGGCGGGCATTGCGAATGTTGATGCGGCCGTTGCGGGTAAAGGCAAGGCCGTGGCGGCCTGAGCGGGTCGGCATCACGCAGTCGAACATATCGATGCCGTGCGCGACCGATTTGAGGATGTCGTCTGGCGTCCCCACCCCCATCAGATAGCGCGGCTTTTCGGTTGGCAGATGCGGGCAGGTCGTGTCGATCATGTCGAGCATGACCGCCTGCGGCTCGCCGACGGCCAGGCCGCCGATCGCATAGCCCTTGAGATCGAGGCCGGCGAGCGCCTGCGCCGAGCGGACACGCAGTTCGGGAATGTCACCGCCCTGGACGATGCCGAACATCGCCTTGCCCGGCTGGTCGCCGAAGGCGACCTTGCAGCGCTCGGCCCAGCGATAGGACATCTCCATTGCCCGCTCGATTTCCTTCGGTTCCGCCGGAAGGCGGACACACTCGTCGAGCTGCATCTGGATGTCGCTGTCGAGCAGCCCCTGGATTTCGATCGATCGCTCCGGCGACATGTGGTGCAGCGAGCCGTCCACATGGCTCTTGAAGGTGACGCCCTTCTCGTCGAGCTTGCGCAGACCCGACAGCGACATGACCTGGAACCCGCCGGAATCCGTCAGGATCGGCCACGGCCAGCGGATCAGGTTGTGCAGGCCGCCCAGTCGCGCGACGCGCTCGGGACCGGGGCGCAGCATCAGATGGTAGGTATTGCCGAGGATAATGTCGGCGCCGAGTTCGCGCACCTGATCGAGGTACATCGCCTTGACGGTGCCGACGGTACCAACCGGCATGAAGGCGGGCGTGCGGATCGTGCCGCGCGGCATGCTGACTTCGCCGCGCCGTGCCTTGCCATCGGTCGCAAGCAGCTTGAATTCAAAACGTTCGGTCATGGATCTTTCCGGAAGAGCAGGCTGGCGTCGCCGTAAGAATAGAAGCGGTAGCCGGTGTCGATGGCATGCCCATAGGCGGCGCGCATCGTGTCGAGGCCGGAGAAAGCCGAGACGAGCATGAACAGCGTCGACTTCGGCAGGTGGAAGTTGGTGATCAGCATGTCGGCCGTGCGGAAGCGGTAGCCGGGGGTGATGAAGATCCCCGTTGCGCCGGTCCAGGGCTCGATCGTGCCGTCCTCGGAGGCTGCGCTTTCGAGCAGCCGCAACGATGTCGTGCCGACGCAGACGATGCGCCCGCCCCTCGCCTTGACCGCATTCAGCGCATCGGCGGTGCGTTTCGACACGTAGCCGAGTTCCTGGTGCATGACGTGGTCGTCGGTATCATCCGCCTTGACCGGCAGGAACGTTCCCGCCCCGACATGCAGCGTAACGAAATGGCGCTCCACACCCTTGCGGTCCAGCTTTTCGAACAGCGCCTCGGTGAAGTGCAGGCCGGCGGTGGGGGCTGCGACGGCACCCTCCTCACGGGCATAGATGGTCTGGTAATCGCGCCGGTCGGCCTCGTCGTCCTCGCGCTTGGAGGCGATATAGGGCGGCAGCGGAATGTGGCCGACGGTCGCGATCGCCTCATCCAGAACGGGGCCGTGGAAGTCGAAGCGCAGCGTAACCTCGCCGCCCTCACCCTTTTCCTCGACGGTCGCGTCAAGCGAGCCGAGCAGGCACACCCTGCCCTCGTGGCCGAACGAGATGCGGTCGCCGACCTTGATGCGCTTGCCGGGCTTGGCGAAGGCCTTCCAGCGGTCAGTGGCGATGCGCATGTGCAGGGTCGCCGATACCTGCTGGGAACCGGCACCGTCCCGGTGGCGAATGCCCTCGAGCTGGGCCGGAATGACACGTGTGTCGTTGAAGACAAGCGCATCGCCCGCCTCGAGAAAATCCGGCAGGTCGCCCACATGACGATCGGCGAAGGCCGACGGAAGCTCCGGTTGCACGACGAGCAGGCGCGCGTCTTCGCGCGGCGTTATCGGGCGCAGCGCGATGCGCTCCTCGGGGAGCTCGAAATCGAACAGGTCTATGCGCATTGTCGTTCTTGTACCGGGTTTGGTCCTGCCGATAACCTATTTTCGCAAAAAAGGGAAACCCGCCCCGGCGCCGGATGGGCCAGGGCGGGTTCGTTTGTTCGACGACGACATCAGGCGTCGGCTGCGACCTTCATCGAAATGATGGTGTCCGGATCGCGCACGGGCTCGCCGCGCTTGATCTTGTCGATGTTCTCCATGCCCTCGATCACCTGGCCCCAGACGGAATACTGCTTGTTCAGCCAGGGCGAGTCGGTGAAGCAGATGAAGAACTGGGAGTTGGCCGAGTTCGGCATCTGGCTGCGGGCCATCGAGCAGGTGCCGCGCACGTGGCTCATGTTGGAGAATTCGGCCTTCAGGTCCGGCTTGTCGGAGCCGCCCATGCCGGCGCGGGCCGGATTGAAGTCCTTGCCGCCGGTCTTGCCGTATTGCACGTCACCCGTCTGCGCCATGAAGTCCTCGATGACGCGGTGGAAGACCACGCCGTCATAGGCGCCCTCGCGCGTCAGTTCCTTGATACGGGCGACGTGACCGGGCGCCAGGTCCGGCAACAGCTGGATCACAACCTTGCCCTTCGAGGTTTCCATGATGATGGTGTTTTCCGGATCCTTGATCTCGGCCATGGTCTTTCTCCTTGCTCTAGAGCAATTCCTGCAAGCGACGCAGCGGTCTTGCGTTCGGAATTGCGTGAATACGAAAGGTTGGAGGCATTCCGCGCTCCGAAGAGGGCGGAATGTCTCTGGAGCTTATTTTCCAACCGTTACCTTGATCATCCGGTCGGGATCGGTGACGGAGCCATTGTTGGCCTGGTCCCCGCGCTTGATCTTGTCGACGTTCTCCATGCCTTCCACCACCTTGCCAACAACGGTGTACTGGCCGTTGAGGAAGTCGCCCGGCGCAAACATGATGAAGAACTGCGAGTTGGCGGAATTGGGATCCTGCGCGCGCGCCATGCCGACGGTGCCGCGCTCGAACGGCACGTCGGAGAACTCGGCCGGAAGATCCGGCTGCGAGGAGCCGCCGGTACCGGCGGCGGCCGGGTTGAAGCCGCTCTCCATGTCGCCGTACTGCACGTCGCCGGTCTGGGCCATGAAGCCGTCGATCACGCGGTGGAACGCGACGTTGTCATATTCGCCGGCTGCCGCAAGCGCCTTCATGCGCTCCACGTGCTTCGGCGCGATATCGGGGCGCAATTCGATGACGACCGGGCCGTCCTTCAACTGGATCGTCAGGTATTCCTTCGCCTGCGCCCAGACGCTGCCGGTGGCGGTCGCAAGAAGCAAGGCACCCGCAAACGCGATCTTCAAGAGTTTCATGATCACTCCATTTCGTTGTGACTATCAGGGTCGCTTGCGCGCTATCAGTGCCGCATTAACAACCTTGGGAACAAAGGCGCTGACATCTCCGCCCATGCCGGCGATCTGGCGAACCAATGTGGCGGTTATGGGCCGCGATGCCGTGCCGGCGGGCAGGAATACGGTCTGAACGTCCGGGGCCATCTGTTGGTTCATGCCGGCCATCTGCATTTCGTAGTCGAGGTCGGTGCCGTCGCGCAGGCCGCGGATCAGCAAATGCGCCTTGTGCTCGCGTGCAGCGTCAACGACGAGCTTGTCGAAGGCCACGACGGAAACGTCGCCTGCGCGCGCAGGCAGCGTCTCGGCGATCGCCTGCCGGATCATGTCGGCGCGCTCATCGAAAGAAAACAGCGGTACCTTGCCCGGATGGATGCCGATCGCGACGATGACCTTCGGCGCAATGTTGAGCGCCTGGACCAGCACGTCGAGATGTCCGTTGGTGATCGGGTCAAAGGAACCCGGATAGAAGGCAACAGCCATGGCGTTTTCCCGTTTGCCGCGTTGTGTCACGCGGCGGCGCCAGAAGCAATAGATTGTTGGGCCTCTGTCCCCGGCGTTGCGTTCGCAGGGAGGCGGCTGGAGCTAGGCGGATCTCGGACCGTAACGATATGGAACAAAAGGTGTTGCGACGCCATTGCCGTGTCATCACAGGTCGTTTCAGCAACTGGAAGGAACACGACGATGGCACTCGCTCTGCTCAGCATGACGATGTTCGTTCTTCTGATCGCCGCCACCATGTCCGCCTTGCGCGATGAACTGTACCAGGCGCCCACTGCCCCACGCCGTCTGCGTCGAGTGGGTCGAGCGAGAAGCAATGACACAGATACCGAAAGCTAGCTCGGGCGAGCCGCTTCCTTGGTCGCCCCTGAGCGCCACGATTCTAGGAACCGAAATAACAAAAGGCCGGGTTTCCCCCGGCCTTTTGTTTGTCCGTGCATCCGCAGGTGCGAGCAGTCATTCCTCGGCGCCGGTCGCGCCGTTGTCGCCATCCAAAGCGGCCTCGCCGTTCGCCTCGTCGTCGCCATCGGGCTCGTTGATGCGCTCCACGGAAACGACCTTCTCATCCTTGGCGGTGGAGAAGATCGTGACGCCCTTCGTTGCGCGGCTGGCAACACGGATTCCGTCGACCGGCACCCGGATCAACTGGCCGCCGTCCGAGACGAGCATCAGTTGGTCCGCTTCGCCGACCGGGAAGGCCGCGACCAGTTCGCCGATCTCGTTGGTCTTCGACGTGTCGGTGGCGCGGATGCCCTTGCCGCCGCGGCCCGAGGTGCGGAAGTCGTAGGACGACGAGCGCTTGCCGAAGCCCCGCTCTGATACGGTCAGAACGAACTGTTCGCGTGCCTTCAGTTCCTCGTAGCGTTCATCGGAGAGTTGGCCTTCTTCCGTGACCTCCTCGCCAACCAAGGCGATGTCTTCCACTTCGGCACCGGCGGCCCGCCGGTCGGCGGCCGAGCGCTTGAGATAGGCGGCACGCTCCCACGGCTCTGCATCGACGTGACCGACGATCGTCATGGATATGATCCGATCCCCTGCCCCCATCGAGATGCCGCGCACGCCGACCGAGTTGCGGCCGGCGAAGACGCGCACGTCGTCGACCGGGAAACGGATGCACTGGCCGAGCGCGGTCGTCAGAAGCACGTCGTCCTGCTCGGTGCAGGTTTCAACGGACAGAATCTCGTCGCCCTCCTCCTCGAGCTTCATTGCGATCTTGCCGTTGCGGTTGACCTGCACGAAGTCAGAAAGCTTGTTGCGCCGCACGGTGCCGCGCGTCGTCGAGAACATGACGTCCAGGTTCTCCCAGGTGCTTTCGTCCTCGGGCAACGGCATGATCGTGGTGATGCGCTCACCCGGCTCGATCGGCAGCATGTTGATCAGCGCCTTGCCCTTCGACTGCGGCGTTCCGATCGGCAACCGCCAGACCTTCTCCTTGTAGACGATGCCACGCGAGGAGAAGAACAGCACCGGCGTATGCGTGTTGGCGACGAAGAGACGCGTGACGAAATCCTCGTCGCGCGTTGCCATGCCGGAGCGACCCTTGCCGCCGCGGCGCTGCGCCCGATACGTCGTCAACGGCACACGCTTGACGTAGCCAAGGTGCGACACCGTCACCACCATGTCTTCCTGGGCGATCAGGTCTTCATCGTCCATGTCGGGACCGAAATCGGCGATCTCCGTACGGCGCGGCGTGCCGAACTCGTCGCGGATCGCGATCATCTCGTCCTTGACGATCGCCTGGATGCGCAGGCGCGAAGCCAGGATGTCAAGATAGTCGCGAATTTCCTCGCCGATCTTGTTCAGTTCATCGGCGATTTCATCGCGACCGAGTGCGGTCAAGCGCGCCAGTCGCAATTCAAGGATGGCGCGGGCCTGCTCCTCGGAAAGATTGTAGGTCAGGTCGTCGTTGATGCGGTGGCGGGGATCGTCGATCAGGCGGATCAGCGGTTCGACATCCATCGCCGGCCAGCGGCGAACCATCAACTGCTCGCGGGCTGTCTGCGGATCGGGCGCGTGGCGGATCAGGTTGATGATCTCATCGATGTTGGCAACGGCAATGGCGAGGCCGACCAACACGTGGGCCCGGTCCCGCGCCTTGCGCAGCAAATACTTCGTCCGGCGGCTGACGACCTCCTCGCGGAAGGACACGAAGGCGCGCAGCATGTCGAGCAGCGTCATCTGCTCCGGCTTGCCGCCGTTCAGCGCCACCATGTTGCAGCCGAAGGAGGTCTGCAGCGGAGTATAGCGATAAAGCTGGTTGAGGATGACCTCGGCGTTCGCGTCGCGCTTCAGTTCGATGACGACGCGGTATCCTTCGCGGTCGGATTCGTCGCGCAGGTCGGAGATGCCTTCGATGCGCTTTTCACGCACCAGTTCGGCCATCTTCTCGATCATCGTCGCCTTGTTCACCTGATAGGGAACCTCGGTGATGATGATCTGTTCGCGGTCGCCGCGCATCGGCTCGATGTGGGCGCGTCCACGCATGATGACCGAGCCACGGCCGGTCTCATAGGCTTGGCGGATGCCGGCTCGGCCGAGGATCAACGCACCGGTCGGGAAATCCGGACCAGGGATGATCTGCATCAGATCCAGCAAGTCGATCGCCGGATTGTCGATCAGCGCGACGCAGCCGCTGATGACTTCCGAAAGGTTGTGTGGCGGGATGTTCGTCGCCATGCCGACAGCGATACCGCCCGCGCCGTTGACGAGCAGGTTCGGAAATCTCGCCGGCAGCACTGACGGTTCCTGCAGGGTGCCGTCGTAGTTTTCGCGAAAATTGACCGTTTCCTTGTCGAGATCGTCGAGGAGGCTGTGCGCGGCCTTCTCGAGGCGGCACTCGGTGTAGCGCTGTGCGGCCGGTGGATCGCCATCGACGGAACCGAAATTGCCCTGGCCGTCGATCAGCGGCAGACGAAGCGACCAGTCCTGTGCCAGACGAGCGAGTGCATCGTAGATCGCCGAGTCCCCGTGCGGATGGTATTTACCCATCACGTCACCGGTGACGCGGGCGCACTTCACATATTTCTTGTTCCAGTCGATCCCCATCTCGCTCATGCTGAAGAGGATGCGCCGGTGCACTGGCTTCAAGCCGTCCCGGACATCGGGCAGCGCGCGGCTCACGATGACGCTCATGGCGTAGTCGAGATAGGAGCGCTGCATTTCCGCGGTGATGGAAATGGGCTCAATGCCGGAAGGGGACTTGCCGCCGGGGGTCGTTTGCTCTGTCAATTTCGATCACGATCTTTGTTCAGAATCAGTCGGGATTTTATAGCCTAACGGCTTGAACCACGCCAATTTTGCAGAAGGTTTTGAACAGTCTTTTGCCAGAAATCCGCCAAATGCCGCAATTTGATGGCACCGCCCGACAGCGGCATCGCCGCCCCCTTCACTTGGGGGCGTCTCTCCCCTAACAATGACGTCGAAAGCGCATCGAAGAATGCGTCAGATCGGCAAGGGGGATGGCCGGATGTACGATTACGAATTGGTCGTCAATGCGCTCACCACCATGCTCGTGACGCTCGACCCGCCAGGGCTCGCGCCGATCTTTCTCGGCCTGACCGTCGGGATGAACCGTGCCGAGCGCAAGCAGGTCGCGCTGCGCGGATCGATCATCGCCTTCGCCATCCTCGCCACATTTGCGGTTTTCGGCGCCGGGATCCTCGGCCTGCTCGGCATATCCATCGCGGCCTTTCGCATTGCCGGCGGCCTTCTGCTCTTCACCATCGCCTTCGAGATGGTCTTCGAGCGCCGCCAGGAACGGAAAGAGAAGACCTCGGCGGTGGCGATCACCAAGGATCACATCCGCAACATCGCGGTGTTTCCGCTCGCCCTGCCGCTGATCGCCGGGCCCGGCGCCATTTCCGCGACGATCCTTCTGTCCGGATCGCTGTCTTCACCGGTGGGCCGCGGCGCGCTGATCGGCGTCATCGCGCTGTGCGTGGCCGTCGTCTACCTCACGCTGGTGATCGCCGAGCGCGTCGACCGCTATCTTGGCGTGACTGGTCGGGCGATCCTGACGCGGCTCCTGGGCGTCATCCTCGCAGCGCTTGCGGTGCAGTTCGTCGTAGACGGCACCCGGGCAGCGTTCGTGATCTAGGCAGAACCTAGGTCGCCTAGTCTGCGCAGCGCCTGTACGGACGCGGAGAGCACATCTGCAGATGGAGGATCCACGCTGTCCGCTTTCGGCCAAGCGGTCATATCCTCAGTTCATCTCAATTGTCCGAAGGGCACTGGCGACATACCTATCAGAGTGTGTCCCGTTCTGTGCGCAGATTGGAGACAACGCGCCGGTTCTGCACCTTGCAAGAGCGATCCGTGCAATCCCGGACCTCGCGATCGTTGCCGTAACCCTTGGCCCACATACGGTTGGGGTCTACGCCCTTCGACACAAGATAGGCCATCACCGCATCGGCGCGCTTCTGAGATAGCGTCACCATCTTTGACGCAGCGCCGGAATCATCGGCAAATCCCTGGACCTTGACCAGCCAACGCGGGTTGCTGTTGAGCCAGATCGCCTGCTTGTCCAGAGTTGCCATGGCGACGGCGTCGAGCGCCGCTGAATCCTGAGTAAAGTACGTTCGACGGCCGACATTCAGGATAAAATCCTCTTTGCTGCCGGCCGAGACATTCTCGAAGCCCGGCGCTGGATCGTTGGTTTGTCCGGTCATCGGCGCAACAGCGGGTTCTTCTACTGCGGCAATATCGGTGGTGTTGCAGGCGGCGAGGATCAAAAGCATGGCCGCAGAGGCAAGTAGCCTCGTGTATCCGGTCAAAGTAGACATCACGCGGATTTTCCTCATTCGACCGGGGTTGCCTGGCTGACCTGAGCGGCGCTTTCGGCCTGGTCGGCAATGTGCGGCAAAACCTGGACCGCAGTGCCGATGGGGCAGCGCTGATAGAGATCGATGGCATCTTCGTTGAACATGCGGATGCAGCCACTGGAAGCATCCTTGCCGATACTGCCCGGCTCCAGCGTGCCGTGGAATCGATAGCCAGTGTCGACACCATCGCGCAACAGATACATGGCACGCGGGCCAAGCGGATTCTTCGGTGAGCCTCCTGCCACGAATTCAGGCAGTTCAGGGTGGCGCTCACGCATCTCCGGCGGCGGCGTCCAGCGCGGCCAAAGCGCTTTCTGGTCAATCGTGGCGCGGCCATACCATTTGAAGCCGTCGCGGCCGACACCAACGCCATAGCGGATGGCAGTCTTGTTCTCCATGATCAGATAGAGAAAATGGTGTTTGGTATCGACGACGACAGTGCCAATAGGCTCACTGCTGAAATACTTGACAACCTGGCGGTGCCACTTCCTGTCGATTTTTGCAAAATTGGTGCTTCGGAACGTTACGCCATTGTCGATGGTGGCGCCGGAAAAATAGGAAACCGCCGCAGCGGACGCTGGATTTTGGACGGCCCCAGTACCGAGCAACGCTAAACCACCAAGCAAAGTATCCCTGCGGGTAAACACCATCGGCAATATCCCCCGAAAGCCAAGTAGCACCGCGCCAGTAAATCAGATTTTTCATTTGCCACAACATAAAACTACTCAGGTAGAGCGCCGATTATACGGCACCCAACTCTCGGCGGCGCGATCGCTGACCCTCAAGCCGGCATCTTCCCCTGAGCGGCAAGCTCAAGCAGCGTCTGGTATCGAGGATGCCCCCGGATCGGGTCGAGATCGGAATCGTTCTTGAACCATCGTTTCAGGTCGGGCCCAACCTGTCTCAGATAGATCTCCAGTAGGTCTATCGCCCTGTCGATCTCACCTAGCAGGGAATAGATGCAGGCGGCATTGTAGCGAGCGCTGTTGTCATCGGGATCAATCGCCAAGGCCCGGCTCAGCCATTCCAGTGCCTGCTCCCGCGCGCCCAGAGTTGCCAGTGCTGCCGCTCCCATTTGGGCCGGTTTTGAATCTTCGGGATGCAGCCTCAGGGCCTCCTCGGCTCGCCTTATGCCGAGACGCGCGTACTCCTTCGCCTCATGCTCTCGCCCAAGCGTACGCAGCACGTTCAACAGCAGAGCAGGCGAAATATAGTCATCCGGCTTGAGCTCCAGGCACCGGATGTAGTGTCGCGCTGCTCCCGCGAAATCGCTCCCTGTGACGCAGTAGTCGGCATAGTGATAGTGCGCCTCATGGCAGGTGTCATCGAGCGAGAGCGCAGTCTCGAAACTCGCCAGAGCATCGACGCGCCGATCGGCTACCATCAAGGCAAAGCCGCGCGCGGCGTGGGCTTCCGCCAGATTCGGATTGATCGACAATGCCTTGTCCAGGGTGGCGAGTATCTCCTCGACCGGAACCGTACCACCGTGCTTTGACTTTAGGCGTGAATCACAATCCGCCAGACCGGCATAGGCCCGCGCATAGAGAGGATCGAGCTCGGTCGCTCTCGCGAACATTGTTCGTGCCAAGATAAGCGAAGTCTTCGTTCCGACATGGAACAATTGCCGGCCCCGCAGATAATCTGTGTAGGCCTCGACATTGCGGGTAGGTGCTTCGTCGATCGCCTCCTTCTCCACCGGCAGGAGCTTGACTTTGAGCTGGTCTACGATCGCGTGCGTGATTTCGTCCTGTACCGCGAATATGTCGGTCAGGTCGCGGTCGTAACGGTCAGCCCACAGGTGGCCGCCATCGCGGCCATCGATGAGTTGCGCCGTAACCCTCACCCGCTGACCCGCCTTGCGCACACTGCCTTCAAGCAGGAATCTCACGCCGAGTTCTCGCGCAGCTTCCTGCAGCTTCACCGCCTTTCCCTTGTAGGTGAACACCGAATTGCGGCCGACCACGAAGAGCGCGGAAATCTTCGACAGGTCGGTGATGACGTCCTCGGTGATGCCGTCGGCGAAAAACTCCTGCTCGGGATCGTTGCTCATGTTGAGGAAAGGCAGGACCGCAACCGACGGCTTCCCGGATGCCACACCTGCAGATACTGGTTCTTGTCCGGCCGCGCGCGCCGTTGCGTCCGGCGAGGACGGAACACTGAAATAGACGTTGAACACGCGCACCGGACGATCGATGTTCTTCAGCTTCTGCTCGCCGGTATCCTCGAACTGCAGGTCGGGTTGTCCATGCACGCTGTCGCGCACGATGGCGGACACCGACACCCCTCCGGGCCTGGCAATGCTTTCGATGCGCGCGGCGACATTGACGCCGTCGCCGTATATGTCGTCCTGGTCAAGGATGACGTCCCCGAGGTTGATGCCTATGCGAAACTCGATACGTCGGTCTTCCGGCACCTGGGAATTGCGCACGAGCATATCGCGCTGGATGTTCGCCGCGCATTCGACTGCCTTCACCACACTGGGGAACTCGACGAGGATACCATCGCCGATCAGTTTGACGATGCGCCCGCCATGCTCCGCGACCTGGACGTCGATCAGTTCCTTGCGGTGCGTCTTCAACGCCAGCAGTGTTCCCACCTCGTTTGTGCTCATGAGGCGGCTGTAGCCGACGACATCGGCCGCCAAGATGGCTGCCAATCGTCGTTCGATGCGTTCCTCTTCCATGTCCATGCTCGTTGCCTCGGCGCTTGCACGAGACGAACGTCAGCAAGGCCACAGAGTGATTCTTTTTGAGCGCTGCGCGAAATGTAAACGCTCTACGGATGAAGGCAATTCGTGTCGAGCAAGGTCTCGACTTTGTTTGTAAGCGAGGTCCGGTTCACGAGCTTAGTGGTTACCAGCATCGCAGGCGGCGGGCGCCTCCCCAGATTCGACCGACACCAAATCGTCCAATCGGTCATGCGTTCGCGCGAAACCGCCGGGATGTTGGCAACGGTGACGTAGCGCACCTATGCCGCTGATCGAGTTCAAGCGCAAAATGATATATTTCCACCCCAATTATTGACACTTGTTCGTTTTATAACATAACCTCCATCTCAGACCACGGACAACAGAATTGCGTTGGGAGGCGCGACCATGGGCACATCGACAAGACTCTCGCTGATTGCGGCAACCCTTTCTCTGAGCGTTGCGGTTCTCGCCAATCAGCCTGTTTTGGCTTCAGAACTGATCCGCATCGTTTCGCCCTACCAGACGACGGCACTCGACCCGATGCGCTCTGCCGCGGCGGGAAACATCGAGACCTATGGTCAGCTCTATGCGCGCCTGCTGCAGCGCAATCCAACCACGGGTGAGCTCGAACCGGGGCTGGCGGAAAGCTGGGAAGTTTCGGAGAACGGCGAGACTTACACGTTCCATCTGCGTGACGCCCAGTTCTCGAACGGGACTCCGATCACGGCAGACGACGTTGTCTTCAGCCTCTCACGCATACAGAGCGACAAGCAGTCAGCCTACCCGGCCCCGCTGGGTGCAATGGCATCCATCACCGCCAAAGATCCGAAGACCGTGGTAATCAAACTGAAGTCGGCCTTCGCCCCATTCCTGGGCAACCTTGAAATCTGGAATATGGGAATTGTCTCCAAAGTCGATGTTGAGGCGCGAGGCGCAGAAAAGGCCTTCAGCAGCGCACCAGTCACGTCAGGCCCATATGCCGTCAAGGAATGGAAGCCAAACGAGAAACTCGTGCTGCAACCGAACGAGCACTACTGGCGCAGCGGCTATCCAAAGTCGGACGCGACTGTCGAGCTGAGAGAGGTCGCCTCTCCTGAGACGCGAGCAGCCATGCTGAAGGCCGGAGAAGCTGAAGTGATGCGCGCGGTGCCGTGGTCCCAGATCGACGATCTGAAGGCGACAGACAACATCGATATGCGGCTCGAGCCTTCGACCACCATCTACATGACCTTGCTCAACCATAAGCGAGAACCGTTTTCGAACATGAAGGCAAGGCAGGCTGCGGCCTACGCGATCGACAACAAAGCCATGGCAACGGCGATCACTCGTGGTTACGCAGAACCGGCCAACACCACCCTGCCCGGCAGCATCGATTTCCATGACAAGGATCACCCCGGCATCCCCTTTGATCCCGCCAAGGCAAAGGAGTTGCTAGCGGAGTCCGGGATGGCGGGGCACGAGGTGAAGATCCTCGCAACATCAGGCGCGACAGAGCAGCAGATGGCATTGTTGTTGCAGGCGCAGTGGCAAGCGATCGGCCTGAAGCCAGTCATCGTGAACGTAGACTCAGGCGCTTGGTGGGACGCCACCGGCAAGGGCGAATACGATGCGGCCGCGAACTGGTGGTACAACGAGACGCCCGATCCCGATCTGGCCGTACGGTGGGCAGTCTGCGGCACCTGCGGTTCCAACTCCTACAACACCTTCTATTCCAATCCAAAGGTTGACGAGCTCGTCGAACAGGGAACCAAGGAAGCAGACCCGCAGAAACGAGGAGAGATCTACAAGGAGATCCAGCGGATCACGACCGAAGAAGTGTCTCAGATCCCCCTCTTCTATGCTCCGAACGCGGTTGCCTATTCGAGGGATCTCGATGGGATCAAGCTTACTCCTTCCCTCCAGTGGACCCTCGAAGACACGACGGTCGCCAAGTAACTGAGGCCAGATGGCGGCGTGTTTACACCGCCGCCATCCTCTCTCGCCGGAGAACCAGCTTGAGCATTCTATCCCTCGTTTCGCGGCGCATGCTGCAGCTCCTTGCCGTGATGTTGGGTATCAGCGTCGTCACGTTTGTGTTGCTGCACCTAGCACCTGGCGATCCTGCCCGCCTCTTGGCAGGCGATCGCGCCAGTCCCGAGACCATTGCGGCAATTCGTTCTCACTACGGCTTGGACCAGCCCCTCTGGCAGCAGTACCTTACCTACATCACCAATCTGCTTGGTGGTGATATCGGACAGTCGCTGCGGTTTCAGCGCCCGGTGAGCGAACTGATTTTGCAGTTCATGTGGCCGACTTTATTCCTCACAGGATACGTCATCGTCCTAGCTGTTCCGCCGACGATCGCATTGGCTATCACGAGCGCCCGCAAGCCTGGTGGCGCGGCCGACCAGACTATCCGGATCATCGGTATTGTTGGCTTGACGATTCCAGTGTTCTGGCTGGGAATAATGATGTCGCGCTTCTTTGGCGTGTCGTTGGGGTGGTTCCCGGTCTCTGGCTACGGTGAGACCTTCACCGAGCATCTGCACCATATGTTTCTGCCTGCGATGTCGACGGCGATCTGGCTCGTTCCGGTGTTGACCCAGAGCCTGCGCGCTGCGTTGATCGAAAAGACCACGGCCGATTTCGTAACGGCGGTGCGTGCTCAAGGCGCAAGCGAGCGCGAGATTTTCTGGAAGACCATCCTGCCCAACGCCGTTCTCCCGACACTCAACCTGCTTGGCGTCATGGTCGCCTTCATGATCGGCGGAGCCATCATCGTGGAAACGGTCTACGCCATTCCAGGCCTTGGATCGCTTATGGTGGGAGCGCTTCTTGGTCGAGATTACTACGTTGTGCAGGGACTGACGCTCGTCTTTGCCTTTTCCACCGTGGTCGTAACGCTCGCGGTCGATCTTGTGTCGGTTTCGATCGATCCACGCATCCAGCTCTGAGGTAGCCAGAATGTCGAATACTCCCGCTTCCATTGGGGGCGACGCATTTGCATTGCGATTGCCGCCGATGATGATGGTGGCAATAGCCATTCTGGGCGGCTGGCTGCTCGTCGCCCTGGCTGCTCCCGTGATCGCGCCATATGACCCGGACGCGATCGACATCACCAGCATGTTGGCTGCCCCCAACGCAGATCATTGGTTCGGCACCGACCAGGTCGGTCGTGACGTTTTTTCTCGCGTCATTCATGCCGCCCGCGTCGACCTGTTTCTTTGCATTGTTGGCGTCCTGCCTCCGCTTGTGATCGGGACCATCATCGGCCTCCTCAGCGGCTATTTCGGAGGGAAGGTCGATAGCGTCTTTATGAGGGTCTATGACCTCACCGTTGCCTTTCCGTTCTTCGTTCTTGTTCTGGCAATTGTCGGCGTACTTGGGCCCGGCCTGCTCAACTTCATCATCGCGCTAACGATCGTCGGCTGGGTAAGCTACGCGCGGCTGGTCAGAGCGGAAGTGCTCACGGTTCGCGAAAGCGAGTACGTCCGTGCTGCCGAGTGCCTCGGCTATCCGAAGCGGTCGATTCTTTTTCAGCACGTTCTGCCGAACGCGATCGGACCAGTCATTGCCTACGCCGTGAGTGACGCCGTGCTTGTCATGCTGGCCGGTGCGAGCTTTGGCTATCTGGGGATGGGCGCGCAGCCGCCGCTCGCAGAGTGGGGTGTCATCATCGCCGATGGACAGGCATTCATCCAGCAGGCGTGGTGGATCTGCCTCTTCCCAGGTCTCGCGGCCATATCGCTTGGCCTTGGTTTCGCCTTCCTCGGCGACGGTCTCGGTCAATTGCAGCGTCGAAAGGTGGCGGCATGAACATGGCAAGCAAATCTCCGCCCTTGCTGGAGGTCGAAGGTCTCTCCATCGCCTTCGGATCCCTGGAGGCTGTAAAAGGCGTGTCGTTCAGTGTCCATGCCGGCGAGATCCTCGGTATCGTTGGGGAAAGCGGATCCGGTAAATCCCTCACGTGCCGTGCTTTGATGGGGATCCTTCCGAGTGCTGCGGCAGCAAAGGGCTCAGTACGGCTGGAGGGGCGGAGCCTCCTCGACCTCAATGGTCCTGACTGGTGTTCAATTCGCGGTCGCGAACTCGGAATGATCTTCCAGAACCCGGCCTCACACCTCGACCCGCTTCGCCGCATTGGCCAGCAGGTCGCGGCCCCGATGGTGCGCCATCTGGGCCTCACAAAGCGCGAGGCCGAGCAACGGGCCATCCAACTGCTTGAGGACGTGGGCATTCACGACGCACCAGCAAAGTCCCGGTCTTATCCGCACGAGTTTTCCGGCGGCATGAAACAGCGAGCCATGATCGCTGCGGCTATCGGTTGCGGACCGAAGCTGCTCATTGCCGACGAGCCGACAACGGCACTGGATGTTACCGTCCAGGCACGCATTCTCAAGCTGCTGCGCGATCTGAACGCCAACCTCGGCCTCTCGATCATCTTGATATCCCACGATCTGGCCGCTGTCGCCAACACATGCACGCGCGTGATCGTCATGCGCAATGGTGAAATCGTCGAGCAGGGATCGACCGCCGAAATTGTCAGCCGCCCCCAACATCCCTACACTCAGCTTCTAATCGCATCACAGCCAGACGGCTGGAGCAAGTCCGACCAAGTCGCCACAGGATTGGCGACTGCCCCATTGATCAGCGTCGACAAGCTCTCCGTCTCGTTTATTGCAAGAGGCACTTTTCTAGGTTCCACCGCATCACGAACACCCTTCCTTGCGCTCAACGAAGTCGATCTGCAAATTGCAGCCGGAGAGACCGTTGGCATTGTGGGCGAGAGCGGCTCGGGGAAAAGTACTCTTGCGCGGACAATTGTGAGGCAGAACAAGCCGAGCGTTGGCGCGATCCGCTTTGAAGGCAGCGATGTGCATCGATTGCGCGGCGCGGAGCTCCTGCGGTTTCAACAACGCGTTCAGATGGTCTTTCAAAATCCATACGACTCGCTAAATCCACGAATGCCCGTCCTGGATGCTGTCGCCGAGCCTATTTGGCGGCACGGACTTTCGGACCGACGCACAGCACTGGCACGCGCCGACGAACTGCTGGATATGGTCGAACTGCCGAAAGCAATGCGAGAGCGTCGCCCTCGGCAACTTTCCGGCGGCCAATGCCAGCGTGTCGGCTTGGCAAGGGCCCTCTCCCTGGAGCCGGAATTGTTGATTGCCGACGAAATCACATCCGCGCTGGACGTGACCACGCAGGCGCAAATCCTCGAACTTTTGGACAGGCTTCAACGTGAGCGAAGGCTCGCCCTTCTTTATATTTCCCACGATCTCGGCGTCGTGAACAGCATTTGTCAGCGTGTCTACGTTTTCAAGGGCGGCAGGATCGTCGAGAGCGGTCCAACGCGGCAAGTCCTGAACAAGCCTCAAGATAATTACACCCGCGAACTCGTCGGCTCAGTCACGCGCCTCAAGCCTCTCGCAGAACAAGGAATGGGCCATGCGCCTCGATGAATACGTAACCCATGATGGGATCGGCCTCGCTCAACTGTTGGCAAAGGGCGACGTGACTCCAAAAGAACTGGGGCAATGCGTTTCGGACGCGGTTGCTGCAGTCAATCCGAAGATCAACGCCGTGGTCGAGCTGTACGCTGATGCCATGGAACGTCTTCCCGAAAAATCCGGCAGCGGCCCGCTCCACGGAATCCCGACATTGACGAAGGACTTTCCCGTCGAGGCCGGGCGTCCTGCAGAGTTCGGCAGCCAGCTTGCCAAGGGTCACAGGGCGATGCATGACGCCGTCTACTGGCGGCGCCTCAGGAATGCTGGTCTGATCAATGTGGGCCGCACCACCAGCTCGGAGTTCGGCGTACCCGCCACGACGGAAACCCTGCTCTACGGGAGCACGACCAACCCCTGGGATCCCATGCGGGGAGTTGCAGGCTCAAGCGGTGGTGCAGCGGCGGCCGTTGCCGCTGGTATTGTACCGTTTGCGCAGGGTAGTGACGGCGGCGGTTCTATCCGAAATCCCGCCTCTTTTTGCGGCCTGATCGGACTGAAGCCATCCCGTGGACGCATCACTGGATCTCCGCGCGCAAATGCTCCCCTTCTCGGCCTCGCGACAGCATTCATGTTGACCAAGACGGTTCGCGACACCGCGCTGTTGTTGGATCTTTGCCATGGCCCGGACGCTGGAGACGGCTATGAGATTTGCTGTCCGACGGGCAGTTACAGCGAAGCGATCCAACGGCCACCGAGGGGGCTACGCATCGCGCTCTGCACCGAATCCTGGTCAGGAACTGCTTGTGATCCTGAAGTCATCGAGGCTGTTTCGAAGACGGCGCTGTTACTGTCCTCTCTTGGCCACCACGTGGAAGAAGCTGCTCCGCAGTTCGACTATGCCGCGTTTCTCGAGGCTCAGAAAAACATCTGGGCTGCTGACAGCGCATCAGGCCTTCCCGGCATTGCTGCCCAAATGAACAGGAAAATCGAACCCGGATCCGTCGGCAATACAGTCCTTGCACTTTACAACTACGGAACATCCATCAGCGGTGCGGCACTGATCGATGCACTCGCGACCTATGACGAGGTGACCCGACGCGTTGGCCGCTTTTTCAACCAGTACGATCTGCTCCTAACTCCCACGAGCGCCATCTTGCCCGAGGTTGTGGGGACCTATGATCCAGCCCGGCAGGGGATGGATGCGAACGGTGTATTCGCCGACCTCGAACCCAAGGAAACATTCACCGCCCTGTTCAATGGTACTGGTCAGCCGGCGATCTCGCTACCGACTGGCAAATCCTTCAGCGGTTTGCCGATCGGCAGCCAGTTGGTCGCCCGGTTCGGTCGGGAAGACCTGTTGCTTGCGGTCGCCCGCCAGCTAGAGGAGTGTCTGGACTGCGACGAAGGCATATGGGGGCAAGGTATTCCCCCCATCTTTGCGGACGACATGCGGGAACGATGACAATGACAGATGCCGACAATGATAGCGCGACCGAAGGCCCTGGTGCGGAGAAGATCGACATCGAAACGATCCTTCGCACACGCATGACGGAATTTTCGCCTTCGGAACAGAGTCTGGCCGTCTACATGCTCGACAATATTCAGTTATTACCCTTCGAGACGGGCAGCACCATCGCGCGTGCCGTCGGCGTGAGCGAGATGACGGTCACACGTTTCGTAAGAGCGCTTGGCTTCGAAAATCTCCGCGACCTGAAGAATCGGATGCGCAGCTCCGTCGTCGAGAAAGAGGGCGATACCGACGACTACATGGCGCGCTTCCAGGTGCGAAACGTCCGCCAGCAGGAGCTTCAGGAAAGCCTCAAACTCGAACTGGACGCGATCGTGAAGGCATATGGACTGACGGCGACGGAACAGTGGGACGAGGCTACAACGCTGCTTGCCAAGGCCCGCAACGTCTATGCCGTTGGATTTCAGGCCTCTAAAGGGCTGGCAATGGATTTTTCCAGCCGCCTGTTATGGGCACGCCCCAGCGTATTCTTCGTAGACAATACGACCGGCACCTTTGGCGAGGTGCTGTCCGCCGATCCAAAACAGAGCGTGGTCGTCCTGATCGATACTGCCGCCTATGCCGCCCGCGGCATAAAGCTGGCAGACCAGCTCAAGGCGCTTGAGATACCTCTGATCATTGTCACTGACCGCTACAGTCATTGGGGCTTCAACTACACGCCACTCGTCTTCGAGGGGCACACGCATGTGAAGACCTTCTGGGACTCCACAGCCAGCCTCGGCGTTATTCTCAACCTCATGATCGACTCGGTAGCGATAAAGCTGGGACCCAAGGCAAAACGCAACTTCGCGACGATGAGCGAAATGGGCAATTTGTTCGGCGAGTTCGTTGGCGGCTCCTATTTGCGCCGCAAAGATTAGAACTCTCAAAGCATTGTGAAAGAAAGCTGAGATGAATTTTGAATCCGCGATGGCATTCCGCACTCCAACCCAGCCCGGCGCTGCTCTTGTCCCACGAGCCGACTGGGATCGCGCACCGTGGAACCGCTGGACGTTTCAGAACGTCCGCTCGATGGTTCCCACAGCGCAGGTGTGGCGCGGCCAGGGCGAGCCGACAACGCTGCCCAGCGCGCATCAGGATATTGATGAATTGGCGCTCAGGCTGGACGGCACAAGCCAAACGCTCGCGAGCTTTATGGAAGCGCAGTACACCGACGCACTTCTCGTTCTGCATCGTGGGAAAGTTGTAGCGGAGCGCTATCTCAATGGCATGACCGCCCGGACGCCGCACCTCTCGCAATCTGTAGCCAAATCCATCGTCGGCACAGTCGCTGGCATTCTGATTGAGCGCGGAGATCTGGATCCGGCTGCACCCCTCACGCAGTACCTTCCCGATCTCGAAGTCACAGCGTACCGGGGTGCTGCCGTTCAGCATGTTCTGGATATGACCAGTGGAGTGGTGTTCGACGAAACCTACACTGCGATGGATTCACACATGGCGCAGTTGGACGTCGCCAGCGGCTGGAAGGGCGGACATCAGCCAAGCTGGCCGAAGACTGTTTGGGAGTTGATCCTGACCCTGAAGGACGCTGAATGCCCGCACGGGGCATCGTTTCGCTATCGCTCGATCGAAACCGACGTCCTTGCCTTCGTTCTCCAGGCGGTCAGCGGACTGACGCTGTCCGAACTCGTCAGCCGCGAACTGTGGTCGCCGATGGGCGCGGAGGAAGATGCCTACTTTACCGTCGATCCCGCTGGCTACGCCCTTGGCGACGGCGGATTTAACGCCACGTTGCGAGACTACGCGCGCTTCGCGTTGTTGCACCTCGGACAGGGTAGCATCGGCGGTCGCCAGGTCGTGCCTTCACGCTGGATCGAAGAAATTCGATACGGAAAGTCCAACCCGCTCGGAGACAATTACAGCGAGACGCTGCCCCGTGGAAGGTATCACAACCAATTCTGGATCGAGGACCAGGAGCGGCGCGCCTACATGGCGCGGGGGGTTTTCGGCCAACTGATCTACATCGATCCAGACAGCGAGTTCGCCACCGTTATCCTCTCAAGCTGGCCGGAGTTTCTCAGTGTGGAGCGGACGCGGACAACGCTCGCCGCTGTCCACGCAATTCGCGATGCTCTGAGCTAACCACCGACCCGCAAGATCATCCACATTGACATGGCTGCCTTCTACGCATCCGACGAACAGCGGGCAATGTCCGCTGTTCGCGCGTGCTGTATAGCTGCTCTGGTGACGCCCTACGGTGACCCGCGTCGGCTAACAAGGTAGCTTGCGGAACGATTCTCTTTTCGGTCCGAGCAATGGAAACGTCCCTTTATCCTCCCGTAAAAAGCTTTCTCGAAGAGGCAGGTTACGTCGTCAAAGGCGAAGTTGGCGGCTGCGATGTTGTCGGCCTCAGCGAGAACGACCCGTCCGTTGTCGTGATCTGTGAACTGAAGCTGACCTTCAATCTGGAACTGATCCTGCAGGCCGTTGACCGGGCCGCCATTTCAGACGAGGTTTGGATCGCCGCCAGAGTTTCGGCCAAGGGCAGAGGACGGGAAGCCGACAGACGTTACCGCGATCTCTGCCGCAGGCTCGGCATTGGCATGCTCGGCGTCTCCGATGCCGGCGCCGTCAGCGTGATTGTTGACTCGGTGACACCAATGCCGCGCACCAATCCGAAACGGCGTTCGAGGCTTGTGCGCGAGCACCAGAACCGACGCGGCGATCCAGCACTTGGCGGCAGCACGCGCGCACCAGTCATGACCGCCTATCGCCAGCAGGCACTCGGCTGTGCGGCTGCTCTGGTTGCCGGGCCGTTGCGTGTTCGCGATCTAAGAGCAGGCATACCGGAGGCAGGAAAGATCCTGCTTTCGAATGTATACGGCTGGTTTGAGCGGCTTGACAGGGGCGTCTACGGCGTTACGGACGCCGGTCGCGAAGCGCTGGTCCGGTGGCCGCAGTCGGACCCTATCAACACGCTCGACCGGAATGATGGACCGACACGATCCGCGGATGGTTAGACGTCCCTGCAGAACCAGCCGTTGCACCTCGGCAGCCGTTTCCAAACCAGGACAACGACAGCGGCGCGCCGGTCGTCATGGTGACAACGGAATGCAGCTATGGGGAATCCTCTACAAGGCTCTGTCGCGGCCGCCATCGCCAAATCTGTGCGAATATTGGTAGGGTAACCGGCCGCCCGACTTGATCTGGAGGGCGGCGAAAATCCGGACTGCTAGGCTATTAACTAGCCAGCACTCTCCCAAAGATACCTGAGACCATCTGCCTAAGTTTGTTTGAGGGGAGATTTGGACCCAGCCTAAGCCTGAATTCAGAATCTCCGCAGATTTTGGCCCCGCTGGCGACAGCGGATAAGCCCAGGTACCCGTTGGATGGAAGCGCTTTGACTAGTGTCCCCGCGGCCACGGACCATCGGGAACGCCCCGTCTCTTTCGCCCAGCTTTCCCATATCTGCGGACAAGTCGAACAGACGCTGCATCACCAGATGAACCAACTCGTCTTCCCGCTGGATCTGATCGCGAGCACAGACGACGAAAGAGCCAGACGCCGTTGACGCTCGAGTAGGCTCGGCCAGATCACCGCATCCACAATGCCAGTTTCGTCTTCCAGCGCAATGAACTCCGCTCCCACCGGAAAATCACTGACCGGCAGAAAACGGAGTTTTAACTAGAAAGATGTTTATTTACAAGGAGTTCGACGTCATAGTCTACGAAACGTCTCCCACTCCTCTCTAGAACGGGATATCGTCGTCCATGTCGCGCGAGAAGTTCGACGATGCGCCGCCGCGGCTTGCGCCACCCGACGACGACGGTTGCGAGCCGTAGTCGTCATAGCTCGGTGCGCCGCCGCCATAGTTGCCGGCGCCACCGAAGTCGGAGCCACCGCCACGGCGGTCACCGCCGCCCTCGCCGCGCCCGTCGAGCATCGTCAGCGTCGAGTTGAAGCCCTGCAGAACAACTTCCGTCGAATAGCGGTCGTTGCCGTTCTGGTCCTGCCACTTGCGGGTCTGCAGCGCGCCTTCGATGTAGAGCTTGGCGCCCTTCTTCACATATTGCTCGACGACCTTACACAGGCCCTCGTTGAAGACGACGACGGTGTGCCATTCGGTCTTCTCGCGGCGCTCACCGGAATTGCGGTCGCGCCAGCTTTCCGAGGTCGCGATGCGCAAGTTGGCGATAGGGCGACCGTCCTGAGTGCGACGGATTTCCGGGTCCGCGCCGACGTTCCCGATCAGGATTACCTTGTTGACGCTGCCTGCCATCCGTTCAGTCCTTGTTGTCGCGCCGGGCATCTGCCGGCTGTAAATTCGATCCGCTATCTTAACGGCGACGCGCCCGGCGCGCCGCCCCGTGCGCCAGATAATCCACAGATCAAATTCGCGTGCATTTCGTTCTTTTTTTGTTCTACAAAATCCCTACTATCTTGTCAACCGAATCGGAAAGAGGCAGGGTTTTGGTCGCGACGCGCATGGACAGGCCGGTTCCGGTTCCTACATAGGGTGCGCTACCGAAGAGCCACTTCATCCGAGATCGACAATCACCGACCTGACATCTGGCGCTGGACACCATGAGCGAACTCAAGACCATTTCCATTCGCGGCGCGCGCGAGCACAATCTCAAGGGCATCGACCTCGATCTGCCGCGCAACAAGCTGATCGTCATGACCGGGCTTTCGGGCTCCGGCAAGTCGTCGCTCGCCTTCGACACGATCTATGCGGAAGGCCAGCGCCGATACGTCGAGAGCCTGTCGGCCTATGCGCGCCAGTTCCTGGAGATGATGCAGAAACCGGACGTCGACCAGATTGACGGACTGTCGCCGGCGATTTCGATCGAGCAGAAGACGACCTCGAAGAACCCGCGCTCGACGGTGGGGACGGTCACCGAGATCTACGACTACATGCGGTTGCTGTTTGCGCGTGTCGGCGTGCCCTATTCGCCGGCGACGGGCCTGCCGATCGAGAGCCAGACGGTCAGTCAGATGGTCGACAGGGTGATCGATTTCGGCGAAGGAACGCGTCTCTATATCTTGGCGCCGATCGTGCGCGGCCGGAAGGGCGAGTACAAGAAGGAACTCGCCGAGCTGATGAAGAAGGGCTTTCAGCGCGTCAAGGTGGATGGCCAGTTCTACGAGATCGCCGACGTCCCCGCGCTCGACAAGAAGTACAAGCATGACATCGACGTCGTCGTCGACCGCGTCGTCGTGCGCCCGGATCTCGCCGCCCGCCTCGCCGACAGTCTCGAGACCTGCCTGACGCTCGCCGACGGGCTGGCGATCGCCGAGTTCGCCGACAAGCCGCTGCCGGTCGAGGACACGGCGGCCGGTGGCTCGGCCAACAAGTCGCTGAACGAGACGCATGAACGGGTGCTGTTCTCGGAGAAATTCGCCTGCCCGGTCTCCGGCTTCACCATTCCCGAGATCGAGCCACGGCTGTTTTCGTTCAACAATCCGTTCGGCGCCTGCCCGACCTGCGACGGCCTCGGCAGCCAGCAGAAGATCGACCCGGACCTGATCGTGCCCGAGCCGCAGCGGGCGCTGCGCGACGGCGCTATCGCCCCGTGGGCCAAGTCGTCCTCGCCCTATTACAACCAGACGCTCGAGGCGCTGGGCGCGGCTTATGGCTTCAAGCTCTCCAACCGCTGGTCGGACCTTTCCGAAAAAGGCCAGAACGCGATCCTCTACGGAACCGACGAGAAGATCGAGTTCCACTACCAGGACGGCGCGCGGTCCTACAAGACGACGAAGAGCTTCGAGGGCATCGTCCCGAACCTCGAGCGGCGCTGGAAGGAGACGGATTCGGCCTGGGCGCGCGAGGAGATCGAGCGTTACATGTCGGCCGCCCCCTGCCCGGCCTGCGACGGGTTTCGCCTGAAGCCGGAGGCGCTCGCCGTCAAGATCGACAAGCTGCATATCGGCCAGGTTACGGACATGTCGATCCGCGTCGCTCGCGACTGGTTCGACACGCTGCCCGCCCACATGAACGCCAAGCAAAACGAGATTGCCGTCCGCATCCTCAAGGAGATCCGCGAGCGCCTTCGCTTCCTGAACGACGTCGGTCTCGAATATCTCAGCCTGTCGCGCAATTCCGGCACGCTTTCGGGTGGCGAGAGCCAGCGCATCCGCCTCGCCTCGCAGATCGGCTCAGGCCTGACCGGCGTGCTCTACGTGCTGGACGAGCCGTCGATCGGCCTGCACCAGCGCGACAATGCCCGCCTGCTCGACACGCTGCGCCACCTGCGGGACATCGGCAACACGGTGATCGTTGTCGAGCACGACGAGGACGCGATCCTAACGGCCGACTATGTCGTTGACATCGGCCCTGCCGCCGGCATCCATGGCGGCGAGGTGATCGCGCAGGGAACGCCGGCCGACATCATGGCAAACGCGAAATCGCTGACCGGCAAGTATCTCTCCGGCGAACTTGCAGTGGCGGTTCCCGCCGAACGCCGCAAACCGAAAAAGAAGAAGGAAATCACCGTCGTCGGTGCCCGGGCGAACAACCTGAAGAATGTCACCGCTTCCATCCCGCTCGGCGTTTTCACCGCCGTCACCGGGGTCTCGGGCGGCGGCAAGTCGACCTTCCTGATCGAGACGCTCTACAAGTCGGCGGCGCGCCGGATCATGGGTGCGCGCGAGATCGCGGCCGAGCATGATCGCATCGATGGCTTCGAGTACATCGACAAGGTGATCGACATCGACCAGTCGCCGATCGGCCGCACGCCGCGCTCGAACCCGGCGACCTATACCGGCGCCTTCACGCCGATCCGCGACTGGTTCGCGGGCCTGCCGGAGGCCAAGGCGCGCGGCTACCAGCCCGGCCGGTTCTCCTTCAACGTCAAGGGCGGGCGCTGCGAAGCCTGCCAGGGCGACGGCGTCATCAAGATCGAGATGCACTTCCTACCGGACGTCTACGTCACCTGTGACGTCTGCCACGGCAAGCGCTATAACCGCGAGACGCTCGACGTGCACTTCAAGGGCAAGTCGATCGCCGACGTGCTCGACATGACGGTCGAGGAAGGCGTGGAGTTCTTCGCCGCCGTCCCTGCCGTGCGCGACAAGCTGGTGACGCTGAACCAGGTCGGCCTCGGCTATATCAAGGTCGGCCAGCAAGCGAACACGCTGTCGGGCGGCGAGGCGCAGCGCGTCAAGCTCGCTAAGGAGCTCTCCAAGCGCTCGACCGGCCGCACGCTCTATATCCTCGACGAGCCGACGACCGGCTTGCATTTCCACGACGTAGCGAAGCTTCTTGAAGTTCTGCATGAACTGGTGAACCAGGGCAACTCGGTGGTTGTGATCGAGCATAACCTGGAGGTCATCAAGACCGCCGACTGGATCATCGACTTCGGACCGGAAGGTGGCGACGGCGGCGGCGAGGTGATCGCTCAGGGCACGCCAGAGGACGTGGTCAAGGTCGAGCGTTCGTATACGGGTCAGTTCCTCAAGGAACTGCTCGAGCGCCGGCCAATGCGCAAGGCGGCGGCGGAGTAGGCTCGATGATCCTGATCGGCCAGTACGACTCCTCCTATGTCCGCCGCGTCGCGATCGCCCTGCGGCTCTACGAACTGCCGTTCGAACATCGCCCCTGGTCGGTGTTCAGCGACGGCGAGAAGGTGCAGGCACTCAATCCGCTGATGCGGGTGCCGACGCTGGTGCTGGACGACGGCGACATCGTGGCCGACAGCAATTCCATCCTCGATTACCTGGACGGCCTTGTGCCGATGGAAAGGCGCCTGCTGCCGCAGGCCGAGCCGGAGCGTCGGCAGGCGCTGAGGGTCATGACGTTCGCCACTGGCCTTGCCGACAAGGGCGTCAGTCTCTTCTACGAACTTCATCTGCACGAGACGCCGTCCACCAATTTCGTCGAGCGCTGCCGCGCGCAGATCGCCGCTGTGCTTGCCACCTTGGATGCGGAACGTGCCGAGCGGCGCGGAAAATTCTGGTTCGACCGGATCACGCACGCCGACATCGCGGTCGCCTGTGCCTGGCGGCATGTCAGCGAGGCGCATCCGGGCCTCATCGATCCGGTCACCTATCCGGCCCTCGCCGCACATTGCGCGAGCATGGAGGCCCTGCCGGTGTTCCAGGAAATTTCGCAGCCCTTCATCGCGCCCGCTTGAGAGGCGTCGCAACCCTGTCCGTCGAGGAGCACAGTCCATGAGCCCATCCGGAACCATCCGCACCGGCATCGGCGGCTGGACCTTCGAGCCCTGGGAGGGCACGTTCTACCCGGACAAGCTCTCGAAGAAACGCCAGCTTGAGTTCGCCAGCCGCGAATTGACCGCGATCGAGGTCAATGGGACCTACTACTGTTCGCAAAAGCCGGAGACCTTTGCCAAGTGGGCCGCGGAAGTGCCCGAGGGGTTCGTTTTCTCGCTCAAGGCAAGCCGTTTCTCGACGAACCGCAAGGTGCTGGCCGAGGCGGGCGAGTCCATCGAGCGCTTCCTGACGCAGGGCCTGACGGAGCTCGGCCCGCATCTCGGTCCAATCCTGTGGCAGTTTGCACCGACTAAGAAATTCGACCCTGAGGATTTCGCGGCATTCCTGAAACTTCTACCGGCGAAGCAAGACGGCTTGCCGCTGCGGCACGCGCTGGAGGTGCGCAACGCCTCCTTCCGGGTGCCGGAGTTCGCAGCGCTGGCGCGCAAGCACAAGGCCGCAATCGTTTACGCCCATCATGACGACTACCCCGAAATCGCCGACGTCACCGCCGACTTCGTGTACGCGCGGCTGCAGCGCGGTTCGGACGACGTGCCGACCTGCTATCCGCCGAAGGCGCTCGACGAATGGGCCGATCGCCTGAAGGAATGGGCTGACGGCGGCCAGCCGGGCGACCTGCCCGTGGTCGATCCGGCGCATCGGCCGCCCAAGGAACAGCGCGACGTCTTCGCCTTCTTCATCACCTCGGGCAAGGTCAATGCGCCGAACGGTGCCCGCGAATTGCAGAAGCGCGTCCAGCCACGGGAGTAGAGATGCCTCGGGCCTATGAAGCCGCAGAGGCGGGACGGCGCATACGGTCGACGAGGCGCGGTCCGAGCGCGGTAAGAACGAGCCCGCAGACGACCAGGGCCGCGCCGGCAAGCCGATCGGGGCCGAAGCTTTCCCCCAGCACGAGCGCCGACGAACTCATGCCGAACACGGGCACGAGCAGGGAAAACGGCGCGACCGTCGAGACGCCGAGCTTGCGGATCATGTAGCCCCAGACGCCGAAGCCGAAGACCGTCGCGATGTAGGCGATATAGGCGACTGCGCCCAGACCCTGCCATGACAGGGACTGAAGTGCCGCGAGGTCGCGCTCCAGGCCCTCGGTCGCCAGCGAGATGATCACAAGCGGGATCGGCGGCACCAGACTGACCCAGACCATCAACGCCAGCATGTCGACGTTGCCGACCTTCTTCATGAGCATGTTGGAGAAGGCCCAGGCGAGGCCGGCGGCAAGCACCAGGACCAGGCCGGTATAGGTGAAACCCGCATCCACCGTGGTCGAGATCACCACCATGCCGGCAAAGGCGACGCCAATGCCGGCGAGTTGGACCGGTCGCGATCGCTCGCCGTAGATCGTGGCCGCCAGCATGATCGTGAAGAACGCCTGCGACTGCAGAAGAAGCGAGGCCAGGCCCGCCGACAATCCGACGTCCATGCCGATGAAGAGGAAGCTGAACTTCACCACTCCGAGCACCAAGCCAATGCCGAGAATGAGCCGCCACGGCACCGCCGGTCGCGGCAGGAAGAAGACGAGCGGGAGGGCGGCAAAGAGGAACCGCAGCGCCGAAAATAGGATCGGTGGGAAATTGGCGATGCCGATCTTGATGACGACGAAATTGAAGCCCCAGGCGGCCGCGACGAGGACTAAGAGAGCTATATCGATCAGGCCCATGGATCCGGATTCCACACACGCTTCGTTTCGCACAGCTTTATCGGCCGGCGGTCCGCAGCCAAGTCATTTGATTTGATCGAAGCCATTCAGGACGTTGATGAGATCTTCGGCCGTCAGTCCGCCCCCTGCACGCCGGCCCGCCTCGCCGTGACGCCAGACCGCGGCGGCTGCCGCCTCAAAGGCGGGCATGCCCTGGGCGAGATGCGCACCGATGATGCCCGATAGCACGTCGCCGGAACCGGCGGTTGCCAGCCAGGGCGGCGCATTGGCGTTGATGAGGGCACGACCGTCGGGGGCGGCGATGACCGTATCGGCTCCCTTCAATACGATCACGGCGTTGCTGCGCTTGGCCGCTTGTCGCGCCCTGTCCACCTTCGATAAGTCGGGATCGTCAGCAATGTCGGCAAAGATGCGCGCGAACTCGCCGTCGTGCGGCGTCAGGACAAGGTGGGTCGGCCCGTCCGCGAAGGCACTGAAAAGCTCCTGCGGCTTGTCGCGAAAACCCGTGATGCCATCGGCGTCCAGCACCAGCGGGCGATCGCGAAGCGCCATGACATAGTCGCGCGCCCGCGCGAAGTCGCCGAAACCCGGGCCAAGAACGAAGGCCGAAAACCGCGGGTCGGCGATCAGGGCCCGCAATGCGGCGACATTGTCGATCTGCCGCAGCATGACCGCAGTCAGGTGGGTCGCATTCTCTTCCGCAGCTTCGGCCGGAGACAGGAGCGTCACCAGCCCTGCCCCGGCCTTCAGCCCGGCGCCGGCGGACAGACGCGCAGCGCCGGTCGCAAGCCGCCCTCCGGAAAACACTGCCAGGTGTCCGTGGCCGTATTTGTGCGCCCCAGCGCCGGCGCGCGGCAGGCTCATGCGCCAGATGCCCGGTTCGTTGACGCGCAGGTGGTGGGACGCGGCTACGACAATCCGACTGGGGATGCCGATATCGAAGACCTCCGTTTCGCCGCACAGGCTCCGACCGGGCATGAGCAGATGACCCGGCTTTCGGCACATGAAGGTGATCGTATGGCTCGCCTGCAGTGCCGCGCCCCGCACGCGACCGGTACGGCCATCGACGCCGCTGGGAAGATCGATCGCCACGACCGGGAGTGCCAGCCCGTTTACGCGCTCGATCACCGCACTGACTTCACCGTCGAGGTCGCGCGAAAGTCCGGCGCCGAACAGCGCATCGATCACGACATCTCCGACCGTTGGAGAATATCCCTGAAGCGGCCGAACGGAAGCGCTATAACGCTTTCGCGCCTTGCCAGCATCCCCTTGGGCAGGCGCAGGTCCGAAAGTGAAAATCTCGACGGGACAGCCGGACTTGGCGAGCGCGCGCGCGGCCACATAGCCATCACCACCGTTGTTGCCCGGTCCGGCGAGAACCACGAAGCGCAACGCCCCGGGATAGTGCCGCAGGGCTGCGGCAGCCACCGCCTGCCCAGCACGCTCCATCAGCGCAAGACTGTCTATGCCGCTGTATGCCGCCTCCCGGTCGATGCCCGCCATTTCCGCAGGAGTGACGACGAGTGTTTCAAGGTCGATGTGCATGCGCCGACAATGCCCGCAAATCGTCAACGGCGCTACCGCAATATGGGCGGGCAAGTGCGCAAATAATAGGCATCTGCATGATAGGGGTGCTCAAAATGGCAGCGACCGGGTGGAGCAAGCAATGGGCGGCTGTCCGATCAGCCTCATTCCGCATGCAAAGGGCACAATTTCAGGCAGGAGAACAGCACAACGGACACCGCGACAGGCACCCCTAATCCGGCGACATTGCGCGGCCATAAACTCTTACTAACGATCTAATTGTAGAAATTTGCGCAGCAAGTGCGGAACTGGCATGCAACCTGCATTGAATTGGGCAGCGGGACCATGCCCCTGCCAACGGGAGAAGCGGAGAGACACTCTTTCATGAAAAAGATCGAAGCCATCATCAAACCTTTCAAGCTGGACGAAGTGAAGGAGGCCCTTCAGGAAGTCGGCCTCCAGGGCATCACCGTCACGGAAGCGAAGGGCTTCGGGCGCCAGAAGGGCCACACGGAACTCTATCGCGGCGCCGAATACGTGGTCGATTTTCTGCCGAAGGTTAAGGTCGAAGTCGTTCTGGCGGACGAGAATGTCGAAGCTGTCATCGAAGCGATCCGCAATGCCGCGCAGACCGGCCGGATCGGCGACGGCAAGATCTTCGTTTCCAACGTTGAAGAAGTTATCCGCATCCGTACCGGCGAAACCGGTATCGATGCCATCTGACCCTCCATCATCCGGCCGTTCGGCCCGGGTTTTCTTACCTCGTCATCTCACACAGGGACTTTCAAAAAATGACGACTGCCAATGATATCCTCAAGCAAATCAAGGAAAACGACGTAAAGTTCGTGGACCTGCGCTTTACCGACGTGAAGGGCAAGCTGCAGCACGTGACGATGGACGTTTCCTGCGTCGACGAGGACATGTTCGCCGACGGCGTGATGTTTGACGGCTCCTCGATCGGCGGCTGGAAGGCCATCAACGAATCCGACATGGTGCTGATGCCGGACCCGATCACGGCTCACATGGATCCGTTCTTCGCGCAGTCCACCATGGTCATCGTCTGCGACATCCTCGACCCGGTCTCCGGCGAATCTTACAACCGTGACCCGCGCGGCATCGCCAAGAAGGCCGAGGCCTACCTCAAGGCATCCGGCATCGGTGACACCGTGTTCGTCGGTCCGGAGCCGGAATTCTTCGTGTTCGACGACGTCAAGTACAAGGCCGATCCCTACAACACCGGCTTCAAGCTCGACTCGTCCGAACTTCCCTCCAACGACGACACCGACTACGAGACCGGCAACCTCGGCCACCGGCCGCGCGTCAAGGGCGGCTACTTCCCGGTCCCCCCGATCGACAGCTGCCAGGACATGCGCTCGGAGATGCTGACGGTCATGGCCGAGATGGGCGTGGTCGTCGAGAAGCAACACCATGAAGTGGCCGCTGCCCAGCACGAACTCGGCGTCAAGTTCGACACGCTCGTTCGCAGCGCCGACAAGGTGCAGATCTACAAGTACGTCGTCCACCAGGTCGCCAACGCCTACGGCAAGACGGCCACCTTCATGCCGAAACCGATCTTCGGCGACAACGGCTCGGGCATGCACGTGCACCTGTCGATCTGGCGGGACAGCAAGCCGACCTTCGCCGGTGACGAGTATGCCGGCCTCTCGGAATCCTGCCTCTACTTCATCGGCGGCATCATCAAGCATGCCAAGGCCATCAACGCCTTCACCAACCCGACGACGAACTCCTACAAGCGTCTCGTCCCGGGCTACGAAGCGCCGGTCCTGCTCGCCTACTCGGCGCGCAACCGCTCGGCTTCGTGCCGCATTCCGTTCGGCACCGGTCCGAAGTCCAAGCGCGTCGAGGTCCGCTTCCCCGACCCGCTCGGCAACCCCTATCTCAGCTTCGCCGCCATGCTGATGGCCGGCCTCGACGGCATCAAGAACAAGATCCATCCGGGCAAGGCCATGGACAAGGACCTCTACGACCTGCCGCCGAAGGAACTGAAGAAGATCCCGACGGTCTGCGGCAGCCTGCGCGAAGCACTGGAAAGCCTGGACAAGGATCGCAAGTTCCTGACCGCCGGCGGCGTCTTCGATGACGACCAGATCGACTCCTACATCGAACTCAAGATGGCGGAAGTCATGCGCTACGACATGACCCCGCACCCGGTCGAGTTCGACATGTACTACTCCGCTTGACGGATTGTTCCGCCCAAACCGGCGGGACCGTGCGATGAGAGCCCGGCAGCAATGCCGGGCCAGACGGCAACCCCCGGAGCAATTCCGGGGGTTTCTGTTTCCTGGAGCTGAAAGAAGATTTTGGCGGGAACGGGCGCACCGCGCTCAAAGGCTGCAGTACACACTGAGATGCCCGCATCGTCGATTTCCGGGTGAATTGACCCCTGACCTGCTACGGGTCGGCGCTAAACCGCATAGGTCGCATCGAGCGAAATCACCTCGTCGGTGACGTCGAACTCCACGGCCATCTGGTCATAGGCGGGCTCGACGTGATCCGGCGTCTCGGCCATCACCCGATCGTAGTCCAGCGGCGTATGCATGTGCGTCAGCACTGCGCGGTTCGGCGCCAGTCGATCGATCCATTCGAGAGCCTGCTCGAGCGAGAAATGGCTGGCATGCGTGCGGTATTGCAGGGCGTCGATGATCAAAAGGTCGAGACCCGTCAGCCGGCTGGCGGTGGCCTCCGGAAAGGCACTGACGTCGGTGCAGTAGGCGACATTGCCGGCGCGAAATGCAAGCGAGTGGATCGAACCATGGTCCTGCAGCAGGGGATCGAAACGCATGGCTCCCCCTGCTCCGCGGATCACCACGGGCATGTCGACCGGCTCGATCAGGTGAGCCGTGACGATCGGCGGATAGAAGCTGCCCGGCGGGGTCTCCAGGCAATAGCCGAAACCCTCACGAATGCGAGCCATCGTCAGCGGATCGGCCCAGATCGGAATTTGCTTTCGGCTGTGCTGGACGAAGCCGCGGATGTCATCGATACCGTGGATGTGGTCGGCATGGGCATGGGTGTACAGCACCGCATCGATGCTCTTGACGCCCGCAGCGATCATCTGCTCGCGAAAGTCCGGTCCGGTGTCGATGACGACGGTCGTCCTGCCATCCGGCCCCATCTGCTCGACCAGCAAGGCTGTTCGCGTGCGACGGTTTTTTGGGTTGGCCGGATCACAATCGCCCCAATCGCCGGTGATCCGCGGCGTGCCGGGGGAAGAGCCACAGCCAAGAATGGTGAAGCGCCGGCGGTAGGACACGGTTTCAAACCCTCGGCATCTTGGAGAATATCCTGAAAGCGTTCTCCGTGGTGATCCTGGCGATTTCGGCATCGGTCATGCCAAGCGTCTCGGCGAGCGTCGACGCCGTGTGCGCGACATAAGCCGGCTCGTTGCGCTTGCCGCGGAAGGGCTTCGGCGCGAGATAGGGGGCGTCGGTCTCGACCAGCATCCGATCGACCGGGACCGTCTTTGAGATCTGACGCAGCTCTTCCGATTTCGGAAACGTCAGGATGCCGGAAAAGGAAACGTAGCCGCCGAGTTCGACGCCGACGCGTGCCAGCTCTGCTCCCGAGGAAAAGCAGTGCAGAAGGAACGGAAAGGCACCCTTTTGCGTCTCCTCGGTCAGGATCGCCGCCATGTCTTCGTCGGCCGAGCGGCTGTGAATGACGAGCGGCAGTCCGGTCAGGCGCGCCGCCGCGATGTGGTTGCGCAAGCCTTCCGCCTGAGCCTCCCGCGGCGCATTGTCATAGAAATAGTCAAGCCCGGCCTCGCCGATCGCAACCACCCGCGGATGCGCCGAAAGCCGGACAAGCTCATCGACGGTCACATCGAGTTCCTCGTCCGCATTGTGCGGATGCGTGCCGACCGAACAGAACACCGTCGGGTACTTTTCGGCGATCGCCAGGATGTCCGGAAATTTCCTCACCCGCGTCGAGATCGTGATCATCTGCCGGACGCCAGCGACGTGGGCGCGCCCGACGATCTCGTCGAGCTCGACCGCGAAGTCGGGGAAGTCGAGATGACAATGCGTGTCGATCAGCATCGATCCGTCCTCAGACCACTTTCCTCAAGCCTCTGGAGCAACATAGCGCGGGAACACCGGCGCCGGCGCTTCCAAAGGCGTGCCGCTGACCAGTCTGCCGGCTTCGCCGAGCGCTGCAAAATCGCGCTTGTCTGCTGGAGCAGCGACGAGATCCAAAAGCTTGGCCGCCGAAGCCGGCATGAAGGGCTGCAGCAGGATCGCAATCTGGCGGACAACCTCCGCCGTCACGTAGAGCACCGTGCCCATCCGCTCCGGGTCGGTCTTCTTCAGCGCCCACGGCGCCTCACCGGCGAAATAGCGGTCCGCCTCGGAGACGACGGCGATGATCGCGGTCAATGCCCGATGGATCATCAGCTTTCCCATCTCGTCGCGCGTGATCGCGTGCAGCGCGTCCGCCGACGCCAGCATCGTCCGGTCGGCCTCGGTCAGCGGGCCGCAGGCCGGGATCTTGCCGTCGCAGTTCTTGACGATCATCGACAGCGAGCGGCTGGCAAGGTTGCCGATGCCGTTGGCAAGGTCGGAGTTGATGCGGGTGGCGATCCCCTCCTCGCTGTAGCTGCCGTCCTGGCCGAACGAGACCTCGCGCAGCAGGAAGTAGCGGACCTGGTCGAGGCCGAAATGCTCGACGAGGTTGGCCGGATCGACGACGTTGCCGATCGATTTCGACATCTTCTCGCCCTTGTTGAGCAGGAAGCCGTGGGCGAAGACGCGCTTGGGCAGCGGCAGGCCTGCCGACATCAGGAAGGCGGGCCAGTAGACGGCGTGGAAGCGGATGATGTCCTTGCCGATCATGTGAATGTCCGCCGGCCAGTATTTCGCGCGCGGACCGTTGGGGTCGGTCAGGTAGCCGGTGGCGGTGATGTAGTTGGTCAGTGCGTCGACCCAGACATACATGACGTGGGCCGGATCGTTCGGGACCTTGATACCCCAATCGAAGGTCGTGCGCGAAACCGACAGGTCCTTGAGGCCGGATTTGACGAAGGAAACCACCTCGTTGCGCCGTTCGGCCGGGCCGACGAAATCAGGCTGCGTCTCATAGAGTTGCAGCAACTTGTCCTCGTAGTTCGACAGACGGAAGAAGTAGCTCTCTTCCTCGACCCATTCGACCGGCGTGCCCTGTGGGCCATAGCGTACGCCGTCATCGCGAAGTTCCGTCTCGCCTTCCTGGTAGTAGGCTTCGTCGCGCACCGAATACCAGCCGGAGTAGCTGTCCTTGTAGATGTCGCCGGCATCAACCATGCGCTGCCAGATGATCTGGCTGGCCTCATGGTGACGCGGCTCGGTCGTGCGGATGAAGTCGTCGTTGGACGCATTCAGCAGCACGCCCATCTTCTGGAACTCCGCCGTGTTGCGGTCGGCGAGTTCCTGGGCACTCAACCCTTCCTTGCGCGCGGTCTGCTGCATCTTCTGGCCATGCTCGTCGGTGCCGGTCAGAAAGAACACGTCCCGCCCGTCCAGCCGATAATAGCGCGCGACCGCATCCGTCGCGATCAGTTCATAGGCGTGACCAATGTGCGGCTTGCCGTTCGGATAGGCGATTGCGGTCGTGATGTAGAAGGGCGACGTGTCTCTCATGTCGAAGCTCGGCCTGTCTTTTCTCAATATGGTCGCAGCTATTAACCCATGCAGGCCGCAAGGGAAACAGCAAGTTTGCGCCCCTGCCGCCCCGCCACCTCCCATCTGTCGCTCGCTTGACACCGCACTTGGCCGACACTAACCATTCGCAACTTCAACCAGTTTCGCAGGGTGTGAGCCTTCGATCATGGTTCATCGCGCGAAACCGGAAGGAAACGCTGCTTGGATTTTTGGAGTTCGTTCAATCCGCTGTATTCCGTCTCCGGTTTCTTCGTCGGCATGCTCGTCGGCGTAACGGGCGTCGGCGGCGGCTCGCTGATGACGCCGCTCCTGGTCCTCCTGTTTGGGGTTCACCCGGTTACAGCCGTCGGCACCGACCTCCTCTATGCTGCCATCACGAAGACCGCCGGCACCGCGGTTCATGGTCGCAACAAAACGATTGATTGGCGGATCGTCGGAAGACTGGCCGCCGGTAGCCTGCCGGCGGCAGCGGTAACGCTGTGGTTCATCTCCGGCATGGACAGAGGCAGCATCTCCTCTGTCGCCGTCATCACGATCACGCTCGGCTACATGTTAATCCTGACCGCCTTGCTTTTGCTTTTCCGGCGGCGGATCACCGAGAAACTCCGCATTCTGGGCCGAAATCGGTCGCGCGTCGCGCCGTCGACCATGGCGCTGCTGACGGTTTTGCTCGGACTGGTGATCGGCGTGCTCGTCACGCTGACGTCGGTCGGTGCCGGCGCGCTTGGCGTGACGGTCCTTCTGGCGCTTTATCCGAGCCTGCACGTACGCGAGATCGTCGGCTCGGACATTGTCCACGCGGTTCCGCTGACGCTTCTGGCGGGCATGGGTTATTGGATGATCGGCGAGGTCGACTGGCTGCTGTTGGGAACGCTGCTCATCGGCTCCATTCCCGGCATCATCATCGGCAGCCATTTTTCGCCGCGTCTGCCTGAACGTCTCATCAGCACGATGCTGGCGATCACGCTCGCCCTGGTGGGATCAAAGCTCGTTTTTGCCTGAGCGAAATTCAGTCACGAGGCCCGTGCGGCGATGTCATCCAGAACCTCGATGATCGTCTGCTTGCGATCGAGATTGTAGGCAGCGGCAATGCCGAACTTTTCCGTCAACGACGACGACAACCGCGCCACGTGCTCGGCCCTGTCGATGTCGCCGTGCAATGCGGCCACCCTCGCCTGTTCCATGACGTGATCGATCGCCTGACCACAGAAAAAGTCATAAAGCGTGTCGCTGTCCTTGGCGGAAAGGACCTCGGCAAGCTTGTGCACATCCTTGCGCGGTGCGGCGCCCGCCGCCGCGACGATCGCCCGGAATGCCTCGAGAATGTCGAAGCCTCCATAGTTGATCAGCTTCAGAGCCGTCGCGACGCTGCCGCCCGCGGCGGCCAGCAACCGCTCGGACTGTGCGGCTGGCAGCGCCACCCCGAGATTGTCCAGCGAGAGTGCGAGATCGCGGTCGCTGAGCGGTGCCAGGCTGAGCGGCAGGCAACGCGAGCGGATCGTCGGCAACAGCTTGCCCGGCGCATGCGTCAGCACGAGGAACAGCGCGTTTCTCGGCGGTTCTTCCAGGATCTTGAGGATGGCGTTGGCCGCGTTGCGGTTCAGGTCATCGGCCGGATCGATGATGACGATGCGCCAGTTGCCCGTTCCGGACGTCTGGGCAAAGAATTTACCCGCCCGGCGCACCTCATCCACGATGATGGCGGTGCGGATCTTGCCGGTCTTCTCGTCGACCGGTCGCGACAGGTGCAGAAGATTGTGCGAGGCGCCGGAGGCGATCTGGCGCCCGAGTCCTGAGTCTGGAGCCGGTGCGATCAAGGTGTCCGGTGCAGTCGTCGGATCGGGATAGGTGAGGACATGGTGGGCGAAACGGAAGGCAAGCGTTGCTTTTCCGATGCCTTCCGGCCCCTCGATCAGGATCGCGTGATGGCCCTTGCCGGAGCGATAGGTCTGCGCCAGAAAAGCCTGCGCGGCGTCATGCCCGAACAGGCACGTCTGTTCGGCTGGCGCAATCGCTCCGTCAAGCACTCCGGCCTGCTCCTGGCTCACGTCGAATCCTCCGGAAAAGCGAAGCGGTCGCGCTTTTGAAGCGGCAACAGCGGTTCGACGATCGATAGGATCTGGCTGGCAATTGCTTCCCGTGTCTGGGTTGCATCGACGACGCGGCAACGGAACGGCTCGCGCTCGGCAAGGTCGAGAAACGCCTCCCGGCGCTTTTCGTGCGTCTCGATTTCCTCTCTCTCGAAGCGGTCAGGTTCACCGCCCGCGGATGGGCCAGCGGCCCGACGTCGGGCACGATCGAGACCTTCGGTGGCGGGCAAGTCGAGGATCAGCGTGCAGTCCGGCATCACCCCGTTGATCGCGACGTTCTGAAGGCGCTCGATGAAGGCCGACTCCAGATTGCCGGTAATGCCCTGATAGACGCGCGACGAATCGAGAAAACGGTCGCACAGCACAACCATGCCGGACCGCAGGGCCGGCCGGATGACTTCCTCGACATGGTCGTTGCGGGCGGCAGCAAACAGCAGCGCTTCCATGCGCGTTCCATAACGCTCGGCAGCGCCAGAGAGTATCACGTGGCGAACAGCCTCCGCCCCCGGCGAACCGCCGGGCTCGCGTGTCACGATCACGCTTTGGCCACGCGCCCTAAGTGCTTCGGCCAACAGTCGGATCTGGGTCGACTTTCCGGCGCCCTCGCCGCCCTCAAACGTGACAAATAACCCAGTCAACCCAGCCAATCCAACTTCCGCTTCCCGGTGCGGCGGGATCTTTCCCGTCCGTCAACCGGGCGATTCGGCCCACTTCTAGCGCATAACCGGCAAAACAGAAAATCGATTTGCGGTGGAAATTACAGGCAATTGCGGCGCCCACCTGGATCGGAGCGCCCGGCGCAAGCCGATCTTCAAAGCCAAAAGAAAAAGAGCTCCTGCAGCGCATCCATCGCCCGGCTCGAGAGCGTGCCAACTTCGACTGCGGCGGCGGTTTCTAGAGGCACCTCGAGCAGAAACCTATCACCGCTCCAGATCCGCAGGACGCCGACTTTTTGACCGGAGGCGACCGGTGCCCGCATGGGCCAGGAGTAGGTCACGCGGGCCGACAAGCGCTCGGTGCTGCCGATCGGCAGGAGCACATCGACGTCCTGCCTGGTCAGCAAAGGGACATGACCGGCGCTTCCGCCGTAGACGCTCGCCTCGGCGACGGTCTCCCCGGCTTTGAACAGGGTCCTCGAAGCAAACGACGTCATCGCCCAGTCGATCAAGCGCCTGGCCTCGTCCAGACGCTCCTTATCGCTCGAGAGCCCACTCATGGCCAGAAACAAGCGCCGGCCGTTGCGCTCGACGGAAGCGACCAACCCATAACCGGCATCTTCTGCAAACCCCATCACGAGGCCATCGACGCCGATGTTCATCGTCGCCAAGGGATTGCGATTGCGCTGCTTGATCTTGTTCCACTCGAATTCCGGTTCGGAATAGTAGCGATAGAAATCCGGGTAGCTCTGATGCAGGTGCTGGGCCAGAACGACGAGGTCGCGCATGCTGACCTTGTTTCCAGGGGACGGCAGGCCGGTCGCATTGTCAAAGTGCGACTGCACCAGCCCCAGTTCCCTCGCCTGCTCGTTCATCCTTGCGGCGAATGCGCCTTCAGAGCCGGCGATGCCCTCGGCCAGTATTATGCATCCGTCGTTTGCAGCCTGCACCGCCACGCCGCGGATCAGGTCCTCAACGCGGATCTGCGACTTCAGAGCGGCAAACATCGTTGCGGTGCGCGACGGGGCGCCACCGGTCCGCCAGGCGTGTTCGGACACGGGGTAGGAGGTATCGAGGTTGATTTCCCCGTCTCGCACCGCCTTGAAGACAACCGTCAGGGTCATCACCTTGGCCAGTGAGGCGGCGGTGACCGCTTCATTCTCCCCGCGGGCAAAAAGGACCGTGCCGCTGGCAGCATCGATCAGATAGATCTGCTTTGCCTTGGTGTCGAATGCGGTCGTACCGCCGGCGCTCTGCGCCGCGACGGTCCATGGCAATGCCAGGCAAAGGAAAAATACGGCGAGAAGGCGGGCGAACATGAAGACTCCGATGACCGGCCAAGAGTCCTACATCTTGATGCGCGCGGCAAGCCGCAAGTGCTGTCAGCGTGCGCTGACCGGCACCGGAATCACACTCAAGGATCCGTCGAGGTGAAGGACGGCTTCCAAGGCCTCCAGCGATTTCCGCGTCGGCGCTGTTTCCGCGTAAGCGGCCGCATAGCTCGAACTGTCGCCCGGCAACGGCACGTAGCCGGGACGCACCGTCGGTACGGGGCCGATTTCAGGAAGCGCTGCGAACTGCCCCATCGCTGCGATGGCGGCACTTGGCGGCCGTTCGGCGGCGAGTGCCGTCAGGCTTGTGCCTGCGGCCGGACCATCGTCGCGTTGCGCAAAGGTGGGGATAACGGCCGGCAGCGCATCGGCAAGCGGTGCTGCGGAGGCGACCATCACGCCGGTTGCGATCTGCCCGCCCGGATCGACGGCCGGACCGCGCGAACCCTTCGGCACATAGGAGGCCATCAGGTAGGGCATGTCATGGCCGTCCAGCGGCGCCTTGCCGACGTACTGCACCCTCACTTTCGCGGTGCCCTTCCCCTTGACGTCGAGCATCTCGGCCGTTTTTGACGAAAGGTCGACGATCCGCCCTTCAGAATAGGGACCGCGGTCGTTGACGCGAACGATCACGGACGATCCGTTCTCGAGGTTCGTGACACGTGCATAGCTCGGCAGCGGGAATGTCGGATGGGCCGCGGAAAGGTGGTGTTTGTCGTACACTTCGCCGTTTGCGGTGTAGCGGCCATGGAAGGCCGAACCATACCAGGACGCCAGGCCTACCTTGCTGTAGCCCGGTTCTTCCTTCGGCTGGTACCACTTCCCGCGAACCTGATAGGGCTGGCCGACCTGATAGCGGCCACCACCCTTCGGAACCGGCTGCCCTTCCTGAACGACCCGCGGGCTCGCCTTCACGCCGTATTCGGACTCGGCAAAGTACTCCTTGCTTCGGGTCGGTTTCTTGGCGATCTCCGTTGTGCCGCATGCGGCAAGACCCGCACACATCATCGGAATGGCGGCGACGCGCAACGCCTTGCGCACTCCAGCCGACAAGCACCCACTTTTCATATATCCCACGCCGCTACAGTCCCCAACGGTTTGTCCCGGATCGTCACGTCCCGCGATCCGTCGCCTCGTATCGGTACGCTCACAAGAATATGTTAATCACGATGCCATGATGGCGAAATTGCGTAACGATTTGCTCGCAAACGGCTCAGCTCGGGAACTAATTTTCGTTATGGTTTACAAGGCGTTAACGCCCGACCGCGGCATTCTCCCTGCCCAAGGACACCGCCGGCCAGCGCCACAGAGCAAGTTGACGCGGCAATCAAAGCTGATAGAAAACCAGCCGTCGAGTGATTTGGCGGCAAACCGATAACACTGGCCCGCGCCTAAGCAGCGGATAGTCAGGGCCAAGCCAATTCGATGAGATGGAAGAGTGTCCGAGCAGTTTAAAGAACCGGCCTTGAAATAAGGAACCGTTTCGGGTTAGGGCATTGAGAATAAAGCGGGTTTCCCACCGTGGGGCGCCCGTGGGGCACCCCGCTCAAAATTGGGGCCCAAATGGATGGATGGGTGGCCGAGTGGTTTAAGGCACTAGTCTTGAAAACTGGCGTGCGGGGAACCGTACCGTGGGTTCGAATCCCACCCCATCCGCCAACTATCTCCGCCGCGGCTAGGTGACGGGTTTGGAACACTTGCCTGCCTACGGGCTTACGGATAGATCTGCCGAGTTCCCTTCGGCGCTTACGCCACGCTCTCAAGTCTCGCATCTCGGACTGGCAATCGACCTATGAACGACAAGATCCTCGACACTCTGACAGGCATGTACTTCACGCTCGACGCCGCCGACGGCACCTATGGCACTGGCCAGATCATTCGTCTCGCCACCGATGGCGTGTATCTCGTTCGCTTCGACGGTAACGAGGTGACGCTACCCTTGGAGCTCGTATCCATCGGAGAGATGCTGGAGACCACAGAAGAGGAGTACCGGCTCTGGCGGTTCTTCGACACGATCGAAGAACGAGATAAATGGATCGAATGGCTAGATGCGCCATCCAAGCCAAGGGTCATTACACTCGTCAGGCCGACCAAGTAGCTGGCGGCCCGGAAGGAGCCGGGGCGAACCACACTACCTCCTTCTTGCCACTTGCGGCGCCTGTCGAGGCGAAGCGCGATCAGTCTCTGAGTGCTCAGACTCCCAGCGTACCGCGCCCCGGCAGGCAGAGTTAGCGCACTCCGGGAGGCCCGTACTAGGCGCCAGTGAGGAGATCCCCCTCGCCTTGCTTTGGAGTCGTGCCGGCCTGTGGTCGATCTGCCGCAGCTGTGAACGTTTGAACTCTTTTGACGCGAGTTTTTTAGCGATTCTATCTAGCTCCCGGCATCACACTTCTATATCCGCTGATTCCCATCCCAAGCGTCTTACGCGGATGCCTCGCTGAACTGCCTATCTGGGGAACACACGGTGAAGTATCGATTTCTGACTGCCGCATCGGCCGCATTCACGTTGATCGCTCTGCCCCCAGCGAATGCGGCCGACTCGTCAACAACAGCGACCGCGGCGACGTCGTGGTCGGGCTGCTACGTCGGCGCAAACGTCGGCTACATTCACGGCGATGCAGACGCCACCGATGCGCCATTCATCGACGGTCCGTTCGCGGGATCGGGCTTTTCATGGAACAGTGCGGACGCGCCCTATGAGCGCATTTTCAACGATGACAATGGTATGGCGGGCGGGATCGAGGCCGGCTGCGACCGGCAGTTCGATTTCAATGGCACGGCGTTCGTGCTGGGCGGGGTGGTCGATTTTTCCCTGACGAACCTCGGAGCGACCAGCACGTCGGCTATTAGTAGCGACACCCACACAAGCTTCGACATCGATTGGGCGGCAAGTGCTCGATTGCGCGCTGGCATCGCCGCTTCCGATTTTCTCTTCTATGCCACCGGCGGTTACGCGCTCGCGAATGTGGACGTGCGCGCCTACAGTCGGCCAACCCTCGCAGCGCCCGGAGAAATGGACGTGTCCGGCGGTGGGACCGAGGGCGGCTGGGTCGCCGGCGCAGGCATCGAATGGCGCGTCAAACCCGAGTGGTCGGTTGGAATCGAATACCTGCATTATGACTTCGGCACCATCACGGCAACCGGCGCGGCGAGTTTTCCGCCCGGCGCCTTTCCACGCTTCGAAAACGATGTCGAAGTCGACACGATCCGCGTCGGGCTGAAGTGGCGAATGTAATTTTATACGACGGGTGGCTCGCAAGTGCACCCAGCACGGCTGGATGAAGGGGCGCTGCGACGCAGCGGTGAGGGAAGACTATGGCGCAGACAACTCTGACATTCGATGATCCGGCGAAAGTCGTGGATGGGACGGCAGGCGGGTCGGATCATACTCTCCCTCC